>NZ_JABBJN010000015.1 GCF_012928505.1 Achromobacter sp. Bel | reverse complement strand
AGGGCCGCGTTCACCCAGCCGTCGCCCGGCGTCACGGCCACGCGCACCTGGGACACCCGGTCGTCGGCCAGCAGGGCGCGCACCGCGTGGCGCAGCATGGGCTGTCCGGCCAATGGACGATACTGTTTGGGCACGGCCTGCGCGCCGGGCTGGCTGGCGCGGGCGCCGACACCCGCGGCGGGAACGATCGCAATGATTGAGTCAGACATGGTGCGGTGATTTTATAATCTTCCGCTTGATGCCTGCTTCCACCCTGATGCCCACCCCCACTTCCTCCGCCTCCGCCGCCCCGCCCGTCCCGGCGACCGCCCCCACCCTGTCCGCCCTGAAACCCGGCGCGCGCTATGCACAGCCCCGCCCGCCGGGCTCGGGAGACGCCTGGTTGCTAGCGGACCTGGCACGGCAAGCGTCGGCGCCGCTGGTCATTCTGACGGCCGAGCCGCTGGAGGCCCAGCGCCTGGCGGAAGAGATCCAGCTGTTCGCCCCGGACCTGCGCGTGCGCCAGTTGCCCGACTGGGAGACGCTGCCCTATGACGCGTTTTCACCACACCAGGACCTGATCTCGCAGCGCCTGCACACGCTGCACTCGCTGATGATGAAGACGGTGGACGTGCTGACGGTGCCGATCACCACTGCGCTGTACCGGCTGGCGCCGCCCTCGTTCCTGGCCGCCTACACGTTCTCGTTCAAGCAGAAAGACAAGCTGAACGAGGCCGCCCTGCGCGCGCAGTTGACGCTGGCCAACTACAACCACGTCACCCAGGTGACTGCGCCGGGCGAGTTCTGCCTGCGCGGCGGGCTGATCGACCTGTTCCCCATGGGGTCTGCCGTGCCCTACCGGCTGGACCTGTTCGACGATGAAATCGAAACCATCCGCAGCTTCGACGTCGACACGCAGCGCAGCCTGTACCCCGTGCGCGAAGTCCAACTGCTGCCTGGCCGCGAATTCCCCATGGACGAGGATTCGCGGACCCGTTTCCGCGCGCGCTTCCGCGAGATCTTCGAAGGCGACCCGTCGCGCGCCCTGCCCTACAAGGACATCGGCAACGGCATCCCGTTTGCCGGCGTCGAGTACTACCTGCCGCTCTTCTTCGAGGAAACCGCGACACTCTTCGATTACCTGACGGCAGGAACGGTCACCGTCACGGTCGGCGATATCGACGACGCGATCCAGCGCTTCAACCACGACACGTCCAGCCGCTACGGCTTCTTGAAGAGCGACCGCGAACGCCCGGTGCTGCCGCCGTCCGCACTGTTCGTCGACACTGAAACGCTTTACGCCCGCCTGAAGGAATTCCGCCGCCTGGCACTGACCGCCGGCGAGCCGCACCCCGACTTTCGCGCCGTGCCCGACGTCAGCGTGGCGCGCCGTTCCGAAGACCCGATCGCCAAGCTGCGCGCGCTGTTGCAGACGCGCCAGACCCGCGTGCTGCTATGCGCGGACTCCGCCGGCCGCCGCGAAACGCTGGTGCAGATGCTGAACGAGTTCGGCGCCACGCCCGACGCGCAGCCGGACACCATCGAAGCCTTCCTGGCGTCCGACGCGAACTTCGGCGTCGTGGCCGCGCCGCTGGCCATCGGCTTCCAGCTGCCGCAGGCCAATCTGGCCTTCCTGACCGAAAACGACCTGTACCCGGGCCTGGCCTCGACCGGCCGGCGCGGCAAGCGCTCCCAGGAACGCGCCAGCAACGTCGAAGCCATGGTGCGCGACCTGTCCGAACTGCGCGCGGGCGACCCCGTCGTCCATGCGCAGCACGGCATCGGCCGCTACCACGGCCTCGTCAACATGGACATGGGCGAAGGCGAGATGGAATTCCTCCATCTTGAATACGCCAACGGCAGCACCTTGTACGTGCCGGTGTCGCAGCTGCACGTGATCGCCCGCTACAGCGGCGCCGATCCGGAAGCCGCACCGCTGCATCAACTGGGCTCCGGCCAATGGGACAAGGCGCGCCGCAAGGCCGCCCGCCAGGTGCGCGACACTGCGGCCGAGCTGCTGGCGCTGTATGCGCAACGCGCCGCCCGCGAAGGCTTCGCCTTCAATCTGCCGCTGAACGACTACCAGGCCTTCGCGGAAGGCTTCGGCTTTGAAGAGACGGCCGACCAGGCCGCCGCCATCGAAGCCGTGCTGGCGGACATGACGTCCGGCCGCCCCATGGACCGGCTGGTCTGCGGCGACGTCGGCTTTGGCAAGACCGAAGTGGCGCTGCGCGCCGCCTTCCTGGCGGTGGCCAACGGCAAGCAGGTCGCCCTGCTGTGCCCCACCACTCTGCTGGCCGAACAACATGCCCAGACCTTCTCGGACCGTTTCGCCGACTGGCCGGTGCGCGTCGTCGAGCTGTCGCGCTTCCGCTCGGCCAAGGAAGTGGCGGCCGCCGTCGAGGGCATCAACGACGGGCGCGTCGATATCGTCATCGGCACGCACAAAATCTTGTCCAAAGATGTGAAATTCAAACGTCTGGGACTGGTCATCATCGACGAAGAGCACCGCTTTGGGGTGCGCCAGAAGGAAGCGCTGAAGGCGCTACGCGCCGAAGTCGACGTGTTGACGCTGACCGCCACGCCCATTCCGCGCACGCTCGGCATGTCGCTGGAAGGCATCCGCGACTTCTCCGTCATCGCCACCGCGCCGCAAAAGCGCCTGGCGATCAAGACTTTCGTGCGCCGCGAAGACGGCAGCACCTTGCGCGAGGCCCTGTTGCGCGAACTCAAGCGCGGCGGCCAGTGCTACTTCCTGCACAACGAGGTCGAGACCATCCACAACCGCCGCGCCCGCCTGGAAGAGCTGGTGCCCGAGGCCCGCATCGCAGTCGCCCACGGCCAGATGCCCGAGCGCGAGCTGGAACAGGTGATGAAGGGCTTCTACCAGCAGCGCTACAACGTGCTGCTGTGCACCACCATCATCGAGACCGGCATCGACGTGCCCAGCGCCAACACCATCGTGATCCACCGCGCCGACCGCTTCGGGCTGGCACAACTGCACCAGCTGCGCGGCCGCGTGGGGCGTTCGCACCACCAGGCCTACGCCTATCTGCTGACACCGGGCGAGGACGCCATCACGACGAACGCCAAAAAGCGCCTGGAAGCGATCCAGGCCATGGAGGAACTGGGTTCCGGTTTCTACCTGGCCATGCACGACCTGGAGATCCGGGGCACGGGCGAAGTGCTGGGCGATTCGCAATCGGGCAACATTCAGGAAGTGGGCTTCTCGATGTACAACGAGATGCTGAACGAGGCTGTCCGCGCCTTGCGCGCGGGCGAAGAGCCCGACCTGGATGCGCCCTTCAACCTGGCTTGCGAAGTCAATCTGCATGCCCCCGCGCTGCTGCCTTCCGACTACTGCGCCGATGTGCATGCGCGCCTGGGCGTCTACAAGCGCCTGGCCCACGCTGACAACGAAGACGACCTGATCCACATCCAGGAAGAGCTGATCGACCGCTTCGGCAAACTGCCCGAGGCCGCGCAGACGCTACTGACCACGCATCGCCTGCGCCTGGCCGCGCAACCGCTGGGCATCGTCAAGATCGACGCCAGCGAAACGCAGGCGCTCCTGCAATTCGGCCCCAAGACCACGGTCGATCCGGGCCGGATCATTGAACTTGTGCAACGCCAACGCAACATCAAACTGGCAGGACAGGATAAATTGCGGATTGAGATCAAGGCCGCGCAGATCGCCGCCCGCGCCGATGCCGTGCGCGTCGTGCTGCGCGCCTTGAAGTGAACCCGCCAACCTTCGCAACTTTATGACTACCCATCACCTCGTCGTCCAATCTCCCGGCCTGACCATCGACCATGCGGAACAGCTGGCTGCCCTGGCCCAGGCCCAGGGCGTAGCGCGCATCAGCAACACGGCAGCCCGTCTGCTGGACGTGCAGCACGACGCCCTGACCCGCGCCGAAATCGTGGCGTGGGCCGAGCGCAACGGCGTGGACGTGGCCTTTCTCCCGGCCGGCCTGAAGCTGTCGCAATGCAAGGTGCTGGCGATGGACATGGACTCCACGCTGATCAACATCGAATGCATCGACGAGATCGCAGGCGTGGTGGGCGTGAAGGACAAGGTGTCCGAAATCACCGAAGCGGCCATGCGCGGCGAGATCAAGGACTTCGCCGAAAGCCTGCGCCGCCGCGTCGCGCTGCTCAAGGGCGTGCCGGCCGAGGCGCTGGAACAGGTCTATGTGGAAAAGCTGCGGCTCAACCCGGGCGCGGAACGCCTGATCAGCACCGCGCAGGCAGCCGGCATCAAGGTATTGCTGGTGTCGGGCGGCTTCACGTTCTTCACCGACCGGCTGCGCGAACGGTTAAAGCTCGACAGCGCGCACGCCAATACGCTGGAGATCGACAATGGGCTCTTGACCGGCCACGTCGTGGGCGACATCCTGGACGCCTCGGCCAAGGCGGTTTACCTACGCGAATTCGCCCGCACGCACGGTGCCACGAAAGAACAGATCATCGCGATGGGCGACGGCGCCAACGACCTGCTGATGCTCGGCGCAGCCGGCTTTCCGGTCGCCTATCACGCCAAGCCGCTGGTGCGCGAGCAGACTCGATTCGCGTTGAACGTGACAGGGCTGGACGGTGTGCTGAACTGGTTCGAAAGCTGATCGGCCTGGTCCCCTCTGGGGCCGACATTTTCAGCACACGAAAAAAGCCCATCGCAGCCACGAGCGATGGGCTTTTCATTTGCCCTGCGGCTGGGGAACAGGCACCCGCACCTGGCCCCCGGACAGATCAGTAGCGCACGCGCAGAGAAAGCAGCGCGGCGCGGCCGGAACCCAGCGCCGCATAGTGCGCGGCATACGCCTTGGTGTAGTACGTTTCGTCGAACAGGTTCAGTACGTTCAACTGGGCAGAGAAGTGCTCATTGAACTCGTAGCCGGCCATTGCGTCGAAGCGCCAGTACGAAGGCACCCAGCGCGCTTTGGGCGTGCCGTCGGCGTTGTTCGATGCATCGGCATTGCCGAACTGCTTGTCGACGTAATAGGCGCCGCCGCCGACCGTCAGCTTGGGCAAGACCTTGTAGGTCGTCCACAGGCTGAAGGCGTTGCGCGGCGTGTTGGGCAGGTCCTGGCCCACGGCGCCGCTGTTGTACGCACCCTTGGTCACTTCGCTGTCCATGAAGGTGTAGCCGCCGAAGACGTTCCACTTGGGCGTGATGTTGCCCGAGAAGCCCAGTTCAATGCCGCGCACCTTCGCCTCGCCGACTTGCGAGATTTCCGTGGCGGACACGGCAACGCTCGTATTCTTGCGGATGTCGTGGAAGGCCGCGGCGGACAGGGTCAGGCGGTCATCGAACACCTGCCACTTCGTGCCCAGTTCGACCGTGCGGCTCTTCTCGGGCTCAAGCGACGCGCTCGTGGCGGAAGCGGCATCGCTGATTGCGCCGGCGGCGATGGCCGACGGCGTGGACGACGTGCCGTATGTGGCGTAGATCGTGCCATTGGGCACCGGCTTGTAGGCCAGGCCCAACTGGTAGTTGAACAGGTTGTCTTCCCGGCTGGCGCTGTAGAACGCCGGCGTGCCGGCCGGATCGTTGCGGCCCTTCGCAATGTTGCTGCCGCTGGTGCGGTAGTTGTCCCAGCGCGCACCGACGCTGGCCTGCCACTGTTCGTTGAACTTGATCGTGTCAAAGCCGTAGAACGCCACCGTGTCCGTGTTGTAACGGGCCGGATTGTCGGCGCGGGTCAGGTGCCCCGTGTAATCGGTACCGGGTTCCGGATCCCACAGGGAGGCACACAGCGCCGGATTGGACAAGTCGGTCGCCCCGACCTTGCATGCCATCGGACCATTGGCGATGGTCTGCGCATAGCTGTCCTTGTCTTGCTTGATGTTGCTGTATTCGAACCCCAGGTCGAACGAGTGCTTCAGGCTGCCGGTATCGAACTCGCCGGTCAGGTCGGTCTGGTTGGCGAAGCTCTTGGTGACGTAGTAGCCCGACTTCAACGCGCGGTAGACCAGCCCGTTGGGCACGTTGCCCTTGCTGTCGTCCGGGTTGGTGGCGGCGAAATCCGTCGTGCCGCGGCCATAGCGGGTCACGTTGCGCAATTGCAGCGTGTCCGAGAAGTCGTGCTGGAAATCGACCGTCGCGACATCATCCCGCGTGCTCATGAAATCCCGGCCCTTCAGGCCGTAGAACGTCTTGTGGCTCACGCCCATCGTCTCCGTCACCGGCTGGCCCGTCTTCGGATCATACGGAATGGAGTAGTCCGGCATGCTGTCGTCTTGATAATGGTAGTAGCTGAGCGTGATGCGGGTCGGCGTGCCCACCCCCAGCATCAGCGACGGCGCCACGCCCCAACGCTCGAAATTGACGGCGTCGTCGCGGCCCGGCACATCGCCCTTGTTGCCCATGACGTTCAGGCGGAACGCCGCCTTGTCGGCCAGGCGCCAGTTGCTGTCGATCGTGGCGCGGTAGTTGCTGTCCGTGCCGATCTGGGCGGTGGCTTCAGTGAAGTCCGTCGCCTTGGGCGACTTGCTGACCATGTTGATGCTGCCGCCCGCGCCGCCCCGGCCGGAATACACCGAGTCCGGCCCCTTGATCACTTCCACTTGTTCCAGGTTGAACGTATCGCGCACCTGAGTGCTGGAATCGCGGATGCCGTCCAGGAACAGGCTGCCTGCGGCGTTCTGGCCGCGGATGATCGGCAAGTCGCCGCCCGGACGGCCGCCCTCGCCCGCACCGAACGTAATGCCCGGCGAATTGCGCAGCACGTCCTGCAGCGTAGACGCCGCCTGGTCCTGGATCACCTGCTTCGGCACGACCTGTACCGTTCGCGGCGTGTCCAGCAGGGGCGCGGTCATCTTCGGCGAGGGCACCGTTGTCGTCTGATACGAAGACCCTTCGCCTTCCACCCGTACCGGGGCAAGCTGCGTCACGCCCGAATCCGTGGACTGTGCGGCGGCGTAGGGGCTGATAAACAGGGCGGGCGCGGCAATGGCGGCGGCCAGCGAGGTAGTGAGCGTATTCAGCGAATACGAGTCTTGGGACTTCAAACCAGCTTCTCCAGAATATGAATAGCAACGATTCTTGTTTTTTTACCGGTTGCGATTTTGATCCTAGCGACTGAATGAAACCTGAATGACAGCAAGGCGCTCATGTTAAAGATGAAAAAACAACACTTATGTCTGCATGATCGTTATAAATAACGACTTATAGCGATAGGATCAGGTGACGCATCCCCGCGACCGCTGCGCGCCATGTCGATGCCGCTACGCGCCCCTGGACGAGCCGCTACGCGGCGCTGGCCTTCGTGCGACACATTTCATGGACACAAAAGAAAAACGCCCCTGGAGGGGCGTTTGGCGGCTTGGCGGGCCATCAGGTGCGCAGACGGGGGTGCCGTTTGAACAAGTAGCGGTACACAAAGCCCGGATAGGCCAGCACCAGGTACAGGCTCAGCGTGATCGCGTAGAACTCCCAGGTCTGGGCAAAACGATTGCCCAACGTGGACTCGAACGCGAAACCGAGCGCGCCGACGATGGCGTAGAACACCAGCACCTCCACCAGACGCAGCCAGAACGGTTTGGCCGCGGCCTGCCCGTCCTGTTTCCAGGGCAGGACGGCGAACACCCGTTCCGTCAGGAACGGGAGATTCGCGCTGACAAGCGCCAGCGCGATCAACAGCCATACCGCCAGCGTCTGGTTCATGGCCGGTATCCGGTCAGAAGCTCAGCGACGAACGGATGGCCTGAACGCACAGCGCCATCAGGCCGCCCGGAAGCAGGCCCAGCACCAGCATCATGGCGCCGTTGACTGACAGCAGGCCGCGCTGGCCGCACGTCGCGGCGATCGGCGCGGCGTCGGCCGCCGGTTCGTCGAAGTACACGACCTTGACGACACGCAGGTAGTAGAACGCGCCGATCAGCGAGAACAGCACGGCGATCACGGCCAGCGTGACGTGGCCGGCGCTGACGAGCGCCTGCAGCACGGCCAACTTGGCGTAGAAGCCCACCAGCGGCGGGATGCCGGCCAAGGAGAACATCAGCAGCAGCACGATGGCGGCATGCCACGGGCTACGGCGGTTCAGGCCCTTCAGATCGTCGATCTGCTCGCACTCGAAACCCTGGCGCGACAACAGCAGCACGATGCCGAAGCTTGCCAGCGTGGTCAGCACGTAGGTCAGCATGTAGAACAGCGACGCGCCATAGGCGGCGGACGACAGTTCCGGCTTGCCCGCGACCGAACCCGACATCAGGCCCAGCAGCACGAAGCCCATGTGCGAGATGGTCGAGTAAGCCAACATGCGCTTGAAGTTGGTCTGTGCAATGGCGGTCAGGTTACCGATGGCCAGCGACAGCACGGCCAGGATCATCAGCATCGGCTGCCAGTCGGCGGCCAGGCCGTGCAGGCCGTCCACCAGCAGGCGCAGCGTGATGGCGAAGGCCGCCAGCTTGGGTGCGCCGCCCAGGATCAGCGTGACCGCGGTCGGCGAACCCTGGTAGACGTCCGGCACCCACATGTGGAACGGCACCGCGCCCAGCTTGAACGCCAGGCCCGACACCAGGAACACGATGCCGAACACCAGCGCCATCTTCTCGGCCTTTCCGGCAGCGATGACCTTCGAGATCTCGGCCAGGTCCAGGTGGCCCGTGGAGCCGTAGACCATCGACATGCCATACAGCAGGAAACCCGAGGCCAACGCGCCCAGCACGAAGTACTTCATGGCGGCTTCGGTGGCCACGACGTCGTCGCGGCGCAGCGCGATCAACGCATACAGCGCCAGCGACATCAGTTCGAGGCCGAGGTAGATCGAGATCAGGTTCCCGGAGGAAATCATGACCATCTGGCCCAGCAGCGCGAACAGCGTCAGCACGTAGAGTTCGCCGCCCTTGAGCATGTCGCGGACCTGCGCATAGACGCGGCCATAGACAAGCGTGGCGCCCACCGCGATATAGGACGCGATCTTCAGCAGATGCGACAGTTCGTCGGTGACGTACAGCCCGTGGAACGTCGCGCCCGCGACGCCGTTTTTCCATTGGACGGCCGACACGACGGTCAGCACGCCCAATGCAAGCAGGGTCAGCAGGAACGTCGGCTTGCGCTCAGGGTGATTGCTGACCGCGTCGACGAGCAGGATAGCCAGGCCGAAAACCAGCAGAAGGATTTCCGGTGTCGCCAGGGCGAAATCGATTTGGGATTGCATCATTGTCTTGTCTTACAGTTTCGAGACGGCAACGTGTTGCAGCAGGGCCTCGACCGACACGTGCATCACGTCGGTGAAGGGCTTGGGATAGATCCCCATGTACAACACGGCGATCGCCATCACGCCAAGAATCACAAATTCGCGGCGGTTGATATCGGTCAGTTCGCGCACATGGTCATTGGCGATGTCGCCCAGGACCACGCGCTTGACCATCCACAGCGAATACGCAGCACCCAGGATCAGGGCGGTGGCCGCCAACAGGCCGATCCAGAAGCTGTGCTGGACCGCGCCCATGATCACCATGAACTCGCCGACGAAACCGCTGGTGGCCGGCAGGCCGCTGTTGGCCATCGAGAACAGGATGAAGAACGTGGCGAAGCGCGGCATCACGTTGACCACACCACCGTAATCGGCGATGTTGCGCGAGTGCATGCGGTCATAGAGCACGCCGATACACATGAACATGGCGCCCGACACGAAGCCGTGGGAGATCATCTGCACGATGGCGCCTTCGACGCCGGCCGTGTTGAAGATGAAGAAACCCAGGGTCACGAAGCCCATGTGGGCCACGGACGAGTAGGCCACCAGCTTCTTCATGTCTTCCTGGATGATCGCGACAAGACCGATGTAGATCACGGCGATCAGCGACAGCGTGATCATCAGGCCGGCCAGGCTGTGCGAAGCATCCGGCGTGATCGGCAGCGAAAAGCGCAGGAAACCATAAGCGCCCAGCTTCAGCATGATCGCAGCCAGCACGATGGAGCCACCCGTGGGCGCTTCAACGTGGACGTCCGGCAACCACGTGTGGACGGGCCACATCGGCACCTTCACCGCGAATGCCGCCAGCAGCGCCACGAAGATCAGGATCTGCTCGGTCTGGCCCAGCTTGACCTTGTGCCAGGTCAGGATGTCGAACGAACCACCCGAGGCGTGCCACAGGTAGATGAACGCGATCAGGGTCAACAGGGAACCCATCAGCGTGTACAGGAAGAACTTGAACGCTGCGTAGATGCGGTTATCGCCGCCCCACGCGCCGATGATGATGTACATCGGGATCAGCGTGGCTTCGAAGAACACGTAGAACAGCATGCCGTCCAGCGCGGCGAACACGCCCACCATCAGACCCGACAGGATCAGGAAGGCGGCCATGTACTGCGCCACGCGGCTGGTGATGACTTCCCAGCCCGCCAGCACCACGATGATGGTGATGAAGGCGGTCAAGAGAACGAACCACAGCGAAATGCCGTCGATGCCCAGGTGGTAGTTGACGTTGAAAGCCTCGATCCAGGAGGCCTTCTCCACGAACTGCATGGCAGCCGTGGTGGAGTCGAAACCGGTGTAGAGCGGAATCGTGACGAGGAAGCCGGCCAAGGCGCCAGCCAGCGACAGGCCGCGCGTCAGACCGGGACGGTCGTCACGGCCCACCGCCAGCACCAGCAGGCCGAATACGATCGGGACAAAGATCGCAAGCGTGAGCCAGGGGAAAGTGTTGGATGCCATCTCGCTTGCCATCATTGGGGAATCAGCACAAAGAAAGTCACCAGCGCCATGATGCCGATGATCATCGCGAACGCGTAGTGATAGATGAAGCCGGACTGCAGGTGGCGGCTGACCGCTGCCACCCAGCCCACCACGCGGGCGCTACCGTTGACGAGCAAGCCGTCGATGATGCCGCGGTCGCCGGTCTGCCACAGGCCACGGCCCAGGGCGCGCAGGCCGCGAGCGATGATCTGCTCGTTGACCCAATCCACGTAGTACTTGTTCTCAAGCACCTTGTTCACGCCAGACAGGCTGGACTTGATCGCGGCCGGAACCTTGGGGTTGATCAGGTAGCAGTACCAGGCGATGACGAAACCTGCCACGACCAGCCAGAACGGCAGCGTCTGGAAGGCATGCAGGCCATAGGCGACCCAGCCGTGCCACTCTTCGTTCAGTTCGTGCATCGCCGGATGCTGCGGCAGCACCGTGATCACGCCGTTGAAGAACTTGCCGAACAGCATCGGGTCGACCGCCCAGGCGCCAACCAGCACCGACGGGATCGCCAGCAGGATCAGCGGCAGCGTGACCACCCAGGGCGATTCATGCGGCTTGCCGCCATGATGGCCGTGGCCATGGTCGTCGTGGCCGTGGTCATCGTGAGCATGATCGTCATGACCATGACCGTGGTCGCTGGTGTCAAAGCGTTCCTTGCCGTGGAAGACCAGGAAGTACACGCGGAACGAGTACAGCGAGGTCACGAACACACCGATCAACACGGCGTAGTACGCGAAGCTTGCGCCCCAGACGTTAGCGTGGCCTGCGGCTTCAATGATGTTCTCTTTCGAGTAGAAACCCGAGAAGAACGGCGTGCCGACCAGCGCCAGCGTGCCCAGCAGGAAGGTGATCCAGGTGATAGGCATGTACTTGCGCAGGCCGCCCATGTTGCGGATGTCCTGGTCGTGGTGCATGCCGATGATGACCGAACCCGCGCCCAGGAAAAGCAGCGCCTTGAAGAACGCGTGGGTCATCAGGTGGAAGATCGCCACCGAGTAGGCCGACGCGCCCAGCGCCACGGTCATGTAGCCCAGCTGCGACAGCGTGGAGTACGCGACCACGCGCTTGATGTCGGTCTGGATGATGCCCAGGATGCCCAGGAACAGTGCGCCGATGGCGCCGATCACGATGATGAACGACAGGGCCACGTCCGACAGTTCAAACAGCGGCGAGAAGCGCGCGACCATGAAGATGCCGGCCGTCACCATGGTGGCGGCGTGGATCAGCGCGGAGATCGGGGTCGGGCCTTCCATCGAGTCGGGCAGCCAGGCGTGCAGCGGAACCTGGGCCGATTTGCCCATGGCGCCGATGAACAGGCAGATGCACGCCACCGTCAGCAGCATCCAATCCGAGCCCGGCAGGGTCATCGTGGCCAGCTTGTCGGCTTGGGCGAACACGTCGCCGTAGTGCATCGTGCCGGCGTACGCGAACAACAGGCCGATGCCCAGCACGAAGCCGAAGTCGCCGACGCGGTTGATCAGGAACGCCTTCATGTTGGCGAAGATGGCCGTCGGGCGGGTGTACCAGAAGCCGATCAGCAGGTACGACACCAGGCCCACCGCTTCCCAGCCGAAGAACAGCTGCACCATGTTGTTCGACATCACCAGCATCAGCATGGAGAACGTGAACAGCGAGATGTACGAGAAGAAGCGCTGGTAGCCGGGGTCATCCGCCATGTAGCCGATGGTGTAGATGTGCACCATCAGCGACACGGAGGTCACCACGACCATCATCATGGCCGACAGCGGATCGATCAGGAAGCCGATTTCCAGCTTGGTCTGGCCGATCAGGCTCCAGGTGTAGACCGCGCCGTCAAAGCGCAAGCCGTTCAGCACGTCGCCCAGCACCACCACCGAACCGATGGCGGAGATGAGCACGCCCAGGATGGTGATGACGTGGGACGCGCGGCGGCCGATGGGACGGCCCAGGAAGCCGGTGCCGAAAAGGCCCGCGAGAATTGCTCCGGCCAGCGGTGCCAGCGCGATGAGCAAGTAGAGATTGGGTGAGCTAGACATTTTCTTCCAATACCCCGTCAGCCCTTCAGGCGATCGAGTTCGTCAACGTTGATCGTGTTCAGGTTGCGGAACAGCAGCACCAGGATGGCCAGGCCGATCGCCGCTTCAGCGGCGGCCACGGTCAGGATGAAGAACACGAACACCTGGCCGGCGGTGTCGCCGAACCAGCTGGAGAACGCCACGAAGTTCATGTTGACGGCCAGGAGCACGAGCTCGATGGACATCAGCAGAATGATCAGGTTGCGGCGGTTCAGGAAGATGCCGAAGATCCCGATGGCGAACAGGATCGCTCCCAGGATCAGATAGTGGGCCAGCGTCAGCGTCATTCTTTTTCTCCTTGGGGCGCAGCGGCAACGCCGTTGGCGGCGTCGCGCTTGGCCTGGGCACGCTCGCTCTGGGCGGGCATGTCCACCATGCGGAAACGATCCTTCGAGCGAACGCGCACGGCCGCGACCGGGTCGTTGTACTTCACGTCGCGACGGCGGCGCAGGGTCAGCGCGATGGCGGCGACCATGCCGACCAGCAGCAACGCGGCGCCGACTTCAATGGCGTAGACGTACTGGGTGTACATGACTTCGCCCAACGCGCGGGCGTTGTTGTAGTCGCCAGCGACCGGGGCCTGCGGGCCCGAGCCGTACCAGGTGGAACCCAGCACGAAGGACATCTCCAGCACCAGCACCAGACCGATCACCAGGCCCAAAGGCAGGTAGGTCTTCATGCCCTGGCGCATGGTGTCCATGCGGATGTCCAGCATCATCACGACGAAGAGGAAGAGCACCATCACGGCGCCCACGTACACCAGCACCAGCAGCAGCGCCAGGAATTCAGCGCCCAACAGCATCCACAGCATGGCGGCGTTGGAGAACGCCAGGATCAGGTGCAGGACCGCGGTGACCGGACTGCGCGCGGTGATCACGCGGAACGCCGCGATCACCAGCACGGCGGCCAGTATGTAGAAAAGGACAGTGGTAAAAGTCATGGATCAGACCCTGGGCTTCAACGGTAAGGAGCGTCGTCGGCCCGGCGGCGGGCGATGTCGGCTTCGTAGCGGTCGCCCACGGCGAGCAGCATGTCTTTGGTGAAATACAGGTCGCCGCGCTTTTCGCCGTGGTATTCGTGGATATGGGTTTCCACGATCGAGTCCACGGGGCAGCTTTCCTCACAGAAGCCGCAGAAAATGCACTTGGTCAGATCGATGTCGTAACGCGTGGTGCGGCGCGAGCCGTCATCACGCTGTTCCGATTCGATGGTGATCGCCAACGCCGGGCAAACCGCTTCACACAGCTTGCACGCGATGCAGCGCTCTTCCCCGTTGGGGTAGCGGCGCAATGCGTGCAGGCCGCGGAAACGCGCCGACGTGGGCGTCTTTTCCTGCGGATAACGCAAGGTGACCTTGCGCTTGAAAAAATACTTGCCCGTCAGGCGCATGCCCTTGAGCAACTCGGTCAGCATCAGACTGCCGAAGAAATCTTTGATCGCTTCCATATCCTGCCTCTGCCTGGCGGCTTAGCGCCAAATGTTCCAGGGCGTCTGCATCCAGATCGCCACCACGACCAGCCAAACGCCGGTCAGCGGGATGAAGATTTTCCAACCCAAACGCATGATCTGGTCATAGCGGTAGCGCGGGAACGATGCGCGGAACCACACGAACAACGAGACCACGACGAACGTCTTCAGACCCAGCCAGATCCAACCCGGGATCCAGGTCAGCGGCGCGATGTCGATCGGGGAAGCCCAGCCGCCCAGGAACATGATCGACGCCATGCAGGACAGCAGGATCATGTTGGCGTATTCACCCAGGAAGAACAGGGCGAAGGCCATACCCGAGTACTCGACCATGTGGCCGGCCACGATTTCCGATTCGCCTTCCACCACGTCGAACGGGTGGCGGTTGGTTTCGGCCACGATCGCCACGACGTAGATCACGAACAGCGGCAACAGCGGGAGCCAGTTCCACGACATGAACGTCAGGCCCTTGTCGGCAAACCAGCCGCGGTTCTGGACGTTGACGATCTCGGACATGTTCAGGCTGCCGGACACCAGCAGCACCGTCACCAGCACGAAGCCGATGGCCAGTTCGTAGGACAGCATCTGCGCCGAGGCGCGCAAGGCGCCCAGGAATGCGTACTTGGAGTTCGACGCCCAGCCCGCCACGATCACGCCATAAACGCCGATCGACGTGATGGCCATGATGTACAGCAGGCCGGCGTTGACGTTGGCCAGCACGACATCGGGACCGAAGGGCACCACGGCCCAGGCGGCCAATGCGGGCATCAGCGTGACCACGGGGGCCACGACGAACAGCACCTTGTTGGCTTCGCTGGGGACGATGACTTCCTTCGTCAACAGCTTGAACACGTCAGCGAACGGTTGCAGCAACCCCTTGAAACCCACGCGGTTCGGGCCCACGCGCACGTGCATGGCGCCGATCATCTTGCGTTCCCAGTACGTCAGGTACGCGACGCACAGAATGATCGGCACGGCGATGATCACAATCTTGATGAGGGTCCAGAGGACCATCCAGACCGTCGGGCCCAGCAATGCCTGCCCGTGGCTCTCAAGAACATTAAGCCATTCCATCAGGCACGCTCCACGCTGAGTTGACCGAATGCGCCACCCAGGGCTGCGGTGTTTTCAAAGGCTGCGGAAATGCGCACGGCGCGGTCGGCCACGGCATCATCCTGCACGGTTTCGAGTTCGACGGCGCCTTGGGCGCCCGCGACGCGGACCTTGACCCCGGCCGTCAGGCCCAGGCTGGTCAGCGTGCGGCCGTTCATGGCGGCAGCCGGCTTCTTCGAGGCCGGGGACGCTTGCAGCGGCTCCGAACGGCGGACCATGGCGTCGGTGCGGTAGATCGGCACGTCAGCCACGCGTTCCAGGCCGCTTGCAGCCTGGCCCAGGCCCAGCGGCGCCTTGACGTCGTTGGACAAGCGGCCTTCGATGCCACCGGCCAGCGCGGCGTCGCGCACGGATTCCGACGTTTCATCGTCAAAGCCGGCCAGGTGCAGGACGTTGCCCAGCACGCGCAGGACCTTCCAGCCCGGACGCGTCTGGCCCAACGGCGTGACCGTGCCCTTGAAGCTCTGGGCCAGGCCTTGCGCGTTGACGAACGTGCCCGAGGTTTCGGTGAACGGCGACACCGGCAGCATGACGTCGGCCCACTCGGCGGCGGCCGAACGGTACGGCGTCAAGGCGACGGCGAATTGCGCGCCGCGCAGCGCGGCGATGGCTTGCTGGCCGTTGTCGGCATCCAGCAGCGGCTCGGCGTGCAGCACGACATAGGCCTTCAGCGGCTCGGCCAGCATGGCGGCGGCGGTCTTGCCGCCCTTGCCCGGAACGGCGCCCGCCAGGTAACCGCCGACGGTGTTGCCGCCGGAGGTCAGGAAGCCGAACTTGCCGCCGGCCAGATCCGCCACGGCGCGGCCGTTGGCGGCCAGCGTCGAGGCCTGGGCGCTGGCGACAGCCAGGTTGCCCATCAGCACGGCGGTGTTGGCGCCGGAAGCCAGGCTGGCGGCGATGATCTTGGCGTTTTCGCCCGGGGTGACCGAGGCGAATTCGGCCGGCACGGCTTGTTCCTTGGCCTGCGCCAGGGCGACGGCCACTTCGGCCAGCGCGCGCGGCAGCTCGGACGGAGCAACGGTGATGCGGGCGGCGACGGGCATCAGAGGATCGTCAGCGGCGCTGTCGACCATCAGGATCTGCGTGCCGCGCTTGGCCGCTTGGCGCAGGCGCTGCGCCATCAGCGGGTGGTCCTTGCGCAGGAACGAACCGACGACCAGGACGCGGTCCAGGTTGTCGAGTTCGGCGATGGGCATGCCCAGCCACGGCGTGCCGGTCAATGCGGCGTCAAACGCCGGATCGGTCTGGCGCAGGCGGAAGTCGATGTTCTCGGAACCCAGCGCGCGGACCAGACGGCCCAGCAACGCGTATTCTTCGGTGGTGGCGTATTCCGACGCCAGCGCGCCGATCTGGCCGGCGCCGAAGCTGTCACGGACACGCGACAGGCCTTGGGCCACGGCTTGCAGCGCGTCGGCCCAGGAGGCTTCCTGCCACTTGCCGTCGGTGCCCTTGATCATCGGGGCGGACAAGCGGTCGTCGCTGTTCAGGCCTTCATACGAGAAACGGTCGCGGTCGCTGATCCAGCATTCGTTGACGGCTTCGTCTTCGAACGGGACCACGCGCATCACGCGGTCGCCCTTGACCTGGACCACCAGGTTGGCGCCCAGGCTGTCGTGCGGGCTGACCGAACGGCGGCGGGCCAGTTCCCAGGTGCGGGCGCTGTAGCGGAAGGGCTTGGAGGTCAGCGCGCCCACCGGACAGATGTCGATCATGTTGCCCGACAGTTCGGACTCGATCGAGCGGCCCACGAAGGTCGTGATCTCGGAGTGTTCGCCACGGCCCAGCATGCCGAGCTCCATGACGCCGGCGATTTCCTGGCCGAAGCGCACGCAGCGGGTGCAGTGGATGCAGCGGCTCATTTCCTCGGCGGAAACCAGCGGACCCAGGTCCTTGTGGAAAACGACGCGCTTTTCCTCTTGGTAACGCGAGGACGAGCCACCGTAGCCCACGGCCAGATCCTGCAGCTGGCATTCGCCGCCCTGATCGCAGATCGGGCAGTCGAGGGGGTGATTGATGAGCAAGAATTCCATCACCGACTTCTGAGCGGCGCGAGCCTTCTCAGAGCAGGTGTGGACGACCATGCCGTTGGTCACGGGCGTGGCGCAGGCGGGCAGCGCCTTGGGCGCTTTTTCCACTTCAACCAGGCACATCCGGCAGTTGGCCGCGATGGACAGTTTCTTGTGGTAGCAGAAATGCGGCACGTAAAGCCCGACTTTCTGAGCGGCATGCATGACCATGCTGCCTTCGGGCACTTCGACCTGATTGCCGTCGACGGTTAGTTCAACCATTGCTGTTCCTGAGACCTACAGATATTGCGGGACCACACAAGACTTATGCTCGATGTGGTGCGCGAATTCGTCGCGAAAATGCTTGAGGAAGCCACGGACGGGCATGGCGGCGGCGTCACCCAGGGCGCAGATGGTGCGGCCCATGATGTTGCCTGCCACGTTGTCCAGCAAGTCCAGATCTTCCGGACGGCCGTGACCGTTTTCGATGCGGTGCACCATGCGGTAGAGCCAGCCGGTGCCTTCGCGGCACGGCGTGCACTGGCCGCAGCTTTCCTCGAAATAGAAGTACGACAGGCGCAAGAGCGACTTCACCATGCAGCGCGTTTCGTCCATGACGATCACCGCGCCAGAACCGAGCATCGAGCCGGCCTTGGCGATGGAGTCATAGTCCATCGTGCATTCCATGATGATGTCGGCCGGCAGCACCGGGGCGCTGGATCCTCCAGGGATCACTGCCTTCAGTTTCTTGCCACCGCGCATGCCGCCCGCCAGTTCCAGCAGCGTCGAGAACGGGGTGCCCAGCGGGATCTCGTAGTTGCCGGGACGTTCGACGTCGCCGGTGATCGAGAACAGCTTGGTGCCGCCGTTGTTCGGCTTGCCGACTTCCAGGTAGGCCTGGCCGCTGTTGCGGATGATCCACGGCACCGCCGCGAACGTTTCGGTGTTGTTGATCGTGGTGGGCTTGCCGTACAGGCCGAAGCTGGCCGGGAACGGCGGCTTGAAGCGCGGTTGGCCCTTCTTGCCTTCCAGCGATTCCAGCAGCGCGGTTTCTTCGCCGCAGATGTAGGCGCCGTAACCGTGGAACGCGTGCAGCTGGAAGCTGTAGTCCGAACCCAGGATCTTGTCGCCCAGGAAGCCAGCGGCGCGCGCCTCTTCCAGCGCTTCTTCAAAGCGCTCGTAGACTTCGAAGATTTCGCCGTGGATGTAGTTGTAGCCGACGCTGATGCCCATGGCGTAGGCCGCGATCGCCATGCCTTCAATCACGATGTGCGGATTGAAGCGCAGGATGTCGCGGTCCTTGAACGTGCCGGGCTCGCCTTCGTCCGAGTTGCAGACGAGGTATTTCTGGCCCGGGAAGGCACGCGGCATGAAGCTCCACTTCAGGCCGGTCGGGAAGCCCGCGCCGCCACGGCCGCGCAGGCCCGACGCCTTGACTTCGGCGATCACGTCTTCCGGCTTCAGGCCGGTGGTGAGGATCTTTCTCAGGGCTTCGTAGCCCCCGCGCTTGACGTAGTCGGCCAGGCGCCAGTTCTCGCCGTCGACGTCCGCCATGATCTGCGGCTGGATGTGCCGGCCGTGCAGGCACATCGAGTTGGACACGTCGTTCAGCGGGTTGGGATCCAGCCCTTGCGCGAACTGCTTGTACAGGTCGGGCGCGTTCATGCCGACTCTCCTTGCACCTTGAGGGCCGCGACCAGCGCGTCCAGCTTCTCGTCGGTCATGCGCACGCACATATGCTTGTTGTTCACGATCAGCACGGGGGAATCGCCACAAGCGCCCATGCATTCGCCTTCGACCAGCGTGAACTGGCCGTCGGCGGTGGTTTGACGGTAGTCGACACCCAGCTTGCGCTTGAGGTATTCACCGGCACGATCGCCATCGCGCAAGGCACAGGGCAAGTTCGTGCAGACGGCGATCTTGTTCTTGCCGACGGGCTTGACGTCGAACATGTTGTAGAACGTGGCGACTTCCTGCACCGCGATGGGTGGGACGCCAATGTAATTGGCCACATCTTCAATGGTTTCGGTAGCCAACCAGCCCTTCTCTTCTTGCGCGATGGCAAGCGAGGCCATGATGGCGGACTGCCGCTGGTCGGCCGGGAACTTCGCGAGTTCTCGGTCGATTTTCTGGTAGGCCTGTTCGGAAAGCAGCATAGTTTGAATCCGGGTTATGCGGGCGTGCTCGTGACTGTCTGGGCGGATCAGCGATCGATCTCGCCGAAAACGATGTCCTGCGTACCAATGATGGTGACGGCGTCGGCGATCATGTGACCGCGCGACATTTCGTCCAGCGCTTGCAGGTGGACAAAGCCGGGGGCCCGAATCTTCAGGCGGTAAGGCTTGTTGGCGCCATCCGACACCAGATAGATGCCGAATTCGCCCTTGGGGTGCTCCACCGAGGCAAACGCCTCGCCCGGGGGCACGTGGAAACCTTCGGTGAAGAGCTTGAAATGGTGAATCAGCTCTTCCATGTTGGTCTTCATGGCGGTGCGCTTGGGCGGGGCGATCTTGTGATTCTCGATCATGACCGGACCCGGGTTATTGCGCAGCCATTCCACGCACTGGCGGATGATGCGATTGCTTTCACGCATTTCGGCGATGCGGACCAGGTAGCGGTCATAGCAGTCGCCGTTGACACCCACGGGGATGTCGAAATCGAGCAGGTCATAGACTTCGTAGGGCTGCGTCTTGCGCAAGTCCCAGGCCACGCCCGAGCCACGCAGCATCGGGCCGGTGAAGCCCAGCGCCTTGGCGCGCTCGGGATCGACCACGCCGATGCCCACCAGACGCTGCTTCCAGATGCGGTTGTCGGTGAGCAGCGTTTCGTACTCGTCGACGCAGGCCGGGAAGCGGTTGGTGAAGTCTTCGATGAAGTCCAGCAGCGAACCCGAACGCGCATCGTTCATCAAGCGCATTTCTTTGTCGCCGCGGTATTTGCTGGTGTCGCCGTACTGCGGCATCGTGTCCGGCAGGTCGCGGTAGACGCCGCCCGGACGGTAGTAGGCCGCGTGCATGCGCGCGCCCGAGACCGCTTCGTAGCAGTCCATCAGGTCTTCGCGTTCACGGAAGGCGTACAGGAACACCGCCATGGCGCCCACGTCCAGCGCGTGCGAACCCAACGACATCAGGTGGTTCAACAGACGCGTGATCTCGTCGAACATGACGCGGATGTACTGGGCACGCAACGGGGCTTCGACGCCCAGCAGCTTTTCGATGGCCATGACATAGGCGTGCTCGTTGCACATCATGGACACGTAGTCCAGGCGGTCCATGTAGGGCAGCGCCTGGATGTAGGTCTTGTGTTCGGCCAGCTTTTCGGTGGCACGGTGCAGCAGGCCGATGTGCGGGTCGGCGCGCTGGATGACTTCGCCGTCCAGTTCCAGCACCAGGCGCAACACACCGTGCGCGGCCGGATGCTGGGGACCGAAGTTGAGCGTGTAGTTCTTGATTTCTGCCATGATTTAGCGCCCCAAGCCGTAGGAGTCTTCGCGGAGCACACGCGGGGTGATCTCGCGCGGATCGATCGTGACCGGCTGGTAAATGACACGCCGTTGTTCGGGGTCGTAACGCATTTCGACGGTACCGGACAGCGGGAAGTCCTTGCGGAACGGATGGCCGATGAAGCCGTAGTCGGTCAGGATGCGGCGCAGGTCCGGGTGGCCTTCGAAGACGATGCCGTACAGGTCGAAGGCTTCGCGTTCGAACCAGCCCACGGTCGGCCAGCATTCCATCAGCGACGCGATAATCGGGAATTCGTCGTCAGTGGCCCAGGTACGGACACGCAGGCGCCAGTTGTTCTCGATCGACAAAAGGTGGATCACCACGGCGAAGCGCGCGCGGTGGATCTTGGCGGTGGTTTCCTCGGGCAACTGGCGCGTGCCGTTGCCCCAGGTCAGGTAGTCGACGCCACAGAGGTCGATACAGGTTTCAAAGCGCAGGCCGGCTTCGGTGCGCAGCTTGTTGCAGACGGAGAACCACTGCTGCGCGGGTACTTCGAGCGTCAGCTCGCCCAACGCCTCGGTCAGCGCGATATCCGCGCCGAGGGTGGTCTGCAAATTGTTTTTCAGGGTTTCGAGCCTGGTCATCATCTTGTACGCTTAGGTGAACCGATACGCTGGTTTCGAGAAGGCCCGCGGCAACGATTGCCGCCGGCCAGACGAAGGCTCAGCGCGCAATCGTGTTGGTCAGGCGGATCTTGTTCTGCATCTGCAGCAAGCCGTAGACCAGCGCCTCGGCCGTGGGCGGGCAGCCCGGCACGTAGACGTCTACCGGTACGATGCGGTCGCAACCACGAACCACCGAATACGAATAGTGGTAGTAGCCGCCGCCATTGGCACAGGAGCCCATGGAAACCACCCAACGCGGCTCGGGCATCTGGTCATAGACCTTACGCAGCGCCGGCGCCATCTTGTTGCACAGCGTGCCAGCGACGATCATCAGATCGGACTGACGCGGGCTGGGCCGGAAAATGATGCCGAACTGGTCCAGGTCGTAGCGGGCCGCGCCCGCGTGCATCATCTCAACCGCGCAACAGGCCAGACCGAAGGTCATGGGCCACATGGAGCCGGTCTTCGCCCAATTAAGGAACTTGTCGGCGCTGGTTGTGATGAACCCTTGCTTGAGAATGCCGTCTATAGCCATATTCGTCTCTGATAGCGTGCTGTGAAAAAACCCGGAGGGGTTATTCCCAGTCCAGCGCGCCCTTTTTCCATTCGTAGATGAAGCCGACGGTCAACACGGCTAGGAAAACCATGACCGTCCAGAAACCGACGAGCCCGACTGTGCCTTGGGCAATGGCCCACGGGAACAGGAACGCGATTTCCAGGTCGAAAAGAATGAACAGAATCGCCACCAGGTAGTAGCGCACGTCAAACTTCATGCGGGCGTCTTCAAACGCTTCGAAGCCGCACTCATAGGGCGACAGCTTCTCAGCGTAAGGACGCCGTGGGCCAAGGAGGGAGCCGGCCGTTAGAAGCGCGAACCCGATAAGGGTGGCCACTACGATAAACAGCAGGACGGGAAAATACTGTTGCAGGTTCATTCAGGCGTCCGTCAAATGCGCAAACCTTAGGATTGTAGCATTCGCGTGGTTACTTCCGGCTGAACTCTGTAGCTTGAATAACAGGTGAAAGACTGCATTCCTCAAATGGAACAATCGCAGTTTTCGAGACAGAGCTGCAAGGATACAGGACTCTCCTGACAAGCACCTGCGGAACGCAAAAAACCAGATCGATGGAACAAAAAAAAGCCACCCCGAAAGGTGGCTTTATACGAACGGGCCGAAGCCCGTTCGTTCGCTTGCGCTCTGAATCCAGACAGGGCTTGCGCCCTGCATTGGATTAGAAGCGGTGGCGGATACC
Source organism: Achromobacter sp. Bel (assembly GCF_012928505.1). Lineage (GTDB taxonomy): Bacteria > Pseudomonadota > Gammaproteobacteria > Burkholderiales > Burkholderiaceae_B > Achromobacter. The sequence goes on along the minus strand of NZ_JABBJN010000015.1, from coordinate 97,923 downwards.
GACGCCGACAGCGGTCGACTTCAGGTCGTCGATGAAGGCGTAGTTCTTGGCGTACGAACCGTAGGCGTACAGGTTGGTGCGCTTGGACAGGTCGTAGGTGTAGCCCAGCGAGTAGACTTGGGTCGACTCGTCGCCGCCGGTCAGCTTGGTGTTGCTGGGGTCAACCATTTGCCACGAACCGAACAGGCTGCTTGCGCCGCCGATCGGGGCGGACAGGCCGACCATGTACGAGTTGGCCTTGAAGCCATCAGCAAAGGCGTTGGCGCCGAAGTTGATGCTGCCCAGGTTGGTGTCGACGCCTTGACCAGCGAACCAGCCGTCGGTCGTGCGAGCGTAGGCCAGAGCCAGCTTGACGACTTCAAAGTCGTACGAACCGCCGATGGCGTACTGACGCGGGGTAGCGTCGGACGAAGCGCCCGGCAGCTTGTTCGAGCCGTTCAGTTGGTCGTACGTCAGGGCTGCGTTCAGCGGGCCGTTGACATAGCGCAGACCGGTCGTGATGGCGCGGGTGTTGTCGGCGGTCTTGAAGCCGGTTTGAGCAGCGTTGGTGTCGTTCACGTTGAACGAGTAGCCGACGCCGAACTGGAAGCCGCTGAACGACGGGGTCTGATACATGACCATGTTGTCGTAGCGGTTCGTGTTGGCGGCGCTCAGAGCCACGCCGATGTTAGCTTGACCGAAGCCAGCGCCGAACGGGTCGATCGAGCCGAAGTACTTCGACGCGATGTTGGTTTGGCGACCGAAGTCCAGTTGGCCCCAGCTGTCGCTGGCCAGACCGACGGTGGCTTGACGACCGAACAGGCGACCGCCTTGAGCGGAGTTGCCGTTACCGGAGTTGAAACCCGATTCCAGTTGGAAAACAGCGCGCAGGCCGTCACCCAGATCTTCCGAACCACGCAGACCCCAGCGCGAACCGTTTTGGACGCCGTTGATCATGCCGAAACGGCTGCCGTTCGCGCCTTCATTGCTGGCGCCGCTGATCTTGTTGTAGCCGAGGCCCGTGTCGATGATGCCGTACAGGGTGACAGACGTTTCTGCCTGGGCGACACCGGCGAAACCGGCGAGCAGGGCGGCAGCGAGCAGAGTCTTTTTCATTTAAGAAATCTCCGTTGATTTGAGTGACAAGAGCAGCAATCCAGCAAACCAGCCTGCCGCCCCCCTAACTCCGCGAAGGGAAGTTGACGCTATTGCATCAAAAATCGCGGGGACTGGCTATGGTCGGCATCAGAAAAGTGCTGGTTTGCGACACCCCTGTTGGGATCTTGCAACATCACGCGAACCTGCCGCCAAAGCTGCTAGGGCTTACCCTTGGTTCAACAGGCAAGCCCGTATCCATGCGACTTTCAGCCCTGCCCCTAATTTTTTTGGGCATTTTAGCCTGCCGCTTTCAAACGCCTTTCCCACCCAAGGCCACGCGCTTTCCGTCTTGAAGCCGGTTCCGGCGCCGAGGCCCGCACCCTTGCCGCCCATGCATGGGGCCACCTTCAGATAACATTGTTATTAATAAAAATCGTCGATATTATCGAGCTGATTCCATCGCTGCCGCCGTGCCCCCATGCCCTCCCCGAGCGCCCGTACCGACCGCAATGAACGCCTGAGTGCGCTGCGCCGCCAGTTGATCCTGGACGCCGCCCAGCGCGTGTTCGAACAGGACGGCCTGGAAAAGACCACGATCCGGGCGATCGCCAAGGAGGCCGGCTGCACCACCGGCGCCATCTACCCCTGGTTCGCCGGCAAGGAAACGATCTACGGCGCGCTGCTGGACGAATCGCTGCAGCGGCTGCACACGCACCTGGCCGACGCTGCCGCCACGGGTGATGCGCCGGGCGCCGCACGCCGCGCCATCCAGGCCTTTTTCCGCTATTACGCCGAGCGGCAGACCGACTTTTCACTGGGCATGTATCTGTTCCAGGGGCTGGGGCCACGCGGCCTCGGCCGGGAAATGGACGAAAAGCTCAACGCCCGGCTGCGGCAATGCGTGGACCTGCTTGGCGCGGCCCTGGGCCGCACCAAAGGCTGGGACGCGCCAGTCGTGGCGATTGAGCAGATGAATCTCTTCACCTATCTGATGGGGTTATTGCTGCTGCTGCACACCCATCGCCTGAAATCCCTGGGCCAGCACGCCGACGCGTTGCTGGACAACTACTGCCTCGCCCTGGAGCAACGATGACCGCAACCGCCCTGGCCGCCGACCCCGAGGCCCCGCTGATCAGCCTGGCCGATTTCCACATCCTGCTGGCCGACCAGCATCCGTTTTCCCTGCTGCTGGGCATCGACATCCTGCGCATCGGCCGCGGCACGGCGCGCGCGGTGCTGCCTGCCCGCGACGCTCACCAACGCCTGGGCGGCATCGTCGCGGGGCCCATGTTGATGGGCTTGGCGGACCTGACCATGTATGCCGCCGTGGTGGGCGCCACCGGCCAGGCGCACGCCGTCACCGCCAGCCTGACCATCAACTTCCTGCGTAAAAGCCCCGCCGGCGCCATTTACGCGGACGCCCGCCTGCTGAAGGTGGGACGCCTGTCCGCCGGCGAAGTCATCCTGACCGGCGAAGGCTCGGACGAGCCCCTCGCCCATATCGTGAGCACGTGGTCCGTGCCCAAGCCATGAGCCAGCGCATCAGCATCTTAGGCATGGGCGGCACCGGGACGCTGGCTGCCCGGCGCCTGCTTGAGGCCAAGCCGGACCTTGCGCTGACCGTCTACGACATCGATCCCGATCGCTGCGAGGATTTCCGCGGTTCGGCCACGTTGGCCACCTCGGCCCGGGAAGCCCTGGCGGAATCGGACACCATCGTGCTGGCCTTGCCGCGGGAGCGCGAGATCGACCGTACGCTGGAGCGTTTCAGCGACGGCGAAGTCACGGCGCCCGTCGCAGGCAAGCAGATCATCGATCTGGCCCCTCCGCCCGGTGAACGGGCGCGCCGTCTGGGGATGGCGATCGCAAGCGCAGGCGGCCGCTACACCAGCATGCCAGGACTGGCGGCGGAAGACGCCAGCGCGCGCCTACTGCGCGTCTTGCACTGCCCGGCGTGACGTGCAGTAGCGCTCGGCCACCGCGACGCAAACCGACAACCAGGCCAGGCTGAAGGCGAAACCCGCCACGACGTCGCTGGTGAAATGGACCTGCAGCAAGATGCGGCTGAGTCCGATGGCCATGATCAGCGCGGCGGAAATCGCCACGCAAGGCCCCCGCCAGGCGGGCGGCGCCAGACGCCATGCCAGATAGCAGGCCGTGCCGTACACCGCCATCGCGGCCGAGGCATGGCCGCTGGGGAAACTCCACCCCGCCACCGTGGCATAGCCGTGATCGTGCTCAGGCCGAACCCGTTCAAAGGTGTGCTTGAGCAGCGAGTTGATCGCCCCGCCGACGCCGGTGGTGATGGCGCAGAACACCGCCAGGCGCCACCAGCCCGTCCAGAGCAGGTAAAGCGTCATCAGCACGCTCAGCACCGTCAGGAAGTCGCGGTCGCCCAGATATGTAAACCACGACAGCAGCCACAGCAGCGACGTGTCGATCGTCATGCTCAACGCGCCCGCCAGCGCACCGTCGAACGCGACGATGCCCCCCTGGCGCCGCACCGCCATCGCCAGCCCCACGAACAGCAACAACAAGACGGCCAGCCCCGACGCGTGGACGACGTTGCGGCACCGTCCCGAGCAACCGGCATAGGCGCGCACGGCGAAGAACGCGCCCACGCCCGCAAGCAGTGGCAGCGCAATGAACAACGCCAAGGCGTGGTAGGCCACCCATGCCGCATACGCGTCGGTCATGACAGCGTCACCAGCGTCTTGTCGACCGGCGCGAACGCGTGCGTGCCTGCCGCGTAGTCCCAGCGCTCGACGTGACAGGCCTGCAGGCCGCCCTCGCCTTCGCGCGTGATCACATTCACCGAGTTGGGCACGCTGCCCCGGACCCGGTGAGAGCACGCGGTGCCCGCCTGGACGATCCAGCCTGCCGGCTGGCCCGCCGCGGACAAGGGCAGCACATAAGGAAGATGGATGTGCCCGCCCAGGATCAGGTCCACCCCCGCCTGGGCCCAGGCCGCCAGCGCCCGCTCGCGCCCGATGAGCAGATTGGACAGGTCGGATTCGACCTTGGCGCGCACGGGATGGTGCGCCACCACGACGCGCAACTGGCCCGGGCGCGCCTGGCGCAGGCGCTGCGCCACGCGGGCGATCTGCGTATCGGAGATTTCGCCGTCCTTGTGACGGCGCGGCCGCGTGGTATTCACGCCGATGGCGAGCAGGCCCGGGTTTTCGAACACCGGCTCCAGCACCGCGCCCAACGCGCGCTTGTAGTTGCCGTACGGGTTGAGCGCGCGGGCGAACAGGTTGAACAGCGGGATGTCGTGGTTGCCCGGCACGGCCAGCACCGGCAGCGACAGGCGTTCGATGAATTTGCGGGCGGCGGCGAACTGCCCGCGCCGCGCGCGCTGCGTGATGTCGCCGCTGAGCACGACCAGATCCGGGTTCAGCGAACGAGCCAGGTCCAGCGCGGCCTCGAGCACGGGTTTGCGCTCGGTGCCGAAATGCGTGTCGGATAACTGCAGGATGCGCGTCATGAGCGGTCCAGGAACTGCGAGTCGGCCGGCACCACCAGCGGCAGCTTTTCGTCGGCCACCTTGAATTCCAGCGGCGTGTTCATCCAGGAGATTTCACCGTCCATCGCCACCTTGACGCGGTTGCGCCCGCGAATGTGCACCGTCAGCCGGTCGAAGGCGAAGCTGATCACGTGCTCCGCGTCGCCCAGCCGGCTGAACAGACCGCGCAGCAGCAGGCCATACAGCGCCAGCGTGCCGACCGGCCGCGCCGCCATCGCCACCAGGCGTCCGTGGTCCAGTTCGTGGGATTCGATGCCGATGTGTTCGAGTTGCAGCTTGTTGTTGCCGACCACCAGCGTTGGGGAACGCAGATCGCGCGCCCGGCCCTCGTATTCCAGTTGCAGCCTGAGCTGGCGCGGCGCGCGCAACAAGGTAACGATGCCCGACCACAGGGCCACGAGGCGGCTGCGGCCGAAACGCTGCTTATAGGCCTCGCGGTCTTCCAGCAGCGTGGGGTACAGGCCCAGACTGGCGTTCACCAGAAACAGCCTGCCGTTCAGGTGCCCGACCTGCACGGGCTGCAGATGGCCTTGCAGGAAGCCGCGCAAGGCGACGTCGGTGTCCTGCGAGATGCCGTAGCGGCGTCCGAAATAATTGAAGGTGCCCTGGGGCAGGATGCCGAAAGGCACGCCGCGGCCCAGCACCGTGCTGGCGACGGCATTGAGCGTGCCGTCGCCGCCGGCGGCGATCACGACGCCCTGTTCGTCCTGCGCACGCTTGACGGCGGCCTGCGCCGTTTCGGTCAGTTTGGACGGATCATCGACGGGCATCAGCGTGTAACGCCGACCGGCCTCGTCGAGGATGCCGCGGATGGTGTCCTGCAGGACCTGCGCGTCGCCGCGCCCCGATCCGGTGTTGAGGACGATGAATAGCGGTTCTTGTCCCGTCAGGGATTGCGCCCCGATTGCCGGGCGCTGCTGGGATGACGTCATGGGAGAAAGATAGCCCATGCCGGCAAATCGCCGCAAGGCAGCAAGGCGCGGCCGGCTCGACCAGCCCCGGCTTGCCGTGCGGGACGGCCAGTGCAGACAGCCCGATGCGCCCGGTGCGCGCAGCCGCGCGCACCGGTTCGCCTGCAACGGCGCTTAGCGGCCGATGGCGTAGGCCTGCATCAACCGCGGCGTGGCCGCCGCATGCAGCAGCCCATCTTCGTCGCGCGAGGCCGCGGTCAGGCGGCCCACGGACCATTCCGGCACTTCCTCGACCTGGTGCCCGCGCTGGCGCAGGCCGTCGATGACCTCGGGACCAAAACTGGCTTCCACCGCCAGATGGCCGGGCTTGCGGTCGCGCGGGTAGAAGGACGAGGGAAAGTGCATGGTGTGGGACATGGGCAGGTCGATGGCTTCCTGCAAGTTCAGCCCGTGGTGCACGTGGCGCAGGAAGAACAGCAGCTGCCATTGTTCCTGCTGGTCGCCGCCCGGGGTGCCGAATGCCAGATAGGGCTTGCCGTCGCGCAGCGCCAGCGAAGGCGTCAGCGTCGTGCGCGGACGTTTGCCCGGCGCCAGCGTGCCGGGCAGACCCTCTTCCAGCCAAAACATCTGGGCGCGGGTGTTCAGGCCAAAGCCCAGTTCCGGGATGACGGGCGAAGACTGGAACCAGCCGCCCGACGGCGTGGCGGAAATCATGTTGCCCCAGCGATCGATGACGTCCACATGCGTGGTGTCCCCGCGCTTGGCGGAGGCACGCATGTCGGCCAGCGTCGGTTCGTTGGTGGCGCTGCCGGGCGCCGACACTTTGGACAGGCGTTCCAGCGTATCCATGACGCGCGCCACCTGGGCCTCGAAGCCGGGCACCCGGCCGGGCAGCAGGTCGTGCGAGGCGGATTCGCCGATCAGCGCGCGGCGCTCGGCGTTGTACTCGTCGGACAACAGATGGGCCAGCGGCACGTCGATGAAAGCCGGATCGCCGTAGTAGGCCTCGCGGTCGGCGAACGCCAGCTTCATGGCTTCGGTGACGCGGTGGATGAATTCCACGCTGTTCGGGCCGACGCCCGCCAGGTCCATGCCTTTGAGCAGCGCCAGCGTCTGCAGGAAAACCGGCCCCTGGCTCCAGGCGCCGGCCTTGGCGACCGTATAGCCGTGATAGTCGTAGGTCAGCGGCTTGTCGTAGCTGGCCGACCAGCCCGCCAGGTCGTCCGCCGTGATGACACCCCGGTGGGTCGTGCCGCTTTCATCCATGACGTCGGTGTTGCGCGCGAACTTGTCGATCTCGTCGGCGATGAACCCCCGGTAGAACGCATCGCGGGCCGCTTCGATCTGGCGTTCGCGGTCCGCCCCCGCGGCCTCGGCTTCCTTTAGCACGCGGGTCCAGGTGCGGGCCAGCGCCGGGTTGCGGAACAGCTTGCGAGCTTCGGGCACCTTGCCGCCCGGCACGTAGACCTGGGCGGTGGTGGGCCAATGCGTTTCGAAGAAGTCCTTCAGGCCGGCGATGGTGTTGGAAATGCGCGGCATCAGCGCGTGGCCGTGCTCGGCGTAATAGATGGCGGGCTCCAGCACGTCGCGCACGCGCATCGTGCCGTGGTCGCGCAGCAGCAGCATCCAGGCGTCGAACGCGCCCGGGATCACGGTGGCCAGCAGGCCGTTGCCGGGGATCAGCTTGAGCCCTTCGGCGCGATAGCGTTCAAGCGTGGCCGCGGCAGGCGTCGTGCCCTGGCCGCAAAGCACCTCGACGCGCCCGGTCCGGGCCGAATAGAACACCGCGGGCACTTCACCGGCCGGGCCGACCAGGTGGGGCTCGACCACCTGCAGCACGAACGCCGATGCGGCGCACGCATCGAACGCGTTGCCGCCGCGTTCCAGCAGCGACATGCCGGCCGCGCTGGCCAACCAGTGGGTAGAGGTCACGACACCGAAGGTGCCGAGGATTTCCGGGCGAGTCGTAAACATGATGAATCCAGTAGAAGACGGCTTCGCGCCGCCCTCGGATGAGAAAACGGGATCCGAATTCGGATCCCGTCGGAAGGTGCCTGATTTATTTTTTGGCGACCGTCACGCCCTTCAGGCGGATCAGGCCATCCGGGTACGGCACGAAGCCTTCCACCTTCTTTTGCACGCCGAAGGTCCACGGCAGGTAGAACAGGTAGACGATCGGGCGCTGGTCTTGCATCGCCGTCAACACCTGGTCATACATGGCGCGGCGCTTGGCGTTATCGGCTTCGGCGCGGGCGTCGTTCAGCAGCTTGTCCACACCGGCGTCGCAGAACTTGCCGTCGTTCAGGTTGCCCTTGCAGCTGAGGTACTGGTGGATGTTGCCGCTGGGATCGACGCGGCCCGACCAGCCGCTCTGGCCCACTTCGAAATCGCCGCGCGCCAGTGACGATTGCAGCGATGCGAACTCCACGGGACGCAACGTGATGTCGAAGCCCGCTTCGGCGCCCATCGCCTGCACCAGTTCAAACACCTGCTGCATGGTCGTGTTGTTGCCGAAGGTGATCTCGAATTTCACGCGGTCGAAGCCGGCTTCCTTCAAGAGCGCCTGCGCCTTCTTCGGGTCGCGGCCCTTGTGTTCGAAGGCGGTGTTGTAGGCGAAGCTGGCAGGCGGGAACGGCTGGTAGGCGGGTTGGAACATGCCTTCGCCGATCACCTGGTTCAGCACGTCGCGGTCGATCGCCAGGTCAAGCGCCTGGCGCACGCGCTTGTCTTTGGCCAGCGGGTTGTTGGCGCGCGCGCCGTTGCCCAGGTTGATCGAGATCGACTGGAAGCCCAGGCCGGTCACCGGCGCCAGGCGCAGGTTGCCGTCGTCTTTCACGGCCTTGGCGTCGCTGGGCGCCACGCGCTCGATGATATCCAGGTCGCCCGCGCGCAGATTGTTCAGGCGTACGGTGTTGTCCGGGATCGGCGTGAAGACCACGCGGTCGAAGTGATAATTGGCGGCGTCCCAGTATTTAGGAAATTTCTCGAGCACAATGCGGTCGTTCTGCACGCGCTCCTTGAACTGGTACGGGCCCGAGCAAACGGGCTTGCCGCCCGGATCCTTGTCGAAGGAAGCGGGCGACATCATCATGCCGGCGCGGTCGGACAACTGCGACAGCAGCGAGGCGTCCGGCTCCGACAGATTCAGCACGACGGTGGCGGCATCGGGCGCGTCGACGCTGGCGACGGTGGCCAGCTCGCTCTTGCGGTTGCTGTCGGGCAGCGTGCGGGCGCGGTCCAGGTTCGCTTTGACGGCGGCGGCATTGACGGGCGTGCCGTCATGGAACACGGCATCCGTGCGCAGCTTGAACGTCAGCGACTTGTTGTCGGGGCTGATCGTCCAGGACTGCGCCAGCTGGGGCACGATCTTCAGGTCGGGCGTAATGTCGACGAGCTTGTCGCACAGCGAGGCGAAGACGATGCGGCCCACGAACGTGCGCGCGCGCGCCGGGTCCAACACGTCCGGGTCGTCCTGCAGGCCGATCCGCAACGTGGACTGGGCGTGCGCCAGTCCGCCCGCCAGCATTCCCGCCATGGCCATGGCGGCGCAAAGTTTACGCATGGATGTTCTCCCTCGATTCATTTTGTTGGATTCTGCGCCAGGCGCGCGGCGATTGTATAGAGCGCGGGCTGTCGGACACCTAAACGGGATCGGCGGCGGCCGCCTCGCGGACACGGCCCGAGCTGCCGCGCGCCTCGTTCAGGGCAGCCGGCAAGGCGCCGAGAAGTCCACCGCGGCGGCGACCGCGTCGCGCAACCGAGCCACCAGCGCGCGCGTATCGTCGCGCCGGTATTGGAAAGCGTAGGGCAAGGCGGCCAGCGCAGGCTCGCCCTGCAGGACGCGCAGGCTGCCTTCGGCCGCAAGCGTCTCGGCCCAATGGCTGGGCAGCAATCCGACGCCAGTCCCTTCGATCAGCAGGCCCGCGATCGCGCCCCAGTTGTTGCAGCAAAGGCGAATGCCGCCGGCTTCTCGCCCGGCCAGCCAGTCGTCGATGATGCGGGTCGTGCCCGCGCCTGCCGGCAGGGTCACCAGCGGCAGGCGTGCCAGTAGCGCTGTCGTCATGCGGGTTTCGCCGTCCAGCACGTTCGGCGACGCCACCCAGGCGAAGTGCGCCTCGCCGATAGGCGTGGACGCGATATTCGCGCGCGAAGACCGCCCGGCGATGACGGCGAAATCCAGTTCGCCGTCCGCCACGCGCTGCTCCAGCACCTGGCCAATGTCCACATAGGGTTCCAACACCAGGTCGGGATAGGCCGCGCGCACGCCAGCGATCAGGCGGGGCAGCCAGGTCAGCGCGGTCAACTCGCCTACGCCGAAGCGACAGCGGCCACGCAGGCCCGGTGTTTCGTTCATGGATGCACGCACCCGGTCCGCGGCGGCCAGCAGTTCCCGGGCTTGGGGCACCAGCCGCTGGCCCGCATCGGTCAATGCGGCCTTGTGGCCGCTGCGGTCGAACAGCGCCTGGCCCAGCGCCTCCTCAAGCTCGGTGATGCGCTTGGACAGCGACGACACCGACAGGTGCAGGCGATCGGCGGCCACGGCGAAGCTGGCGCAGGTGGCGGCCCAATAGAAGGCTTCGAGTTGCTTGAGAGTCATGCGCCGATTGTAGGAGGATGTGCCCGCGCCGGCTGACCCCGCGGCTTATGCCAACCGCGGCATCAGCAGATGCGGCGACAGCCGCAGGGTGTCGATGCCGGCGCGCAGCATGCGTTCGACGCTTGGCCAGAAATCGCCCTTCAGGCGGTCGGACCAGCAAATGCTGTCGAACACACCGTCCACCAGCGAATGCAGGTAGATGTTGGACAGCCGCACGTCCAGCGCGGGCGGCAGGTCTTCGCGCTCGACGGCTGCGCGCAGCAGCTTTTCGGACGTGCGTTGCGCGTAGCGTTCCCACAGGTCGCGGCGGCGCAGCAGCGGTGCGTTCTCGTCGCTGCGCTCGCACTTCAGGTACAGGATTTCCAGCACGCGCTGCATCGAGCCCTCTTCCGAGTAGATCCGGATGAACTGGCGCATGGAGACGTACAGCGATTCCAGGGCCTCGCCCTCGGTGGACACCTCGGTCAACGAGGCCGCCTCACCCAGAGCCCGGTCGCACATGGCGATGCAGACATCGATCTTGTTCTTGTAATGGCCGTAGACGGCGCCCCGGGAAACCCCCGCATGGTCTGCGATGTCGCTCATGGTGGTGCTGGCCACCCCTTTGTACAGGAACACGTGCTCTGCCGCATCCAGGATGCGGTCGCGGGTGCGTTGGGACTCTTCTTTCGTCTTGCGGGCCATGCAGGAAATCTCCATGAAGGGGTTGTCGGGAACGGGCGGCAAAAAAGTCCCCACGCCGCGCACGCTTCGCGCGCTTGCTGCCCCCCGAGGGAGCGCTTTTGTCTTGGGGCGGCCCAGCAACAAAAAAACGGCGGCCCGTCGAGGAGCCGCCATTTCCACACTGTTAAGAAGTGTGCAGTCATGAGCATACTTTCCAACAAGATAATCAATCAAGCATGACGGATTAAATGATAGACTCGCCTCCCACCGGGAAAACCCGCGCATTCCCGGTACGGCATCACCCTCTGCCCTTCCCAGGGGCACACCACAACAACAATCAAAAATGAAACAACGAGTCCCCTACAAAAAGCTCGCCTTTCTATCCGTATTAGTTCTTATTTCGGCATGCTCGAAAAAGGCACCGGAAGAAGCCGCCAAGGCACCCGCCGAAATCGGCGTCATCGTCGCCCGGGCCACGCCGACTGCCGTCACCACCGACCTGCCCGGCCGGCTGGAACCCTATCGCGAGGCCGAAGTGCGCGCTCGGGTGGCCGGCATCGTCACCGAGCGCCTGTACGAAGAAGGCCAGGACGTCGTCCGCGGCGCCGCGCTGTTCCAGATCGACCCGGCGCCCTTGCAGGCCGCGTACGACTCCGAGGCTGCCAACCTGGCGCGGGCTCAGGCCAGCCTGTCGGCCGCCGCCGACAAGCTGCGCCGCTACGCCGACCTGGTGAGCGACCGCGCCATCAGCGAACGCGACCATGCCGAAAGCGTGGCCGATGAACGCCAGGCGCGCGCACAAGTCGCGCTGGCCCGCGCCAACCTGCAAAGCGCCAAGCTGCGCCTGGAGTATGCGCGCGTCACCTCGCCCATCGACGGCCGCGCCCGACGCGCGCTGGTCACCGAGGGCGCGCTGGTGGGCGAAGGCCAGGCCACGCCGCTGACGGTCGTGCAACAGATCGACCCGATCTATGTGAACTTTGCCCAACCGGCCGCCGAGGTGATGCAACTGCAGAAACAGATCCGCGCGGGCGCGCTGCAAGGCGTGGCGCCGGACCAGGTGCGAGTGCGCCTGGTGTTGCCGGACGGATCCGAGTACGCGCGGGGCGGCACGCTATCGTTCGCCGACCTGGCCGTGGACCCCGGCACGGACAACGTGACGATGCGGGCGCTGTTCGACAACCCCGGCCGCGAATTGCTGCCGGGCATGTACGTGCGCGTGCGGCTGGAACAGGCGATCAACCGCGACGCCTATCTGGTGCCGCGCGACGCGCTGTTACGCACCCCCGAAGGCGCGCACTTGCTGGCAGCCGACGACACCGGTGAGCTGCGCCGCGTTCCCGTCGCCGCACACCGACTGCAAGGCCCGAACTGGATCATTACGCAAGGCCTGACAGGTGGCGAACGCATCGTCGTGGAAAACGCCGCTCAGCTGGCCGCCGGCCAGAAGATCAAGCCCATTGAAAAACCAGCCCCCGGCGCACAAACCGCCACCGAGGGCAAGAAGGGATAAGCCATGGCGCGTTTCTTTATTGATCGCCCCGTTTTCGCGTGGGTGATCTCGCTGCTGATCATGCTGGTCGGCATCCTGTCGATCCGCACGCTGCCGGTGGCGCAGTACCCGGACATCGCCCCGCCCGTGGTCAACATCGGCGCCAGCTACCCGGGCGCGTCGGCACAGGTGGTGGAAGAGGCCGTCACTGCCATCATCGAGCGCGAAATGAACGGCGCGCCCGGCCTGATGTATACGTCGTCCACCAGCGACTCCACGGGCTGGGCCAGCATCAATCTGACCTTCAAGCAGGGCACCAACCCGGACATCGCCGCCGTGGAAGTGCAAAACCGCCTGAAGGCGGTTGAGCCGCGCCTGCCCGAGTCTGTGCGGCGCGACGGTGTGCGCGTGGAAAAAGCGGCCGACAACATCCAGCTGGTGGTGTCCTTGAAGTCCGACGGGCGCCTGGACGACATCCAGTTGGGCGAACTGGCGGCCTCCAATGTGCTGCAGGCGCTGCGCCGCGTGGAAGGCGTGGGCAAGGTGCAGTCGTTCGGCGCGGAAGCGGCGATGCGCATCTGGCCCGATCCGGCCAAGCTGACGGCCATGTCGCTCACGCCCGGCGATATTGCGCGCGCCCTGCGCGACCACAACGCGCGCGTCACCATCGGCGAGCTGGGCAACCAGGCCGTGCCCAAGGATGCGCCGCTGAACGCCAGCATCGTGGCGGGCGAATCCCTGCACACGCCCGAGCAGTTCGCCAACATCCCGCTGCGCACGCAGCCGGGCGGCGCCACGCTGCGCCTGAAAGACGTGGCGCGGGTGGAACTGGGCGGCACCGACTACATGTACCTGTCGCGCGTGAACGGCATGACGGGCACCGGGCTGGGCATCAAGCTGGCGCCGGGGTCCAACGCCGTGGACACCACGCGCCGCATCCGCGCCACCATGGACGAGCTGGCGCAGTATTTTCCGCCCGGGGTCACCTATGACCTGCCTTACGAGACCTCGACCTTTGTCGAGATCTCGATCCAGAAGGTGCTGATGACCCTGCTGGAAGCGGTGGCCCTGGTGTTCTGCGTGATGTACCTGTTCATGCAGAACTTCCGCGCCACGCTCATCCCGACGCTGGTGGTGCCGGTGGCGCTGCTGGGCACGCTGGGCGTGATGCTGTGGCTGGGCTTTTCCATCAACGTGCTGACCATGTTCGGCATGGTGCTGGCCATTGGCATCCTGGTGGACGACGCAATCGTGGTGGTCGAGAACGTGGAACGCATCATGGCCGAGGAAGGCCTGTCGGCCCACGACGCCACCGTGCGCGCCATGCGCCAGATCAGCGGCGCCATCATGGGCATCACCGTGGTGCTGGTGTCGGTGTTCGTGCCGATGGCCTTCTTCGACGGCGCGGTGGGCAACATCTACCGCCAGTTCGCGGTGACGCTGGCGGTGTCGATCGCGTTCTCGGCATTCCTGGCGCTGTCGCTGACGCCGGCGCTGTGCGCCACGCTGCTCAAGCCCGTGCCGGCCGGCCATCACGAAAAGCGCGGTTTCTTCGGCTGGTTCAATCGCGCCTTCGCCCGCCTGACCCAGCGCTACACCGCCCGCGTGGCGGCCGTGCTGGCCCGGCCGGTGCGCTTCGGGCTGGCCTATCTGGCCGTTATCGCGGCCGTGGCGTTCCTGTTCATGCGCCTGCCCTCCTCGTTCCTGCCCGACGAAGACCAGGGCAGTTTCATGGCCATGGTGATCCTGCCGCAAGGCACGCCGCAGAGCGACACGATGGCGCTGGTGAAGGAGGTTGAACGCTACATGCTGGACAACGAGCCGGTGCAGTTCGTGTATTCGGTCAATGGCTTCAGCCTGTATGGCAGCGGACCGAACTCGGCCATGTTCTTCGTAACGTTGAAGGACTGGAAGGAACGGCGCGATGCCAGCCAACATGTGGACGCCGTGGTCGAACGCATCAACGAGGCCTTCTCCGAGCGCAAGAACGCGATGGTGCAGGCGCTGAATTCGCCGCCCCTGCCGGACCTGGGCTCCACCTCGGGCTTCGATTTCCGGCTGCAGGACCGTGCGGGCCTGGGCTATCAAGCCTTGACCCAGGCGCGCCAGCAGTTGCTGGCCGCCGCGGCCAAGCACCCCGCGTTGACGGAAGTGGTGTTCGCGGGCCAGGAAGAGGCGCCGCAGCTGCAACTGAACATCGACCGCGACAAGGCCCAGGCCATGGGCGTGTCCGTGGAAGAGATCAACACGGCGCTGGCGGTGATGTACGGGTCGGACTATATCGGCGACTTCATGCATAACGGGCAGGTGCGGCGCGTGACGGTGCAGGCGGACGGCAAGAGCCGGGTCGACGTGGACGACGTGTCGCGCCTGCATGTGCGCAACGTACAGGGCCAGATGGTGCCGCTGTCCGCGTTCACCACGCTGAAATGGACGATGGGCCCGCCGCAGCTCAGTCGCTACAACGGCTTTCCTACGTTCACGATCAACGGGTCGGCGGCCAAGGGGCACAGCAGCGGCGAAGCCATGCGCGCCATGGAGGAACTGGCCGCGGAACTGCCGCGCGGCATCGGTTTCGACTGGTCGGGCCAATCGTATGAGGAACGGCTGTCGGGCAACCAGGCGGCCGCGCTGTTCGCCTTGTCGGTGCTGATCGTGTTCCTGGCGCTGGCCGCCCTGTATGAAAGCTGGACCATTCCGCTGGCGGTGATCCTGGTCGTGCCGCTGGGCGTGATTGGCGCCGTGCTGGGCGTGACGCTGCGCGGCATGCCTAACGACATCTATTTCAAGGTGGGCCTCATCGCCACCATCGGCTTGTCGGCCAAGAACGCCATCCTGATCGTGGAAGTAGCCAAGGACCTGGTGCGCGACGGCCAGGGCCTGGTGTCGGCCACCCTGGAAGCCGCGCGGCTGCGGCTGCGGCCGATCGTGATGACCTCGCTGGCCTTCGGCGTGGGCGTGCTGCCGCTGGCGCTCGCCACGGGCGCGGCCTCAGGCGCTCAGGCGGCGATCGGCACCGGCGTGCTGGGCGGCATCATCACTGCGACGGTGCTGGCGATTTTCCTGGTGCCGCTGTTTTTCCTGATCGTGGGCCGCCTGTTCGGCGGGCGCGCCCGCCCCGCTGGCCGGACCGGCAGCGACACTGTGGAGACCACGCCATGAAAGCCATGGCCATGACCCTGTTGGCGGCGGCCCTGACGGGCTGCTCGCTGGCGCCCGTCCATGAGCGCCCCGCCGCGCCCATCCCCGCGGCTTACGACACGCCCACGCAAGACGGCCAGGCAGAAATACCCCAGGACTGGCGCGTGTACTTCAACGACCCGGCGTTGCAGGCCTGGATCGACGCTGCGCTGCAGAACAACCGCAACCTGCGCGTGGCGGCATTGCGCATCCAGGAGGCGCGCGCACTGTATGGCGTGCAGGACGCCGACCGCTTGCCCAGCCTGGACGGGCGCGGCGAATTCAGCCGGGGCCGCAGCGTGGAACCCGGACAAGGCCCGCAGCCGGTGGCGAACCGCTACCGCGCCGCCGTCGGCGTCACCGCATTCGAACTGGACTTTTTCGGCCGCGTGAAAAGTTTGAGCGACGCCGCGCTGGAACGCTATCTGGCCACCGAAGAGGCGCACCGCGCGGCCACCTTGTCACTGGTGGCGGAGACCGCCACGGCGGTGTTCAACCAGCGTTCGCTGGCCGAGCAGTTGCGCCTGACGGACCGTACGCTGGCGCTGCGCGTCGCAACGTTGCAAATCACCCAGCGCCGCTATGACGCGGGGCTGGAAACCGCGATCGGGCTGCGCACCGCGCAGATGCTGGTGGAATCGTCCCGCGCCACGCATGCCGAACTCAGCCGCGAATACCGGCAGGCCGTCCATGCCCTGGGGCTGTTGGCGGGCGACTTTTCCTTGCCCGCCGGCGCCGACTCGGTGTCGCTGGAAAACCAGAGCCTGACGCCGTTGGCGGCGGGCTTGCCGTCGACGCTACTGACACGCCGGCCCGACCTGCGCCAAGCCGAGAACACCCTGCGGGCCGCCAATGCCGACATCGGCGCCGCACGGGCGGCGTTCTTCCCGTCGGTCCAGTTGACGACCGACATTGGCACCGTCGCCGGCAGTTTCTCGGACCTGTTCGGATCGGGCACGGGCAGCTGGCTGTTCGCGCCCACGCTGACGCTGCCCATCTTCAACGCCGGCCGCAACCGCGCCAACCTGTCGTTGGCCGACACCCGCAAGGACATCGCGGTGGCGCAATATGAAGGCAGCATCCAGCTGGCCTTCCGCGAGGTGGCCGACGCGCTGTCCGCGCGCGACACCCTGCGCGTGCAGATCGACGCCCAGCGCAAGGTGCGCGACGCCGACCGCGACCGCCAGCGGCTGGCCGAACGGCGCTATGACCGCGGCGTAGCCGGCTATCTGGAAATGCTGGAGGCCCAGCGCAGCCTGTTCGAATCCGAGCAGGAGTACATCCGCCTGCAGCAACGCCGGCTGGTCAACGCGGTGGAACTGTACAAGGCGCTAGGCGGATGGGAAACGCCGGCCGGCGGGGAATCGTAACTACGTCCGTGCACTGACTCGGTACGCGCAGCGCCTGGCACCGGCCAGGATGTGCTCTTCCCGGTCGACGTTTACACCCTCGCCCAGCACACTGCGGAACAGTTCCAGCTCGCTGCGGCAAAAGCCCATACAGGCCTTGGCCGCCGAGCAGATGGGACAGTGGTTTTCAATGAAAAGGTAGTCGGCGCCGTCCTTGCGAAGTTCGGCCATATAGCCTTCGGACGAACGCACCTGCACCAGGCGTTCCAGCCGGCCGGCCAGATCCTTGGCGCCCAGCATCGCCTGGTGGTAGCCGTTCAGCATGGCGGTTTCGCGCACCTGGATCAGCTTTTCCACGCCCTCGTCGCCGAACACCTGGCGCACCGCCCCGATCATCTGCACCGTCATTTCGGCGTGCGTGTCCGGGAAACGGCCATGGCCGGCTTCCGTCAGATACCAGATCTGCGTGGGCCGGCCGCGCCCGGCGCTATGGCTTTCGGAGTCGACGAGCCCGTCCGCATGCAGCCGCGTCATCTGCTGGCGCACCGCTTCGGCCGTCACATCCATGGCCTTCGCGATGACGGCGATGGACTGCGGGCCACGCGTCTTCAAGGTCATGAGCACACGGTCCGCCGGTTGATGCGGCGTCCAGGTAACGGGTTGGGACAGGCTGTCAGACATGGCGATAACGGAACTCCAGGTTTTTTCCTATGGTGCCACGAACCGGGGCGAAGGTCAGCCCGCGGCTGGGGATGCCGCCGATCCCCCGGGCGCTGCTTCCCAGCCGCCGCCCAGCGCCTTGTATACCGCGATCAGGCGGGTGTAGGACTCGGTTTCGGCAACGGCCACGGCGTCCTGGGCGCGCAAAAGCGTACGCTGCGCATCCAGCACCGTCAAATACGGGGCGCTGCCTTCCCGGTAGCGCAATTGCGCCAGGCCGGCCGCCCGGCTGCTGTGCGCGGCGGCCTGCGCCAGGTTGCCCAGGCGCTGCTGCGTCTGGCCGAATTCGGCCAACGCCGCTTCCAGCTCTTGCACCGCCCGCAGCACGGTCTGCTCGTAACGCGCCACTTCGCCTTCGGACCGGGCTACCGCCCCGCGCTTTCTGGCCAGTGCCGTCGGCAAATGGAACGCGGGCCAGTTCACGCCCGACGCCACGCTGAACGCGCGACTGGACGACGAACCGAAGTCCGCCCCGCGCAACGCGACAAAGCCCAGGAAACCGCCCAGATCGATCCGGGGATAAAGCTCGGCGGTCGCCACGCCCACGTCCGCATTAGCAGCGGCCATGTTGCGTTCGGCCGCCACGATGTCGGGACGGCGCGACAGCAAGGCGCCCACGTCGCCGATCGGCAGGCGCGCGGTCAATGGGGCCAGCGGTTTGCCGGCGTCCAATTCACCCAGCTCCACGGGCCGCAGCCCGGCCAGCACCGCGATGCGGTACAGCGCAAGCCGCCTTGCCGTTTCCTGCACCGGCACGCTGGCCAGCACCGTTTCCAGTTCGGCACGCGCACTGGCCAGATCGCCCTCGTCGCCGCGGCCGGCTGAAACCATCGCCTGGGTGACGCGCAGGCTATCGCGCTGGGTGTCGAGATTGGCACGCGCCACGGCCAGCCGCTGTTCGGCGCCGCGCAGCTCGAAGTAATTGCGCGCCATCTCGGCCGCGACCACGATGCGGGCTTGGTCCAGGTCCGCGGCCTGGGCTTCGCTGCGCGCCGCTGCGCTTTCGGCCGTGCGGCGCAAACGGCCAAACAGATCCAGTTCCCAGGTGGCGTCGAACCCGGCCCGGTAGCTTTGGGCCAGGTTGCGCTGCCCGGCTGCGCCGGCGTTGGCCTGGGACAGGCTGCGTTCGTAGCGGCCGTCCAGCGTCACCGCGGGCAACTGGTCCAGCTCTTTTTCGTCCAGCACGGCGCGGGATTCGGCCAGCCGCGCCTGGGCGATGCGGATATCGTGATTGCGCGACAGCGCCAGGCCGATCAACCGGTCCAGTTGCGGATCCTGCAATTGCCTCCACCAGTCCTGCTGCACCCGGTCAGTGGAAAACAGCGCCTGCTCGGGGCTGGCCAAGGCGACGGGCGCGGACTGCGGCTTCTGGTAATCGGGCCCGACCGCGCAACCCGCGGTGGCCAGGGCTGCCAGCAACACGGCGAAGCCGCGGCGCAGGCGCTGGGAATGAAGCAAGTGATTCATGATGCGTTCCTTAATGCGGGACGACGGCGACAGTGCCGGCGTCGGCGGCCTGCGCGGCGGCCAGCTCGCGGGCGCGCGGCGTGTCGTTGGCCGCGCGGTGGTCGCGGGCGAAGACGGTGTAGACAGTGGGCAGCACGAACAGCGTGAACAGCGTGCCGACCAGCAGGCCCACCACGATGACGAGGCCCAGGCTATAGCGGCTGTGCGCGCCGGCGCCCGAGGCGAACAGCAGCGGGATCAGCCCCATCACCATCGCCGCCGTCGTCATCAGGATCGGGCGCAGGCGGATGCGGGCGGCCTGCTCCATGGCGTCGCGCCGGTCCAGCCCGTGGCTGACCTGCATCTCGTTGGCGAACTCCACCATCAGGATGCCGTGCTTGCTGATCAGGCCGATCAGCGTCACCAGGCCGATCTGGGTGTAGATGTTGATGGTGGCCATGCCCAGCGCCAGCGGGATCAGCGCGCCGCAAATCGACATGGGCACGCTGACCAGGATGATGAACGGGTCGCGCAGGCTTTCGTACTGCGCGGCCAGCACCAGGTAGATGACGATGATGGCGAAGATGAACGTGATCATCAGCGCCGAGCCTTCCTGGCTGAACTGGCGCGCGTCCGACTGCCAGTCGTAGCTGAACCCGGCCGGCAGCTGCTGCGCCTGCCGCGACAAGAACTGCACCGCGTCGCCCATCGTGACGCCGGGCATCGGAATGGCCTGGAAGGTGGCGGCGTTCAGCTGGTTGAACTGCGTCAGCGAATTGGGTTCCACCCCCATGGATACCGACACCAGGTTCGACAGCGGCACCTGCGCGCCGCTGGCGCTCTTGACGTGGAACTGCGCCAGCGACGCCGGAGAGATGCGCTGTTCGCGCAGGCTCTGCGGAATGACGTCATAGGACCTGCCGTCCATGCCAAAGCGGTTGACGTAGTTCTCGCCCACCAGCACCGCCAGCGTGTCGCCGATGGCCTTCATGGTGACGCCCAGGCTGTTGGCCTTGGCGCGGTCCACCTTCAGTTGCACCACCGGATTGTTGTAGTCCAGGTCGCTGTCCACCACCATGAACAGGCCGCTTTCGCGCGCCGCCTGCTTCAGGCTTTGCATGGCCTCGTAGACCACCGGGTAATCGGCCGCGCTCATCAGCACCATCTGCACGGGCAAGCCGCCCGTGGAGCCCGGCAGCGACGGCAGCTGGAAGGCGAAGATGTTGCTGCCTTCGACCTGGTTGGCCATCGACTGCATGTCGGCCTGGATCTCGTCGGCCGATCGCTTGCGGTCTTTCCATTCGACGAAGTCCACGCCGCCGATGCTGTTGGACACGCCATCCGAGCCGTTGATCAGCCAGCGCCCTTTCTGTTCGGGCAACGTCTTCATGACGTCGTCCCACTTCTTGCCGAACGTCTCGACATAGTCGATGTTGGCCTGCTGCGGCGACTTGATCGCCGTCAGCACGGTGGACTGGTCTTCGACGGGCGCCAGCTCACGCTGCGCCGCGTTGTACAGGAACGGCAGGCTGACCAGCACCCCCACCGCAATCAGTCCGGTTACCCAGCGGTGATGCAAAGACACGTCCAGCACGCGGCCGTAGGCGTCACCCAGCCGCCCGAAGAAGCGCTCGGCCCGCTGCGCCATCCAGCCTTCCGACACGTGGCTGTTCAAGAGGAAAGAACTCATCACCGGCGACAGCGTCAGCGCGATCACGCCCGATACGACCACGGCGCCCGCCAGCGTGAAGGCGAATTCCTTGAAGAGCGATCCTGTCAGCCCGCCCATCAGCCCGATGGGCGCATAGACGGCCGCCAGCGTGATCGTCATGGCGATCACCGGCCCCGCCACTTCACGCGCGCCGATCAGCGCAGCCCGCACGGGCGACTTGCCTTCTTCGATATGGCGGTGCACGTTTTCCACCACCACGATGGCGTCGTCCACCACCAGGCCGATGGCCAGCACCATCGCCAGCAAGGTCAGCAGGTTCACGCTGAAGCCGAACAGCGCCATGATGGCCGCCCCGCCCAGCATGGACAGCGGAATCGTAATGACCGGAATCAGCACGGCGCGCAGCGACCCCAAGCACAGGAAGATCACCACCACCACGATGGCGACAGCCTCCAGCAGCGTGTGCATCACGCCGTCGATGGATGCGCTGATGAAGCGGGCCAGCTCGAACGGCACCTGCACGCTGGTGCCCGGCGGCAGGTTCTGCTTGATGTTCGGCAGCAGCTCGTTCAAACGCTTGACGATGACGAGCGGGTTGCCGACCGGCGTGGCGTTCAGGCCGAAATACACGGCCGGTTCGCCGTCCATCAGGCCACTGGAATCGGTGGAGGCCGCGCCCAGTTCCACCGTTGCCACATCACCCAGCCGCACGATGGCGTCGCCGTCGTGCTTGACCACCAGGTCGCGGAATTCCGCCACGTTCGCGAGATCAGTGTTGACCTGGATGTTGGACACGACATACAGCCCCTTGGCCTGGCCCGGCGCGGCCTGCACGTTGTTGTCGCGCAGCGCCTGCGCCAATTCGCCAGCGGAAATGCCGCGCGCGGCCATCCGGTTGGGGTCGAGCCAAACGCGCATGGCCAGCTTCTGGCCGCCATAGAGTTCGACGCTTGCCACGCCGTCGATCGAGGAGAGCTGGGGCTGGACGACCCGCGACAGGTAATCCGTCAGCGCCGCCAGCGACAGCGTGGTGCTTGCGAAACCCACGTAAGCCACGGCCGTCGCCTCGCCCGCGGACTTGACCAGCACGGGGTCGTACACGTCTTGCGGCAGCCGGTACTTGACCTCGTTGACCTTGGCCATGACCTCGGTCATGGCCTTGTTGGAGTCGGCGTTCAGCTTCATCCGAACCGTAATGACGCTGCGGCCCTGCGTGGACGAGGACGACAGGTAGTCGATGCCTTCCACGGTGGCCACCGATTGCGCGATGGGCTGCGTGACGAAGCCCTGCATCAGGTCGGGGGACGCGCCCGGATACTGGGTGGTAATGGTGATGGTGGTGCTTTCGGTCAGCGGGTACTGCCGCACGGGCAGGCCGCTCAGCGCCTTGATGCCCAGCAGCAGGATCAGCGTGCTGACCACCAGGGCCAGCACGGGCCGGCGGACGAAGAGGTCGGTGAATCTCATGATTGCCCCCGCCCCATTACCTGGCTTGCGCCACGGTTTGCCGCGCGCCGTCCAGCGCCACGGTGTCGGTGGGAAGGATGTCGACCGGCGCGCCGTTATGCAGGCGCAATTGGCCGGACGTCACGACCTGGTCGCCGGCGTCCAGGCCTTCGGTCACGACGACCCGGCCGCGCATGCGCTCGGCCGTCTTCACGTAGGCTTGCCGCACGGTGGGGGCCGCGCCCTGCTGCTCTGCCGCAGGCGGGGTCAGGACGTAGACGGAATCGCCATAGGCGCTATAGCTGACCGCGGTCTCCGGCACGGTGATCACGCCGGGGCGGTCGGGCAGGCCGATGCGGCCGTGCGCGAACATGCCGGCCGCAAGCGCGCCATCGGCATTGGGCAGCGTGGCCTGCACCCGCACGGTGCGCGATCCCGCGTCCACTTGAGGTTCCACGGTGGTGACCTGTCCGGCGAACTCGCGCCCGGCGTGGGCGTCCACGGTCACGGTGACAGGCTGGCCGGCACGCAATACGCCCAATGCCTGCTCGGGCAAGGTGATGTTGGCGTACAGCGTGGTCGCGTCGGTCAGCGACACCAGCGCATCGCCCGCCTTGGCGAATTGGCCCAGATTGACGCGGCGTACGCCCAGCACGCCGTTGAACGGCGCCTTGACGCGCTTTTGCTCGATCAGCGCCTGTACCCGCTTGATGTCGGCGGCCGCCTGGTCGTAGTCGGCCTGCGCCTGGTCCAACTGCTCGCGCGTGGCGGCCTGCTGCGGCAACAGGCGACGCGTGCGCTCCAGCAAGGTCCGCGCGTTGCGCGCCTGGGCCTGCAAGCGGGCCAACTCGCCTTGCTCGGGCGCGTCGTTCATCTGCACCAGCAACTGGCCGGCCTGGACGCGCTGCCCTGCTGTGAACAGGATCTGGGTGACGCGGCCGTCCACTTCGGCCGGCACCTGCACCTGGCGCGTCGCCTCCAATGACCCGATGCCCGTCAACGCCACGGGAAAGTCCGCCCGCACCGCTGGCGCCACCGCGACTTTGGCCGGCGGCATCGTCCAACCGCCCTTCTGCGACGGCCCGCTGAACTTCCAGACCAGCCCGCCCCCCGCCACGACCGCCAGCACGACGACACCCGCCGCCCATGCCCCTGATTTCGCCTTCATGATTCGCTCTCTATTTATCCAAGAATATGCTTGGATAATCCATGATTCCGAGCAATCCGTCAAAGGGACGAAAGCAATGCCGGAGATAGCGGCAGGCTATGGGCGAAAAAAAACCGCCGGAAAGATCCGGCGGTTACAGGCGTCAGGCGCTGCGCCAAGTACGAACCTAGGTTCGCACCATGTGCAGATAATGGCGATGGCGTTCGTACTGGTCCAGGATGTCGCCGATGACGGCGTCCCGGCTCCAACCCATGATGTCGTAGTCCTGCCCGCCTTCACGCAGGTGGACTTCGGCGCGGAAGTACTTGCGTTCTTCCTCGTCGGCAGCCTCTTCCGGCGTCAGGCTGGGGCGCACGAAGGCCTGGGGCTGCACGGCATACGAGAAATCCAGGTGCTCGCCATGGGACACCTCCAGGATCGCGCTGCCGTCGCTTTCGTTTTCCCGGACCTCGACGGCATAGCCCTGCTTGCGCAATTCATCGGCCACGTCTTCCAGCGCCGGGCGCACGACGTCGCTGATGAAGCGCTGCACGTGGGCGCGGCGCGGCATCATGACCATGTTGCGCAGGCGGCGCTCCCAGGACTGCCCGCCGCGCGCCGGACGCGACAAGGTCAGCGACTGGTAGCGGATACCGCGTTTGGTCGCGTCCAGTTTCAACGCCTTGAACAGCCCCCACACCGACAACAGCAGGATGACGGAGAACGGCAACGCGCTTGCGATCGTGGCCGTCTGCAATGCGGTCAGTCCGTCGGCCAATAGCAGCGCGATCGCCACCGCCCCCATCAGCAGCGACCAGAAGATGCGCTGCCACACCGGTGTGCGGTCCGACCCGCCGGAGGCCAGCAAGTCCACCACCAAAGCGCCCGAGTCTGCCGAGGTGACGAAAAACACCGCCACCATCACGATGGCGACGATCGACAGCACGCCGCTCCACGGCAGGTGTTCCAGGAAGGCGAAGAGAGCCAGCGATGAATCGGCTTCCACCACTTCCGCGAAACCCTGCACCTTGTCCACCAGGATCATATGGATGGCCGTATCGCCGAACACCGTCATCCAGAACAGGGTGAAGCCGGCCGGCACCAGCAAGACGCCGGTCACGAATTCGCGGATCGTGCGGCCGCGCGAGATGCGCGCGATGAACAGGCCCACGAACGGCGACCACGCGATCCACCAGCCCCAATAGAACAGCGTCCAGCCGCCGATCCAGTCGGTGGGCTCATAGGCGTAGAGATTGAAGGTCTTGTTGACGATGTCGGACAAGTACGCGCCGGTGTTCTGTACAAAGGTCTGGAAAAGAAACACGGTGGGGCCGACGATCAGCACGAACAGCAGCAACACCGCCGCCAGCACCAGATTGGTCTCGGACAGGATGCGGATGCCTTTGTCCAGGCCGCTTGCGACGGATATCGTGGCCAGCCCGCAAGTGACGACGATCAGGATGATCTGCGTGGTCACGCCCACCGGTACGCCGAACAGGTGGTTCAGCCCGCTGTTGATCTGCGCCACGCCCAGTCCCAGCGACGTCGCGACGCCCAGCACCGTGCCGATGATGGCGAAGATGTCGACGGCATGGCCGATCGGCCCATGGATGCGGTTGCCGATCAGCGGATACAGTGCCGAACGCAGCGTCAGCGGCAGTCCGTGGCGATAGCTGAAGAACGCCAGGATCAGCGCCACCACCGCGTAGATGGCCCAGGCGTGCAGGCCCCAATGGAAGAACGTGATCTTCATGGCTTCGCGCGCGGCAAGCGCGGTCGCGCCCTCGCCAACGGGCGGCGACATGAAGTGCATCACGGGCTCCGCCACTCCGAAGAACATCAGCCCGATACCCATGCCGGCTGAAAACAGCATCGCGAACCAGGTGAAATTGCGGTAGTCCGGTTCACTGTGATCGGGACCCAGCTTGATATCGCCGTAGCGGCTGACGGCCAGGAACACCACGGCAAGCAGGATGATCGCCACGACCAGGATGTAGAACCAGCTGGCATTGCCCAGGATCCAGCCCTGCACGGACTCAAAAAGGCTTTGCGCGGACTTGGGCGCGAGTATCGCGTACCCCACCAGCAGTAGCGTGAAGATGGCCGCCGGGAAGAACACGGGCCGGTTGATCGTGGATGGTCGGGTTTCTGAAGTCAAGTTGCCGCTCCTTTCGCCCGAGGGTAGAAAAATCCGGCGCAGGCCCCCTCAGTCTGGCTGCACGCCGCAGGTATTACTATCACGCTCATCGTAAGGCTGACAATCTGAAATAACGGAGACGCGCATGATCGCTCATCTGGACCATCTGGTCTTGACCTGCACCGACCCCGATGCCACCGTGGATTTCTACACCCGCATCCTGGGCATGCGCCTGGAGACTTTCGGCGCGGGCCGCCAGGCGTTGCGCTTCGGCAACCAGAAAATCAACCTGCACGTGCGCGGCCATGAGTTCGAGCCGAAGGCGCACTTGCCCGTGCCGGGCGCGCTGGACCTGTGCTTCATCGCCGACCGCCCCCTGGACGAGGTAATCGCCCGGTTGAACCAGGCCGGCGCCACGATCATCGAAGGCCCGGTGCCGCGCACCGGTGCCACCGGCAAGATCCGTTCGGTATATCTGCGCGACCCGGATTTGAACCTGATCGAGATATCAGAACTACAGGATTAAGTGGGCGGGGGGTCGCCGAACACCACGCGGCGGAAGAATCCCGCCAGCACGGCCTCGGTCATTTCCAGCGGGACGCCCTGCGGGTCGAAGGCATAGCTGAACTGCATGCCGTCCGACAGGGCCAGCAGGCCGATGGCCAGTTGTTCTGCCGGCAGCGGCAGCGGCGTGCCCACGTGAGCGGAGAACTGGCGGACGTATTCCGTAGTGGCCGCCCGCAGTTCGCGCAGGCAGTCCGTGAAGCCCACCCGGAATTCCGGGTCGCGGGCGGCTTGCAGCTTGCCTTCCATCCAGAGCAGGAAACAGTCATTTTCCCGGTGGTGCGTGCTGTAGTACTCCAGCACGCGCGCCTCCATCTGCGAGCGCGATTCGCCGTCCTCGAAGATGGCGCGCATGTCGGCCATCACTTTTTCGTGATCGCGCCGGAGCAACTGCAGGAACAGCTCGGACTTGCTGCCGAAATTGGAATAGAAGGCCCCGCGCGTATACCCCGCCAATTCGGCGATGTCCTCGACGCTGGCGGCCACAAAGCCCTTGCTGAGAAAGACCGATTGCGCGGCGTCGAACAGGCGCTGGCGCGTCTGGTCTCGGCTTTGCTCGCGGGTAAGGCGGATTTTTGACATGGCGCGAGTTTAGCACTGGCCACGATTTCAAATACACTCTTGTATCTGAATTCATAGTTGAATTAGAATCCAGGCCGTATCGAGTCTGACTCGCCCCTCTTTTGCTCCTTTCCGCGCCGCGAGGTGTTCCGTGAATTGTCCTGGCCCTTGCGCCCTTCCCGTCGCGCACGGCCGTGCCGCCGCCGCGGCGCTGCCCCTTTCTTCTTCCCGCCGCTGGACGCGCCGGCTGGCCTTGCCGGCCGCCTTGGCGCTGGCCGTGGCCCTGTCGGGCTGCGGCCGCAAGGAAGCCCCCGCCCCCGCGCCGCGCCCGGTGGTCGCCATGCCGGCCAAAGCCGACGAACGCCTGCCGGCCTGGACCTTGCCGGGCGAGGTGCAGGCGCGCTACAGCACGCCGTTGTCATTCCGCGTAGGCGGCAAGATCATCGAACGCCAGGTCAGACTGGGCGACAGCGTCACCCCGGGCCAGATCGTGGCCAAGCTGGACCCCGCTGACGCGACCAAGAACGCGGCCGCCGCGAAGGCCCAGTTGTCGGCCGCCCAGCATCAGCTGGACTATGCGCGCCAGCAATTGGACCGGGACCGCGCCCAATCGCGCGAAAACCTGATCGCCGCGACCCAGCTTGAGCAGACCCGCAACGCCTACGCTTCGGCGCTCGCACAGCGGGACCAGGCTGCGCAACAGGCAGCGCTGTCGGCGGACCAATTGAAATACACCACCCTGCAAGCCGACCACGCAGGCGTCATTACCGCGGAACAGGCGGACACCGGCCAGAACGTGGCGGCGGGCACGCCGGTCTACCAACTGGCGTGGTCCGGCGACATCGACGCCATCTGCGACGTGCCGGAAAGCGTGCTGGCCGGCTTGGCAGTGGGCCAGCGCGCCGACGTCACCCTGGGCCCGCTGCCCGGCAAGACCTTCAGCGCCGTGCTGCGCGAGATCGCGCCCGCGGCCGATCCGCAAAGCCGCACCTACCGCGTCAAGCTCACGCTGGAGTCGCCCTCGCCGGACGTCCGGCTGGGCATGACCGCCAACATCAGCTTCGACAATCGCAGCTTGAACAACCAGACCACCTACACGGTGCCGGCGACCGCGCTGTTCCATGACGGCAAGGCGCCCGCGGTCTGGGTCGTCAAGCCGCAGGAAGACACGCTGGAGCTGCGCCGCGTGCAGGTACTGCGCTACGACGCGCGCTCGGTCACGTTGTCCGGCGGCGTCCAGGCCGGCGAACGCCTGGTCTGGCAAGGCGTGCACACGGTATCGGCTGGCGAAAAAGTGCGCGCCGTGCCGCCGCTGCACGCCGAGGACTTCGCGTCATGAGCGCGCCGGATCGGGAGCCGGGCCACAGCCACGAAGAAGGCAAGTTCAACCTGTCGGCCTGGGCGTTGCGCCACCAGCCGCTGGTGATCTTCATCATTACGCTGGTGACGCTGTTCGGCGTGCTGTCGTATTCCAAGCTGGCGCAGTCGGAAGACCCGCCCTTCACGTTCCGCGTCATGGTCATCAAGACCCTGTGGCCGGGCGCGACCGCGCAGCAGATGCAGGAACAGGTCACCGACCGCATCGGCAAGAAGCTCCAGGAGACCCCAAACACGGACTTCCTGCGCAGCTACTCGCGCCCCGGCGAATCGCTGATCTTCTACACCATGAAGGATTCAGCGCCGGCCAGCACGGTGGCCGAACAGTGGTACCAGGTACGCAAGAAAGTCGGCGACATCCAGGCCACGCTGCCCCAGGGCGTGCAGGGCCCGTTCTTCAACGACGAATTCGGCGACGTCTACACCAATATCTACACCCTGCACGGCGACGGCTTTTCGCCCGCACAGCTGCACGACTACGCGGACAGCTTGCGCACGGTACTGCTGCGCGTGCCCGGGGTGGCCAAGGTCGACTACTTCGCCGACCAGGCAGAACACGTCTACATCGAAATCTCGAACACGCAGCTGACCCGGCTGGGTGTGTCGCCGCAACAGATCGCCCAGGCGATCAATACGCAGAACGCGGTGGCCGCCGCCGGCACGCTGACGACCGCCGACGACCGTATCTTCGTGCGTCCGACCGGCCAGTTCGAGAACAGCCGCGCGCTGGCGGATACGCTGATCCGGGTGAACGGAAAATCCATCCGGCTGGGCGACATCGCCACGATCCATCGCGGCTACGACGATCCGCCCATCGAGCAGATGCGCGCGGGCGGCAACCCCGTGCTGGGCATCGGCATCACCATGCAGCCCGGGCAGGACGTGGTGCGTCTGGGCAAATCGCTGGGCACGACCTTCGAAAAGCTGAAGACGCAACTGCCGGCCGGCTTGACGCTCACGGAAGTGTCCAGCATGCCGCAGGCGGTATCGCATTCCGTCGACGACTTCCTGCGCTCCGTGGCGGAAGCCGTCGCCATCGTGCTGATCGTCAGCCTGGTGTCGCTAGGCCTGCGCACGGGCATGGTGGTGGTGATTTCGATTCCGGTGGTGCTGGCGGTCACGGCGCTGTTCATGGACGTTTTCGGCATCGGGCTGCACAAGGTATCGCTGGGCACGCTCGTGCTGGCGCTGGGCCTGCTGGTGGACGACGCCATCATCGCCGTGGAAATGATGTCGGTGAAGCTGGAGCAGGGCTGGAGCCGGGCCCGCGCGGCGGCGTACGCCTACACCAGCACCGCCTTCCCCATGCTGACGGGCACGCTGGTCACGGTGGCGGGCTTCTTGCCCATCGCGCTGGCCAAGTCCAGCACGGGCGAGTACACCCGGTCGATCTTCCAGGTGTCCGCCATTGCGCTCATCACCTCCTGGTTCGCCGCCGTGGTGCTGATCCCGCTGCTGGGCTATCGGCTGCTTCCCGAGCGCAAGCGCGAAGCGCATCTGCCGCACGATCATGAACACGACATCTACAACACCCGCTTCTATCAGCGCCTGCGCGGCTGGGTAGCCTGGTGTGTCGACCGGCGCTATTGGGTGCTGGCCGCCACCGTGTTGGTCTTCGTCGGGTCGATGGCGGGCTTCAAGCTGGTGCCCCAGCAGTTCTTCCCCAGCTCGGACCGCACCGAACTGCTGGTGGATGTGCGCTTGCAGGAAGGCGCGTCGTTCGCCGCCACGCTGCGCCAGGTCGAGCGCCTGGAAAAGGCCCTGGACGGCCGCCCCGAGATCGACCATTCGGTCAGCTTCGTGGGCACGGGCGCGCCGCGCTTCTACCTGCCGCTGGACCAGCAACTGGCCACGCCCAACTTCGCACAACTCGTCATCACCGCGCATTCGGTGGAAGACCGCGAAAAGCTGGCGCAATGGCTGGCGCCGATGCTGCGCGAGGAATTCCCCGCGATCCGCACCCGCCTGTCGCGCCTGGAGAACGGGCCGCCTGTTGGCTACCAGGTGCAGTTCCGCGTCAGCGGCGACAAGATCTCCGACGTGCGGGCCGTGGCCGAGAAGGTGGCCGCCGAAGTGCGCGCCGACACCCGGTCGGTGAACGT
Source organism: Achromobacter sp. Bel (assembly GCF_012928505.1). GTDB lineage: Bacteria > Pseudomonadota > Gammaproteobacteria > Burkholderiales > Burkholderiaceae_B > Achromobacter. The sequence continues at coordinate 67,956 of NZ_JABBJN010000015.1, read as the reverse complement.
GCAGTTCGATTGGGACGAACCCTCGGAACGTTCCGTGCGCTTCGAGATCGACCAGCAGAAGGCGCGCGAACTGGGCATCAGTTCAAGCGATATTTCCGACTTTCTGGCGATGACGCTATCGGGCTACAACGTCACGCAGTATCGCGAACGCGACAAACTGATCACTGTCAGCCTGCGTGCGCCGCGTGACGAACGCGTGGACCCCGCCCGCCTGGCCACGCTGGCCATGCCCACCCCCAACGGCCCCGTGCCGCTGGGCAGCCTGGGGCAGGTCCGCTACGACCTGGAATACGGCGTCATCTGGGAACGCGACCGCCAGCCCACCATCACGGTGCAGGCCGACGTGGCCAGCGGGGCGCAGGGCATCGACGTCACGCACGCCATCGACAAGAAGCTGGATGCCATCCGGGCCGAACTGCCGGTTGGCTACCGCATCGAAGTGGGCGGCCCGGTCGAGGAAAGCGCCAAGGGCCAGTCCTCCATCAACGCACAGATGCCGCTGATGGCGGTGGCAGTGCTGACGCTTCTGATGGTGCAGCTGCAGAGCTTTGCGCGGGTGCTGATGGTGGTGCTGACGGCGCCGCTGGGCCTGATCGGCGTGGTCGCGGCGCTGCTGCTGTTCGGCAAGCCCTTCGGCTTCGTCGCCATGCTGGGGGTGATCGCGATGTTCGGCATCATCATGCGCAACTCGGTGATCCTGGTGGACCAGATCGAGCAGGACATCCTGAACGGGCACAAGCGCGTGGACGCGATCGTTGGCGCCACGGTGCGGCGCTTCCGCCCCATCGTGCTGACGGCCGCGGCGGCGGTGCTGGCCCTGATCCCGCTGTTGCGCAGCAATTTCTTCGGTCCCATGGCGACGGCGTTGATGGGGGGCATCACCAGCGCCACCGTATTGACGCTGTTCTTCCTGCCCGCGCTGTATGCGGCCTGGTTCCGCGTGCGCCACGACGAACGCGACGAACCGGAAGGCGTGCCGCCCGGCGCCAACGCCGCCGACACGCGGTAATGAGAAATCTGACGATGAAGACCCTTCCCCTCCGTTTGGCCAAACTGCCGCTGGCGCTGCCGCTGATCCTGGTGCTGGGCGCCTGCGCCTTCGCCCCGGACAGCAAGCCGCCCGCAGTGGCATCGCCCGTGCAATACGGCGTGGAACCCACGCCGGCTGCAGGCGCCGCCGCCCAGGGCGTGGCGCAACGTTTCGAGCCGGGCGCGCGTCCCGTGCCCGAATGGTGGAAACGCTATGGGTCCCCCGCGCTGGACGCGCTGGTGGCAGAAGGCCTGGCCAATAGTCCCAACCTGGCCGCGGCGGAACGCAACCTGGCAGGCGCGCGCGAGCAACTGCGCGCACAGGTCAATTCGTCCCTGCTGCCGTCGGTGGACGCGGGCGCGAACGCCAAACGCAACCGCGCGCTGACGATGCCGAACCTGCCCGAACCCACGACGCTGTACAACGTCTTCACCGGGCAGATCCAGGCCACCTACGACCTGGACCTGTTCGGCGCCGCGCGCTTCGCCAACGCGTCGTTGGCGGCGCAGGTCGAGCAGCAGGCGTTCCAGCTGGAATCCGCGCGCCGCTCCTTGGCTGGCAATATCGTCACCGGCGCCATCACGTCCGCATCGCTGGCCGAGCGCGTGGCGCTGACGGAAAAGCAGGTGGTCCTGCTGCGCCAGGTGGCGCGCGATACGCAGCGCCGCTACGAATTGGGATCCGCTTCGCAGAACGATGCGCTGGACGCCGACCAGGACGCCGCCACGCTGGAGGCCTCGCTGCCCGGACTGCGTGCGCAGTGGCATGCCACCCGGCACGCGTTGGCCGTGCTGCTGGGCCGCAGCCCCGACCAGGCGCCGGACGATCTGGCGTTCAGCACGCTGGCAGTGCCGGCGCAGGTGCCGGTGGTGGTGCCGTCGGAATTGCTGGCGTCGCGCCCGGACGTGCTGGTCGCCGACGCAGTGGTGCAGGCCGCCGCCGCCGACGTGGGCGTGGCCACGGCGCAGCTGTTCCCCAGCCTGTCGCTGTCCGCGTCCATGGGCAAAGGCGGCTTCAGTTGGCCGTCCGCGCTGTCGGGCGCAGGGTCGATCTGGGCCATCGGCGCCTCGCTGACGCAGCCCATCTTCCACGGCGGTGCCTTGCTGGCCGAACGCCGCGCAGCGCAGGAACGCTATCAAGCCTCGGTGCTGCAATACAAGCAGACCGTGCTGACCGCGTTCCAGGATGTAGCCGACACCTTGTCGCGCCTGGAGGCCGACGGGCAGGCGCTGGCCTCGGCGGAAGCATCGCGGCGGGCAGCCGAGCAGTCCTACCGCAACACGGCCAGCCGCGTGCGGCTGGGCGCGCTGGCGCCTTACACGGAATACGCGGCGGAACAGCATTACGTGGCAGCGCGGCTGCGCGAGCTGGAATACGCGAACGCCCGTCTGACCGAAACCGCGGCATTGTTCCAGGCCATGGGTTCGCCCGCGCGGGCCCCGGAGACCACCGCCCGGCAGCCCTGAGCCGACCTGATTCTGGCGGGATTCAGACAGGCCCTTGCGCTTACGGCGCAGGGGCCTGTTCTTTCATGCGCGCGGCCAACGCCAGCGATTCGATGCGGCGGGCCGCGGATTGCAGCAGCGCCGTCGTCTTGTCCTGCGCGATCGTGTTCAACCGCGTCGCCAGGAACGTGACGGTCAGCGCGCCAAAGATGCGGCGGTCTTCCTGGAACACCGGTACCGCGATGCCCGCCCGCTCGGGTGAAATTTCCCCCACGCCCAAGTAAGCGCCCCGCACGCGGATCGTGTCCAGCTTCGCCGTGAATTCCCCCAGGGTATCGCCCAGGCCCAGCGCGCGGATTTCGTCCGTATGCGCCTCGTACAGCTTGCGCTGGTCCTTGCGCGGCAGGAACGCCACGATGGTCTTGGCCGTGGCGCCGCGGAACAAGGGATGCGCGCGGCCGCGGCCGTGCGGGATGCCCAGTTCGTCGGGACCGCGTTCATGATGGATGTTCAGGATGCGTAAGCCGTGGATCACGCTGAGCAGGACGTCACCGCCCACTTGATCGACCACCTCGCGCATGATCGGCCGCGCCACGGCCAGCACGGGATCGCCATCGATGATCAGGTGGTCCAGTTCGATGATGCGCGGCCCCAGCTTGTAGCCGCCACCCGTCATCCGCAGCAGGTAGCCCAGGTCGGACAGGTCGCGGATGTAGCGGTAACCCGTGGGCGCCGAATACGCCAGACGCGAAATGATGTCTTCGGCCGTAAGCACCGGAGTGTCTAGGCTGAAGAGGTCAAGAATCGCCAGGGCTCGCTTCAGGGTGGACATGGGGTCTTTGGGCAGGGAACAACGCGGGACCGGCGCAGCGTATCACAGCATTCCGCCCCGCCGCCGCGCGCCATGGAGACAGCCTATCGAGGTCGCCATAAATGGCAGCCTGCGACTATCGCCTTTCCTATTTTTATCATTTATAGATAAATACTAGTTGGTAAGTCTGGTTTTTTATCGAATAATGATATTCATTAGAAGCAAAACCCAAGGGGAAAACCATGACGCAGTCACGCAGCAACGAACCGCATGGCGGCATCAGCCGCCGGCAATTCCTGACGGCCGGGGCGGCAGCCGTGGCCAGCGCGGCCATCACCCGCCCCGGCCAGGCCTGGGCGGCGGACTATCCGGCGCGCGCCATCCAGTTCATCGTGCCGTTTCCCGCCGGCGGCGGCACCGACCTGGTGGCCCGTCCGCTGGCGCAGGGCATTGGCGAAGCGCTCAAGCAAAGCGTGGTCGTCATCAACAAAGGCGGGGCGGCAGGCAACATCGGCACCCAGCAGGCGGCGCGCTCGGCGCCCGATGGCTACACGATCGCGCTGGGTTCCACCGGCACGCATACCGTGAACCAGAGCCTGTACGAGAACATCGGCTACGACCCGGTCAAGGATTTCGAGCCGGTGTCGATGGTCTGCTACTACAACAACGTGCTGGTCGTGCATCCGTCGTTTCCGGCGCGGACCCTGCAGGAACTGGTCGCGCTCATCAAGGCCAATCCGGGCAAGTACTTCTACGGCATCACGCAAAACGGCAGTTCGGCGCATCTGGCCATGGAACTGCTGAAGGCCACGGCCGGGCTGGACCTGCCCGGCGTGCCGTACAAGGGCGCGGCGGCGGCGGTCAACGACTTCCTGGGCGGGCAGTTCCCCATCCTGATGGACGTCGTGATCAACCAGCAGCAATTCATCCACGGCGGCAAGTCGCGCCCGCTGGCGGTGACATCCGCGCAGCGCGCCCAGGCACTGCCGGACGTGCCCACCGTGGCCGAATCCGGCTTCCCCGGCTATCAGGCCATCGGATGGAACGGCGTGTTCGTGCCCGCGGGCACCCCGGCCGCCATCATCAAAATGCTGAACGGCGCCGTGCAAAGCGCGCTCAAGCAACCCGCGCTGGCGCAGTTGACGCAAAACGGCTTGGAGCTGCACGGCGGCACGCCCGAAGAACTGGGCCGCTTCGTCGCCAGCGAAAGCGAGAAGTGGCGCACCCTGATCAAAAACGCCGACATCAAGGCCACCTGATGCAACGAATTCCTTACGGCGTCGTCATTGGCGCCGACGACAACCCCTGGCTGCCGCTGGACCAAGCACTGCGCGCGCAAGGCTTGCGGGCCGCGGGCGCCCCGCCGGTGCGCGCGGTCGTCTGCGTCACCGTCCACGTGGACGGCCCCGCCGTCGAAGTCGGCCGCAAGCAATTTCCGGCGGGCCCGTACACCGCGGGCCGCTATGCCATCCGTCGCGGCGTGCCCCGGCACCTGGAGATCCTGGCGCGGCACCGCATGCCCGCCACCTTCTTCGCCTGCGGGTATGACGTCGAACACTACCCCGCCACTTTCCACGCCATCCTGGCCGCCGGACACGAAATCGCCGCGCACGGCTATCTGCACGAAGCCTGGGACCTGGGCGACGAAGAACCCGCGCTGCTGGCGAAAACCCACCGGATCATCCAGCAGGAACTGGGTGTGACGCCGGTGGGCTGGTGTTCGCCGTCGGGGCGCAAGAGCCATCGCACCCTGCCCGCGCTTCGCGAGTTGGGCTATTGCTACGACGCCAGCGAAAAAGACCAGGACCGGCCCTACCTGGCCGATGGCGACGACGGTTTCGTCATGCTGCCCAACAACACCGTGTCGCTGGACGACTACCCCTTCTACTTCTCGGGCCATAGCCTGGCCGCCGAAGCCTGCGACAACTGGGTCCAGGAATTCGAGGCGCTGCGCCAGGCCGAAGGCTATGTGCACCTGACCGTGCACCCCAAGGCGGCCGGCGGGTCCGGCACGCCCGCCCGCGCGGCGGCCCTGGACCGATTCCTGGGCCACGTCGCCGCACAATCCGATGTGCATGTCATGACGCTGGAAGCGCTTGCCCGCCACTGCCTGGCCCACCCCGACAACTGGAGACGCGCATGACCGCCGCGAAGACCGTGCTGGTCACCCTGAACGTGCAAGGCATCGGCCCGGAAGCCGCGACCCAGCCCGAAGCCGCGCTGCACGGCCGTGACGCCCATGGCCGCTACACCTATGGCGGCGGCCTGGCCCGCGTGCTGGACATGCTGCGCCGGCAAAGCATCCGTGCCACGCTCTTCTGGCCGGTGTTCGAAGCCGAACACTGCCGCGACCTGCTGGAGCAAAGCCTGCGCGACGGCCACGAGGCGGCCTCCCAGGGCAATGCCTTCGAAGACCTGAGCACGCTGGGCGACCGCGAAGGCGAGGTGCTGGAGCGCGCCCGCGACCGCCTGGGCCGATTGACGGGCGTCGCGCCGCAGGGCTTCCGCTACACCAGCAGCGCATTTTCGGCGCGCACCGTGCCGCTCCTGCGGCAATTGGGCTACCGCTATGACAGCAGCGCGATCGACGACGACGCGCCCTATGCGCTGGACGCCGACGGTGGCGCCGGCATGGTCGAACTGCCCTGGAGCGAAGGCCTGTGCGACGCCACCCACTTCAGCCGCCGCGTCACCCAGGACCGCGCCTATGCGCACTGGGTGGAACAGGGCGACGCGCTGCTGGCGGCCGACGGCTACGCCTGCCTGACCCTGCATCCGCGCGCCGACAACGGCGTGGGCCGCGCCGCGCGGCTGCAGAAAGTGGAGCAGTTGCTGGAACGCTTCCGGGCGGCGGGAGCCGATTTCTCTGCCTGCGGCGACCTGGCGGCGCGTGCGTTGCGGGCAGGCTAAGCCCGTCATTGGGTAAACCCTGAGCAATATTGGCGCCAAAATAAGCTAACATTTTTGCAATATCGATTTCCCCTTCCGACTACACGGCGCGCGTCGCCGCTTACCGTCCATGACCCAGATCACCCAATTCCCCTTCGTATCGGTTTCCGGCACGCCCGAAGCCCGTGGCCGCTCCTACGGCCAGCAAGCCGCCGACCGCGTGCGCAAAAGCGCGGCCATGTACGGCCAGACGCTGGTCGACCTGGGCTACGACGCCATGGCGCGCACCCAGCTCATCGCCCATTTCGCACGTGAGATCGAGGATTTCGCCCCGCACTACCTGGAAGAAATGCGCGGCATCGCCGCCGGCGCCGACGTGCCGTTCGAAGACATCGTGATGGTGAACGCCCGCACCGAAGTCGTCGCCAAGGCGCGCGCCGAAAAAAAGAAGGCCGCCGAACTGGAACCCGGCGACGGCTGCACGGGCGCCCTGATCCTGCCCACGCGCTCGGCCAACGGCAATCTGATCCACGGCCAGAACTGGGACTGGCGCGCCGAATGCGCCGAAACCGCCATCGTGCTGCGCGTGCGCAACGACAACGGCCCGGACATCCTGACCTTCGTGGAAGCTGGCGGCCTGGCCCGCAGCGGCCTGAACAGCGCCGGCGTGTCCATCACCGCCAACTATCTGGAATCCGACCGCGACTTCCGCCAACTGGGCGTGCCGCTGTCGCTGATCCGCCGCAAGGTGCTGGAACAGCAACATTTCGCGCTGGCCATCAAGGCCGTCGCCACCACGCCCAAGTCGTGTTCGAACAACATCATGATCGGCATGGCCGCCGGCTTTGGCGTCGACTACGAATGCACCACCGATGAAGCCTTCCCGATCTACCCGGGCGCCGACGACCTGATCGTGCACGCCAACCACTGGGTCAGCGAAGTGGCGCTGGGCAAGCTGCGCGACACCGGCCGCGCCAGCACGCCGGAAAGCGCCTACCGCGACTGGCGCGTGCGCCGCCTGCTGAACGACAAGACGCAACTGACGCGCGAAGACCTGAAGCACGCCCTGTTCGACGACTTCGGCTCGCCCTATTCCGTCTGCCGCCCGCCGCGCCCCGGCAGCCACGACAACCTGTCGGCCACGGTCGCCATGGTCATCATGGAACCCGCCGCCGGCCTGATGGAAGTGGCGCCGCTGCCCGCGTTGAACCGTACGTTCACCCGTTACAGCCTGACCGCGGAACCCGAACTGCTGGCCGCCGCCTGATCGGCAACGCGTCCGCGCAACCCGAGGAAATATCAATGAAGAACCATTGTTTGCGCGCCGCGGTTGCGTTGGCGCTTGCCGGCCTGGCCGGCACGGCCGCCGCCCAATCGGCGCCGCCGCTGCGTATCTCGCTGACAGCCGATATCCGTTCCACCGAACCCGGCGTCAACCGCGACAGCAACAGCGACGCGGTCGTGCTGCACATCGTGGAAGGCCTGGTCGCCTACGGCGAAGACGCCGAGGTGCGCCCGCTGCTGGCCAAGTCTGTCGACATCAGCCCGGACGGCAAGACCTATACCTTCAAGCTGCGCGAGGGCATCACGTTCCACAACGGCAAGCCGATGACGTCGGCCGACGTGCTGTGGACCTGGCAGCACTACACCGCCGCCAACTCGGGCTGGCGCTGCGCCAGCGAATTCGACGGCCGCGGCACGGTGAAGGTCACCGGCGTGGAAGCGCCCGATGCGCAGACGGTCGTCTATCACCTGGAGAAACCCACCAGCCTGTTCCTGGCGTCGCTGGCCCGCACCGATTGCGGTGGCACCGGCATCCTGTCCAAGGACTCCGTCGGCGCGGACGGGGCCTGGATCAAGCCCATCGGCACGGGTCCGTTCGCATTGGCCGAATGGAAGCGCGGCGAATACATCCGCCTGACCAAGTTCGCCGCCTATTCCAACCTGGACGGCAAGCGCGACGGCTACACCGGGTCAAAGCGCCCGCTGGTGGACGAAGTGCGCTTCATGATCGTGCCGGACGATTCTACCGCCAAGGCCGCTTTGCAGCGCGGCAACATCGACATCATCGAAGACGTGTCCAACAACGACGTTCCCGTGTTGCAAGGCACGCCGAACGTCAAGGTGGCCTACGCGCCGGTGATGAGCATGACGGCGCTGCTGCTGCAGACCAAGGACCCGGTGCTGTCCAGCCCGAAGATGCGCCAGGCCCTGGCCCACGCCATCGATTACAAGCAGTTGGCCGCGGCCGTGACCGAAGGGCTGGCGCAGCCGAACAATTCCATCGTGCCGCTGGTCTCGCCCTACCATGACGCCGTCCAGAAGAAAGGCTGGGACTACGATCCGGCCGCGGCGCAGAAGCTGCTGAAGGAAGCCGGCTACAAGGGCCAGGAACTGTCGATCCTGACGACCAAGCGCTACCCTCAGTCATATAACTCGGCGGTGATCGTGCAGGCGATGTTGCAGTCGGTGGGCATCAATGCGCAGTTGTCGGTGGTGGAGTGGGCGACGCAGTTGGATCGCTATAACGCGGGCACCTACCAGATGATGACGTTCCCGTATTCGGCGCGCCTGGACGCGGCGCTGAACTACGAGATGGTGACGGGCGACAAGGCCAAGCAACCGCGCAAGATCTGGGATAACCCGGAGGCCGCGAAACTTGTGGAAGCGGCGTCCGTGGACACGGATCATGCCAAACGGCAGGCGGCGTTCGATCAGTTGCATCAGCTGTTCCTGGCGGACGTGCCAAGCATTCCGCTTTATAACGGCCTGGATATCGGGGCTTACCGGAGCAGCATCAAGGGGTATCAACCTTGGGCGGTGAAGAAGCCGCGTGCATGGGAAGTGGAGCGGGTTTCTCAGTGAGCGCTGTAAACGCGGTGAAGTAGGCCGCCCATCGACGCGGCCACCCGGATGGCGCGCGCCCACGATTGCGGTCCGGAGCCTTCGCTCCGGACTGCCCCTTTGTCATCTTCGTTGCGGCCTGCGGCCGCGGCCTTCAGATTCCCTCGGGCGCATCGAGGTTGCGCGCCATCCGGGTGGCCGCGCCGACGGGCTACCAGCGTCTTGGCTTGAGGCGCTGCTAGACCCGTGGTGGGTGGAGAGTCTTGCGTCGCCCGCCGAATTGCGGCCGCGCGGGCGGCCACAATCGGCATACATGGTTGTGGGCGTCGTGGCGGTGTCCGTCCTGCGCCTGGCTGCCTAAGCAGGCGTATTCCCTTCCTTATGCGCGAATTCCCCTCTCTTGGGCGAATTCCCCTTTCTCCGGACCTGTTCTGCTCCGTCTGGGCGAGATCCCCTTCCCCTTCTTCGCCTTCCCCTGCGGGTTTCGTTCGGCCCGCGCATTGGGGATACTACTGGTATCCCATTGGGATACCAATGAAGTACCGTTCAGCCATCGCATGGCCGCGAGCCGGTTTTTCTGGTGGCGGCGCCGCTTCTATTCCTGCCACACGCCATGAACGCTACGCAACGCACCTATCAAACCCTGCTGGACCAAATCGTTTCGCGCCGGATTCCGGCGGGTGAGGTGCTGGAAGAGCGCCGCTTGGCGGATGAGTTGGAGGTGTCGCGCACGCCGTTGCGCGCCGCGATGAATCGGTTGCTGGGCGAGGGCATGCTCGAGCGCCTGTCCAACGGGTCGATCGTGGTGCGGTCGTTCGGTGTGACGGATCTGCTGGAATTGCTGCAGATCCGCAGCCTCTTGGAAAGCGAGGCGGCGGCGATGGCGACCGGGCGCATTCCGGCCGAGCCGCTGGAAGGGTTGCGCACCCGCCTCCAAGCGTTGCTGGACGCCCAGACCTCTGATGAAAAATCGGACTGGGAGGTCGACAACGCCCTGCATGATCTGGTGGCCGCCTATTGCGGCAACCGGAACCTGGCGTCGATGATCACCGCGACCCGCAGGCAGGTGCGAATGTGCGACGTTGAACGCCTGCCGCAGCGGCAGGTGCAAGCCAGGGAAGAGCACCTGGCGATCGTGCAGGGGTTGTTGTCCGGCGATTCGGCCCGCGCTCGCCAGGCGATGGCCGCCCATTTGGAGAGCGTGCGCCGCAGCTACGTCAACTCGCTGGGATACCTGACCCATGGTGCGTGACATGACGCATTCCCCCACCCTCGTGCACGCGCAGCCGCTTACCGCCGACGCGTTCGCGCCTTATGGCGAGGTGATTGCGCACCAAGGCACGGAACGCCGCCACTTCCTGACAGAGCCGATGCGGCACGGACCGCAGGCCACGCGGCAGGCCTGCTGGGTCAGCCGCGTGAATGCGCGGCCGGCCGGCCCGGTTGTGATCGAACTGATGGAGCGGCATCCGCACGCGGCCCAGACCTTCGTTCCGTTGACGGCGACGCCTTATCTCGTCGTGGTCGCGCCAACCGGGGCCGACGGCCTGCCGGATATGGCGCGGCTGGAGGCCTTTCTGGCTTCCGGCAGCCAGGGCGTGTGCTATCGCGTGGGCACCTGGCACCACGGCCTGACCGTGCTGGGCGGGCCCGCGGAATTCCTTGTCCTGATGGGCCAGACCGGCCGTGATGACGACGATGAATTCTGGCAGGCGCCGGCCCCGCATGCCGTCGTTTCCCTTCCCGGTTGATTCCTCTCAGGTGGCTTGTCCGTCATGAACTTCGATCCTCTCCACTTGCGCCGCGATTTCATCGGCTATGGCGCAAATCCCCCCGATCCCCAATGGCCGGGCGGCGCGCGTCTGGCGCTGAATCTGTGCATCAACTATGAGGAAGGCGGTGAGCCTTCGGTGCCGGACGGCGACCCGGAATCCGAGACCGGCTTGACCGAGGGCGGCGCGGGCGGCTTCACCGGCCGCGACCTGGCAGCCGAGTCGATGTTCGAGTACGGCAGCCGCATCGGCTTTTGGCGAGTGCATCGATTGCTGCAATCGCGCGGCATGACGGCGACCGTGTTGGGCTGCGGCCTGGCGCTGGAACGCAATCCCCAGGTCTGCGACGCGATCCGCGCGGCGGGCTACGACGTCTGCGCGCATGGCTGGCGCTGGGAGCGTCATCAGAACCTGACGCTCGAACAGGAACGCGAGCGCATCCGCCGCACGGTGGAATCCATTACCCGCTCGGTCGGATCGCGTCCGCTGGGCTGGTACTGCCGTTACGGCCCCAGCCTGAACACCCGCGCGCTGCTCGTGGAGGAAGGCGGGTTCCTGTATGACTCCGACACCTACAACGACGAACTGCCCTACTGGACGCAAGTCGGCGACACGCCGCATCTGCTTGTGCCGTACGGTCTGGCCAACAACGACGCCAAGTTCATCCGTGGCGGCATGGCCACGGGGCAGGACTTGTTCGAGTACCTGCGCGACGCCTTCGACATGCTTTACGAGGAAGGGTCGACGGCCCCCAAGATGATGTCCGTGGGGCTGCACCTGCGCCTGGTCGGCCAGCCCGGCCGCGCGGCAGGGCTGGCGCGATTCCTGGACCATGTGGCCGCCCATTCCGATGTGTGGGTGTGTCGCCGCGCGGATATCGCCCGCCACTGGCACGCTTGCCATCCGTGCGCCCCGGACGCGCCGCGCTGATTTGTTTTCTGCAATGACCACGTTTTCTCTTTCAGGAGAGCAGTATGTCGAAGTACAGGAAATTCAATCGCCGCGGCGCGATGACCACGGCGCTGGCCGCGTTGCTGGCGCTAGGCTTGAGCCCGGCTGCGCACGCCCAGCCCCAGCCTTATCCGAACAAACCCATCCGCATCGTCGTGCCCTTCCCGCCCGGGGGGGCTGCCGACACGCTGGCGCGCGCGCTGTCGCAACAACTGAACGACACCCTTGGCAAGCAAGTGATCGTCGAGAACCGGGCGGGCGCGGGCGGCACCATCGGGACCAACGCAGTGGCCCGGGCGGAACCGGACGGCTACACGCTGCTGCTGGGCAACGTATCCACCTTGGCGATCGCGCCCAGCCTGTACCCGAACCTGAACTATGACCCGGTCAAGGACTTCCAGCCGATCACCCTCGTCGGCAAGAGCCCGCTGGTCTTCGCCGTCAACCCCAGCCTGCCGGCCAAGAACCTGCCCGAACTCATTGCCCTGGCCGCGAAAGAGCCCGGCAAGCTGACTTTCGGCTCTTCGGGCGCCGGCAGCATCACCCATCTGACGGGCGAAGTCCTCAACCTGGCCACGGGCGGCAAGCTGGTGCACGTGCCCTACAAGGGCAGTTCGCCAGTGCTGCTGGCCGTGGCGTCGGGCGAATTGAGCATGGGCGTTACGCAAGTCGTGGAAATGCTGCCCCAGTACAAGGCCGGCCGGGTCGCCGCCGCGGCGGTGACGGGAACCGAGAAGTCGCCCGCGCTGCCCGACGTCTCGACGGCGGGGTCGCAGGGCGTGAAAGGATTGGAAGCGACCACGTGGTACAGCCTGATGGCGCCCGCCGGCGTGCCGGCAGCCGTCATTGAGCGCTTGCAGCCCGCCCTGCAGCAAGTGCTGACCAACCCGGACCTGCGCAAGCGCTACGCCGACGAAGGCCTGATCCTGGCCCCGTCCACGCCTGCGGAGCTGGGCGCCTTCCTGGGCAAGGAAGTCCAGGATTGGGCTGCGGTCATCAAACAGGCGGGCGTCAAGCTCGACTGACGATGCGCCTTAGTTCGCGATCTTGGTTTCCCAGACGCGCGGCTTGCCTTCCCAGACCGAGAAGCCTTCCACGCGCTTGTTGACCGCCCAGGCGTCCGCCCCGTTGTACAGCATCAGCATCGGGGTCTGTTCCAGCATCAGGGCATGCAGTTGGTCGAACAGGGCCTGGCGCTTGGCGGGGTCGGATTCCAGGAAGCTCTCATCGATCAGCTTCTGCGCCGCGGGGTCATCCCAGACCTTGCGGGGCTGCTTCTCCTTGTTGCCGGCAAACTGCTCGAAGCTCAGCGACGGGTCCAGGCGCGACGAGAACGAGAACGAGCTGACCTGGTACTTGCCGGTGTTGTAGCGATCCAGCTGCGTGGCCCACTCCAAGACCTCGATCTTGGCGTTGATGCCGACCGACTGCATCATGGCCTGCGCGATCACGGCGACCTGGTAGCTGGGCACATGGGCGCGCTTGTTCGCATAGATGACAATGGGTTCGCCCTTGTAACCCGCTTCCTTCAGCAACTGCTGCGCGCGCGCCGGATCGTACTTATAGCTGCGCTTTTCCGCTTCCTTGTAGTAGGCCGAACCGGCGTAGACCGCCGAATTGTTCAACTGGCCCAGGCCTTCCGACGCGGCGGCGACCACTTGCGGGATGTCCAGCGCGGCGGCGATCGCCTGGCGCACCTTCACGTTCTTCAGCACCGGATCCTGGGTCTGGAACAGCAACACGTGCTTGACGGCATCGTGGGGGCTGAAGACGGTCAGGTTCTTGGCGCTTTTCAATTCACCCACATCGGTGTTGGTGATCTGGCTGGCGTCGATGGCGCCGGACATCAGGCCAGCCTTGGACGTCGACGGATCCGGCACTACCAGGAACTTCACCTCGTCGACCAACGGGCGCTTGGAACCCACGTAGCCGTCCGGCTTGTCGCCTTCGGGCGACACGTAGTCCTTGAACGCGGACAGCAAGGTGTATTCGCCGCGCTTCCAATCCTTGAACATGTAGGGGCCAGTGCCCACGGGCTTGATCCACGAGCCGTCGGCCGCGACCGAATCTTTCGAAATGATGGCGGTCATGCCGCAATCAGTGCGCGCCAGCGAATCCAGGAACACGGCCGACTTGCGGTCCACTTTCATCACCACGGTCTTCGCGTCGGGCGCGGACACGTCCGTCACCTTCAGGCCGTTGCGGCCGTCGAAGTCGCTGCGGCAGCGCCAGTCCGTCTTCGGATCCATGTAGCGCTGCCAGGTCCAGATCACGTCGGCGGACGTCAGCGCGGCGCCGTTGTGGAACTTGACGCCGTCGCGCAGCGTGAAGGTGTAGGTCAGGCCGTCCGGCGACAGGTCCACCGACTTGGCCAGCAGCGGGCCGACCGTGCCGTTCTCGCGGTAGCCGACCAGGCCTTCGACGATGTTGAGTACCACGCCGTCGGTGGTGTTGTCGCGGTTGACGCCGGGGTTGGTCGAGCGGATGTCGGCCGGTTGCGCCACGGTCAGCACGGCGGCGTGGGCCTGCACGGCGGCAAGCGCCAGGGAGAGCGCAAGCGCCCTGGGAACAAAATGGTGGTGCATGGAACAGACTCCCCGGTGTGCGGCGCAAATTTCACGCATATATTGGCGCCAAAATAATCTGCTAATTATGGAGACTCCATCGCTGGCCGACATCGGGGGTATCCCTGAAAGGGGCGTGCAAAAGCACGGCGGCGGCCCCTTTTCAGGTGGCCGCCGCACAGGGATGCACAATCAGGTCACGAAGCGCGCGTCAGGAGATATCCTGGCCCACGTGCTGGGCGATGATTTTCTGCAGCAGCTTCACGTCGCGCGCCTCCAGCGCTTCGACCATGTCGAAGTGCTCGCGCGCCGAGATCTCGATGCGGGAACGGGTCACCCATTCCTTGGCAGGCGCGGCGGGCCCGCGCGCGCGGGTCTCCTGGATCAGCGCGGCCAGTTCGCGGTTGCTGCACAGGTCGTACATCGCGGCGTGGAACGCCAGGTTGACCTCGTATTGCTCCAGCAAGGTGCCATCCTGCAACAGCTTGGCGAAACGTTCGGCCAAGGCACGCAGCGCACGGACCTTGGCCGCCGTGACATTCGGCATCAAGTCGGCCGCCGCCCCGGTTTCCAGCAGGATGCGGATATCGCGAATCTGCAGGTGTTGGTCCGGGTCCATCGCATAGACGTGATAGCCCCGGTTCGGGATGTGCGCAATCAGCCGTTTGGCGGCCAATTGATCTAACGCCCGCCGGACGTCCAGACGCTTGGCGTCATAGCGTTCTTGCAGGTCGATCTGTTTCAACCAGGCGCCGGGACCATATGCACCCGACTGAATATCATGGGCAATACGGTCAACCAGGCCGGGCTGCGTCGCTGCCGCTTTCGGCATGGACCACTCCCGTCAATCAATTCCAAGCGCGTATTTTATGCATAACTTCTTGCCGCGATAGCAGGGGGTTCCCCCCTGCCCTCAGGCGCTGGCCCGCAGGGGCTCCTGGCCGTCCAGCCGCCAGCGCAGGCGCACGCCTCCCGTGTCGGTGGATTCCAGGGCCGGAATCGCCGACAGCAGGCTGCGCGTGTAGTCTTCTTGCGGCCGGTCGAACACGGCGTCGCGCGAACCTTGCTCGACGATGCCGCCGTCGCGCATCACCACCACCCGGTCGGCCACCTGCTCGACCACGCCCAGGTCGTGGCTGATGAACAGGCACGAAAAGCCATGGCGTTCCTGCAGGTCGGCGAACAGGTCCAGCACCTGCGCCCGGACGGTCACGTCCAGCGCCGATACCGGTTCGTCGGCGATCACGAACGCCGGCCGGCGCACGATGGCGCGGGCAATCGCCACGCGCTGGCGCTGGCCGCCGGACATTTCGTGCGGAAAGCGCTTGGCGTATTCGGACCCCAGGCCGACCTCCGCCAACACCTCGTCAACCCGGCGGCGCTTGTCCGCCGAAGGCATGTCGTCCAGCATGCGCAGGCCTTCGCCCACCAGTTGGCCGATCGTCATGCGCGGGTCCAGCGACGAATACGGGTCCTGGAACACCATCTGGCAGTTCAGCCGGTAATCGCGCCAGGCGGCCGACCGCCGGTTCACCGGCTGATTGCGGAACAGGATCTGGCCCGACGTGGGCGCCAGCAGGCCGGCGATCGCCCGGCCCAGCGTCGTCTTGCCCGAGCCCGATCCGCCCACCACCGCCACGACTTCGCGCGGCTGGACATGCAGGTCGATGCCGTTCAAGGCGCGCTTGGCGGCAGTGCGGGAAAACAGGCGCTGATGGCCCGCATAGTCCACCACCAGGTGCTTGACTTCGACGATGGGCGCCTCCGGCGCCAGCTTGCGGGCCGGCAGGCGGCGCGGCATGGCGTCCAGCAGCTTGCGCGTGTACGGGTGCTGCGGACGCTCCAGGATGCCGGCAGTGGTGCCGGTTTCCAGCACCTTGCCGTGCTGCATCACCACCATGCGCTCGGTGTAGCGCGCCACCATCGGCAGATCGTGGCTGATCATCAGCACCGCCGTGTGATGTTCGCGCGTCAGGTCCACCATCAGTTCCAGCACGTCACGCTGCACCACCGCGTCCAGGGCGGTGGTGGGTTCGTCGGCGATCAGCAGCGCCGGCTCCAGCAGCATCACCGAAGCCAGCATCATGCGTTGGCGCATGCCCCCCGAGAACTCGTGCGGCCAGGCGTCCATCGCGCCCTTGGGGTCGCGGATGCCCACGCGCCGCAACATTTCAAGGATGCGTTCGCGGCGCTGCGCCGTGGACAAATCCTTGCGGTGCAGCTTCAGGCCTTCGTCCAACTGGCGGCCGATCGGCATGGAGGGGTTCAGCGACGTCATCGGCTCCTGGAAGACCATGCCGATGCGTGCGCCGCGCAGCTTGCGCAGCACGGCCGGATCGGCCTTCGTCACGTCCACGCCCTCGAACAGGATGGCCCCGCCGGCCACGACCAGCGGCGCGGGCGTCAAGCCCATGATGGCGCGCGCCGCCTGGGTCTTGCCGCTGCCGGATTCACCGACAATGCCGACCATCTCGCCCGGCGCGACCTCGAAGGATACGCCGCTGACAATCTCGCGGCCGCCTGCGCCCACCGTCAACGTCAGGTTCGATACGGATACCAGTGCGCTCATTGCACGCCCCTCATGCGGGGATCGAAGCGGTCTCGCACCGCGTCGCCCAGCAGGTTGATCCCCAGCAGCGCGAGCGCGATGGCCAGGCCGGGAAGAATGGAAAGGTACGACGCCTGCGCCATGAACGGGCGCGCGGCAGCCAGCATGTTGCCCCAGGTCGGCGCGGGCGGCGGCACGCCCAGGCCCAGGAAGGACAGCGCGCTTTCCGCCAGGATTACCCAGCCGAACATGGACGTGGCCAGCACGGTCAGCGGCGCCACGCAGTTGGGCAACACGTGCCGGAACATGGTGTAGAGCTCGGAATTACCCAGCACCCGGGACGATTCGATGAACTCCTTTTCGCGCAACGACAGCACCGTGCCCCGCACGATGCGCGTCACCGATGGCGTATAGGCCAGGCCCAGCGCCAGGATGATGCCGTACTTGTTGGCACCCACCACCGCCAGCAGCCCCAACGCCAGCAGCAGGCCCGGAAACGCCAGCAGCGCGTTATTGAAGGCCATGATGATGCGGTCGGTCCAACCGCGGACGAAACCGGTCAGGGTGCCGATGGCGGTGCCCGCCACGATGGCGAACGTGACGGTCAGCAGGCTGATCCAGACGCTGCTGGATGCGCCCGCCAACAGGCGCGACAGTTCGTCGCGGCCGAATTCGTCGGTGCCCAGCAGGAAGTCTCCGCCCGGCGGCTTGAGCCGCGCGACGAAGTTGATCTTGAGCGGGTCATGCGGCGTCCAGAAGGCGCCCATGATCGCCGCGACGATCATCGCCCCGACGATCACACCGCCCAGGAGCGCGTTAGCTGCGATTCGCTTTTTCATTCGGCGGTCACTCTCGGGTCGAAGATGGGATAGCAGAGGTCGATCAGCAGGTTCACGATCACGTAGACCACGCCCACGAACAGCAGGCAGCCCTGGATCACGGGATAGTCGCGCGCGAAGATCGAATCCACCAGCAGGCGCCCCAGTCCGGGAATGGTGAACACCGTCTCCACCACCGCGATGCCGCCCAGCAGGTTGCCCAGCACGAGGCCGATCAGCGTCCAGGTCGGGCCGAAGGCGTTGCGGAACGCGTGGCGCATCAGCACGGCCGATTCCGACAGGCCCTTGGCGCGCGCATGGGTGATGTAGTCCAGCCGCAGCACTTCCAGCGTGCTGGCGCGCGCCATTCGCATCAGCACGCCGATCTCGTGCAGGAACAGCGTCAGGATGGGCATGGCCAGATACAGCAGGCCCGCCTTCCAGTCTTCGCCGATGGACACGTAACCCACCACCGGCAGCCATTGCAGCTTCAGGCCGAAGAAGATCAAGAGCAGCAGGCCCAGCCAGAAGGTCGGGATGGACACCAGCAACGTCGCCGAACCGACCAGGAACAGGTCGGGCCATTTGTTCTGCTTCCAGGCCGCGATCATGCCGGCGGGCACGGCCACCAACGCGGCGAACAGCACCGCCACCAGCACCACGCGCCCGCTGATCAGGAAGCGGTCCCACACCAGCGGCAGCACGGGTTGCCCGGTGTTGATGGACGCCCCCAGGTCGCCGTGCAGCATGTTGCCGAACCAGATGCCGAACTGGGTCAGCCAGGTCTGGTCCAGCCCCAGGCGCGCACGCAGGTCCGCCAGGGCTGCCGGCGTGGCCAGGTCGCCCAGCAGCAGTTGGGCGGGATCGCCCGGAATCAGCCGGATCATCACGAATACCGCCACCGCCACGATCAGCAGGGTCGGTACGGCCATGACAATTCGGGATAGCGCAAAACGCAGCATGGCCCTCTCCTAGTCCCGGATGCCGCGCGGCTGGACGCCGCGCGCGCGTCCAGCGAGTTCAATTATCAGCATGTCGCAACTTGCGCAGCGCGCTGGCCAGGAAATCCTGCACCTGGCCCACGCACTTCAGGCCGTCGTGCGGCACGTTCTCGACCACGTCCAGCACCGCCTTCACGCCTTGGGCTTCGAACGAACGGCGCAGCGACTCCAGGCGCTCCGGGCGCGTCTTGCCGGCGTCATTGGCGCCAGGCATGAAGAACTTGCCGCCTTCGCGGTGGGTGATTTCCCAGGTTTCCAGATCGGCTTTGCCCACGATCATGTGGACGGCGACCTGCTTGAGCGCCTCGATGTCGACACCCTTGCCGAAACGGGCTTCGGCGTCGCGCACGCCCACCCACCAGTCCTGGCTGGGGTCCAGCAGCGTGACCGAGCCGGGCGCGCCGATCGACACGGCCCACAGGCTTTCCGGGTGCAGGTAAGCGAATCGGTTGACGAACTGGCCGCCGCCCGAATAGCCGAACAGGCCGAACTTCTTGAAATCGCGGCCGAACTTCTCGCCGACTTCGGCCACCATGTCCAGCAGGATCCGGTCATAGCGGATGTCGCCTTCGAGCAGTTGCTTGAAGCCGTCGCGGTTGCCGTCGCCCAGCGGGCCCACGGGGAACAGCGGGCACAGCACGATGCAGTCGTTCCAGCGCGCGAACTCGGCGAACGCGTCGCGATACTCCACGAAGGCGCGGCCGGTGCCGTGCATGATCACCACCAGCTCCATCGGATGGCGGGCGGTGTCGATATGCGGCGGCACATACATGCAATAGGAAAAGCGCGGGTCGGTACGGGCCGCGAAGACGGTGCTGTGGCCAAGGTCGTACATGGCCCGTGCGCGGGCGGCGTCGGGTTGGATAGCGGGAGCTGCGTTGGACTGCATGATTTCCTCGTTTCCATGGCCGCTCGGGCGGGCCCATGGTCTTTGCCGGTGGTCGAAACAATAATCACATAAATTGGCGCCAATTTTAGGCGCATGCGTTTCCGGTCAACAAGGCAGGGGATTCCCTAGGCCGGCATCGCAGGCAGCGGCGTCACCTGGCAAGGCAGCATCGCGCAGGCCGACGACGGCCCGCACAACGAAACCTTCAAGCAGGAGGACGCCTACGCACGGCCGGCCAGATGGCGCGCCGTATCGGCACGTCCCGCATCGGTGTTTTGCGCGTCAGGCTTTCTTGAACAGCCGCTTGGCCACGCTGACCACGCCCAGCACCACGGCCCCGGCCACGATGCCGAACAGGGCGTTGAGCAAGGTGGAGGTCAGCGCATGCACCACGGCGCCCCCGCCCACCGCGGCGGCGGCATGCTCCACGGCGGCATGTACCGGCGGGATGCCATGCGTCAGGATCGCGCCGCCCACCATGAACATGGCCGCGGTGCCCACCACCGACAAGGTCTTCATGAGGTAGGGCGCGGCGCCCACGATGCGCTTGCCCAGCCAGGCCATTGCCTGCGACCGCTTCTGGCTCAGGTACAAGCCCAGATCATCCAGTTTGACGATGCCGGCCACCAGGCCGTAGACGCCCACCGTCATCGCGACGGCAATGATCGACAACACCAGCACCTGGCGCGTGAAGTCGGCGTCCGCCACCGCGTCCAGGCTGATGACGATAATCTCGGCGGACAGGATGAAGTCGGTGCGGACCGCCCCTTTGATCTTGTCGCGCTCGAACGCGACCATGTCGACGGACGCGTCCTGCAAGGCTCCGACGAGCGCGGCGTGATTGTCTTCGGCGGATTCGCCATGCGGCAGGAACTTGTGGGCCAGTTTCTCGACGCCTTCGAAACACAGGAAGGCGCCGCCCAGCATCAGCAGCGGCGTCACCGCCCACGGCAGGAAAGCGCTGATCAAGAGCGCCGACGGCACCAGGATCAGCTTGTTGATGAAGGAACCCCGGGCCACCGCCCACACGACGGGCAATTCCCGGTTGACCGGCACGCCGGACACTTGCTGCGCGTTCAGCGCCAGGTCGTCGCCCAGCACCCCGGCGGTTTTCTTGGCCGCCACTTTGGTCATGACGGAGACGTCATCCAGAATCGTGGCGATATCGTCGAACAATGCGAAGAAACTGCTGCCGGCCATCAAGCATCCCCTGAGCCCTAAGGTGACCCGAGTGTACAGGCGGCAAGCGCCGTCCGGCTGCAACACCGTTGGCCGTTTTCCTTCCTTTTGTGTCGGGATCGGGCTTGGCGGGACCGGCGCGCCGGCGCTACCCTTCTTGCTTCGCCCCTCTTGCCTGGACGCCCCATGCTTGCCCTGCGCCCCACTTGCGAACACTGCGACACCGCGTTGCCCCCGGCCTCCGGCCAGGCCCGCATCTGCAGCTTTGAATGCACGTTCTGCGCGGACTGCGCGGACACGCTGCTGGGCAACGTTTGCCCCAATTGCGGCGGCGGCTTCACGCCGCGCCCCGTCCGCCCTGCCAGCGACCGCAAGGGCGGAAACTATTTGGGAAAGTACCCCGCCAGCGCCGAACGCAAGCACCGGCCGGTGGATCTGGCGGCGCACGCAGCGTTGCGCCGCAGCCTGGACGGGGTGCCGCCCCAGGACCGCTAGGCGGCCGGGGTAGACGGGCCGGTCAGTTACGCACCGGCGCGGCGGCGTCGTCGAACAGGATGTTGTTTTCCAGATGGATGTGCGCCATCAGGTCTTCCTTGAACGTGCGGATGCCCAGGTACAACGCGCGCCAGGTATTGCAGGCGGCACGCGGCAAAGTCAGGTCGTTCGTCAGCGCCAGCAGGCGTTCCAGCGCGACGCCGTGGTCGTCGTGTTCCAGGCGCATCACCATGATGGGCATGGTGGCCATCGCGCCATGGCCGCGGGCCAGCATCGGAAACAGCACCTGCTCTTCCTTCTGCATATGGCTTTCCAATTCCTGATGCATCGTGCGCAGATGGTCGGCCAGGCCGGCCGGACAATCCGGGCTGTCGGCATGCACCTGCTCTACCTTCAGCGCCAGCCGGATCAGCTCGGGCAACTGCTGGCGGTGCACGTCGTGATAGCGCGCCAGGATATGGTCGATCAGTTCGGCGGGCGACGCCAGGCCCCAGTCCGTTTCCTGGGGCGGGTTCCTCGACAGCGCGATCAGGCGCGCTTCGATCTGCGCCGGGTCCAACGACCGCTGCGCCGCCGCTTCGCCCAGGCTCTTCTTGCCGCCACAGCAGAAATCCAGTTCGTATTCGTGGAACACCTGCGTGGCGCCCGGAATGCTGCGGGCCAATTGGCCCAGGGATTGCTCAACCATGCTCATCGCGTCTCTCCAGTGATCTTGACGGGTACCGGGATAGAAGCGAAAACCGTGCCAGAAAAACCTTGCTTTAAATCAAATACTTGCAAAACTTGGGGTAGATAACACCATCGCAATTCGGGGTTTTAAACACCTCGCGACGGTAAAATCAACCCCATGCAAAACCTCTTGCTTGCCGATCTGGTGGCCGACCTGCCGCCCGCCATCCGCCTGCAACGGCTGGTCTCCAGCCTGCGCGCGCATTTCCGCTGCGGCGCCGTCGCCTTGCTGCAACAGGAAGAGGACCACCTGCGCCCCATCGCCGTGGACGGCCTGACCCGGGACGCGCTGGGCCGGCGCTTCGCCGTACACCAGCACCCACGCTTGGCCGCCATCCTGGCCCGCCGCGGCGTCACCTGCTTCCATCACGACAGCACGCTGCCCGACCCCTATGACGGCCTGATCAACGGCATGGCCGGAGAACCGCTGCCCGTGCACGATTGCATGGGCACCCGCCTGCATGTCGAAGGCCAGCCTTGGGGCGTGCTGACGCTGGATGCACTGGAGGTCGGCACTTTCGACGCCGAAGCCCAATCGGAATTGCGCGACGCCATCGTGCTGGTCGAAGCCGCGTTGCGCACGACCCGGCTGGAAACCGAGATCCGCGCCTTGCGCGACGCGCGCGGCCCCGCTCCCGCCGACAACGTGGCGCCGGACCGCTACGAAATCCTGGGCAACAGCGCCCCCATCGCCCGCCTGCTGCATGAAATCGACGTGGTGGCCGATTCCGACCTGCCGATCCTGCTGCTGGGCGAAACGGGCGTCGGCAAGGAGCTGTTCGCGCATCGCGTGCATCGCTTGTCGCGCCGCGGCGGCAAGCCGCTGGTGCATGTGAACTGCGCCGCTCTGCCGGAATCCCTGGCCGAGAGCGAATTATTCGGACACGCCAAGGGCGCGTTCTCCGGCGCGGTCACCGACCGGCCCGGCCGCTTCGAAGCGGCCAACGGCGGCACGCTGTTCCTGGACGAAGTCGGCGAACTGCCGCTGCTGGTGCAGGCAAAGCTGCTGCGCGCGCTGCAAAACGGCGAGATCCAGCGCCTGGGCGACGACCGCCCGCGCACGGTGGACGTGCGCATCGTCGCCGCCACCAATCGCAGCCTGCGCGACCTGGTGCAAGCAGGCGATTTCCGCGCCGACCTCTATCACCGCCTGTCCGTCTACCCGGTTCCGATCCCCCCGCTGCGCGAACGCGGCAACGACATCCTGTTGCTGGCCGGCCGCTACCTGGAACTGAACCGGGCGCGGCTGGGCCTGCGCAGCTTGCGGTTGTCGGAAGACGCTGAAGAAATGCTGCGCCGCTATGCCTGGCCCGGCAACGTGCGGGAACTGGAACACGTGATCAGCCGCGCCGCCATCAAGGCGGTCAGCCACGGCGCCAACCGTAACGATATCGTCACGCTAGAGACCAGCCTGCTGGACGTGTCGGGCCACGATGCGCCCACGCCCGCCCCGGACGACGCCGGGGCCGGCGATGCGCCCGACGTCGGCATCCCGTCATTGCGCGACACGGTGGACGCCTGCCAACGCCAGGCGATCCGCCGGGCGCTGCACGCGCACCAGGGCAACTGGGCCCACGCCGCACGCGCGCTGGACGTGGACCCCAGCAACCTGCACAAGCTGGCACGGCGCCTGGGGTTGAAGTCCTAGGACGCGAGGATCTCAGGCCTTGATATACACCCAGGCGTGCACGCCTGACTTCAGCAGCACCGACACGCGCTTGTAGTCGGCCACTTCGTAGCGGTCGGCCGCGTGTAGTTCTTTCTGGCTGATTTCGAACACTGTGCCCTGGACTTCGTCCTTGACGTCGTAACTGGCGTATACGATCGGGTGCTGCGCCTTGCCGCTGGTCTTCAGGACGTCGGCATCCGTGATGTCAACCCAGTGCAGCGCGTAGCCCGTCATTGCATCAGGCCGGCCGGTCAGTTCGCGGCCGAAAGTGGTCAACTGCACCGCCTTGTCTTGCAGGGTTCCATATGAGAAAAGCAGGATCGACGTTTCGGGGAAGTCGTGCACCATCGTGTCCTCTAAAAAGAATTCGCCGGTAATCGACTTTATACCAGCGTATCCGCAGCGCATTCTCCGGGACATTGCGGCCCGACAAACAGGCTGGCTTCCCTTACACCCAGGAGGCCGGCCAGCTCGCCAGACGCGTCGCCAGGCCTTGCACGTCTTCGTACACGGCGAGCACGCCGCGCTTGTTGCGCAAGACGACGACACGCTTGCCGTCGAACTCGTTGATGTGGCTGTAGTGAGCGGGTTCCGCCGCGCCGCCGTCCTGCTTGTAGGCCGTCTTGGCGCGGTCGACGAAGTCGTCGTCGTGGCGCTCCACGCGGGTGATGCCGCGCCGCATGCGCACAGGCGGCAAGGCTCCAAGGCGGCCGCCGTCACCGTCCGCCAAGAAGCACGCGATCCGCGCCTTGACCTGTGGGGAATGGAATTCGGGTTGCGTCATTGAATGGCTCATGAGGCGTTGCCGCGTGTCTTGCGACAGCTCGCTCCATTGGTTCAGGACGGATGCGCCCAGCAAGGCCAGGATGCGCAGTTCGGCCTCGTCCAGTTGCTCAAGCGCGAATGAGGCGGCCAGCGCGGTAAACCGTGCATTGCCTTCCTCGTCCCATTGCGCCCTGCCTGCCCTGCCGGTTGAGTTCGTCATGCGAATCCCCTGGGCGTGCGGGTTGAAACAACGGTGGCATGATCAAGATACGCCGCTGGAAAACAAAAGGCCGCCCGTGGAATTCAGGGCGGCCCGGTCAGGCATGCGCGCAGCGCCAGGCTGCGGAACATCAGGCTGGCCTGGCATGCGAGTCAACCACGAGCCGGCCGTGATTGATCGCGGCATCCACCGCCATTCCGGGGCTGGACACGAATCCGCCCGATGCGAACAACGGCACGGCGTGGTGTTCGTTGAGTTTGTCCTGATCTGCCGCAAGTTCTACCGCAACCGTTGCGGTAAAGGCGGGCCGGCCGCTGCCCCCGACTGCAATCCGGGAAACGTTGGCGGTCAGGCGATAACCCTTGTAGACCATATTGTTGTGAAACATGAAACCCCCTATTTGATCAAAAGGCCCATAGGGCCTTCATTCACAAAGCGCGGATTTGCGTGGCATGCGGGCCCTTGGCGCCCTGCGCGGTGACATAACTGACGCGCTGGTTTTCCAGCAGCACTTTATGCCCTTCGCTCACGATTTCCGAGAAATGCGCAAACAAATCCTTGCCGCCGTTCTCGGGCATGATGAAGCCAAAGCCTTTGGCATCGTTAAACCATTTGACGATTCCGGTTTCCATGATCTTTCCTTTAAATGCGGGCACCGCCCGCGAAATGAGCCTGTCAAGGAAAGGACTGCGAACAATGAAGCACCCACGGAGGGAGCAAGACCGGACGAAAATCACGATGCTCGAAAAGCTTCAAGTCCACTATGGGCGCAGGGGTAGTTAAAGTCAATCGGCGTTTCCGATTACCACCAAATAGTTTTTGTTGGCATTCGACCGTTAAAACACCGCAAATGCACGCATCCTGGCCCAGCTGCCCGCGCCGTGGTTTGCTTATTGCGTAACCGGCATTGCTTTTGCATACGCGCGCGGGATAAAGCGCGTATGCTGGGGCGATGGTGCTTGAACGCGCGTTGCCTCGCCGTATCGCCATACAGGAGTATGGCTATGTCCCCCCCCCGCAATAACCATCCGCGATTCCTTCGAACGTCGCGTTTCACATCCATGGCGCACGCGCTGATCGCAGAACACGCGTGAGCGCTTTCAGAAGGTCGATGGCCAAATTCGCAAATGCTTGCGTGAAGCTGCTTCCCCCCGCTTCGCAGTCGCCACGCGGCGGCGGCGGTGACGAACCCAGGCGCACGCCCCAGCGCGAACACGCGGCCATCTCGTCGCCGTGGCGCATCTACCGCATCTACGCCCGCCCCGGGCATCTGTTGATGCGCAATGAACAAGGCCGCATCCTGGACCTGGGCGTCATGAAAGGCGCCGAGCCCGATCTGGCATACCGGCTTTTCGCGCGTGACCTGCAAGGCAAGGGCTTCGCCACGCGCACCCTGCTGCTGGACGACATCGCGCGCCGCATCGAAGCCGGCGAAATCAGCAAGGAACTGCTGGACCTGCCCGATTGGGATCAGCCCCTGGGCGCAGACCTGGACCGCGGCACGCATACGGATGTGTCGATGAAGCTCGGGCGGTAGGCCGCCCCCTCTTCGCCCGCATGGGATACTCTCGCCCTGGAAATTTTCAGGATCCCCCCATGCAAGACCCCGTCGCAATCCTGGATACGTTTGAACGCCTGGGTTGGAAGAACAACGACCCGATGGCGCAGACGCTGCAGCTGCGCCTTGAAGACCCCAAGGCGCTGGGCGAACTGGTCGCGCAAGCGCTGGGCCGGTCCCTGGACAGCGCCACATTCATCGATGCCGCGCTCGACTTGATGGACGACGTCACATACGCGGCGACGGTCACCCTGGCGTGGCAGCGCGCGATGCAAGGCGTCCGTTCAGACATCCTGTCGGCCGTGCTGGATTCCGCCGCCCTGCAATACCCCGTCGCCTTTGCCGGCCACTGGGCATCATTGCTTGCCGCCGCACACACCGGCGAAGGCGGCCCGGAGTACCTTGATGGCCAGGCCTGGCGCGCGCTGGACGCCGCGACGATTGACGCCTGGCGCACCGGGCTGGAAGCCGACACAAGCGAAGGAACGCTGGGCCGAACGCGCGCCGTCGCCCTGCTGCGCTCTCGGCGGCCCGACGCGGTGCGGCACGCCTGGACGCGCTTGTTTCCCGATGCCTCGGATCCGGCTGCCGCGTCTTGGTTGATGCTTGCCGGCTACGCCAGGCATGCGGACGGATTGCGTTCGCTGCACACGGAAAGCCCTTTGCATATCGGATTCAGCGCCGCGCAGCGCAAACCCATGCTGGCCGGACAACCCGCCTGGCGACGCGACATCCACAAGGCCCATCCCACCTGGAACGCCGGCACCCCGCCCGTCACGCAGGCGCGCATGGGCGGCGTGCTTGCCCGCGAATGCGGACTCTGCCATGCGCCCCTGCACCGCTTGCTGTCCGTGCAGGAGCCCGCCCGGGCAGGCATCGACAGCGGTGGCCCGATCGAGTTCGCCACTTGCCTGTCCTGCCAAGGGTGGGAGAGCGACGGCCCGATGTTCTACCGGCACGATGGCGATGGCGTCGCCAGCGCGCATCCGGTCCAGCAGCGGCACGATCCGGTGACCCCCGACTTCGTCGCTGGCGCGCTGCAGGACGCCCAGGTCCAGCTCTTTGCCGCGCCCGCCCGCTGGGCCTGCCAGGATTGGGGCGAATCGAACGGCCGCCAGAACCTCAGCCGCGTCGGCGGCGCGCCCAGTTGGGTCCAATCGCCCGACTATCCGCCCTGCCCCGACTGCCATCAGGACATGGCCTTCGTCATGCAACTGGACTCCGGATTGCCGCAGGCCGACGGCGGCGAATGGCTGTGGGGCAGTGGCGGCTGCAACTACACGTTCTGGTGCGCGGGCTGCCGCGTTAGCGGGCAGTTGTGGCAATGCACGTAGGCGGCCGGACAGCCCGCAACTTGACCAACCAAGGAAACTTATGAAATATCCCATCGCCATAGAACCCGGCAGCGACGCGCAAGCGTGGGGCGTCGTCGTTCCGGATTTGCCCGGCTGCTTTTCCACTGCCGATTCGGGCATCGACGAGGCCATCTGGCGCTAACGCAATGACGACTCCCACCTACCCCATCGCCATCGACCTCGATCAGGTTGGCGAATACCCCGGCCTGACCAAATCCGGCGGCGGCTATTTCTACGACGAGGTATTGGAGTACCGCGTGTGGGTGCATCCGCATGCGGGCGGCGAGGATTTGCACGACGGGGACGACTATTACTACGCGTTCGCCACCTTCGAGGACGCGGCGGAATGCTCGAACGAGACGCCGGGCGCGGAGCAGCCGCTGGTGCTGGTCCGGCAGTTCGAATCCATCAATGAACCGACCCCGGGCGTCTTCGAGCATCACACCGAGGAGCGGATCACGGAGTGGCGCGTGGAATGGCTGGCGGACAGCAAGCGCACCGCCGACTCCATCCCGGATTTCCTGAAAAGCCGCGCGCACTAAACGCCCGCCGTCAGCTCATGTACACGCCACCGTTGATGGCGTAATTGGCGCCCGTCACGAACGCCGCTTCGTCGGACGCCAACCAGGCGCACAGCCCGGCCAGGTCGCGGGCCGTGCCCAGACGCCCCACCGGTACGCTTTCGATGATGCGGTCCAGCAGCGCGGGCGGGAAAGCCCTCACGGTATCGTCGGCGATGAAGCCTGGCGACACCAGGTTCACCGTCACGCCACGCGCCGCCACTTCCTGCGCCAGCGACCGCGTGAAACCGATCACTGCGCCCTTGGCCGTGGCGTAGTTGATCTGGCCGATCTGGCCTTTTTCGGCCACGACCGATCCGATGTTGATAATGCGGCCCCAGCCCCGGTCGGCCATGCTGTCGACGACCTGTTTGGAGCTGTTGAACAAGGTATCCAGATTGCTGCGCAGCACGGCCGACCAATCGGCATACGCCATCTGGCGAAAGCGCATGTCCAGCATCGAACCCGCGTTGTTGACCAGCACATCGATCTCGCCGACCTCACGTCGGACCTTCGCGAATGCCGCTTCGGTCGACGCCCAATCGGTCGCATCGCCTTCCGACGCGATGAAGTCGTAGCCCAGGGATTTCTGTTCCTTCAGCCACGTGTCTCGGCGCGACGAACGCGGGCCGCAACCGGCCACCACCCGGTGCCCGGCCTGGTGCAGCGCCTGGCAGATCGCGGTGCCCGTGTGGCCCATTCCGCTGGTGACGTAAGCAATGCGCAAAGCCATGAACGTTCCTTTATGAAAGTGCGGCACGCGCCGCGGATCAAGCCACCGCCGCGACCAGCGGGAACAAGCCGAACGCCAGTGCGGCCGCCAGCATTACCAGGCAGACCATCGTGGCCCACTTCAGCGCATAGCGCTGGTGGTCGCCGAACTCCACGCCGGCCAGGCCGACCAGCAGATACGTCGACGGCACCAGCGGGCTCAGCAAATGCACCGGCTGGCCGATGAGCGACGCGCGCGCCATCTCGACAGGCGAAATCCCATAACCCTGGGCGGCTTCGCTCAGGATGGGCAGCACGCCGAAGTAGAAGGCGTCGTTCGACATGAAGAACGTGAACGGCAGGCTGACCAGCGCGGTGATGCCGGCCAGGTATGGGCCCATGGCGTCCGGAATCACGGCGAGCAGACTGCGCGACATGGCTTCGACCATGCCCGTGCCCGAGAGGATGCCCGTGAAGATGCCCGCGGCGAAAATCAGCGAAACCACGGACAGCACGTTGCCCGCGTGCTGTGCGACGCGGCGGCGCTGCTCGGCCAGGTTCGGGTAGTTGATGATCAGCGCCACCGCGAAGGCGATCATGAACAGCACGGGCAACGGCAGAATGCCCATCACCAGGCTGACCATCAGCGCCAGCGTCAGCCCCGCGTTCACCCACAGCAGCTTGGGGCGGCGCAGGTCGTGGTCGACTTCGATCTCGGGCAGGTTCTTGGGACCGTCTTCGTCGTAGCCGGCATGCAGCGAAGCGCCGTCCGGCAGCGACAGCACGCCCAGCCGGCGGCGCTCGTGCAGGCCCAGGAAGAACGCCAGGATCAGGATCGAGACGATCGCCACCCCCATCACCGGCACCAGGGGAACGAAGATGTCGCCCACGTCCACGTGCAGGGCGCTGGCGGCGCGCGCCGTCGGGCCGCCCCACGGCGTCAGGTTCATGACGCCGCTGGCCAGCATCGCCAGGCAGGTCATGGACAGCGCGTTCATCTTCAGGCGGCGGTACAGCGGCAGCATCGAGGCCACCACGATCATGTATGTCGTGGAGCCGTCGCCGTCCAGCGAGATCACCAACGCCAGCACGGTGGTGCCGACCACGATTTTCAGCGGATCGCCCTTCACCGCGCGCAGGATGCGGCCCACGATGGGGTCAAACAGGCCCGCGTCGATCATCACCCCGAAATACAGGATGGCAAACATCAGCATCACGCCCGTGGGCGCGATCTTGCGGATGCCGTCCAGCATCATCTTGTCGATGCCGGCGCCAAAGCCGCCCAGCAGCGCAAAAATAATGGGGACAAGGATGAGGGCAACCAGCGGCGACAGGCGCTTGGTCATGATCAGCGTCATGAACGTGATCACCATGCCGAAGCCAAGCAGGGTCAGCAGCATAAGGGGTATCTCCGACGAGTCGTTGTTATGTGTGGCGCTGCTTCCGGCGGGGAAAGCAGGTGCCGAAGACTAGGAAGAAAAGCTGTCTGGAACCTGTCGTTTTTTTGTAAGCAAGCCCGCGAAACCCGGGCAAAGCCGACGCACTACAATCGGGCCCATGCGCATCCTGGTAATCGAAGACGACGAGGATCTGGCCGACGCCATCGTCCGCCGGCTGCGCCGTCTCGGCCATGCCGTGGACTGGCAGAACGACGGCCTCAGCGCCGACGGCGTCCTGCAATACGAGACCTTCGACCTTGTCATCCTGGACATCGGGCTGCCCCGCATGTCCGGATTCGACATCCTGCATCGCCTGCGCGACCGGGGCAGCAAGACGCCCGTGCTGGCCCTGACCGCCCGCATCGATATCGAAGACCGCGTCCATGCCCTGGATACCGGGGCCGACGACTACCTGGCCAAACCCTTCGACTTCCGCGAACTGGAAGCCCGCTGCCGCGCCCTGCTGCGCCGGCCCATCGCCCAGGCCACCGGCGTGCAGCGATTTGGCGACCTGACCATCGACAGCGCCGCCCGCCAGGTGACCCTGGCCGGCCAGCGCATCGACCTGCCCAAACGCGAATACAGCCTGCTGGAGATCCTGTTGGCCGGCATGAACCGCGCCGTCAGCAAATCGGAAATCGCCAACAAGCTGTTTGCGTTCGACGACGATGCCGCCCCCAACGCCATCGAGGTCTACATCGCCCGGCTGCGCCGCAAGCTGGAAGGGTCGCCGCTGCGCATCGAAACGCAGCGCGGCACCGGTTATCTGCTGACCGCCACCGAAGAGGCGGACAGCGTCGCATCCGCCCCGCCCCGGGCCTGACCCGTGCAGCACGGCCGCATCTCCGTCCGCCGCCGCCTGCTGACCATGTTGATGGCCCTGTTCGCCGTCGGCCTGGGCGTGCTGTACCTGCTGGTGCGCGGCTACGCGCATCAGACCGCCGACACCACTTACGACCAGCTGCTGCGCGCATCGGTGCTTTCCATGGCCGACAGCCTGCAACTGGTCCAGGGCGAATGGCAGATGGACATGCCCTACGCGGCCCTAGCCCTGCTGGAACAGGCGCCGCGCGACCGCGTGTTCTACCGCGTGGCCACGGACAGCGGCACGCTGATCTCCGGCTATGCCGACCTGCCGCCCCCGCCCGGCCGCGCCAACGCCGATGCGGACGGCGCCTCGGTGGCCGGCGATTCGCCCCAGCTGTACACCGCGGCCTATCAGGGCCAGCCCGTGCGCGTCGCCTGGATGGAGCGCAAGGTCGCCGGCCCGCGCAGCGCCGAATCGGCCGCCATCCAGGTCGCGCAAACCCGCGAGGCCCGCAATGCGTTGGCGGACAACATCCTCTGGCAGGGCACGCTGGCCCTGATCGGCTTCACTGCCGCGGCGCTGGCGCTGGCGTACTGGGGCCTGCAACGGTCGCTGTTCCCCATCCAGCGCATCGAACGCGAACTGGCCGCCCGCAACGCGTCCGACCTGCACCCCATCACCGCGCCCGTGCCCGAAGAGCTGGATACCCTGGTGCATTCGCTGGATGGCTTCATGGCGCGTCTGGCGGACAACCTGGACACGCTGCGCCTCTTCATCGCCGAGGCCGCACATCAGCTGCGCACGCCACTGGCCGCGCTGCATGCGCAGATGGAAGTGGCGCTGGACGAAGAAGATCCCGCCGAGCAGCGCCGCAGCCTCGCGGCCGTGCTGCGCAACGCCGAAAAACTGTCGCGCCTGGTCAATCAGCTGCTTAGCGACGCCAGCGTCATCCATCGCAGCAACGTCAAGCAGTTCCTGCCCGTCAACGTGGCAGACCTGCTGAGCCAGGCCGTTTATGACACCGTGCCGCAAGCCGACCCCCAGCCGGACGTCCGGCTGCATCTGCCCGACGCTGCCGGCGCCATGCCTGCCCTAGTGCTGGGCGACAGCCTGATGCTGCGCGAAGCCTTCAAGAACCTGATCGACAACGCCCTGCGCCATGGCGCCCGCGAAGACGGCTGCATCGACATCCGCCTGGACGCCGACGGCGGCAATTGGCGCATCACGGTATCGGACCAGGGGCCGGGCATCCCGCCGGCGCTAGCCAACACCGCTTTCGAGCGCTTCGCCCGCGGCCCCAATCCCCGGGCGCCCGGAGCCGGGCTGGGACTGTCCATCATCAAGCGGGTCGTTGATGTCCACCAGGGCGGGTTCAGCCTGAGCAACCGCGTGGGCGGCGGCCTGGATGCGGTCATCACATTGCAGGCGGCGTCCCATGATGCGTAGCGCCCTATCCGTGATCCGCGGCGCCGGCGCGAGGGCCGCCCCGCTATTTGCCACGTTGTTTTCCGCCTTATTTGCCGCGCTGCTTGCCGCCGCCGGGCACGCCGCCGAAGTCAGCGGCGGCGGCCTGACGCTGGGGCCCGCGGACAGCAAGAACGTGCTGATCCTGCATGCCTCCAACAGCGTGCAGGTCTTTCGCGGCGTGCTGGAAGACTTCAGCGAGCTGAACCCCGGCATCCGGCTGGAATACACCGAACTATCCACGCAGCAGCTCTATCGCGACACCATCGAACGCGCGGCGCATGCGGCCAGGAGCGGCCCCGACCTGGTCATCAGCAGCGCCATGGACTTGCAGACCAAGCTGGTCAACGACGGCTACGCGCAGACGCACGTGTCGCCCGAAACCCGTTCGCTGCCTGCCTGGGCCAATTGGCGCGACGAGGTCTTCAGCATCGGCACGGACCCGATCGTGATGGTCTACAACACAGGCCGGCTTGCCGCCGCGCGCGTGCCGCACACTCGCCGCGAACTGCTGTCGCTGTTGCAAGCGCCCGACCGGCCCCTGGCCGACCGCATTTCGACCTACGACGTGCAGGGCAGCGGCATCGGCTACCTGGCCGCCACGCAGGACACGCGTCTAGACAGCATGGCCGGCGCCTTGCTGGCCGCCTTTGGGCGCAACGGGGTATCCATCCACGAGTCCACCGAAGACGCGCTGGACAAGCTGGAACGCGGCGATATCACGCTGGCCTATAACCTGCTGGAGTCCTATACCCGGCACCGGATCGACCAAGGCGCGCCGCTGGCGATCATCTATCCGCAGGACTACACGCTGATGCTGTCGCGCTCGGCGATCATCCCCAGACAAGCGCCACGCGGCGACTTGGGCGCGCTCCTGCTGGACTACCTGCTGTCGCCCCGGGGGCAGGAGATGCTGGCCAAGCAGTCCGGCATGCGCCCGGTCAACGCGTCTGTCATCCCGGCGGCCGGCGTGCGTCCCATGGCGCTGGGCGTCGGGCTGCTGGTGTATCTGGATCCGTTGAAAAAGCGGCATTTCCTGGACGTGTGGCGAGCGGCCATCCAGGCGCCCTGAAGCAAATGCCCCGGTACGGCTGCCCCATGACGCGCCGATATCCCGTTTTCCTTGCGTCCGATGGCCGGAGATTCCTCCTTGATCGCCCATTCACGCGCATAATTTCCCCCTGGGCCCCACCCACCACCTGCGACACGTAGCCGCGCTTACGTTTGAACCAGCGTTGGAGGCACATCATGGCCGAACCTCAGATTGCCGTACGCCCCCCCATCGGTGCCGCACCCGCCCTGGCCGATTCCAGCCCGCCGTGGCAAGACATCCTGCGCACCACGCACGCGTTGGCCGATGCCGGCGGCATCGCGCGGCACAGCAGACGCGTCTTGCGCCAACAGGCCTTGTCGGCCGGCTGGCAATCCATCGACAGCGCCTTTTCCGGTTTCGGCGAAGCGGTGCTGCTGATTGGCAAGGAATCCGCGGTCGACAAGATGTCGGCATTGGCGATGCGCTACCTGGACGACGGCCACGGCTGGGCGGTGCGCGACGGCAGGTTGCGCCACGCCAATGCCAAGATGCAGCGCTTGTTCGAGGCCTATTGCGCCGCCGTCTCTCGCGACAGGCAGATGCGTTCGCTGGCGACGACGGCCAGTTGGGGCGAGGTCTTCTGGATCGACATCAGCGCCGCCCCCGCCGCGCTTGGCCAGATCCGCGGGCCCATGATGCTGCTGCGCATGCGCCGCAAAAGCGCCTTCGCCATGCCCGACGTGGCCAAGCTGAAATCCGTGTTCGCCATCACCCCCGCCGAAGCCGCCGTGCTGGCCGGCCTGGCCGCCGGCCATAGCGTGGAAGAAGTGGCCACCTTGCGCGGCGCGTCGGTGCTCACCGTGCGCAAGCAAGTGGCGTCGCTGCTCAGCAAGATGGAATGCCACCGCCAGTCCGAACTGGTCCGGCTGGCATCCCTGCTGTAGGCCGGCAGGCCCACCCACGACAGCGCCGCGCCCGGCCCCTTGCCCAGCCCTCGGCCCGCCTTCCCACTGCGCAGCCCCATCGGCGTACTCAATATTGAGTATGCGGCGCCCCCCCATGCGGCCCTACCATGAACGCGAAGCCAAGGGAGGAGGGACCCTCCGGTCACGCGGCTGCCCTCGCTCAAGCCCGCACTTCCGCGGGCCCGCGCGGACACCGGGATCCAACGCCGCGATCACTGTCGTCAAGGAGCATTTCATGAAGACTGCCCTCTCGTTCCGCGCCTTCGCGCCCATCGCGCTGGCGGCCTGCGCCGCGCTGTCCGGCCCCGCCGTCGCGCAACAGGCCGCCGCGCCCACCACCGCCGCGCCGGAACCCAATATCGCCCTCAGCCGCGATGACGTCATGCGCGACTTGGCCGCCTGGAAGAACTCGGGCGTGGAAAGAAACTGGAACAGCGACAACACCCCGGACATCAACAGCCCGGAGTACATTGCCAGCTACCGGAAGTACGTAGACACGGTCAGGCCGGGCACCTCGTCAATGCCGCCACAGCCGCAGAATCAGGGCAAGTGGTAAGCGCGTGCGCAATAGCAAAGCGACCATGGCTTGATGCTGGCGCAGACATACGGCCTGCCGACGTGGCGCGACGGCCCCGCCTGCGCATCGGCCACTAGGGCGAAGTCTCCAACTCCTGGGCCACCCACTCGCAAAATGCGCGCGTCAGGGGATCGTCCTGGCTGTCACGATGGACCAGCCAGGACCATTTCGGCCCTGGCACCGTCTGCGCCGTTAGCGCCGCAAGCGAGCCGTCGCGGCGTGAGCGCTCGGCCAGCAGACCGCTGACCAGCGCCATGCCCAAGCCCTCCCGGGCAGCATCCAGCAACTGGCCGGGATCCGAAAAATTCATGCCCTGCTCGCGCTGGCCCACATCGGCCCCGCCCTGCGTCTCCCAATGGCTCCAGTCCATCTCACGCTCGCCATGCAGCGTGGCGGGCGCGCCAGCGCTACGTGCCAGCAGGCTTGCGTGGCACGCCGGATACAGGCGGTCTTCAACCAGCACCCGGAACGCGCAATCCGCCTGCGGACCGAGATCATCGCGAATCGCCACGTCCACTGTCTGCTTGGCCATATCCGGCGCGGCATCGCTGGTGTAGAGCCACAGGTCCGCCTGAGGATGCCGCTCGCGGAACGCCTTCAACCTCGGCAGCAACCAGTGACGCGAAAACGCCGGTGTCGTGTTCACAATCAATTGGTCGGGCTTGCGGTATTGATCCAGCCTGCGGATGCCAGCGGCCAACTGCTGCAACATGGTCTGCGTGGTCGCAAGCAGGTCCCAGCCCGCGTCGGTCAATGACACCGCGCGCCCCTGACGGAAAAACAAGGGTTGTCCCAACAGGTCCTCCAGGCCTCGGACCTGCTGGCTGATCGCCGACTGCGTCAGGTTCAGTTCATCGGCGGCCTTGTGGAAGCTGCCCAGACGGGCGGCCGCCTCGAAGCCACGCAGCATGTTCAATGGCGGCCAGTGCTTAAGCATATTGATAAGTTTTTCTAATCATAATTCCACTGAATATATCGCTTGTCCGAGGCTTTTATACAGCAATACACTGATTTCAAGGGGTGCGCACGCCTTTCTATATACACAACCATTATTTATCAATCTCGTTCGAATGCCAGGAGATCGCTGTGCCGTCCCGTCGTCAACTCATCCAACAAGCCTCTCTGCTTTTCGGCGCTCGTGCCGCCGGCGCGCTCGGTCTGGGCCTGCTGGCGCCCTCCGCCCAGGCCGGGCCCGCACCCGGCTGGCACATGCCCGATGAAGGCGCGGCTCAAGCGCGCGCCTTCATCGCGTTCGGCGCCCAGGACGCCATCTGGGATGACTTCACCACCGATGTCCAGGCGGCACTGGGTCGCATCGCCCGCGCCATCGCCGACTATCAGCCCGTCACCGTGTTCTGCCGCGCGGGGGAACTGCGGCAAGCCCAGCGCCATTGCGGCGCAGCCAATGTCACGTACGTGGAAACCCGCCTGGACGACATCTGGATGCGCGACATCGGCGCGAACTTCCTGCTGAACGGACAGGGCGGCGTCGCTGGGGTGGACTTCAATTTCAACGGCTGGGGCGGAAAGCAACGCCATGCTTTCGACGCCACCATCGCCGCCGAAACGGTGGAGCTGGCCGACGCCGAATACGTGCAAAGCGACCTGATCGGCGAAGGCGGCGGCATCGAGGTCGACGGCCGCGGCACCGGCATCATGACGGAAAGCAGCTGGATCAATCCCAACCGCAATCCCGAATGGACCAAGGCTGAGGTCGAAGACGAACTGAAGCGCTGCCTGGGCCTGCGCAAGATCATCTGGCTGCCCGGCATCAGAGGCCGCGACATCACCGACGCGCATGTGGACTTCTACGCGCGCTTCGCGCGGCCCGGCGTGGTGGTCGCCAATCTGGACATGGATCCGGACTCATACGACTACGCCCTGACCCGCAAGCATCTGGACATCTTGCGCCGTGCGACCGATGCGGACGGCAATGCGCTGGAAATCCACACCATGAGCCCGCCGCAGCACCCTCGGCGCAGCCGGTTCCTGGACGGCAATGACGACTTCGCGGCCGGCTACATCAACTATTTCGTCATCAACGGCGCTGTCCTTGCGCCGGAATTCGGCGATCAGGCTGCGGACCGGAAGGCGCATGATTTGCTGACCCGGCTCTATCCCGGCCGCAAAGTGGTGCAGATCGATATCGATGCCATCGCCTCGGGGGGAGGCGGCATCCATTGCGTGACGAACCAGCTGCCTGCCGCCTGAGACCGGTCAAGCCAGGTAAGACGCGACCTCCTCGGTCGTCAGATAGCGCGTGAAGACGATCGAAGGTTGCTGCGCATCGTGGATGATGCCGTTGAAACCCGACCAATTGCGTTGGGCGCCCTCCTCCGTCTCAAGCGCTACCAGCACCCGCTTGCCGTGCTTGCCCATGTTGTGGCGCAACGCAGCTTCGCCCCAGGCCCACAGCATCGGCTGAACCAGTTCGCCCCCGGCATAGGCGCCGACCTGCAGCCATTGGAAGTCGGCCGTGTCGCGCTCCATCTCGGGCTGCCGCGGCGCGATCTCGCGTTTGACGCCCAGTGCCTGGGCATGTTCGCCGATGAGGATCTGCAGCAGCGTGAAGGCATGGAAGGTGTTGTTGATGGCATGAGCCCGCGCCACGAAGCCCGATCGAGAAGCGGGCAGCACCACGACCAGTTCGTCCTCGTAGCTGACTTGCGCCGCCATCCACAGATAATGCAGCTGCTCGAACGGCAAGCTGTCGTTGTTCGTGGCCATCGGGTGCAGCAAGGCCATCAACCCGGCGTCGTCGACGAACGCCTGATGGTTGCCTTGATCTCGCATCAGCATCGTCATCATGGGCAAGACCAGCACGTCCACGGCCTGATGCAGGGCCTCGACCTCCCAGCGCCGGTCTTCCGGCACCTCGGCCAATTTCGCTTGTGCATCAACCCAGGCCTGGCGGTCGGCCTCTTCGACTTCCTCGTCGTCGTCCTCGACTTCCAGCGCGCAATAGGGGCGCAGGGTCTGCAGCCATTGGCGCAACAGCGATTGAAGCGTCGGGAACAGGATGGCGGGATCCGCATCGTCTTCAACCAGCGAGCCGCACATCAACGCCAGGGCCGAGGCGCGATTGGGATGCAGCCGGGCAAGCAGATCGGCAGAGGCCTGAAGGCAGGCAGCGGTATGGGCCGGGTCTTGCGCATGCGTGTAGAACGCGCGGACTTCGGGACGGTTGAAGAACGCCTCCAGCGTATCCAGATCGTCCGGCGTCAGGATCGGGGCGGAAAGCGCAGTGGCAAGGTCGTTGAGGGGCATGGGAAGCGGCGGCGAAGGTTGGCGAGAAGTCCGTGCAATTCGGGAACCGCCGGCGTCAGCCCGCGCAATCCGTCTTGCCATGCAGTTTATTTCAGAACCGGTAGCCCCCCGCGCTCAACGACCGGCCGTTGCCCCGGCAGGAAGACCGCCGTGTGGCGTTCGAGCTGCCGGGCAGTTTCCAGATCACGTTCTGCCGGACCGACGACGCGCCGCCGCAGCTCATGCAATGACGGACGTGGTAGATTCATTCGTCATTCTCACCGCCGAATCCGCCATCCATGGAACCTGGAAAGCAAGGTCCGGCGCCTCTGCCGGACACAGGAAGTGTCGCTGCGAAAGCAGGCGCAAGCGTCCCGCCGATCGCGCCAGCGCGGACCGCGCTACTGGTCATGCATTACCAGACCGACATCCTGGAACTCTTCCCGTCGGTCGCCCCTGCCCTGGTGTCCAACACGCGCCGCCTGTGCGATGCGGCCCGGCGCGCAGGCGTCAACGTCTATTTCGCCAACATCCGGTTCAGCCCAGGCTATCCCGAGGTCAGCCCGTTGAACAAGAACGGGCAAGGGATCAGGCAGTTGGGGCTATTTGTCGACGATCAGCTTTCGCCGGCGCTTGGTAGGCAGGCCAGCGAACCGCTCTTCGTTGCGCATCGTGCCAGCGTGTTCTACGGCACCGACCTGCAGGTGCGGCTGTCGGCGCAGGGCATCGATACGCTGATGATGGTGGGCATCGCCTCGACCGGCGTCGTCCTGTCATCGGTGGCGTACGCAA
The DNA here is from genome assembly GCF_012928505.1 of Achromobacter sp. Bel. Taxonomy (GTDB): domain Bacteria; phylum Pseudomonadota; class Gammaproteobacteria; order Burkholderiales; family Burkholderiaceae_B; genus Achromobacter. The sequence goes on along the minus strand of NZ_JABBJN010000015.1, from coordinate 28,829 downwards.
GCGACGCCGACTTTCGTCTGCTGACCGTCAAGGATTGCTGCTATGACCCCGATGCGGTCGTGCACGAACGTCTTTTTGCGACAGCATTCGAATCGCGCACGACGGTGCTTACGCTGGCCGAGGCGTTGGCATTGTTGGCCTGAGCGATTGAAAAGCGACGGCTCCGGCGTTTCCGCATCATTCTGACAAAAGTATCAGACTGCAAGATCGCCGGCCGGCTTCAGCGGCGGCCTTGACGGGCGCAGCAGCCGCTCCGAAGCCCGCTGGCGCCGTCCGCGAGGGGCCTACTCGAACTATTTTTTCGTTACATGCCCACTCAAATTTCATCAAATGAAACACCGCTCCCGCCTCTCCTGATTTAGTTGTATTGCTGGCTTGCGGAGTCATCCGGCGGCTCGACGCTCCGGGACCTGCAGGCATATACAAAAGCAATAAAACCGGAGGAGGAGCCATGCGTATTCTTTATCGCAGGATCGCCGCATTGCTGGCGAGTGGGCTGATCGTCGTCGTGGCGGGCTGCGCCGCACCCGGCGGCAAGAAGGACACGATCGATATGGCGGGCTTGTCCCAGCCCGTGGAGATCGTCCGGGACAAGCACGGCGTATCGCACATCTACGCGCAGAATCAGGCGGACCTGTTCTTCGCCCAGGGCTTTAGCGCCGCGCGCGACCGCTTGTGGCAGCTGGACCTGTGGCGCCGCCAGGGCGAAGGCAAGATGGCCGAGCAATTCGGCCCGCGTTTCATCGAACAGGACCGCGCCGCGCGCCTGTTCCTCTTCCGCGGCGACATGCAGGCCGAATTCGCCAGTTACCACCCCGAAGGCCGCGCCATCCTGACGGCGTTTGCCAACGGCATCAACGCGTATGTGAATTGGGTCAAAGCCAACCCCGAGCAATTGCCGCCGGAGTTCAAATTGACCGGTACCGAGCCAGGTTACTGGAGCCCGGAAACCTCGCTGATCCGCATCTACGCACTGACGCGCAACCTCAATGAAGAGGTAAAGATGGCGCAGCAGGTCGCTGCCTTGGGATTGAACAACGTGCAGGGGTTAAGCACGTTCGAGCCGCCTTTGGCCTTGCAGGTGCCCGCAGGGCTGGACGTGCGCCAGATCGACAAGACCATCCTCGCCAATTACGCCTTGGCGCGCAATGGCCAGAAGTTCGTCGCGGACGACTTCCCGCGCAGCCCGCTTGCCGCCGATCAGCGCGCAACGCTCGCCAGCGCATTATCCGAAGGCAGGCTGGCGTCGCTGGATCCGAATTTCGATCCACTGGCGACCCGGTATGAAAGCAATAACTGGACGCTTGGCGGCCAACACACCGCTACCGGCAAACCCATCCTGGCGGGCGACCCGCACCGGTCCATCACCATGCCGTCGTTGCGCTACATGGTGCACCTGAACGCGCCGGGCTGGAACGTGATCGGCGCCGGAGAACCCGCGTTGCCGGGCGTCTCCATGGGCCACAACGACCGCATCGCGTTCGGGCTCACGATCTTCGCGTTCGGCGACGAAGAGGATCTCTACGTCTATGACACCAACCCGGTCAACCCCGACGAATACCGCTACCAGGGCCGCTGGGAGAAAATGCGCCAGGTCGACGAATCCATCCCCGTGCGCGGCGCGGCGCCCGCCGTGCGCAACTTGAAGTTCACGCGCCACGGTCCGGTCATCCACGAAGACCGGGTTCGCCGCAAAGCCTACGCCTTGCGCGCTGCCTACCTGGAGTATCCCGGCACGGCGGCCTACCTGGCCAGCTTGCGCCTGAACCAGGCGCAGAACTGGAACGAGTTCGTCGCTGGCATGGAAAAGCACTACACGCCCAGCGAGAACATGGTGTATGCCGACGTGGACGGCAATATCGGCTGGTTCGGCGGCAGCATCGCGCCGATCCGTCCTCGCGGCGACTGGTCGGGCCTGTTGCCCGTGCCCGGCAATGGCGATTTTGAATGGCGCGGCATCCTGCCGGGCAGCGCGCTACCCCGCGCCTACAACCCGCCGGAAGGCTACGTGGCAACGGCCAACGAGTACAACCTGCCGGCTGACTTCGCGTACAAGGACATGTCGGCGCGCACCTGGGCCGAACCCTACCGCGTCCAGCGCATCCGGGAAGTGCTGGCCGAAGGCAAAGGGCTGACGGTGCAGCAATCCCAGGATTTGCAGTACGACAACCTCTCGATCCCGGCACGCACGTTGACGGGCTACGCCAAGTCGCTGAACGCCGCCGATCCGGCCTTGAACGACGCCTTGGGCCTGCTGAAAGACTGGGACTCCCGCATGGACACCGAGTCGCGGGCCGCCTCGGTCTACGCCTTCTGGCTGCCCGAAGTCGTCAAGCGCGTGACGGATCTCTACGTGCCGGCGAACGGACGCGCGGCCTTCGGCGAACTGTCTACCCGCAAGACGCTTGAAAAACTGGCGACCCCCGACGCCGCATTCGGCCCCCGGCCGGACCAGGGCCGGGACGCGCTGCTGCTGCAGGCGCTGGCCGACGGCGTACAGAAGCTGCGCGCCAAGCTGGGGCCGGATTCGACCCAATGGCAGTGGGGCAAGCTGCATCACATCCAGTTCGAGCACAGCCTGGCGAGCCTGCTGCCGCCTGAGACCGCCCGTGCCTACGGCACGCCGCGCTATCCGGTGGGCGGCGACAACGACACGGTGCATCGCGCCACGTTCCGCAAGAGCGATTTCCGCCAGATCAGCGGGTCGTCGTACCGCCAGGTGATCGATGTGGCGGACTGGGACAACTCGCGCGTCCAGAACATGCCGGGGCAATCCGCGGATCCCCGCAGTCCGCATTACCAGGACCTGCTCAAGGACTGGTCCACGGGGAAATACTTCCCCATGGCGTTCAGCCGGGCCAAGGTGGACAGCGAGCGCGCGGATACGCTGACGCTGCGGCCATCGGGAAATTGAGAAAGCGGCCCGACTAAGCGGCGCCGGGCTGCGATTCAAGGATGATGTCGCGGCCCGGTTATTTTCATCACTTCAGGAGATTGCATGACCGAAAGAACCCTTACCGACCCCCGAGCCTCCGAGCGTCGGCGACCCAGCGAACGGCGTTTCTGGTTCATCGTCCTGGCGGGCACGCTGGCCGCCATGAGCTACGAAATCGTGTCCTTGCTGCAAGGCGAATTTTCGGCGTTGAAGAAGCTGTTGCTGCCCGCGCTCTTGCTGGTGTGGCTGTACCACGGCAGCGCGTGGGCCCGCTGGATCTTGATGGCGCTGCTGCTGGGATTCGGCGTCTTCAACATGTACCTTGCCATCGAGTTGCTGCGCGACGCGCCCGACCGTCTGCTGTACGTGACCGTTTTCAGCGCATTCATGGTGGCGACGGGCCTGTATCTGGCGTTCGCCAAGCACGATTTCGCCCGCTATCGCAGTTATGTCACGGTGCGCGAGGATCTGCGGGCGCGTGGACGACGGACGACGCGCCGGGCCTGATCGGGCCGGGCTGCGGGGCACGATGGGCTCAGCCCGGCGTCGACCATTTTTACTTTCCCGACGCGTCCTGCTCCACCACCATGTCCAGCACGTACACCTTCGACGGCGCATCGGCGGGCGGGTTCTTCCAGTCGTAGCGCTTCACGCGCAGCACGGTGCGCACGCCGTCCTTGTGCTCGAAGCCTTCGATCGACTGATACAGCGGATGCCACTTTTCCTGCGCCGGCTGCTGCACGCCCGCGTCGTTATAGCGGCGTTCGCGCACCATCAGGCACTGGTAGTTGGGAATCATCGGGTGGCTGCATTCCGCCTTCTTCGCGGCCACTTCCAGGAACATCGTTTCACCGGCGCTGCCGTACAGCGTCTGGGGGGTCGGTTCGCCGACGAACGTCAGGACGCTGCCGTCCTGCGCGGCCAGTTCCAGGGCGGGTTCTGCGGTGTCGCCGGACAGCGTTGCGCGCAGATCGCCCTTCACCCGCTGGTTGATCTCCGCATCCAGCTGCATCAGGCTCTGTTCGCAAGCCTTCATCGTCGATGCCAGGTTGTTCACATGCAGCACGCCGTTCTTGTAGGTGTACCCGCCGAACTGCGCGTTGCAGCCGCCGCGGATATTCAAGGCGTCGTCGGAGAACGTCAGGCGCAGTTGATGCTCGATCCCTTTCTGCAGCGCGGCGATCGGCTTGCCCGACGCGTCGGTGGCGGACGCCAGGCGCCAGTAGTACGCGGGCAGGGTCAATGGGCTGGCGGGCGACGTGACGGCGGGAGTGGGCATGGAGGACGATCCTTCGCTAGGAGGGGTAACCGGCGCGCAAGCCTGAAGCAGCGCGGCGCAGGCGGACGCAAGGAGGATTATTTTTTTCATGGTTCGTTCCTGTAAGCCGGATGGCACTGATGAAAAGCGGCATTCTACGTTCACCGTATGGACGAATTTGGCGAACGGGCTTCCAGACCGTTTCAAAATCTTGCCGCATGATCTACCGGGGAAAGGCGGCCGCGGCGCCGGCCGAATTCGCCGGCGTCCTCCTGCAATGGCGGCAATCAGGGTTCGCCCTGACAGGCGGCTGACGAACAACGGGCGTTTACAGTCTGACACCATACCCCGGCCATTCAGCCCGATCCCTGCCCTTCTCCTACTCGGTCCGCAGCATCCCCGTCTCTTCGCGCACTCGCCCTTGCTGCACCAGGCGGGACACCGCCAAGCCGACCCGGGCTTCCGCATCCGCCAATGTCCGCGCCATTCCCAGCATGCGGCACACCGACTTGATCACGTCCGCCTTGGGCGCGTTGCCGGCCATGGCCAGAACGTGCAAGACGCCGTTGGCCAGCTCCTGGAGGCACACGTCGTCAATCCGGCGGCGGGCGGCGTCATCGTCGCCTGCGCCGCGAAAGCCCTTCCACGCTTCTGGCTGCACGCCTGCGGGCCAATAGAAGGTGGCTTCGCCTTCTTCGGTCTGCCCCACATCCATCGGCGTCAAGGCGCGCAGCCTCTCGACGATCCTGACGCCCGTCCGCTCCAGGCCCCACGCCCGCGCCACCCTGCGGTGCAGCACCGTTTCGGCGACCGGGCCTTCGGTCTCGATCACGGTACGCAATTGCTCGGTCACCAGACTGTTGTTGGCGCGGCTGTAGAACGCGTCGGTGTCGCCCCCGTCCAGAGTCGCCAGCAGGTACACCGGCACGCCGCCTGCCACGCCCGCGGAGCCTGACGCGCCATTGTCGGCCGCCCGTGCCCCCTCTTCCGTCGTGATCTCGAACGGCACGGCGCGGCGGGAGCCAACGCCCGACGCGCTGGCCGGGCCCTCTTCCTGCGCCGCTGCCACGTCGATTTCCGCGTCGACTTCCACGTCGATTTCCGCTTCGCCTTCCGCCTCTGGCGCACCGTCAATCTGGCGTTCCAATTCCGCGTTCAATCGGGCCAGGATCTTCTCGACTTCCCGCTCGGGATTGATCCACCAGTCGGTCGACCAGACCCGATGCAGGCGCCATCCCAAACCTTCAAGGACCACCTGCCGCAGGCGGTCCCGGTCGCGCGCCGTGGCGCCGGAGTGATACGCGCGGCCGTCGCATTCGATCCCCATCAGATACCGGCCCGGGGCGCGTGGATCCACCACGCCCATGTCGATCCGGTATCCGGAACACCCGACCTGCGGGTGCACGGTCCAGCCGTGGTTGCGCAGCACCTTGATGACCTGGGTTTCGAACGGACTGTCCGGCTCGCGTCCGGTCGGCAGCGATTGCTCGACCAGGGCGCGCGGCCCCTTCAGCGCGAATTCCAGATAGTGCTTCAGGTCCCGGACGCCGGTCGCGCGCACGCGCGACAGATCGATCTGCTCGGGCATCAGGGTGCTGTAGATCACCACGCCTTCGCGCGCCCGGGAAATCGCGACGTTCAGGCGGCGGTGTCCGCCTTCGCCGTTCAGCGGCCCGAAATTCATCGTCATCTTGCCGGCCGCATCCGGACCGAAAGTGATCGAGAAGTAGATGACGTCGCGTTCGTCGCCCTGCACGTTCTCCAGGTTCTTGATGAACAGCGGCTCGCGGGACTGCGCCGAAATCGCCTTGTCCAGCTCGGCGTTCGCGCGGCGGCGGGCGTCCAGCAGGGTTTCGATCAACGATTGCTGGGGCTGGTTGAAGGTGACCACGCCCAGTGTCTGGCGGCGGCGCGACTTGTCCAGATAATGCTGCTCGATACCTTGCACGATGGCTTCGGCCTCGCGGCGATTGGTGCGGCTGCCGCCCCGGTCGTAGACGCCCGCAACCTTCTCCAGGCGCACGGCCACGTCATCGGTGACGGGCGACGGGAAGGTGATCAGCTGCGAATCGTAGTAGGTGACGTTGCTGAAGGTGATCAGGCTTTCATGCTTGCTGCGGTAGTGCCATTGCAGGCGCAGCCGGTTCATATCGGCGCCCAGGCATTCGTCCAGGATGCTCTCCAGGTCTTCGACCTGGCCGTCATCGCCCGCGCCGTCTTCTTCCGGCGCGGATTTGCTGAAGAAGCTGGTGGGCGGCAGCTGTTTCGTGTCGCCGACCACCACCAGTTGCTGGCCGCGCGCGATCGCGCCGACGGAATCCCACACCGGAATCTGCGACGCCTCGTCGAAGACGACAACGTCGAATTGCGAATGGCCCGCGTCCAGATACTGCGCCACGGATAAGGGCGACATCAGCAGGCAGGGCTTGAGCTTCGGCAACAGCGACGGCAGGCGCTGCATCAGCTGCCGCACGGGAACGTGGCGGGCCTTTTTCTGCAGTTCGCGGCGCAGCAACCCCAGTTCGCTATCGGGGCTGACCAGGATGCCGTTGCCGGCGGGCACCTTGCCGGCCAGCACCGCGGCAATATAGGCCGACGTCAGTTTCTGGAAACGGTCGTCGGCATCGCGGAATTCGCGGATCTTGCGTTCGTGGTCGGCGCTGGAGAAGGACCGGAGCACGGGCGAATGGTCGATGACTTTCTTCACCCACCAATGGCGGTAGCTGAATTCGAAATGGGCTTCGACCCGGTCCAACGGTACGCGGCCTTGCTCCAGCGACGCGACCAACCCTTGCAGTTGCGCGGCGATCGCCTGTTCGCGGGCCTCGCGCCACACACACCACGGCATCAGGAACTGCTTGTTGTGGCGCCAGCCAGCCAGGACGGACTGGATGCGTTCCAACGCGCCGTTGGCGTCCGCTGCGCCGGCCAACGGCTCAGTGGGCCTGGCCAGCGCATCGACCTCGGCAAGCCTGTCCTGCAGGGCGCGCCACGTGTTGCGGGTATCCAGCAGGCGCTTGCCCAACGCCGCGCCAGGTTGCAAGAACGCGCGGTTGTCGCCCACCAGCGCTTGTAGCCGCGTACGCAGATCGGCCGCGGCGGCAGGGTCGCCCGCGACCAGCGTGACGGCATCGGCAAAGCGCTGCGCCCATTGTTGGTGGCGTTGGACCTGTTCCCAATCGGTGCTTAGACCCGTGTAGGAGTCCTGCAGCAGGCGCTGGGCGTCGGCCTTCAAGAGGGCCAGTTCGCGGTCTTCGGCGTTGACCAGCGCCAGCGGCGCCAGCATCGCGCCGATCGCCGCCTCGTCCGGGCGCCGGGCATCCGCGCGGCAGGCTGCCAACCGCTTGCGGATGCCGCCTTTGGCGAAGATCGATTTCGGCCACCATGCCGAGCACGCGGCCAGCCATTCGGCCCTCAGCGCTTGGGCATCCCATTGCGCCAATTGCGCGGTCCACTGCTCGCCCACTTGCGCCCAATGGGCATTGCGCGCCAGCCCGTGCCGCGCCAGGGCCTGCACCTGGAGGCGCGCCACGGGGTCGTGCGCCTGCGCGGCCAATCCGGGTGGCACGTGCGGCGCGGCCAGCAGCACGTCGATCAATGCGTCCAGTCTGGCGTAGCCGTCCAGGCTCAGGCCCGCAGCCGGCACGCCCACGCCTTCGCCTGCCAGGAAGGCCTGCTGCTGGAACCCGGCGACCGCCTGATCCAGCGCCTGCGCCGCCGCCAGCAGCGCGTCTTGCCAACTGGGGCTCCATTCGGCCATGCCGATGTGCGCCAGCGGATGGCCATGCAGCGTACCCAGTTCGCCGGACAAGGTCGCCATGCGCCGGGCGGTTTCGCGCAGTTGCGCCAGGTCCTTGCGTTCGTGCGCCTGCCCGTCCGGCCACGACATCGGCGAAGGATCGCCTCCCGCGTTCTGGATGCACGTGCCGATGGCGTCGAACACCGTCAGGCCATTGGGGTGTTCGTGATGCAGGGCGTCGACCAGCCCGTTCAGGTCCTGGCGCAGCACGGCCAGGCGTTCGGCTTCGCGAGCCCAGTCGTCGCCGGTGCGCTGGCCGCTGTGGTCCAGTGCCTTGCCCAGTTGCTGCAGCACCTCGGCCTTGCGCGCCTTGGACGAATGCAGTTCCAGGCAGAACGGCCCCAAGCCGATGTTGGCCAGCCGGCGATGCACGACCTCCAGCGCCGCCATCTTCTCGGACACGAACAGCACGGTCTTGCCGCGCGCCAGCAGGTGGGCGATCAGGTTGGTGATGGTCTGGCTCTTGCCGGTGCCCGGCGGGCCTTCCAGCACCAGGTCGCGGCCGGCGTCGACGGCGCAGATGGCTTTCAGCTGCGACGAGTCGGACAGCAGCGGCGTCAGCAAGTCCTCCGGCTTATAGCTCTCGTCCAGCCGGTCGAAACGCGCGTCCAACGGTTCCTTCGCAAACGCCTGCCCTGGGTGGTCGATCAGGTGCTTGACGACGCGGTTGGCCTTCAGCTGCTCGGTGCGGTCCTGCAAGTCCTTCCACATCAGGTACTTGGTAAACGAGAAAATGCCCAGATGCGCCTGCTCCAGCACTTCCCAACCGACGATCTCGCGCACGGCCAGGCGGAAAGCCTGCAGCACGCGCGCCACGTCCACGCCCTTGTCATCGGCGGGCAGGATGTCCAGGCCCGGGATGCGCAGCTCGTAGTTGTTGCGCAGCATCTGCAGCAACGTGGGATTGATAATGGTCTCGTCGTCATGGCGGACCAGCCGGAAGCCGCTGCGCACAGACTGGCGTTGCAACGACACGGGCACCAGAATCAGCGGCGCCAGATGGGCGCTTTCCGCGCCCGGGCTTTCCGTCCAGCGCAGCATGCCCATTGCCAGATACAGCGTATTGGCGCCGCCCTCTTCCAATCCGGTACGCGCCGCGCCGAAGATCGCCAGCAGGTTGGCGTCCAACGCCTCCTGCGTGACGCGGGCGATCAGTTCCTTGTTGCCCAACGCCTCCAGCGCCATGTCGTCCAGCGGCGCGCGGCCGCCCCGGTTCTGGTGCACGTCGGCCATGCGCGGGTCGTTGCCTTCCATCAGCGCGGCGGGCAAAGGGCGGATGCGGAATTCGCTGCCGTCGACAATGGCGTCTTCCAGCCGGGCCAAGTCAGGCACGACCAGCGGCAGTGTGGACTTGGTCAGCTTGAAATTCAGCAGGCGGTTGCGCAGCGTCAGGTCCAGCAACCGCGACTTCCACTTGGCCAACCGGCCTTCCGGCGTGTCGTCTGCGGGCTCAAGGCTGATGACGAACTCGGGGTCCAGCGGCGGCAGGTCGGGCGTGGGTTCGATGGCGGCGGGGCGTTCCACGTCGTGGGCGTCGCCCGGCATCAGCGACACGACGCGGGACGGCAGCGGCTTGATCTGCAACTCGCGCGCGCGGTACACATCAATCGCGTAGCGGAACGTGTCCTCTTCGCGCAGATGGGCGGCGCCCTGCTCCAGCGCCAGGCGCAAGGACGGGCGGAAGTTCGGGTGCTGGGCAATGCCGGTGGTTTCAAAGACCAGGAATTCGCCGCTGTCCACACGCTTGCGCACCGCCTGCACATCGTCGGTCAGCGGGTCCGCGAAGCAGGCCTGGTGCAGCCAGACGCCGACCCAGGCGTGGCCGTCCTTCATCAGGAGGACGGGGCGCAGCCCCGCCTGCTCCAGGCACGACGAGAACAGCATCGCCAGGTCCAGGCAGGTGGCCACGCGGGCCTCCATGATGCGGTCCGGCGTGCGGATCTTCTGCCCGTCCACGCCGAAGGAGGCAGGCGGCTCGGCATAGTGCAGCGACTCGGCGGCCAAGGTGCTGTAGATCGCCGACACCTGTTTCCAGACCACATCGCGGCTCTTGGACTGATAGCCGTTCATCAACAGGTCGGCATGCTGCGCGCGCAGCAGCTTCGAGGCCTTGCCGATCAGCACATCGACCGCCGGATTATTGGGCATCGAAAACGCGGCCAGCAGCTCAGGCAAGGCGCGCGTGCCGGCCCATTGGTCATACGCCAGTACCGTAACCGGCTGCGACGCGTGGCCCAGTTGCTGCGCGCCGCTTTGCACGGCCACGTCGATGCCGGCGCGCACGGCCTCTTGCAGGTCGGCCACATATGCATGGTCGGGCGTCAGATCCAACGGCGAGATGCGGCGGATTTCACCTGGAGCCAGCTTGTCGAAGCGCAGCTTCACGGGTTGCGCGAAGGCGGGATTGCAGCGGATATGGACTTCGATATTCTCGAAGGCTTGCGGCGCCCGGTTCGTCAGACGCAGGGACCGCACGATGGGAACTGCATTCTGGATGGACGCGTAGCCCAGGGTCGGGTCCGCTTCGATCGTGATGGCGATGGCGTCGGGCGTGTTCAAGCCTGCGGCGTGCGCCGCGCCTTCCTGGATCGCCGGCGGTTCCAGGTCTTGTCGCTTATCCATCGATATCTCTCTGCGAATACAGGGCATTGGCCCCATTTCTAATCTGCAAGGTCGAATTCTAAAGCCCGCATCGCATGCGGCACCGCGTAACAGTCGGTACAAACGGAATATTCGCGCGGGCAGCGGCGTCTGTCCCATAGGTCCGCCGCGTATCGGCGCCGATGGAAGACACTTGAATGAGGGTGAAGGATATGAAGTCGTTCAGAACGTTCGCCGGCGGCGTGCTCGCCTTGGCCTGCCTGGCTGCCGCTCCGGCACGGGCCGCGCCGGACTTGAATGTGTACGGCCCCGGCGGCCCGGCGCCCGCCATGAAGGAAGCCGCGGCGGCATTCGGCAAGACGCACGGCATCACGGTGAACGTCACGGCCGGCCCCACGCCCGCCTGGGCCGACAAAGCCAAACAGGATGCCGACGTGCTGTTCAGCGGTGCCGAGAACATGATGAGCGGCTTCGCCAGCGCCTTGCCGGGCGTGTTCGACCTGCGCGATGCCCGCACGCTGTACCTGCGCCCGTCGGCGATCCTGGTGCGCCCCGGTAACCCGAAGGGCATCAGCGGCTTCAAAGACCTGCTGAAACCCGGCATCAAGGTGATGGCCGTTTCCGGCGCTGGGCAGACAGGGCTGTGGGAAGACGTGGCCGGCCGCCTGGGCGATATCGATACCGTGCGCGCCTTCCGCGCCAACCTGGTCCTGCCCGAAGCCGCCAACAGCGCCATGGCGCGCACCCAGTGGACCGAAGACAAGAGCATCGACGCCTGGCTGATCTGGAATATCTGGCAGGTGTCGAATCCCACGCTGGCCAGCGTGGTGGAGATCGAAGAACCGTACCGCATCTATCGCGACGCGGGCGCGGTGGTGACCCGGCAGGGCAAGAACCATCCGCAGGCGCAGGCCTTCGTGGAGTATCTGGCCTCGGCCGACGGCAAGGCCATCTTCAAGAAATGGGGCTGGAAGACGGACTGAACGCCCGCCCCCCTGCTCCGGGTCATTCCCGGCGCAGGCGTCATTTTTGAAGGGGGCTGCGCGGCTGGCCGGCTGAGACTTCCCGGCCATACGCAGGCTCCGTCAGGCAGGCCTTGACCCATTCGTAATCGTCCGACGCGTCGATCTCGCCATCGATCTTCGGCAGCGGTTCCGACGCATAGACATACTCCGGCTGCTCCGGCTGCGGATTCCATCTTGCGGGGGTGTCGCCGACGCTGGCGCAGGCTTCGTCAGAACTATTGAAGGAGCAGGACGCCACGACCTGGGGCTTGCCGCCCACCACATTGGCCACATATCGCTTGGTGTAGACGTCGCCGGACGCCCAGGATTCGTCCACCGAGCAAATGCGGTCGTTGTTCTGGTAGTGGCGGATCGCAAAGCAGCCGTAATACACGTAGTCCCGCGGCAGCACGTCGCACGACGTCCAGTAGCCCGCGTACGCGCCGCCCGTGAATTGCGCCTGGAACTGCTGCTGCGCAACGGCGCGGCGGATCATGTCCGGCGTGGCGGAACCCTTTTCGGCTTCCTTGAATTGCGCCGTGCGGTTGCCGATCAATTCCCGCGCGATCTCGCCCGCGGTCTTGTCATCGGGCAGCGCGTCGGGGTCGGAGACCAACCGGTCCAGCGCCTTGTCGCGTGCCTCGACCCAGCGCTTCTGGCTTGCCACCAGCATGGCGCGGATATCGCTGTCGGGCGCCTGCTTGAGCATCGCGCGGTAAGCCCGGTTCAGTTCGGCATCGGCCGCAATGGCCTTCTTGTCCGAGCAGATCAGCTTTTCGGCGGGCGTGCCGGCCTTGACGCAATCGATCGCCAGCGCGGGCGCCGAAGCCATGGCCAGGCCGGCTAGAAGCAACAGCTTTACTGCGGGAAATCCGGATTTCATTACGTTCTGCTCTGTTCCAAGGGCCGGCCTAGCGGCTGATGACTTCGCTGTCTTCCATCACGATGCGGTAGCGGTTGCGCAGATCCAGCACATAGGTGAAGTTGGACGTGCCGGTGGCGGTCTTGCCGCGTGCCGGGCTGGATACCTTGTAGTCGTAGATGCCAACGACCTTGCACAGCTGGTCCTTGCATTGCGCCTTCAGCGTGCTCTGGTCGACAACGAAGCGGCGAATGGGCCAGCGGGCGAAATACGCTTCCTTGTCCGCCAGGATCTCGGACTTGGGCCGCGTCTTCTTGAAGTAGTCGACCGTATCCGCGTAGAACTCGCGCGTGAAGTTCATCGATTCTTCATTCGTGCCGCTGCCCGCCTGGATCATCAAGGCTGCGGCGTTGACCGCCTTTTGCTCGTCGGAAATGGCGGCAGGAGCCGTTTCTTTTTTCATGTACGGGTTGGCGACGGGCGCCGCGCCGCCATGTGCCGTCTGAACTGGCGCCGGCGCGGGGGTCTGGGCTTGCGCCGGTGCGGGGGCAGGCGTGGCCGCGGGAGCGTTGGCCTGGCCGCCCTGGCCGCCGCCCGTGCCGCGCGGCGGCGGACTGTTCTGCGCCACCTGCGTCTGCCCGGTCCGGTTGATGCCGTACTTGGCGATTTCCTGCGGCGAGAAGAAGTACATGTCTTTGGACGGCGTGCTGAACATGATGCCCAGCACATCCGCCGACACGCCATACTTCGGCAGCGTGGCGACGATATCCGACACGCCGAACTGGGCCTGCTCGCCCGTCATTTCCGGTGCAGAGATCTGATGCACGCCCAAACGGCCTTCGGCCAGGCGCTGGCGGCCGGCAAAATACACGAACGCGCAAGCGGACGCACAGTAGCTGTCTTTGGGAATGTACGTGTTCAGACCGCGCTCATAGACCTCTTCGGCCACGACCAGCCCGATATGCACGAGCCCGCCGCCATTGTTCTGCAGGATCAGGGTCGCAATGGAGGGATGCTCGCGCAGCGCCTTTTTCAGGTTCAGCATGTCGTTGGCGCCGACACCCGTGTGATAAATCAGCAAATTGGGCGCGCTGGGAAAATAGACGAACGGCCCGTAACGCTCCGCCGCTTCGGCTGGCGGCTGCGCGGAAGCCTGTTGTTGCGCAGGGGCCTGAGCCTGCGCCGGGGCTGCCGCGATGCCCAGGGGCAGCGCCACGCACATTCCAAAAGCCGTTAGTTTTCTTTTCAGCATCGGTTCTGTTCTATCGCAAGTAGAGAAATGGAAATGGGCATTTCTCGGCCTGGGGCGCCGGAAGGGAAAACGTCCCTTTTGCCCCCTTGAAGGCGCAAATTTATCAGTCTTTGCGCTTCAGGCGCTTGTCGCGAAGGATATGTAACGTCAGAACGTCACTTTGACCGAGGGCGCGCTGCGGTTGGCCTCGCCGTGGAAGACGGCTTCAATGTTGTTGCCGTCCGGATCCAGCACGAATGCTCCGTAGTAGCCCGGATGGTAGTCGCGGAATCCGGGCGCGCCGTTGTCCTTGCCGCCGTGGGCCAGCGCCGCCCGATGGAAGGCGTCGACCATCGCCTGGTCTTGCGCCTGGAACGCCAGATGGTGACGGCCGGTCAGTTGGCCTTGCGCTGCCGGGCTGTCGGCGGTCGAGACGAACAACTCATCGGCCCAGAAGTACCCGTCGCCCGTGCCGCCCATCGGCACCTTCAGGGCATCGAAAACGGCCTGGTAGAACGCCTGGCTGGCGGGAAGGTCGCGGACAACCAACTGGATGTGGTCGATCAGGCGGCCGCGATGGATTTCGTTGGTCTGCATGGAACGCTCCGGGTAGGTGGGGATCGCTTGAATATAGCGCCGTCCGGACTTGCCGCATTCAATGGATCGTGCGCGCTGCCTTGCGCGCGCGCTTGATCTCGTACATGCGCGCATCGGCCAGGCGAACCGCCGCTTCGGCGTCCAGTCCGCGCGGGTCTACCGCCACCACGCCGACGCTTGCGCCTTCGTAAGGCAACACCGCATCGCCCAACGGGTAGCGGCCGATCGTAGCCGCCGTGGCGCGTTCCTCCAGCGACCGCGCGGCGTCCTCGGCTTCACCGCGCAGCGCTTCGCCCCCGGGGCCGGCATTGCCGCGTTCGATGGCCGGGCCGGGGCCGACCAGCACGAACTCGTCGCCGCCGATGCGCCCCAGCATGTCCGAGGTGCGCAGCGTTCCGGCCAGCCGGCGCGAAACCTCCTGCAGGAACACGTCGCCTTGCTGGTGCCCGTACGTATCGTTGATGCCCTTGAAACCGTCCAGGTCGATCACCCCCACCAGCACGCTGCCCCCTTCGCGCAAGGCGCGCTTTTCCAGGCGCTCCAGTTCTTCATACAGCGCGCGGCGGTTGGGCAGGCCGGTCAGCGGATCGGTCAGCGCGTATGACATCAGGCGGACGTTGGCGGCATGCAACGCTTCCATCAGCAACTCGCGCTGCAGGAAGTTGGCGATCACGTTGGAAAACAGCTTCAACACGGCCTCTGCCTGCGGGGCGATCTGATGCGGCTTGGCGCTGGCCGCGCACAGCGTGCCCAGCAGCATGCCCTCATCCGTGCGCACAGGCGCGCTGACATAAGTCTGGATGCCCAGTAGACGGGCAGCCTCCGAATCGGGCCAGCTGTGAGAGACATCGCTGGTGCACATTCGGCCTTCTTCCAGCGCGCGCTTGCACAGGGTGTCCGACCACGGAACCGACAAGCCTTCGGGAATCTGCATATCGCCCACGTTGCGCGCAAAGCGCACATGCTGCACATCGGCTTTCAAATCGATCGACGTGAGGTAAGTGGATTCCAATCCTGTCACGCTGCCCAGCATATCAAGCAACGGACGGGTCAATTGCTCGACTGTTTTAGCCTGCGGCAGGGAATTCGACAGTCCGGCGAGTATCGGGTCCAACAGCAATCTCCTCGAATCGCGCGCTTTTTTTCTTTTTCGGCGGGATGTATGGCCCAGCCCTGAAACGGACATTAGCCGGTCAACCGCTATTATGCACTGCGCCTACCGAGGGATCCGCCATCGCTGGCACTTGGTCGTATCCCGTAAAAAGTTGAAAACCCGCATCCCCCTTTTAGGGAAATGCGGGTTTGAAACCTGCGGCTATCCGGACAGCGATCCGCGCCCGGATGGCTGGATCAGCCGACCACGCGGAAGCGTTCGGCGTCGTCCATGAAGCCCTTGTCGCCAAAGCCGTTCTCGTTCGAACCGAACGGCATTTGCGCGCGCAGCTTCCACGACGCCGGAATTTTCCATTCGCTTGCCACGACATCGTCGATCAGCGGGTTGTAGTGCTGCAGGCTGGCGCCGACGTCGGCGTTGGCCAGCGCGGTCCAGACCGACAGTTGGGCCATGCCGCCCGCCTGTTCCGACCACACCGGGAAGTTGTCGGCGTACAGGGCGAACTTTTCCTGCAGGCTGCGGACGACGTCCTGGTCTTCGAAGAACAGCACCGTGCCCACGCCAGCGGCAAAGCTCTTGAGCTTGGCTTCGGTCTTGTCAAAGCCCTCGGCGGGCGCGACCTTGCGCACGGCTTCGATCGCCAGGTCCCACAGCTTGACGCTTTCAGCGCCGAACAGGATCACGGCGCGCGAGCTTTGCGAATTGAACGACGAGGGGCTGTGCTTGATCGCGTCCTGGATCAGGGTCGCCAGTTGCTCTTTGGAGGCCGACAGGTTGCGGCCCAGAGAATATTGGGTGCGGCGCTTCTTGAGGGCGTCGAGATATGCGTTGCTCATCAGAATATGACCTTTCGACCAGTAGATAGAGGGGTGGTATGCGAGGCGATTCTACCGGCCCGGCCATGACGGGAACACCCTTCCGACGCCGAAATCCGAGATTTTTAGCCGGAACAAACTGTTCCATTCATGAACCCAATCGGCTGGATAACGCAAGCAACAGCGCTAGTGTTCCCGCTAAGGACGCATCAATCCGCCCGGAATCCCGTCGCTTTCACGACGTCGGCCCAGCGTTTGGATTCCGAGGCCAACAAGGCTTGCAGCGCCGGGCGGTCCGACCCGACCACCACGAAGCCGGCTTCGCCCAGGCTGCGCACCGCGGCGGGCTGGGTGAGGGCCTGGGCGCTGTCCTTCTGCAAGCGGTTCAGCACCGCGTCCGGCGTGCCGGCCGGCGCGAACAGCGCGAACCACGCGCCGAAGTTGACGGCGGGCAAGCCGCGCTCGGCAAAGGTCGGCACGGCCGCCAAGGCGGGCGAACGCTGCGCGCCGGTGATCGCCAGCGCACGCAGCTTGCCACCCTGCACCTGCGGCACCGCCAGCGCCGTCGTCACGAATGCGGCCTGGACCGCGCCGGACACCAGGCCCGACACGGCATCGCCCGTGGAACGGTAATGAATGGCTTCGATCTTCATGCCGGCTTCGCGGGCGAACAGCTCGGCCCCGAAATGCCCGGGCGTGCCGGCGCCGAAGGTGGCGAAATTGAGGCGGTCCGCGGCCTTCCTGGCGCCGTCGACGAAGGCAGCCAGATCCTGGTACGGGGAATCGGCCGGCACCACCAGCACAAAGTCGGCGCGCACCACTTCGGAGATCGGCGCGAAATCGCGTGGCGGATCGTAGTTCAGATTGCGGTAGGTGGCAGGCGAAATGCTGATGGAACCGACCTCGCCCAAGAGCAGGGTCTGACCGTCCGCCGGGCTGCGCGCGACCGCCTGCGCGGCGATCTGCCCGCCCGCGCCTACCTTGTTTTCCACCACTACGCTTTCACCCAGCAGCGGCCCCATATGCTGCGACAGCGTGCGCGCCACGATGTCGGGCCCCGTTCCCGGCGGAAAGCCCACGTTCAGACGCACGGGGCCGTTGGGGAACTGCGCCACCGCCGCGATCGGCAGGCACAGCAGGAAGCCGCCCAACAGGCGGCGCAGCGTCGATGTCATGGTTGTCTCCGGGTTGTGTAGGATTTCGTTCCGTGGCGGGGGCCGCGGATTCAGCAGATGCGGTAGAAGCGCAATTCCACCCGGTCGGGGTAGCGCGCCCCGGTGCCGATGAACAGGCTTTCGTTCATCCAGCCCAACGCCGGCGACGCGGTTTCAAAGCGCGGATAGCTACGGAAATAGATGCGCGCGGGGTCGACGGCTTCGCCGCGCACCAGACGGGCGATGTCATCGGCGTGGCCCGTGCGGATGCCGGTGTTCTCGACGTAGATGCGTTCGCCGTCTGGGGTCTCGATCACGTAGCGCGCGTGGATGTCGGTGTAGGTGGCCGAACGGATCACCTGGAAATCCGCACCGCCCGGCAGGACCTTGCCACGAAGACGCGGGCCGTCCACCGTGCCGCCCGTGATCGGGATGAGGCGGCGGCGGCCTTGCGGCGTATCGCCCACTTCCTGCGGCGCGCCCACCTCGACCACCACGGTCGCCACGTGTTCCAGCGCCGGCGCCAACGGATCAGCCAACGGTTGCGCCAATGCCTCGGTGCTGTGGTTCATGATGCTTCCCCCCGGTTCTTCTGCACAGTGGCGGGATCGAATCCCGCGAGTTGTTTGTAGCGCAACGATACCGCCGCCAACTCCTGCGGCGCGATCACGTCGCCGATGTCGTCGAACCCGTGCGGCGCGCGCTCTTCGGCCATCTGCATTACTTGCTCCGGCCCGTTCAAGCGGTTGCGCAGGACGATGCCCGCCGTGCGGGGCAGGCGCTCGGCCTCGTATTCCAGCAAGGCGGTCTCGGGCAAGCGCACCGCGCCGCTTGCCGCTTGCGCCAGCCAATCCGACAGGCAGCGCGCGTCCAGAATCGCCTGCGCCGACCCATTCGAACCGATGGGGTACATGGGGTGCGCGGCATCACCCAGCAGGGTCACGCGCCCCCGCGTCCAGCGCGGCAGGGGGTCGCGGTCCACCAGAGGGAACTCGTAGATCGCTTGCGCGCCGTCGATGATGGCGGGGATATCGATCCAGTCCCAGCGCCAATCGGCGAAGCGGTCCGCGAACACCGACTTGTCCACCTGCCGGTTCCAGTCGGTGGCGGGCAGCTCGGCGCCAGGCACGGACAGTTCGGCGATCCAGTTGATCAACGACCGCCCCTGGCGGCGCAGCGGTTCCGAAATCGGATAACAGACGAATTTCTGGTCCTGATGCCCCGCCATGAACATGCTGCGGCCGTCCAGATAGGGCGGCGCTTCGGTCACGGCGCGCCACAGCATGCGGCCGGAGAAACGCGGCTCGTCGCCGGCAGGATGCAATTGGCGGCGCAACGCCGAATGGATGCCGTCCGCGCCCACCAGGATGTCCGCGCGCACGCTTTGCAGTCCCCCATCCTGCCGGCGCCGGAAATTCGCCACGACGCCTAAGGCATCCTGTTCCGCGGACTCCAGCACCCTGCCCGTGACGATGGCGTCCTCGCCCAGCCGTTCGCGCACCGCCTGCGCCAAGAGCATTTGGAATTCCCCCCGGTGCACCGAAAACTGCGGCAGTGGATACCCCGCGTCCAGCCCGCGCGGCTCGCGCCAGATCGGTTGGCCGAACTTGTTGTAGTAGTGCAGTTGCGAGGTCTCGATGGCGCGCTCGGCCAACCCGGGCATCAGGCCCAACTGCTCAAGTTCGCTCACCGCATGCGGCAGCAGGTTGATGCCCACGCCCAAGGGCTTGAGTTCCTGCGCGCTTTCATAGACGCGGCAATCGATGCCGCGCCGATGCAGCATCAAGGCGAGCGTCAGCCCGCCGATGCCGGCGCCGGCGATGACGATTTGCATGTCTGCTCCTGGTTTTATTTGTTATGCAACATAACAAAATCCGGACGCCTTCCGCACCCCGGGGATTTCCCGTAATCTGCTAGCGCGGCGACAATGGGTGCATTAGTGTTGAGGCCTTCTTACGCGATGGCCCCAAAAACCGCGATCCCGCCCCATGTCCAGAGCCGCATCCCAACGCCCCCGGCGCCCTGCCGCGCGGGGCGAGCATTTCGACCCGCATGTACCCGGCATCCGGTATGGCGCCTTGGACGAACTGGTCGGCTACGCCATCCGGCGCGCCCAGATCGTGATCTACGAAGACTTCCTGAATGCACTGGCGCCGTGGGACATCACGCCCCAGCGCTTTTCCTCGCTGACGCTGATCGCGGCCAACGCCAACCTGAAGCTCACGGACCTGGCGCGCATCCTGGGCATTGCGCGGTCGGGGGCCGTGCAGATCGTCAACCAATTGCAGGACCTGGGCTATGTCGAACGGCAGGAAGCCCAACACGACAAGCGCGCCTATTCGCTGGCGATGACCCAGACGGGCGAAAAGGTGTTGGCCGACATCACCCAAGCCGTCAAAGCGCATGACGCGCGCATCAGCACGCAATTGGCCGCGGCGGAAAAGCGCCAATTGATCGGCTTGCTGGGCAAGCTCGGGTAGCAGGCCCGGCGGGGCGGGCGGGCCCCGGTGATACGATCATCAGCGAGCCCCCAGACCAAGGAATCCGCCTTATGTCCCGTTCGAATCCTGCCGACGTGCCACTTGCCAATGGCCGACGCCGCCTGGCGCTGGACAGCGTGCACAACGCCCGCGATTTGGGCGGCCTGACGGGGGCAAATGGGCGGCGAGTGCGTGATGGCAAGCTGTTTCGCAGCGGCAATCCGGCGCGTGCCAGCGCCGCGGATATCGAATTCCTGGGCGGGCTGGCGCTGCAAGCCGTCATCGACTTTCGCGCCGACTCGGAAAAAGCGCAGGACGAAGCGCACTTCGGCAAACGCTTTACATGGATCGCGTCCCCCGTGTTGGATGGGAACATGTCGATGGCCGTGCTGCTGCCCAGGCTGCGCGACAGCACGCAAGCGGCGGTCAGCGCAATGATGGTGGATATCTACCGCGACTTTCCCTCCCGCTACCAGGCGCCCTTCGGCAGTTTTCTGCAGACGGCGGCTACGGGCAAGACGCTGCTGATCCACTGCACCGCCGGCAAGGACCGTACCGGCTTCGCCTCATTGCTGCTGCTGTCGGCGCTGGGTGTCTCGCAGGACGATATCGTGGCGAACTATCTGGAATCGAACCATTGGAACGCGCGTTTTTTCCAGCAGATCCTGGCCAAATCCGCGGAACGCGGCGTGCGTGACGACGTGATGATGCCGCTGCTGGAAGTCGCCCCCGCCTACCTGGAGGCCTCAGTGCAGGCGATCGATCAAGCATTCGGCGGCATGGACCGCTATCTGCGCGACGTTCTGCACGTGGATGTGGATGTCTTGCGCGCGCACTATCTGGAGGACTGAGGCCCCCCCCCCAAGGATCGAACTCATGCTGAAAGACCGCGCATTCCTGATCTGGCTCGCTGTGTTCGCGTTGATCGCCGGCACGTTGATTGCCTTGCTGTGGCCGAAGCATTCGGGCTATCCGTCCATCGGCGGCGGCGGCTACGACCTGTCGAATTGGGTCTACACGCTGAGCCTGCTGGCATTCACCGGCTTGTGGACGCTCGTCACCCTGCTGGTGGGCCTGAACCGCGGCACCCCGCAAGGGGCGAAACGGGCGTACTGGCTTGCCGCCATCGGCGCGGCCACCTTCGTCGCGTCGATGGTGGCGTTCGGCCATCATGTGACGTAGCCGCGCCGGCCGAACCGGAACGGCACGGCACAACAGCGCACGACACGAACGCCGAACCCGCGGGCATCCCCTTCCTGCGGTTTTTTTTGTCTTTACCGCCCTGCCGCCCCGCCATCAGGGCATTCCCCTATTACCCGTTGAGCGTCAAAAAACTATCGTATTCGAGAATTATCAAATAAGAGAATTCTCGCTTCCGACAAAAATGACTGCTGAACCCTTATACGATTTTGCCGTGGTCGGCGCCGGCATCGCCGGCGCGTCCGTGGCCTACCGCCTGAGCGCCGTGGCGTCCGTGGCAGTGCTGGAGCGTGAATCCCAACCCGGCTACCACTCCACCGGCCGTTCCGCGGCCATGTTCATGGAGACCTACGGCACGACGCAGATCAAGGCGCTGACCCGCGCCAGCCGCGCCTTCTACGAACAACCGCCGCAAGGCTTTACCGAGCACCCCCTGCTTAGCCCGCGCGGCGTGCTGTACATCGCCACGCCGGAACAGAAGGACCTGCTGCAGGAGGTATTCGAGGATTTCCACCGCCAGTCGCCCAATGTGACGCTGATCGACGCCGAACAGGCCGTGGCACGCGTGCCGTGCCTGCGCGGCGACCAGCTCTGCGGCGCGATCGAAGAACCCGATGCGCGCGACATCGACGTGCATGCGCTGCACCAGGGTTTCCTGCGTGGCATGAGGCAGCAAGGCGCGGTGCTGCGCAACAACGCGGAATTGGTATCCGCCGCCTACGCGGACGGGGCCTGGGCACTGACGCTGGCAGACGGGCACGTCATCCGGGCGCGGGTGCTGGTCAACGCCGCCGGCGCCTGGGCGGATCACGCCGCAGCCCTGTGCGGTGCCGCTCCCATCGGGCTGCAGCCATGCCGCCGCACGGCCTTCACGTTTCCCGGCCCGCAAGACATTGATTTTTCCCAATGGCCCGCCGTGGTCGGCGTGGACGAAAGCTATTACTTCAAGCCCGACGCCGGCCAATTGCTGGGGTCGCCCGCCAACGCCGACCCGGTGGCCGCACATGATGTCGTACCCGAAGAGCTGGACGTGGCAACGGGCATCTACCGCATCGAAACCGCCACGTCGCTTACCATCCGCCGCCCCAAACACACCTGGGCGGGCTTGCGCTCGTTCGTGCGTGACGGCGACTTCGTGGTGGGCTGGGATGCCGGCGCCCCCGCCTTCTTCTGGCTGGCCGCGCAAGGCGGCTACGGCATCCAGACCGCCGCCGCCACATCTGAACTGGCCGCTGCGTTGCTGACGCGCCAGCCCGTGCCCGCCCACCTGCACGCGCATGGCGTCGACGCCAACGCGGTGCGCCCCGAGCGCTTGCGCTGACCTTTCCCCCGAATACGAGAACCCGCCATGACCGCCATCATCCGTTATCCCAGCACCCTGCCCCTGCCGTTTTCGCGCGCCACCCAAGCGGGCGACTTCCTCTTCCTGTCGGGGCAGATCCCGATGGATGCCAGTGGGCAAGTCGTGCGCGGCGATATCGCCGTCCAGACCCACGCCGCCATCGAACGCATCAAGGAAACGCTGGCGCTGTCGCACGCCACCCTGAAGAACGTGGTGCGCGTGACGGTTTGGTTGTCGGACCTGACGCTGTTCACGCAGTTCAACGAGGCCTATCGCAGCCACTTCGCCTCGGACTTCCCTTCGCGCTCGACCGTCGAGGCCAAGCTGGCGATGGACGTGGACGTCGAGATCGAAGTGCAGGCGTGGCTGGGCGCGGAGCAGCCCCCTGCCGTGAAGGCCTGAGCCGCAACGGTTTGCTTGCAAGACAACGCCAGGCCCACCGCCTGGCAAGGCATCACCCCACTGCGCGCGCCACGATGCCCGCGCCCCTAGGGCCTGCCGACAGGCCTTAACCTTTTTTTTGCGCGGAGCGTCATTCATGAAAATATTCTCCGGGTCCCTGGCGACCGAAACGAACACCTTTTCCCCCATCCCGACGGGCCTGTCCGCCTACCGGGCACGCGGCTATTACCCCGCCGGCCAGCACCCCGACCGCATGCAGATGTTCTCGGGGCCGCTGTGGGCCGCGCGCCAGCGCGCCGTGGGCAAAGACTGGACGCTGATCGAAGGCATGACGGCAGGGGCCACGCCGGCCGGCATCACCACCCGCCACGCCTACGAGACGCTGCGCGACGAACTGCTGGAAGATCTGCGCCGCGCCGGCAAGGTGGATATCGCCCTGTTCGGCCTGCATGGCGCCATGGTGGCCGACGGCTATGACGACTGCGAAGGCGACCTGCTCCGCCGCGCCCGCGACATCGTCGGCCCGGATACCGTCATCGGCGCCGAACTGGATCCGCACTGCCATCTGACGGATGCCATGGTGAACAGCGCCGACTTCCTGGTCTGTTTCAAGGAATACCCGCACACCGACATCCTGGACCGCGCCTACGACCTGGTGGACCTGTGCGTGGCCCGCGCCGAAGGCCGCAGCACGCCGACGCGCGCGGTCTATGACTGCGAAATGATCTCGATCATGCACACCAGCCGCGAACCCATGCGCAGCTTCGTGGACCGCCTGATGGCCATGGAGGGCAAGGAAGGCGTGCTGTCGGTATCCATCGCCCACGGTTTCCCCTGGGGCGACACGCCCGACATGGGCTCCAAGGTCCTGGTCTATACCGACGGCGACCAGCGCCAGGCCGACGCGTTGGCGCGCGCGCTGGGTGAAGAGATCATCGGCTTTCGCGACCAGCTGGCGCCGCCCTACCCCGGAGCCGACGACGCGCTGGACCAGGCCTTGGCCGCGAAAGAATTCCCCGTGGTGCTGGCGGACTCCGCCGACAACGCGGGCGGCGGCGCGCCCAGCGACGCCACCTTCATCCTGGAACGCGTGCTGGCTCGCGGCATCACCGACGTCGCCACCGGCCCGTTCTGGGATCCGGTCGCCGTGCAGCTTTGCTTCGAAGCCGGCGAAGGCGCGCAGATCAAGCTGCGTGTGGGCGGCAAGGTGGCGCCCGTCTCGGGCATGCCGCTGGACCTGGATTGCGAAATCATCGCGCTCAAGCGCGATGCCGTCATGACGGGGCTGGCAGGCACGCCCGCGCTGCTGGGCGACGTCGCCGTGGTGCGCACCCGGGGCGTGACGATCGTCATGAACACCTCGCGCACCCAAGCCATGGGCACGGACCTGTTCACGCAGTTCGGCGTGGACCTGCAGGCCATGAAGCTCATCATCGTGAAGTCGTCCCAGCACTTTTATGCGTCGTACTCGAAGGTGGGCCGCCAGATCATCTACGTCGAGACGCCGGGCGCCATCACGCAGGACGTCAACGCGCTGCCGTTCACCAAACGCAAATTGCCCAAATGGCCGTTCAAGGCCTAAGGCGCCACCCATTGCCGCCCGACCGGGCATCCAGAATGAAAAAGGGGAAAACAATGATCAGACGTTTCAGCTTGCTGGGGGCCGCGGCGCTCCTGGCGATGAGCGCGGCCACGGGCGCGCTCGCCCAGACCAAGACCCTGCGCATGGTGCCGCACGCGGACCTGAAGACGCTGGACCCGCTGTTCAACACGGCCTACATCACGCGCAACCATGGCTACATGGTATTCGATACCCTGTTCGCGCAAGACAGCAAGGGGCAGGTCAAGCCGCAGATGGTGGACACGTGGACCACGTCCGAAGACGGCAAGACCTGGACCTTCACCCTGCGCCCCGGCCTGAAATTCAACGACGGTACGCCGGTCAAGGCCGAGGACTGCATCGCATCACTGCAGCGCTGGGCGAAAAAGGACACACTGGGCCAGGCCATGATGGCGGCCGGCGCCGAATTCGCCGCCACGGGCGACAACACGTTCACGCTGACGCTGAAGGAACCGTTCGGCCTGGTACTGGACGCCTTGTCCAAGCCCTCGGGCATGCCGCCCTTCATCATGCCCAAGCGCCTGGCCATGACGGATCCGAACACGCAGGTCACCGAGATGGTCGGATCCGGCCCGTTCCTGTTCAAGCGCGATGAATGGGTGCCCGGCAACAAGGTCGTCTATGTGAAGAATCCCGCCTACGTGCCGCGTGCGGAACCGGCCGACGGCCTGGCCGGCGGCAAAAACGTGAAGGTGGACCGCGTCGAGTGGCTGTACATCCCCGACGGCAACACGGCGACTGCCGCGCTGATGAACGGCGAGGTCGACATGATCGAACAGATCACGCCCGACTTCCTGCCCGTCGTGGAAAGCAACCCGGACATCACCCTGAGCACCTCGGTCGCCTCCCAGGGCATGGTCATCGTCAACGCGCTGCACCCGCCGTTCAACAACCCGCTGGCCCGCCAGGCGCTCTACCACCTGGTGAGCCAGAAGGAAATGCTGTCGGCCATGGGCTACCCGGAGAAATACCGCGTCGACTACTGCGCCACCCTGTACATCTGCGGTTCGCCGTTGGCGACCGACGCCGGCGCCGCCCCCTATGCCAAGCCTGACCCGGCGCGCGCCAAGCAATTGCTGCAGGAAGCCGGCTACAAGGGCGAGAAAGTGGTGCTGCTCTATCCGACCGACCACCTGAGCGCGCCCGCCGTGATGGTGCTGGCCCAGAACATGAAGAAGGCCGGCATCAAGGTGGACGTGCAGTCCATGGACTGGGCGTCGCTGGCCGGCCGCCGCCTGAAAAAGGATCCGCCCGAACAAGGCGGCTGGAACATCTTCCTGACTTGGGGCGGCTACTACGACGCCAGCACGCCGGTGACCAACCCCTGGCTGTCCGCCGCTTGCGGCAACAGCCTGCCGGGCTGGCCGTGCGACAAGGAACTGGACACGCTTCGCACCAGCTGGATCCGCGAGACCGATGCCGCCAAGCGCAAGGACATCGCCGCGCAGATGCAGGCGCGCGCCTACCAGACCGTGCCTTATGTCATGTGGGGCGAATTCAAACCCGTCTTCGCCGTGCGCGGCCTCAAGCACACCGAGCTGATCAAGAACGGCATCCCGGTGATGTGGAACATCGAAAAGCCGTAAGGCAGACGCCGGGCGCCACACGCGCCCGGCCGCAAGCCAGGGGGAATCCACCGTGAAATACATCCTGCGCCGCATCGCGGCCGTCATTCCAGTCATGGCCGTCGTCGCGGTCGTGGTATTCCTGTTGATACACCTGTCGCCGGGCGATCCGGCGGCGGTGATGGCAGGCGACAACGCCACCGCCGACGACGTCGAGAAAATCCGGCAGAACATGGGGCTGGACAAGCCGCTGCCCCAGCAGTTCGCCATCTGGGTCAGCCACATCGCCATGGGCGACCTGGGCACCTCGATGTCGTCGCAGATGCCGGTATCGCAACTGATCGGCCAGCGCATGGGGCCAACGCTATCGATCGCCCTCTTCACCATGCTGTTCGCCGTGCTGGCGGCCGTGCCCCTGGGCGTACTGGCCGCGTGGAACGCCGGCCGCTGGCTGGACCGGCTGGTGATGATCGGCGCGGTCTGCGCGTTCTCGGTGCCGGTGTTCCTGATCGGCTACTGCCTGGTCTATGGCTTTTCCATCAAGCTGGGGTGGCTGCCGGTACAGGGGTACAAACCACTGGCGGACGGCCTGGTTCCCTACCTGCGCCACCTGGTGCTGCCCTGCCTGTCGCTCGGTCTGGTCTACATGGCGCTGCTGACGCGCATGACGCGCGCGACCATGCTGGAAGCCCTGTCCGAGGACTACATCCGCACCGCGCGCGCCAAGGGCCTGTCGGCGGGTCCCATCGTATGGCACGCGCTGAAGAATGCCGCCAACCCTATCGTCACCACGATCGGCGTGGGCGTGGCCCTGCTGATCGGCGGCGTCGTGGTCACCGAAACCGTGTTCGCGATTCCCGGCCTGGGCCGCCTGACCATCGACGCCGTGCTGCGCCATGACTACCCGGTGATCCAGGGCGTGCTGCTGGTGGCCTCGGGCATCTACGTGCTGATCAACCTGCTGGTCGACCTGAGCTACCGGCTCTTCGATCCCCGCATCCGCTACTGAGAAGGCCACCGAATGAACACGACCACCCTGCCGCTTTCCGTACCGCGCCCGCGCCTGCGCCGCGCCGTCCGGTCGCTGCGGCGCCATCCCATGCTGTATGTGGGCGGGGCCATCCTGCTGGTGCTGGCGGCGATTGCGCTGGCTGCCCCCTGGCTGGCCACCGTCGACCCGCAGGACATTAACCCGATGGCGCGCATGAAGCCGCCGTCATCCGAACACTTCTTCGGCACCGACGCGCTGGGCCGCGACGTCTATTCGCGAACGGTCTGGGGCGCCCGCGTATCGTTGCTGGTCGGCATCGTGGTGGCGGTGGTGTCCACCGTGGCCGGCGTGATGCTGGGCATGCTGGCGGGCTATTTCCGCCGCGTCGACGCGCTCATCATGCGCATCATGGACGGGCTGATGGCCATTCCCGGCGTGCTGCTGGCGATCGCCCTGATGGCCACCCTGAAAGGCGGCCTGGGCACCGTGATCATCGCCATCGTCATCCCCGAAGTGCCGCGCGTCGTCCGGCTGGTGCGCGCGCTGGTGCTGACGATCCGCGAACAGCCCTACATCGAGGCCGCCGTCTCGGTGGGCACCCGCGTGCCGTCGATCCTGCTGCGCCATATCCTGCCCAACCTGTTCGCCCCGCTGATGGTGCAGGCCACCTTCATCGCGGCGTCCGCCATCCTGACCGAGGCCGTGCTGAGCTTCCTGGGCGTGGGCATTCCGCCACAGATCCCCAGCTGGGGCAACATCATGGCCGAAGGCCGCAACTTCGTGGCCGTGGCGTTCCACATCATCCTGTACCCCGGGCTGTTCCTGGGCGTGGCGGTGCTTGCCGTCAATCTGGTGGGCGACGGGCTGCGCGACATGCTCGATCCCCGTCTGGCCAAAAAGCTGTAGGAGCGCCCATGCAACCCACTCCCGTCTTGCGCGTACACGACCTCACCACCTGTTTCGACGGCGACGACACCACCGTCGTGGCCGTCGACAAGCTGTCGTTCGACCTGTTGCCCGGCGAAACGCTGGGCCTGGTCGGCGAATCCGGCTGCGGCAAGAGCGTCACGTCCCTGTCCATCATGCGGCTGCTGCGCGCCCCCGGGCGCGTCGCGGGCGGCAGCATCGAATTCGACGGGCGCGACCTGCTGGCCCTGCCCGAGAAATCCATGCGCGCCATCCGCGGCAACCAGATCTCGATGATCTTCCAAGAGCCCATGACCTCATTGAACCCCGTCATCACGGTGGGCAAGCAGATCAGCGAATCGCTCATGCTGCACCAGGGCCTGTCGCGCCGCGACGCGCTGGCTCAGGCCGAGAAGCTGCTGGAACTGGTGCAGATCTCGGATCCGGCGCGGCGCGTGCGCGAATACCCGTATCAACTGTCCGGCGGCATGCGCCAGCGCGCCATGATCGCCATGGCGCTGGCGTGCCAGCCCAAAGTCCTGATCGCCGACGAGCCCACCACCGCGCTGGACGTCACCATCCAGGCGCAGATCCTGCACCTGCTGCGCGACATCCAGGCGCGGCTGGGAACGGCCATCGTGCTGATCACGCACGACCTGGGCGTGGTCGCGCAGATGTGCCAGCGCGTCATCGTGATGTACGCCGGCCGCAAGGTCGAAGAAGGCAGCGTGGACGACGTGCTGGACCGTCCGCAGCATCCCTACACGCAGGCGCTGATCCGTTCCCTGCCCGACTTCGTCGATGGCCAGGACCACACGGCGCGGCTGGCCGAACTGCCCGGCATCGTGCCGGTGATGACGCCCGCCTCGCGCGGCTGCGCCTTCGCCGCCCGCTGCCCGCAGGCACTGGCGCGCTGCACCGAAGACGCGCCGCCCTCCATAGATCGGAAGAG
>NZ_JABBJN010000014.1 GCF_012928505.1 Achromobacter sp. Bel | reverse complement strand
GTGCTTGGCGTCCCGGCTTGAGCCTGGCATGCGCTGATGTCTTGTTGGGTGGTTTCGGGAGTCTGCCCTTTTAGCGGCGTGACCGTCTGTGCGGCGGCGCCAAGGCAGAATAGGGAAAGGACCGGGGCGGCGCAGATAAAGATGGATTTTTTCATCGAAAACTCCATTCGCGGTCAGGGGTCCGCTACGCTGCAGTCTAGCGTGGCGTGTAGCGCCCAGGGGCGAATACGGCGTACCCCAAATGGGGTATGGCCTATCTGCCCGATGTCCGGTGCGGCAGGATGGGCGGCAGCCCTGCCGAGAAGCGATAGGGCTGCAGGGGCAGCAGGCCTTGGATTGTGCCCAGGTCGTTGGCGGCCTCGGCGCGCACCTGTTGCGCGGTCTGCTCGTTGCGCAAGGCTTGATTGGCCGCAAGCGACTGAGCGTCCAGCCAGGCCAGTTGATCGTGGAATGCCTGGATGGCGTGCTTCAGGCAATGGGCGAACGGTGGCGCCTGTGGGCGCGCCGCACGATCGGCTTGGGCCTGGGCGCGCAAGCGCTCGGCCCGGTAGCCGTCCACGACGTTGTCGATCCGGGCAGCGCCAATCGGTTCAATGGCGCGGAAACTCATCGTGACTCCTTGCGTGCGCGGATCCAGAGCTGCTGCGTCACGGCGCCGATCACGAAAATTCCGAACCACGCCGCCAGCGCGCCGCGCACCAAGGGGGATTGCGGCCCGTCCGCCAGCGGATGCGAGACAGGCAGCCGCGTCAGCGTTTCTGCGATGCCGGGGACCCACATCAGGAAAAAGCTGAACGAGAACCCCAACTGGGCCAGATGCGGTTTTGCCCGGGACAGCCACGGCATCCGCGACACCAGCAGCGCGCCCGATACCGAGAGCAACGCCAGAATGCCCAGCGCGTGCCCGGCGTTGAACCCGCCCGAGCTGGACAGTCCGAACGAGGTCAGCACGGCCAGCAGCAGCCCGCCCAGATAGATCTTGCCGGTTCGCGTGCTGCTGTCGATTCCGCGATACCGCGCGAAACTGTACAGGCCCACGGTGGCGGGGACGAGGCTGATGAGGGTGTGCGCGGCCCCCAAAGCGGAAATAGGATGTGGCATGGTCGGTGCTCCTTGAAATCCATTAAACAACCAACTAGTTGGTCGGTAGACAAGCAAAATAAAAGGCGCACCGGTGGATGCGCTTCACGCTGTGATCAATCCGATACGGTCAACTGGCGAATGGCCGCGCGCGAAATCGACGCGAACACCTCGGGGTCGCCCAACGCCCGCGCGGTCAGCATCGCGCCATGCACCGTCGACATGAAGGTCTGCGCTTCCACGGGGATGCCGTCGCGCAGTTGGAACTGCCCTGTGGACACGCCGCGTTCAAGCACCGATCCGATCCAGGCAGCCAATTCGCCGAAATACGCCCGCACTTCGTCCACGATCGCTTGGGGAAGCAGGGGCGATTCGGCGGCCAGCATTGCGCAGATGCACATGGGCATCGAGCCGTCGCGCAAGCACTTGGCCCAGTAATCGGTGTAGGCGGTCAAGCGCCCCACGGGGTCCGGGACGTGTAGATCCAGCGCCGCCAGCCCGTTGCGGGCCTGCTCGCGATGATGGACGACCACGGTTAGGACCAGATCCGCTTTGGCCGGGAAATGATGGTGGATGCTGGGCTTGCCGATATGGACCCGTTCGGACACATCGGCGTAGCTGAACCCGTGATAGCCCCCGGCGGCGAGCAGCAGTCGGGTTTGCTCGACGATCTCGATTGCTCTCGGGGAAAGCTCCAAACTCATTGCGAATCCATCCAGGGTGACGAAAAAAGCCTGCCGGCTGCCGCGGCGCGCGGCGCACGTGCCGCCATTGCGCGGGCATGGCAACCAATCTACTAGTTGGTCGGCTGGAAGTCAAGGCCACCCCGGGACCTTGGCGGCGGCGCCGCGTGGCGCCGCCGGTTGCCGCTCAGCGCTTGCGGGCCGTCAGCCATTGCGCCGGTGAAAGCGCCTGGCCCACGATGCGGACTTCGCCGATGCTGCCGAAGAAGCCGTCGGCGCGCGCCCCATCCCACGAACCCGCGCCGATGATCCACGGCATGTCGGCCGCCAGCGTGGCCAGGCCAGGGGCGTCGGACGCGTTGCGAAGTACCGGCGCGCCTTCGATGTACAGGATGGTTTCGTGCGTAGCATTGTCATTCACGATGGCGACGTGCAGCCACTTGTCGGCGATGATCTCGCCCGACCAGTTGGTCTTGGCTTCACGCGTGCCGGTGCGCTCAGGCACCACCTCCCATTGGATTTCGCGCAGGCTGGACACCGCGAACAGCAGCGGAGGCGACTCCGGATCGCCGCCGGAGAAGCCCGGCAATGCGCCGCGTTTGCCGTCGCGCGTCATGATGTTCATCCACGCGTGCCGCGACGCGGTCCAGTCGCGGTCGATCTTGATGAAGGCTTCGACGGTGTAGCCGTTGGGCGCCGTCTCCGCGTTCAGCGCGGCCGCCGTGCCGGTCGTGAAGTAGCTCATGCGCGCCGTGTTCTTGTCGGTGTTCAGGAACCGCACCGAGCCGGGAGCGGCAGACAGGTAGTGGTGGTCGTTGGACCAGACCACGTCGCCCAGTTGCGCGCCCGCCACGCCGTCGACGTTCAGGGATGCGCGGCGCACCGGGTTCAGGCCGGTGCGGTCGGCGACGACTTCACCCACCTGCACTGGTTGGCCGTCTGCGCCGCCGAAAAAGCGCCAGTGCGCCAGCGTGCCCGACACCTGCGGGTAGTCTTCGCTGTCGGCCGCCGGCTTTTGCTCGGTGGCGGCCGGATCGGTGTAGTTGGCAAGAATCAGGGCGCGGGCCTGCTCGACCAGCGCGGTGTGCGTGGGCGCGGCCGCCTTGAAGTCCTTGTTGAAGCCGCCGAACCGCTTGGCGAAGTCCATCTTGATGGTGAACTGCTCGTTGGCGCCCGTCAGCACCGCCTGGTCGAACGTGTTGAGGGTGCCTTTCGGTTTTTGAGGCACCCACGGCGAGAACGACAGCACGCGGATCTCGTTGTTGCTCAGGTCGAATTCGTACAGGCGCATCAGGCCGTTGCCGCCCTGGTAGGCCATCTGGTAGTCCACCACCATTTCCTCGACGGGGTTGCCGAAGGCATTGGTCTTGGTCAGGTGCGCGGCGCCGTGATAGTGGCCGTTGAGCGTCATGAAGATCTGATCATTGTCGCGGATCAGCTTGTCCCACAGCATCAGGCCGTAAGGCACTTCCAGCGGCGTGACGCCGTCCTTGTCGATGTTCAGCAACTGGTGGTTGACCAGGATGACGGGCAGCGAAGGGTTGGCGCGGATGACCTGGTTGGCCCACGCCAGCGCGGCGTCGGAAATGCGCCACGACAATGACAGCACCATGAATTTCTGGCCCTCGGCCTGGAACACGTGGTACTCGTGGAAGCCGCTGGGGTCGCGGCCCCCGAAGGTGGCTTGCTGCTTGGCGCGTTCGGCGCCAAAGGTCTGCAGATAGGGCTCCACGGCCAGGTTGCGCTGCGCGTCGGTCGCGCTTGCCTGGCTGCTGGCGTCGACATAGTCGCGGTCCAGGATCACGTCGTGGTTGCCCGCCAGGATCGAGTAGGGCACGCGGGCGTCCTCCAGGATCTTCATGGCCGCGTCGGCCACCTTCCACTGGTCGGGCTTGCCCTGCTGATCCACCACGTCGCCCAGGTGGATCAGGAACGGAATGCTGAGCGATTTGGCGTGGTCGGCTACCCACTGTGTCTGCGCCTTGAAAGGCTCGCTGCCGTACTTGCGCATGAACTGCTGGTTCTCGGCGTCGGTCGCGTAGCGCGAATAGAACTGCGTGTCGGGCAAGACCGCCACCGCGAAGCTGGATACGTTCTTGGGCTGCGGTTCCGGTTCCGGTTGCGGCGCGGGGGCGCCGGGCCCCGGGGTGGCGTCATCGTCGTCGTCATCACTTGCGCAGGCGGACAGCAGCAGGGAGCCGCCTACCGGCAGCAGCGTGGCGCCGAAGCCTGCCTTGAGCAGGCTGCGGCGGCGCGGGTCTGTCGCGGTCGGCAGGGGGGAGTGTGTCTTGGCAATGTCATGTTTGCCGTCGTGCTTGTCATGCGCCATCTGTGCCGCCCGTCCGAAAAAGTGGGAAGCATAGAAACGCCGAATGACGGGATGATGAATTCCGCCATGCCCGATCATCACCGCAAGCTGAGCGCTCCCTGGACGTCGACGCAGCGCTCGCACAGCCCGCCGTCATCCGGCACGGACGGCGCGTGCCGGCGGCAACACGGACACGCGCGCCACGCCGTCGGCTGGAAGCTCGCTTGCGCGCCATCGGCCATCGCCTCTTCCTGGCGCACATCCGCGGCGCCGAGCACGTCCGCAAATGCGCCCAGCCTGTTCGCCACGGCCCGCGATAGCGTGACCTCCACCTGGGCGGGGCCCTTGACCCGGTCATCCCGATTGCCTTCCACCCAGCGGTGCAGGGCCCCCTTGACCTCGACCGCTTCCTCATAGGCCGCGAGGCTTGCGGCCTCGTCGTCGAAGGCCGGCAGGCGGACGTCGGCAAGCGTGGTCAGCAGCACGCTGTCCGCCTGCTCCGCACCCGCCGTTCTCAGGTACTGGAAAACTTCCTCGCAAGAGAAGGCCAGTACCGGGGTCAGCAGCCGCACCAGTGTGCGCACCAGCAAGCCCAGCACATGCTGGACCTGCCGCCGGCGGGGCGCGTCAGGCTGGTCGCAGTAGAGACTGTCCTTCACCGCCGGAAAATAATCGCTGGATGCGCGTTCCGCATAGCGCAGCAGATGGGATACGGCAGCGGCAAAGTCGTAGCGGTCGGCCGCCTGGCAGACATCGGCGCCCAGCTTGCGCAGCAAGGTCACCTGGACCCGGTCCAGCGGATGAGCCAGCGGCGGCGCTCTCCAATCGAAATCCTGCAGGTTCTGCAGGCAGAAGCGCATGGTGTTGCGCAGCTTGCGGAAGCGCTCCTTGGTCAGCGCCAGCGCCTCGCCCGAGAACTTCAGTTCCCGCGTGAAGTCCTGCTGCAGCGTCCACAAACGCAGCACGTCCGGGCTCAGGGTCTTGAGCATCTGGTCCAGCGGCTGGTAGTTCTTGCTGGACTTCGAAAACTTCTGGCCCGTGCCATCCACCACGAATCCGTGGGTGACGACCTGCTTGTAGGGCGCGCCGCCGCCCGCCGCCGCGCAGGTCAGCAGCGACGACTGGAACCAGCCGCGGTGCTGGTCGGAGCCTTCCAGATAGACGTCGGCGGTGCGGCCGTAGCGCTGCATCAGCACAAGCTGATGGGTCACGCCGCTGTCGAACCACACGTCCAGCGTGCGGCGCGGCCCTTCGCTCTGCCAGGCTTCCACGCCTTCCGTGGCGACCCGCGCCGCCAGGCGCAGGTCGTCGGGGTTGGCCGGATCCACCAGGGGCGTGCCCCACAGCCGGTTGCGCGATACGCACCAGGCCCCGCGGCCGGCCAGCATGCTGGTCAGCCGTTCACGGCCGGAGGCGGGCACGAACGTTACCGCTTCCAGCGCGCGCAGGGCATGCTGCCGGGTCTCGGCCAGGTCCAGGAACCACTCTTGCGACGCACGGAAGAACACCGGCGTCTTGTGCCGCCAGCAATGGGGGTATTCATGTTCCAGGGGGGATAGGGCAACCACCAGGGGCGCGACGCGTTCCAGTACGTGGGCCTTGGCTTGCGCCAGATCCATGCCCTCCATGCCCGGCACGACAAAACGCCCACGCGCGTCCAGGTACTGCTCGACCGCCAGGCCATATTGCTCGCAGACGCGGAAATCGTCCGTACCGAACGCCGGCGCCATATGCACCAGTCCCGTGCCCGCACGGCTGACGAAATCCGCCGGCAGGACAGGGACGGTGTCCCGGGTATAGGGGCTGACCACCGTCAACCCCGCCAGGTCGAAGTCGGGCAGTTGCTCGTCGCCCGCCTGGCGCAAGCGCACCCGCGTGCGCAGGCCGTCCACCGCGGCAACATAGCTCAGGGCCGGGTTGTAGGCGACGGCCTTGTTGGCGGGCAGCGTATACGGCGTCGTGGTCCAGACGTCCAGGAACAGGTTGCGGGCGCCCGCCACCGGAAACAGCACGACGAGGCTATCGCCGGCCTTGGTCTGGTACTCGACCTCGGCTTCCGCCAATGACGAGGCGCACGCCGGACACCAATGCACTGGCCGCAGCCGCGTGACGGCGCCGGGCAGCGCTTGGAACACCTTGGCCGCGCCGGCTTCGAAGCCAGGCGCCATGGTCAGATAAGGCTCGTCCCAATCGGCGGCCACGCCCAGTTCCCGGAATTGGGCGGTCTGCAGGTCGACCTGCGACCGGGCATAGGACCGGCAGGCCGCGACGAAGGCCGTCGGGTCGTCCTTGCCGTGGCCCAGGCGTTCGACCTCCAGTTCGACAGGCAGGCCGTGGCAGTCGAAGCCGGGAACATACGGCGCGAAATAGCCTTGCAGCCGCTTGAACTTGACGGCCGAGTCTTTCAGGCCTTTGTTGACGGCGTGGCCCAGATGCAGGGGGCCGTTGGCATAGGGCGGACCGTCGTGCAGCAGAAAGAGGGGACGCGCGCCTTGCGTGCGATGCAGGCCCTCGACGACCGGCAGGCTCGACCAGCGTCGCAGGGTTTCCGTCTTGTCGGCGTGCAGAGTAGTCAGCGGGAAGCCATGCTTGAAGAGATTCAGCGTGTACATTTTTTCGAGTCCAGAAATGCAAAAAGGGCAGCGTTCTGTACGCTGCCCTTTGGAAGGCGAGGTGCGAAGGTGGGGCTTAGCTGCCCAACGTAATTCGCCCCCGGCGCCCAATGGCAGCGGAGGAGCGAATAATCACGATCGACAGGAATCTGGACACGGGTATGGGCTGATGGGCGTGTTGATGATATTGACTCACTCTAGCACAGCACCCGCAGCAGAAACAATCGCAACAATAATTTTCGATGGGGTGGCGTGTGCCGGGCCAGGGCTCACCGGTCCGGGCTTTGGCGCGGCGTGGCGGGAACCCGCGCCATTGCTGGCGGTTCGGCCACGATGCTGGCCCAATGGGTTACGCGCCGCCTGCCGCGATGTGTGCAATCGCGTGTCGCGCCATGTTTCAGGCTGCCAACCGGGCATTGCGATCCGGCCCCCACTCAGTAGTATGCGCGGTCAACGACCTGATTCCGCCTCACTCAAGGACCGATCCATGACTTTGCCGCGACCGAGACTCGTCTTGTCCGCCCTGGCCCTTGCGCTTGCCCTGTCGGGCTGCGCGAAGAACGCGTTCGTGGGCGACGAGGGCACGATGGATGATCCGCGCTACGCGCAACTGCTGGATCTGATCGACGAAGCGCTGAAGTCGGATATGGCCGTGGTGCTGGTGGCCGACCTGACGCCGCATCCCACGTTGGGCGATGCGTACGCCATGACGAAGTACACCACCCGCGCGATCTGGATGAACGAAGCGGCTCCGCAGGTGACCTTCAGCCGCAGCTTCCAGAACAATTCGCTGCAGAAGGACACCAAGACGCCCCTGCTGTTCAATTCGTTCGAGGTGCATATCCTGCCGCCTGGCAAGTATCTGCTGACGGGCGGCGATGATTACAAGCTGAATGCGTTGCTTGACGAGGTGGGCGCTCAGAAGGGCCCGGTCGGCTCGGGCCGCGGCGCGAATGGCACGTCTTATCTGTCGCCCGAACTCTATCGCGAGTTCTACAAGCAGACCAATTGGCACGACGCCAGCTACGGCACGCAGACCGGGTCTCGAACGGTCTGCACCGCCGTACACGCGGCGTCAGGCGCCTGCGTGAGCTGGGGCGAGCAGCAGTACAGCCAGACTACGCAGACCGGGGCAGCAGGCTACCGCGAAGATACGAAGTATCGCGACATCCCCGCGATCAAGGTCCAGTCGCGCATTCCACCCAAACAGGCGCTGGCAAGCTTCACGCTCAAGGCCGGGCAATTGGTGCTGAGCCAGCGCATGCACCTGAAGACGCCCGCCTATCAGTACAAGCAGTCGGCGTGCCGTGCAGTCGAACCCAAGATGATCGAGTGCCCGCTTGAAGACCTGACCGTCTACACCCGACCGGCGCCCCTGGAGTTTTCGCAGAAACTCATCGCGCGCCGCAAGAACGTCAGCGCGGAACACTTGCAGATGCTCTCCAAGCTGCAAGCCATGCAGATCACGACGCTGGGCAAGCAGGGCATGGAAGACCCGGTCTGGGGCGTGCCGGTGTCGATGCGCAAAGGAAAATGAGCGAACCTGCGGGCGGGGATCCGCGCAAGCGCTGGCGCGAGCAGCAGCGTGCGCAGCGGTTGGAGCAGGCCGACGATCAGCGCGCCGCGCTTGACGCGCGGGCTGCCGAGCAGCAGGCATGGACGGACCGCGCGCGTCGGACACCGGCCCTGGCCCGCGTGGCATGGCAGGGCCTGACGCTGCGGGTGTTGAACCTGGCGCAGGCCCAGACGCTCTTGTGCCGGATCCGCGACACCGACAACGGGACGTACTACGCCTTGCTGGACGAGGCCGCGGCGGCACGGCTGCCCATCGCCGGAGACGGGCAATGGGTGGTGCTGGTGGCGGACGAGCCGGTGATGGCAACGGCGTTGGCGCTACCGGCGCAACTGCCCGATCACCCGGCCTTGCGGATAGCAGGCTGGGTGTTCTCGGCGGGTCTGGACGCGGATGCGGTGCGCGTGGGAGAGGCGGCGGACCGGGATTCGGAACCCGGCGCGTCAGGCGCCGACCCCGAGATCGGCCCGATGCTGGTCGCGCTGGGTCCGGCGCGGATCGGGCTGTTGATGCTGCCCGAAGGGCGGCATGCATTCACCGAAGGCTTGGACGCCACGGCTTTGTTATGCCGGCACTATCGCTGTCAGGTGCTGGTGCGCGGCGCGCTGCGGGCGGACTGCCTGATCGCCGCCGGCAATGACGTGTACTGCACTGAATCGCCGCAGGTCGGCCTGCTTGCCACCAACGACGCCGACCCTGACCGCAGCCGCGTCATGTCGCGCCACGGGCGCAGCTATCGCTTTTATCCGCCCACGCATGCGATCGCGGACATCGTGGCGCCATGCTGGTTGCGCCGCGATGCACGCGGCGCCGCGCGCCTGGCGTCGAGTCTTGCGGCGCTTGCCGACGCGCAGGCGTTGCTGCGGCCGCGCCAGGAGATCGACGGCGTCTACGACGGCTTTCCTGGCGAAATCGAAGACGCCATGGAACGCCTGTCGGTCTTGCTGCGCACGGCGGGGCCAGCGCAACTGTCCGTGCGATTCGGGCCCGGCCCTTCGAATCATGCGCTCTACGCTGAGACCGCCACAGGCGCGCGGGAGCTGGTGCGGCAGATCGCCCATTCGGAATATGTGCGCATCAGCGCCACGCAACCGGGCGGCGGCGGCGCAATCGCATTGCGCGTCACGCATTTGAGCGCCCCGGTGCGCGAACGCCACGAGCGCGACGCCCGGCCCGAAGACGACGACGCCGAGGCGCGCATGATCAAGCGCGCCTTGCGCCACGCGATCGCCGGCTTGCTGGCGCACTACGACCCGGCGTAAGCCCTTAAAGGTGCCGATGGCTGCACGCCATTGGCGCGTCGATGATCTTGCCCACGGCATCCGCCAGCATGTTGGCGCTTGCTTCGTCCAGCCATTCGGTGCGTATCATCCGGAAGCCCAGGGCCAGGCTGAAATGCCAGTCCAGGTCGAAAATGCGATAGGCGTTGCCGTTGGACGGACAGTGCCACTGCACGGCGGGGTCTTCGAAAGCCGCGCCGATGAAATCAACGTGGTCGTCGAAGGGCGCCATGTCGGACACCGGTTCGCCGGTTTCCGGCAGGCTCGGCACTTCCAGGTTCTCGCCCACTTTCACGGCCGGATTCGGGTCGTCGTAGGCCAACAGCATCAAGCCGAATTGCTGCGGCTCGATGTCATAGGTTTGCGCGGCATGCGCGCTCATGAATTCGCGCGCGCCAGGCCCCAGCTGATAGTGCGGACTATGCCAAGTGCTGCCTTCGTCATCGAGGAAGGTACCGTCAGGTTCCAGTCCATGGCGGCTCAATAATTCAAGCGTCTGCGCGACGCTGAAATCCGGCGCTGCCCGGACGCCCGCGGGCAGGCCGCTGCAACCTTCGTACAGCGCCAGCACCTCGGCGGGGCTGCGCGCCCCGTCATCGTGCCGGTACGGGCAGTCGAAGGTGCGCGCCAGCGTCAGGCTCAGGTTGACGAGCGCCCGCAGCGGCACGTGGCGCCCGAACGGGGGCAGCACGATGCCGGCGGCCAGCAACCGCGATTCAAGCGCTTGCCAATCCGGCGACGGCAGGTGGGGATGCCGCGGGAACAGGAACTGGTGATGTTCAGACATGGGCGGCGTCGAGCTCGACGGACGCCGGCAGCGAGCCGGGGCCGGTCTGGTAATGCGGCCGGACGGAAGGCGCGGGCGTCAGGCGGCGGATGACCTCCAGCACGTCGACCGGCTCGGCGGGCTTGCGCAGGTAGGCCGCATAGCCGTCGCAGGTCTCGCTGATCTCATGTTCCGGGCGGCCGCTCAGCACCAGCACGGGCGTGTCGCTCAGATAGGCGTTTTCGCGCATGGCGGTGAGCAGCGCGCCGCCGTTCATGCCCGGCATGGAGAAGTCGGTCACGACGAGATCGGGGCGCACGTCAAGCATCTGCTTAAGCGCGGTCAGGCCATCGGTATGCGTCGTGACGTCATAGCCTTCGAGGCTCAGGAACTCGCGCAACATGTCGACGAGCATCGGCTGGTCGTCAACCAAAAGTATTTTTTTCATGGGGTTCAATGCCACGTACTGCAGCGTTTCTGTTTCTGGCCGGGCCGTGGGAAGCCGCATCCTAGGGCATGCGCGCCGTTCACGCGTGTCGCAATTGTATCGGGAGTTGACCGGCGCAGGCCTGTGCTTAAATCCGTCCTGATCCGCGCGCCGCATCGCGCAGCAAGGACCCGGAGCCAGATATGCCCATAGATTTCGATCTGATCGAAAAAGGTCTCATGGAGACGTTGCGGTCGCAGTCCGCATTCGCGGGCTGGAAGAAGCGGCGCAAGCGTGGCTTGTGGCGTGCGATTGGCGACGTAGAGCAAGGCGTCGAGTTGATCCGCTACAAGGCGTCGTCCGAGAACCGGCAATGGGTGTCGTTAGGCATGTATGTGTCGGTGCCCTGCGAACGGGAGTGGCCAGTGTATGTGCCCACCGATATCTGGGACAAGGGACGCCTCTACCGCCGGGCCTATCTGGTGCCCGGCCAAGGCCTGGCCGACGAGCCCACCTTTGCCAGCGGCGCGTC
Source organism: Achromobacter sp. Bel (assembly GCF_012928505.1). Classification (GTDB taxonomy): domain Bacteria; phylum Pseudomonadota; class Gammaproteobacteria; order Burkholderiales; family Burkholderiaceae_B; genus Achromobacter. Next base: position 111,800 of record NZ_JABBJN010000014.1, on the reverse strand, counting down.
GCTGGCCATCGCCTCCCAGGAAGCGCTGGAAACGTGGCTGGCGACGCTTCCGGGCGATATCGACAAGCATGTCGTCTCGTGGTTCAAGCAATACGAGACGCTGGAAGCCGCCTCGTATGAATACCAGATCCCGCGCTGGCGCCTGGAAGCCGCCGGCCTGCTTCCAAGGACGCAGGCACCTTAGGCGCGACCGGCGCGCGGGTCGCCATGCCCGGACAAGAAGCGCTTTTTCCCAGCCGATGAGGCCTGGCGCAGAAAGCGATTGAAACCGCTTATACACACCGTATCCCAGGCTGCAGGACTGACACACACCTGAAGTGATAACTTGATTTCCAGTCAAATGATTTCGGGTTCAAGCCGTCAGGCACGGCCGCATCGCAGGGGCGGCCGGCGACAGGAGAATAAAAAATGGCCATTACGAAGCGAATTGTCCAAGCCGTTCTTGCGGGTGTCCTGGCATTGGGTTTCAGCATGACGGCGCAGGCCGACAAGCAGACCCGCAATACCGTCATCGGCGCCGGGTTGGGCGGCGTAGCCGGCGCATTGCTGTCGGAAGGGGATCCCTGGGCCACCGTGGGCGGCGCCGCCGCCGGCGGCCTGTTGGGCCACGTCATCACCGGCGACGACGACCGGGGAAGGCGCCGCCACGAGTGGGACCGTGACCGCGGGCGAGACCATTCATATCGGCGCGCGGGCTATCGGGACCACGACCGTTACCGGGGCCACCACCGCTCAAACGGCCGTCACCGCCATTGAACCCCGGCTGGCGCCAGGAGGATTGCCGGGCGGCCTAGTAAGGAAGCGGGAAGCGCCGGGTCAGATCGGCCACCCCTGCGCGGATGGCGGTTTCCGTGCGATGGTCGAAGGTGCCCGCGCGCACGTCGCCCAGCACCGCCAGGATCATGTCGCCGATCTTGTTGAACGCATCGGTCCCCATGCCACGGGACGTGCAGGCGGCGCTACCCACGCGGATGCCGGAGGTCACTGTCGGCTTGGCGTCATCGAAGGGCACGGCATTCTTGTTCAGGGTGATGCCGACCTGTTCCAGGACCTGTTCCGCCGCATTGCCCGCTAATCCCCAGGGCCGCAGGTCGACCACGCCCAGATGGCAGTCCGTGCCGCCTGACACGATCGATAGCCCGCCCGCCGCGAGCCGGTCGCACAACGTTTGCGCATTGCGGACCACGGCCTGGACATAGGTTCGGAACGACGGTTGCAGGGCCTCGCCGAGCGCGACGGCCTTGGCCGCGACGATGTGCATGAGCGGGCCGCCCTGCAGCCCCGGGAAGACGGCGGAATCGATCTTCTTTGCGATCTCGCCGTCGTTGCAAAGAATCATCCCGCCGCGCGGTCCGCGTAGCGTCTTGTGCGTCGTTGTCGTCGTGACGTGGGCATGCGGCACCGGCGACGGATAGACTCCGCCCGCGACCAGCCCGGCGAAGTGCGCCATGTCGGCCATGAAGATGGCACCCACGTCGTCGGCGATGGCGCGGAATCGTGCAAAGTCCAGCGTCCGGGAATAGGCCGAGCCGCCTGCAACAATCAGCTTGGGCCGCTCGCGTCTGGCGATGCGCGCCACCTCGTCCATGTCCACGCGTTGCGTCGCGGGGTCGACGCTGTAGCTCAAGGTCTGGAACCACCGGCCCGACATATTGACCTTGGCGCCGTGGGTCAGGTGCCCGCCTGCCTTCAGGTCCAGGCCCAGGATCTTGTCGCCGGGCGTCAGCAGCGCCAGATAGACGGCCTGGTTGGCCTGGCTGCCCGAATGGGGCTGCACGTTGACGTGCGCCGCGCCGAAAAGCAACTTGGCCCGCGTGATCGCGATGTCTTCCGCAATGTCCACGTTCATGCAGCCGCCGTAATAGCGGCGGCCCGGATAGCCTTCGGCGTACTTGTTCGTCAGCACCGACCCCTGGGTGTCGAGCACCGCGCGGCTGGCGAAGTTCTCCGACGCGATGAGTTCGATGCAATGCATCTGCCGGTGCCGTTCCGCATCGATGGCCGCCCAGATGTCGCGGTCGGCCTGGGGCAAGGCAAGGGCGCTGACGACGGGCAGCGGGCCGTCGGATGGTGCAAGGTTCGTCATGGTGGATGCGTGGGGTCGAAGAAGGCCGGCGACCGGGCGCCGGCCTGGGGAAAAAACGGAAGTGTAGGATTGGAGTGGCATAGCTATTCATGCCACATTTCACTCATCCGGCAGACCACTTTTTCGGCCGTCCACGCCAGGTCGGCAGCTTTTCGCGTCAGGGATAGAACAACAGAAAGCCATACGTGATGAACAGTGCAAGATGCATGGCGCCTTGCATGACCGATGTGCGTTGACCGTTGAACGACAGCATGCCAAGCAACACCGTCAGCGCCAGCAGCACGGTTTCCAGCGGCGATATCCCCATGACGACCTGCTTGCCTGTCATCAGTCCGATGATCAGCACGGCGGGGACGGTCAGGCCGACGGTAGAGACGAACGCGCCCAGGCAGAGGTTGATGGCGCGCTGCATTTCATTGTTCAGGGCGGCCCTGACGGCGGTTAGGGATTCCGGCGTGAACACGATGATGGCGATCAGCACGCCGCTGACGGCCACCGGCGCGCCGGCGGTCGCCACGCCGTAGTCGATGACGATGGCAAGGTGGTGCGCCAGCAGGACGATCGGGATGATCATGCCGAGCAGCAAGAGGCTGCTGGTTACGATGGCGGCCCGGTCGCCCGCGCCGGCGGACCTACCCTGCGGGGCGTTCCGGGGCGCCTTGGGTTGCGGGGGAACGGCCATCATGCCAGGGCCGGGCTGGATGAACAGCCGGCTTTCGCTGCGCATCTGAAGCAGCAGGAACACCGCATACAGCGCGGCGGTGACCGCCGCGATCGTCCAGGCTTGCAGCGGTGCGAACTCGCCCGCGCCCGACAGATAGTTGGGCAGGACAAGGGCCGTGCCCGTCAGCAGCGCGATCATTGACAGATACGCGTTGGCGCCTTGGGCATTGAACGCTTGCTCGCCATGCTTCAGACCGCCGGCGACCAGGCAGATTCCCATGACGAGGTTCACGATGATCATCATCACGGCGAAGATCGAGTCCCGGCCGATGGTGGGAAATTCGCCCGGGGCTAGCAGCACCGACGCGATGAGGATCACCTCGATCGAAACGATGGAAAGCGTGAGGATCAGCGTGCCGTAGGGTTCGCCCAGCTTGTGAGCCAGAAGGTCCGCTTCGTGGACCACGCCGAACGAGGCGGCGACGATGGTGAAGAAAAGGACCGCGAAGCAGGCGACCGCGGCGGTCGGGGTAAGCGGTTCGGCAAGCCATGTGCCGCCGTAGACCGTAAAGGCGATGACGACGAGCCAGGCCCAGCCGAGCTTGAACCAGGTTGTTTTGGGAATGCCATTGACGCGCATCGCTGTTCTTTCCATGAAAGAGAAGCGGGGTCGTCCCCGGTGAAGACACGCGCCGGCAGGTCGTCCTGGCCGGCGGGAGCGAGATGGCTCGGTGGCGAGAATTCTACCCGATCCGGTCACCCGCCATGCACTTGCGCGGCGTACCAGCGGGCTCGCCGCGCGGCGCCCTGAGGCCTGTGGGCGCCTAAGGCGCCGAGACTTTCAAAAGGAAGGGCATTCTGAAGCGGGCTGGAGTCTGCTCTGGCGCGCATTGGATCCGCTGGGCCATCGCCAGCGCGGTCTCATCCAGCCTTGCGTAGCCGGAAGACTGCGCAATGGTCGCTGCCGCTCCCGGAGACATGCTCGGTCCGACGAAGACTTCCACCAGGGCCTGACCTTCGTTGCGGAACATTTTTTTCACTTCGTGCAACGGCATGATGCAGTGCAAGCCGGTGCGGCGCAATTCGGTGGCCTCCCCCGACACCGCCTGCTTGCGCAGAATCGCCCAGCGCCTGGCGACCCAGGAAGGGTCGGGTGACAGACCCGCATCCTGCGCCGCTCTTATCCGTTGCCACCAGATATCCGAGGCCAACGTCGCCATGCCGAGCTGCCCGGAAGGCGGCTGATAGCTTTCGGTAAGGGCAATGGCATCGTCGTAACGCCCGGCGCGGGTATAGGCGGTCAATAGCGACCGGACGCCTTCGTAGCGTAGTTTCTGATCCAGTGCGGCCGGGGGATAGCTCAGTGCGCGCTCCAGCGGCGGAATCGCGGCTTCGGGGGCATTCATGAAGCGTAGTTGGCTGAAACCGAGATCGAGATACATCGGCGCAAGCTTGACCACGTCTGTCGGATCCTGCTTCTCCGCCTGATCCACAAGGTACTGCTTGATCTCCGGTCGGCGCATCAATATGTCGAAATCGTGCTCCAGAAGGCGAATGTCGAGAGTCGCTACGGGATCGACAGCCGTATAGCGTTTGACCGGTGCGCAGGCCTTCTGGACGGTAGCGTACATCTTCCCGTCGATCTGCCGGCGGCATTCGGAAACCACTTTTTCGTCCAGGATGCCGGCGGTGCGGGAAGGGATAGGCGCCGTCACGCATGCCGTAAGCAGGATTGGCAGAAGGGCAATGGTTCCGCTAAAACGCATGGCGTATCCAGATAGAGGCGTGAGGGTAGGACGAAACGAGCGACGCAGAGAATATCAAAACGGAACGCGGTTGACGATTTGCCCGGTACATGCCACCAGCGCTAGACTGACTGCCCCGTCATCCGCCTGCACGCCACTATGGCCCTTCACAGCTGGCTCATTTACCTGGTCGCCGTCATCGGCCTGTCGATCACTCCCGGTCCCAATACGTTGCTGGCGCTGACCCATGGCGCGTTGCACGGGCACCGCAAGGCCCTGTGCACCATTGCCGGCGGCGCGGTGGGCTTCATTGCCTTGATCGCCTTGTCGATGCTCGGCATCAGCGCGCTGCTGAAGGCCTGGGGGCCGGCGTTGACGGTGCTGAAGTGGGCAGGCGGGGCGTATCTGATCTGGCTGGGCATCCAATTGTGGCGCTCGCCGGGCGTGCAACTGACGCCGCCGCCCGACATGCCCCGCGCGCGCCGGACCCGCATGTTCGGCCAAGGCCTGTTGTCCGCGATTTCCAATCCCAAGGCGCTGCTTTTCTACGGGGCCTTTCTGCCGCAATTCATCGATCCGGCGCGCAGCTTGGTCACGCAGTTCGTGATCATGGCGGGCACCTTCGCCGTCATCGAATTCCTGGTCGAGTACGTGCTGGCGCGGCTGGCGCATCGGGTGCGCCCTTGGCTGGAACGCGCCGGGCGGCGCTTCAACAAAGTGTGCGGCGGCTTGTTCGCCGCCATGGGCGTGGCGCTGCCGGGTTCCTGACGGGCCGGTGCCCAGGCGTCGCGGCCTGCATCCGTGCAGGCTTACTGCACCGTGGTGGGCGTGGCCGCGCGTGAGGACTGGGTGGGCATGCGTTCGCGCGTCAGCGTGCCGGGCTCGCTGGGCGAGGGGCGCACCACCACGGCGTTGTTGGTGCTGTTGGCGCCCAGGTTGGGCAGATCCACCGGGCGGGCGGCCACGGTCGCGAAGGGGCCGCCGCCGGTCGACGGCACGCCGTCCAGCGTCAGGGCGCCGGCCCACTGGCCGTTGTGGCGCGACAGCACTTGGTATTGCTGCGGGCCGCCAGCGGTGCGCGCCACCACGTAAAGCGTGCCGTCGATGATGTTGATCGCGGGCGGCGAGGCGGCCAGGGCGTCAAGCTTGGCGGGTATGCCGTGCTCGACCAGCCACAGCGGTCCGCCCGCGCGTTCCAGTAGCGCCAGGACGACATTGCCTTGGGCATCGGCGCTGATGGCCGGGCGTCCGAGGTAGGGCACGCCCATATCGGCGGCCGCGCTCCAGTCCATGTCGAGGTCGGTGGTGTCGCCGGCTTCGACCAGCTTGACCAGGTGGTTGTTGCCGCGTTGGCGAAAGTAGAGTTCGACGCGGTTCTCGTGGTTGCGGATCGCGGCCAGGCCGCCCGCGGCCTCGGGCGCCGGGACGCGGCGCCAGCCCTGCCATTCGGGGCGCTGGCCTTTGGCGGCCGGCAATTGGCGCGTGTAGAAGAGCTGGCCTGCGCCGGCCGACGCAAAAATGACATAGCGCCCGTCGGCGCCACGCGCGGCGGCCGGGGCCCCCGTGGCGCCGTCCAGCGGTGGCAGGTTCTGCCACGTGCTCCAGCTGCCGTCGATGCCGGAGGGGGTGATCCAATGCAGCACGCCGTCATAGCCCAGTGCCACGGCGGCGGCCTCGCCGCGCGGCGCGACCGCCGGGATCTGCGTGACCCGCAGGCCGCCCAGCGCTTGCCAGCCTTGCCAGGTGCCGTCGTGGCGTTGCTTGTTCGCCCATACGCCGCCCAACGGATCGCGCGCCATCAGGCCAGCGGTGCCGTCGGCGTGGGTGAACGAGACCAGCGGACCGCTGGTGCGGCCGCCCAGGCTCTGCCAGCGGCGCTGGCTGGAGTCCCAGCGGTTGACCGCGGCATTGGTTTCTCCGGCGGCGAACACCACAAGGCCACCCCGTCCGTCGGGGTACAGCTGCGGTGCGATGTCCTGGCGCGATACGTAATAGGCGCGCTGCACCCACGCCGCGGCGGGACCGGCGGGCTCTTTGCAGCCGGTCGGGCCGGCGCAATAGTGGTAGTCGTTCCAGGCGTAGTGCTGGAAGATCACCGACTTGCTGGCGATTTCCGTATCCGCCAGGTTAGTGGCCCGTTCCTGGCTCGGATAGTCGATATAGCCGGTTTCGGCATAGTTGCCCGGCACGCGCAGCATGGCTTCGCGGACCAGCCGGGCGCTGGCGATGTGGTCAGGATGCCCATGGCCGGCGCAACGCCAGCACAGTTGCGTATAGGGTACGACCATCGTGTCGTCCAGGTGGCGCACCGTGGTCGGCTGGTACTGGCGGATCAGGTCCGCCAGGGTGTCGATCAGCTGTTCGCGCGTGTAGACCTGGGGGTAGGGGCCGAGCGTGTCGGCGCTTTGCCCGGGCTCGGATTCGGTGCGGCTAAGCGGCGTCAGGCTGCCCCAACCCTTGCCCAGCCACGGGTCTTTCAGGCGCATGTGCCACAGCTGCACGCGCGGATTGTCCTGCAGGGTAAAGCGCGCAATGGCGCGCCCGCCTGCCGTGCCGGCATCCTCTTTCCACTGGTCGGGCTTGTGCGCCATGTAGGCGTAGGCGGCGCGGATGCCCCGCTCGCGGCCCAGCATGTAGCCGTCGCCTTCTCCGGCGTCGCTGGCGGTCAGGTAGACCACCCGCACGCAGCCGCCGGCCTCGATATTCGAGGCGATGTCCGGGTTCATGAACAGCAAGTCGTCGTCCATATGGGCAACGAAGGCGAGATCCTTGATGCCGTGGCATTGTTCGAGCGTGGGCGGGGCGGCCAACGCCGAAGCGGAGACGAAAAGGGTGACTGCGCAGAATAGCGCCCGGCAGACGGGGCGCATAAAGGCCATCAAAGCTGGCATAGATAGGCGTCGCTTAAAAGGCGCGGCGCGGCAGTGTGTTTTTGGTCCAACGAGTATAGCGGGCGGGTGTTGCGGGGCGTCGAGGGAACCGGAACAGAGTGTTGGATAGGGTGTCAGACTGCAATGGCGGCTTTCGCGAAGCCGTGGTCCGTCACTTTTATTTTTCACCTGCGCGCCTAGTCCGCCGGCCCCCACTGCCCGGACGCTGGATCCACCTGCGCCCGCGCCCCGTCTTTCCACACCTGCTCTTGCGCCAGGCGCGTGGCCCCCGCCATGTCCACGTCGAACTCCACGCCAAGCGCCCGTGCGACGCACGACGCTTCGACGGGCAATTCCCAGGTCAGGAACAGTTGCGAGAGGTTCTCGTCGGTTGGAAAGTCGGCGGCATCGAACCCACTTGCGCCGCGCCGGATCACGGCGTGCGGCTGGCATGTGTCGAAGACGATGGCGGTGCCCCGGACCAGGGGGATGCGGTGGCCGGAAGACGGAAAGTGCACATCCAGCCCTTTGTCTTCGCTAAGGAACAGGTTGCAGAATGCCGCGCCGCCGTATTGTTCGCCGTCGTGGTGATACCTGGCGCCACGGCATGCCATCAGCGCGATATCGCTGCCCGCCAGCACATCTCCAAGCCCCTGCGCGCGCGTCCAGTCGGCCATGGCCCGCACGCAGCGATCGTAGTCGGGCCAGCGCACTTGCGTACGCGCCAACGGCATCTGTTCGACGTCGCCGGGTTCCAGGAACAAGCGCTGGGCGATCTCGCGGTTCCAGTCGGCGACCAGGCGCGGAGGCGGCGAAGGCACCTCGACTTTGCCCGACAGCATGTTGCCGCCGACGCTGCGGCTGCGCAGGGCGTCGCCGCTCCAGAAGTACGAGGTCAGGGACGCTTGGATCATTTCGTCGCCCTGGCCGGGTTCAGCGACGCAAACACGTCGCGCACGCATTCCGTCATCTTTGCGGCCAGCGTGCCGACCGGGAAGTGATCGGACGTGACCGCATAGCTGGGGAATTCGATTTTTTCCGAGAAGGGGATCTCGCGCAAATCAGGCATGTTCAACGCGCGCGATACGACGGGGTTGATGATCGAGACGCCCAGCCCCCGGCCGACCATCGAACAGATGGTCGTCGCGTAGGGCGTTTCGATGGACAGGATCCTGGCGTCATCGGGAAAATGCCGGTCGACCGCTGCGCGGTTGAAGCTGCCGGCCGGCAGCGAGATGAAATTCTCGTCATTGAAGTCGGCGGGGTTCAGCATTCTCTTGCGGGCCAGCCGGTGCGCGGCCGGCACGATCGCCACGCCGCGCGCAGCGTTGATTCGCGCGAAGTGCAAGCCAGGAACGTCCGCCTGGATGGACGAGAAACCGATGTCGCAAAAGCCGGTAGCCATCCATTTCGCGACCACGTCCGAACCGCCCGTGCTGACCACGACGGGAATGTCCGAGACCTTTTCCCTGAACAGCCGGATGGCGTCGGGCAGCACGCACTGCGTGATGGAGCCCACGGCGCCCACGCGCAGCAGGCCTGTGCCCCGCCGGCGGATGGTGCTGGCGCTGTCGTTCAACGATTCCAGGCCGATGAACGCGCGTTCGACGTCGGCGTAGAACGCGTCGGCTTCGGGGGTCGGGATCAACCGGGTGCCGACGCGTTTGAACAGCACGAAGCCCAGCGTGCCTTCAAGCAGCGCAATCCAGCGGCTGACGTTCGGCTGCGACGTATGCAGCAGGCCGGCCGCCGTGGTCATCGAGCGCGTCATCATCACGGCACGGAAGGCTTCGACTTGCTTGAAGTTCATCGGTCAGTCCCAAAACGTGGCAGGAATAATCATATCAATTTTGTATTTGAAGCCGTAAATGTTTGATTTGACGCATAAGTTGGCGCAGACGGAGACTACCGTTTTCCTGTTCACACCGGACTGAAATGGAATCCAAAGTCAGCAGCCGCCTGAAGCAACCGCTTGCCCCGGAAGTGCTTCAAACTATTTTCCTTCCACGCTTGAATCGCGAGTTCTTCGCCAATTTCGAGATGCTGAATCAGATCAACCTTGCGCATCTGGTGATGCTGCACGAGCAGGGCATCCTGGACCGCGACGCGTCGGTCCGGTTGGCGCAGGCGTTGCTGAAAATGCAGTCCGACGGGCCTGACGGCGTGGAACTGGACCCGGCGCGGGAAGAGGCCTACTTCAACTACGAAGCGCACTTGATCAAGCTGGTCGGGCAAGAGCTGGGCGGGCGCCTGCATACCGCCCGCAGCCGCAACGACATCGGCGCCACCATCGACCGCCTCCGCGCGCGGGATTTCATCGTGCGGATCGCGGCGGCCTTGATGGACGTCGCCGATGCGGCGCTGCTGCAGGCGGGCAGATACGCCGACTGCGTGATGCCCGGCTACACGCACATGCAGGCTGCCCAACCGATCACCTATGGCTATTACCTGTCGGCGCTGGTCGACGCGTGGTTGCGCGACGCCGACCGCCTGCTGCATGCACTGGACACCGCGGACGCGTCTCCGCTGGGCGCTTGCGCGCTGGCGGGCACGTCGTTCCCGATCGACCGCGACGCTACCAGCGCGATGCTGGGTTTCAGCCGGCCGCTGGCGAGTTCGCTGGATAGCGTCGCCTCGCGGGATTTTGCGCTGGAGCTGAGCGCAGCGCTGTCGATCATGATGATCACCAGCAGCCGGATGGTGCAGGACTTCTATATCTGGTCGACGCCTGAATTCGGTTATCTGTCTTTCCCGGACAGCATCGCCAGCACCTCCAGCATCATGCCGCAAAAGAAGAACCCGGCGGTACTGGAGTACTTGCGGGGCAAGACCGGCCACGTGATCGGGCTGACGTCGGCCGCATTCGCGACCGTGAAGTCCACCCACTTCACGCATTCGGGCGACAGCAGCCGCGAAAGCACGCGCACATGCTGGGAAGCCTGCGAAGAAGCGCTGCGATCGCTGGCGCTGATCAAGCTGCTGGTCGAGCGGGTCGAGCCGAACCGCGCGCGCATGGCGTCGCGCGCGGCAGAGGATTTTTCAACCGTCACGGACCTGGCCGACTTGCTGGTGCGCAAGGCGGACGCGTCGTTCCGCGACGCGCATCACATCATCGGCGCCGTGGTCCGGCAGGCACTGGAAGCGGGAATCCCCGCCAAGGACATTACGCCAGAGATGGTCAACACCGCGGCAGCCCAGCAGCTTGGGCGGCAGGTGGCATTGTGCGAGGCCGATATCGGCCCTTGCCTGGATCCTGTCCGCAATGTGGCGGCGCGCCAATCGTTCGGCGGGCCGGCGCCGGGCCTGGTGCTCGGCCATATCGAAGAGCAGAAGGCGTTGATTGCCGGCAAGCGCGGCCACATCGCCAAAACGCTTCAGCGCGGGGCCGACGCGCAGGACTTGCTGCGGCAACGCGTGCAAACGTTGGTTTCATCCAAGTCGGCAGAGCTTTCCGTCCAGCAAGCCTGACCGGCCACATTCCATCAAGGGGAATTCAATCATGCTGAAATTTGCCGCGGCGGCCGTCGCCATCGGGATCGGCGTCGGCGCCCAAGCCCAAGCCCAAGCCCAAGCCCAAGCGCCGGCCTATCCATCCAAGCCGATCACGATGGTCGTGCCGTTCGCCCCGGGCGGGACGGTGAACCTGATGGGTCGCCTGCTGGCCAACCGGATGTCGGAAGCGCTGGGCCAGCCCGTCATTGTGGAAAACAAGCCAGGCGGTGGCGGAAGCATCGGCGCAAACTTCGTCGCCAAGGCGCCGGCCGACGGCTACACCTTGTTGCTGGCGACGATGGGGCAGCAGTCCATCCAGCCCTTGCTGACCAAGAACCTGCCGTACGACGCCATCAAGGACTTCGCACCCGTCGCGCTGTTTTCCACGGTGCCGAACGTGTTGGCGGTATCGGCCGACCTGCCGGCCAGGAACGTGGCGGAACTGGTCGCATACGCCAAGCAGAATCCCGGCAAGCTGAACATGGCTTCGGCGGGTATGGGGTCCGTCAACCATCTGACGGGCGAACTGTTCATGTACCGCTCGGGCGCCAGGTTCGAGCACGTGCCTTACCGCGGCGCGGGGCCCGCCACGGCGGACCTGCTGTCGGGCCAGGTGCAGGTGTTGTTCGCGAATCTGCCGAATGTGCTGGCGTACATCAAGCCGGGCAAGGTGCGCGTCCTGGCGGTGGCGAGCGAACAACGCAGCGCCGCGATTCCCGATGTTCCGACGTTGGCGGAGGCCGGCGTGAAGGATGCGGTCGTCGAATCCTGGTATGGCGTCATGGCGCCCGCCGGCACGCCGGCCGACATCATCCGCAAACTGCAGGACACGGTCGTCGATCTGGCCAGGGACCCGGTCATGGTCGCCCATCTGGCCGAGCAGGGCGCGGTGCCGTTCCCCGGCTCCAGCGCGGACCTGGCCAAGCTGTCCGGCGAAGAGACCGAGCGCTGGAAGCGCATCATCGATAGCGCCGACGTCCAGACGAATTGATCATCCGCCCCGGTTGTCGTATGCGGCCTCTTTGCCGTCGCCGTCGTCCATCGCCGCGCGCATGCGTTCTTTCAGGTGCCGCTTCAGGCCCGCCAAGGCCTCGGCCGGCCAGTCCGCCGCGCCGGTCACGGCCAGCCAGGCGTCCGCGTAGTGCTGCGGCGCGTAGACATGGCCATAGCCGATCGGCGTGTGCGTGCTGACGGACATGTCCAGCGCAAGCTGCAGCATGGACACGACCGGCACCCAGCGCAGGTCGGGCGAGACGTCGGGGCCGTAGGGGGGATCCATCCAGGCGGGGCGCCGGTACAGGTCGCGGTAGTCGAAGAACGTGACGGCGTCGCTGGCGTATTGCAGGTAGACGATGCGCATCGGCCCCCACGGGGCGTCAGCGGGCACCGGCGACCCGTCCTGGTTCATGAAGCGCACAAAGGCGCCCTCGCGCAGTTCGGGCCGCCAGGCGGGGGAGTCCGGATTGCGGGCGTCGGTGATCGCGCGCCAGACCCGGCTTTCAAACGGCGGACCGCTCCAGAGCGCGCCCTGGATGGGGTCTCCGATCATTTCGAAGAGTTCGGTGGACCGGGCGGAGTTCATGGCGCCCAGGCTCAGGCCATGCAGGTATAGCTTGGGCCGTTTGTCCTTGGGCAGCGCGGTCCAGTAGTGGTAGATCTCGGTGAACAGCGCGCGTGCGGCCTGCGCGCCATACTCGGGCTGGGCCAGCAGGGACAGGGGGCTGGACAGGTAGGAATACTGGATGGCGACGCTGGCCACATCGCCATGCAGCAGGTATTCGACGGTGTCCATCGCCGCTGGATCAATCCATCCCGTGCCCGTGGGCGTCACCACCACCAGCGCAGACCGCTGGAACGCGCCCACGCGCTTCATTTCGTCCAGCGCCAGCCTGGCCCGGGCCTGCGCCGTGTCGGCGCCGGGCAGGCCGACGTACACGCGAATGGGTTCCTGCGCGTCGCGCCCCGTCTGGGCGCGGATCTCGGCTGCGCTGGGGCCGGACGCAATGTATTCCCGGCCCGCGCGGCCCAACTGTTTCCACGCGATCAGCGAGGCCGGGCTACCCGTCTTGGCGGGGTCGGCAGGTTGCGGGCGTTCCGGTTCGATCAGCGCGTCGTACTCGCGGAACGACGCGTCCAGCACATGCAGCGCCGCGCGGAAGAACACGTTGTTGGCCAACGACCAGAAAATCAGGATCGCAATCGCCGCGCCCGCCACGTTGGCGACGCGCCGCGGCACCACGCGGCGCACTTGCGCCGACACGGCGCGGGCCATCCACTTGAACAGCCGGCCCAGCGCCAGCAGCACGGAAAACGTGGCCAGCGCCGTTGCGCTGACCTTGAAGGGGTGCGCGCTGGTCACGGGCGCCATCTGCATCAAAGCCCGGATCGTGTTCTGCCAGTCCGCGGCGCGCCACAGGAACAGGATCAGCACGGACAGGCACAGCACGGTGATCAGCGCATTGGTGACGCGTGCCGCGCGGGCACGCGGCTCCGGCAGTTCCAGGTAGGCCCATAGCCAATGCCACAGCACGCCCAGCCCGTAACCGGCGGCCAGACACGCGCCGGCCAGCACTCCTTGGGTCACAAAGGTGCGGGGCACCAGCGTGGGCGTAAGCGAGGCTGCGAAGAACAGCGTCCCCAGCAGCAGGCCGACGCCGGACAGCGATTCCAGGTGGGATCGAAACCATGTGGGCAGGCGGCGGGCGGGGCCTTGTGGCAAGGGCATCGTCCTGTCAGTCCCGGTCCGTGGCAAACGCCAGGCCTTCCCGGCGCATGGCGTCGTCGCCCGTCAGCGCGCCATTGACCGCGTGCTGCGGCGTGTCGGGCCCGATGCCGCGGAATTCGAAGGGCGTGCCGTTCTCGTACAGCGCGATCAGCACTTTTTGCGTGTAAGAGGAAAAGGGATGGCCGTAGAGCGCAAGCGACATGGCGGGGTCTCCTGATTCGGTCGACCATTATTATGCAAGCGGAAGCCGGCCTTGGGGAAAACCGGCGGCAGGACAATTGTTTCCACCTGACGGACGGCGGCCGTTCCCGCGATGCCGGATCGCTGCAAAACTAATACAGTGTCCGATAAGCCGAAGGCAAGGTCGCCTTGGGACAACACGAAGTCTGGATACCAAGACTGGAGACGGGATGGATACGATTAGCAAGCAGGGCGCCAGCGTGCGCGAACAGGTCAGCGCGACGGAATGGCAAGTCCGCACCGATTTGGCCGCCCTGTACCGGCTGGTGGCGCTGTTCGGGTGGGACGACCTGATTTTCACGCACATTACCGCCAAGGTGCCCGGCACCGAGCATTTCCTGATCAATCCCTACGGGATGATGTTCGACGAAATCACGGCGTCCAGCTTGGTCAAGATCGACCTGGACGGCAAGAAGGTCATGGCGTCGGACTACGACATCAATCCTGCCGGCTTCACCATCCACAGCTGTATCCACGCGGCCCGCAAGGACGCGATGTGCGTGCTGCACACGCATTCCATCAATGGGGTGGCGGTGTCGGCGCAGAAGGCGGGCTTGCTGCCGCTGTCGCAATTTGCGTTCATCGCGCTGCGTTCGCTGAGCTATCACGACTACGAAGGCTTGGCGCTGAATCCGGAAGAGCAGCCGCGCCTGGTGCGCGACCTGGGCAGCAACCACTACCTGATCCTGCGAAATCACGGCCTGCTGACGGTGGGGCAGACGATGGCCGAAGCGTTCCAGGCCATGCATCGCCTGGAAGCCGCCTGCATGGCGCAGGTGCGCGCGCAGGCGGGCGGCGGTGAACTGATCTTCATCCCGCCGGAGGTCCTGGCGCGCGCGGCGGTGGAGTCCCCGGCTGACCGGGCGCACAAGGCCGCCCTGGCTTGGCCGGGCCTGCTGCGTCGGCTGGACAGGAAGAACCCGGGCTACGCGGAGTAAGCGACGCAGGCGGCGCCCTTGGTTGGCTTGCGCGTCAACCTTGTGCCGGGATCGCTGGCCTTATGGCTTCGCCGTGGGCGCGGCTTGCAGGAACTCCGCACAATCCGGCAGCGGCGCAGCGGGCGCGTATACCGAATCCTCGGATTTCCATTTGTAGGTCACCTGATAGCTGCATTGCTTGTCGGCAGCGGGCGTGACCTGGGCCTGGGTCGGCGCCGGCTGCGCGCTGGAGTCGGCGTATCGGCTGGCGTTCGCGGGGGCGCGGGTGGCCTGGGTGGTCACTTGCAAGTCCGGATATTCGACCCCCGAGGCCGTTTTCGTTCCGGCCAAGGCCTTTAAATCGGCCTTGAACCGGTAGGCGTCGATGCAATGGCCATCGCGTTTTTTCTGGTCCGCTTCATTGAAGCAGGACCGGATCGTCGCCTCGGTGGACATCGGCATGATGAACACCAGATTGCTGGCGGTTTGCTCGCCAAGGCCGACTTCAAACAGGTAAAGGTCCTTGCGGCTGAAACTGCCGCCGGAGAACTGAGTTTCCAGCTTGTAGTCGGGTTCGGCGGGGCCCACCACGCCGACCAGTGCGCGGTCTTCGCTCATGCGGATCAATTGCGGCCACACGGTGAACTTGGAAAAATCGGGGATGTCGGGCAGGTCCCAGAATGACCGGTCTGCGCGCAGCGTGCGGCTGGTGGCGAATGGGCCGTTCGTCTCGAACGACCCGTCCGTCTTGATCCCGACGCACCAATCGGCCTGGGGGTTGCAGAGAAGCTTGCTGTCCGGGTTCAGCGTCAAGGGCTCGAGGTCGGGCTGCGCATAGGCAGCCACCGGCAAGGCGACGGCAACAAGCAAAGCAAACACGTTTTTCATTTTCGTTCCTGTGGTTGCGGCATATGACCGGCGCATTATTGCGTGAATAGGAATATTCCTATTTTTAATGCGTGAGGAATGCTGACAGGCCGTTTCAGGCGGATTCGCAATGCTGACATGGAACTGAATGATATGGTTTGGGTTCCAATCTGTGCCAGCGCGCCTTGGGCGCGCGGGCGCCTTCTCCGTCATAAGGAACTCTGATGAAGTCGATTCAGTCTCTGTTGGGCGCCGCCGCGCTGATGTTGACCCTGCCGGCCGCCGCCGCACCGGTGACCTACGATCTGGATCCGTCGCACACCTATCCCAGCTTTGAAGCCGATCACATGGGCGGCCTGTCCACGTGGCGCGGCAAGTTCAACAAGTCCAAGGGCGTGGTGGTGCTGGACCGCGAGGCGCGCACGGGCACGGTCGAGGTCACGGTGGACATCAATTCCGTGGACTTCGGCCATGACGAAATGAACCAGCACGCGGTCGCGCCCGACATCTTCGACGCCGCCCGCTATCCCACTGCCACCTTCAAGGGGAAATTCACCAAGTTCGATGGCGACCGCCCCGAAGAAGCTACCGGCGACCTGACCCTGCGCGGTGTCACCCGGCCGGTCAAGATGGAGATCGACGACTTCAAGTGCATCCAGCATCCCATGGAAAAGCGCGAATTCTGCGGCGCCGATGTGTCGACGAAGTTCAACCGTAAAGACTTCGGGCTGAACTTCGGCCTGGACATGGGGTTCAAGCCAGAAGTCGAGTTGAAGATCCAGGTGGAGGCGGGGCGGCGTCCTTGAGGCTAATAAAAGCACGATATTGGCGACATTTTTCCGTCGGCTTTCTGAGTTGCTCACGAGCGGGGCAAGCATCGAACTGTTCGAGCATCTAGTCAGCGCCTATCTCACCTCCGGCATTTCCGATTTTCAGCCAAAAGTACTGATGCCGGGCGCGGATGCTGCCGATGCCAAGCCGGTCGTCGATAAGTCCACCGCGTTTACGTCTGACCTGATCGTCAAGGCCGCAGGAGAGGGCCACCCATTCCTAGCCCAGAACGAGTGTCTATGCATGAGCGTCGCCCGGAAGGCAGAAGTTCCTTCAGGCATACTCGAGAGCGCCGCCGCTCAAAGCCGCACCACAGCCAGCACCGCCTCTGCAAACGCCTGCGGGGCCTCTTGCGGCAGGTTGTGGCCGATGCCACCCGTGATGTCGCGGTGCTGGTATTTGCCGGTGAACTGTTTCGCGTAGCTGGCGGGGGGCGGATGCGGGGCGCCGTTGGCGTCGCCTTCCAGGGTGATCGTCGGCACGGTGATCTTCGGTGCCGCCGCCAGGCGTTTTTCCAGGTCGTCGTACTGCGGTTCGCCTTCGGCCAGCGCCAGGCGCCAACGGTAGTTGTGCACCACGACCGCCACATGATCGGGATTATCGAATGACCGCGCCGAACGCAGATAGGTCGCGTCGTCGAACTTCCACTGAGGCGACGCCAGTTGCCAGATCAGCTTGTTGAAGCCGTCGCGGTCGGCGGCGTAGCCTGCCGCGCCCCGTTCGGTGGCGAAGTAGAACTGATACCACCATTGGAATTCCGCCTGCGGCGGCAGCGGCTTGCGGTTGGCTTCCTGGCTGCCGATGAGGTAGCCGCTGACGGAGACCAGCGCCTGGCAGCGTTCGGGCCACAGCGCGGCCAGGATGTTGGCGGTGCGCGCGCCCCAATCGAAGCCGGCGATGATCGCGCGTTCGATCTTCAGCGCATCCATCAGCGCGATGATGTCGACGGCGACGACCGCCTGTTCGCCATTGCGGGGCGTGTCCGCCGACAGGAAGCGCGTCGAACCGTAGCCACGCAGGTAGGGGATGATCACGCGGTAGCCGGCGGCGGTAAGGCGCGGCGCCACGTCGGCGAAAGCGTGGATGTCGTAAGGCCATCCGTGCAGCAGGATGGCGACGGGGCCGCTGCGCGGGCCCGTGTCCACATAACCCACATCCAGCGCGCCGGCATGGATCTGGCGGATGTCGCCCAACGGCGTCGGGCTGCGCCGGGTTGCCGTGTTGGCGGATTGCGCCGGGCTGGGCGTGGCCAGCGCCGTGCCGCTCACGCCAAGGGTCAGCAGGCTGACGCCCGCCAGGGTTGAGGTCGTGGCGAGCAGGCGGCGACGTTGGGTGTCGATGGGGTCCGTCATGGGGGAGGCTCCATAAAAGGTTCGCGGGGTTGGGACTTGCTGCGAACGATTTATAGAGGCCCGGCAGGCGGGCCGGGTGTCCGAATGTATGGGCCCTGGGGGCGGATACAGTGCGATTCAAATCCGCCTTTTTTCCCCATCGATTCCGCTCAGTCGGGAATTTCCGGTTCGACCAGTTTCGCCAGCTGCGCCAGGGATTCCTGCCAGCCCAGGTAGCACATCTCGGGCGGGATGACCTCAGGGATGCCTTCCTGCTTGATGCTGATGTCCGTGCCGCAAGCGACCTTGCGCAAGGTGATCGTCGTCTGCATCCTGCCGGGCAGGTTCGCGTCGTCGAACTCGTCCGTGTAGCGGATCTTCTCCGACGGAACCAGTTCCAGGTATTCGCCGCCAAAGCCGGTGTTGCTGCCGGTCGAGAAATTGCGGAACGACATCTTGTGGCGGCCGCCTACCTTGGCGTCCAACTGGTGGACCTGGCAAGTGAACCCGTAGGGGGGCAGCCATTTCGCAATGGCGTCGGCTTCAAGGAAAGCGCGGTAGACGCGCTCGGGGGAGGCGCGCAGGACGCGATGGAGGGTAACGGTTCCGGTAGTCATGGTGTGTCCGCCTTGGAATGAGAGGGTCGTACTCATACGACGTTCAGAGGACAACGAAATCGACATGGCCGGAGTTAGTGGAAACCCCTAATTCTGTAACCGTCCGATATACGCCGCCAACGCTTGGGCATGCCCTTGTTCGGCACGCAGGCCGACGTGGCCATCGGCTCGGACGACCACCAGCACAATGCCGCGCACGCCCAGCGCGTGGGCGATGTCGGGCGCCAGGTAAGCATGCGCCCCGGGCACCCCCGCATTCGCGGTCAGGACGATCACCTGTTCGATGATGGCGCCGTCAGCCAGAGGCTCCATGGCGCGGCGCACTTGCTCCAGGGCGTCCTCGGGCGTCGCGGCGCAGCCGATCAGCAGGGCGGTGTGGCCCTGGCGGCGAGTGCAGGCATGCAGGTGGCCGACGCCGCCAGACGTGAACGCCAGGGGAATCTGATCAGGCAGACGCTGGCCCGGCCAAAGGGCGTCGTGCGGATCGCCCATGACGATGGGGGATCCGGCGTAGTCGATATCAAGCTCCGCCTCGGCCACCGCTTCGTGGTGCCGCGTGCCAGGATCGGCAAAGGCCGTCCGGATCGCCGCATCCCGCGCGCGGCGGGCGCGTTCCCCTTTGACCTGCTGTGCGCGTTCGGCGGCATCGCCCGAGGCCATCACCTGATCGGCCACGGGGCGCCGTTCGGCGTGATAGCTGTCCAGCAGCGCTTCGGAACAATGCCCCTGGCAAACCAGCGCAAGCTTCCAGCCCAGGTTGTAGGCATCTTGCAGCCCGGTGTTCATGCCATGCCCTTCTGCCGGGCTGCAGGTGTGCGCGGCGTCACCGGCCAGCAACACGCGGCCCGATCGGAATTTTCGGGCAACCTTGGTGTGGCAATCGAAGCGCGTGGGATGCGAAATCTGGTCAAAGCGCGCGTCGGGCAGGTAGCGTTGCAAGGTGGCCAGCGCGTCGGCGACCAGATCGGATTGCGCGGAACGGGGCCGCGGATACACGCGCCATCGGCGGTCCGGCAGGGCCGTCAGAATGACCGGCGTCGGATCCAGATAGGCGTAGTTGGCTTCAAAGGATTCCGGCCATGCCGGGATGGCCGCATCGAACACGGCCCAAGGCTGGTGGATGTCGTGGCCGTCTTGCTCGATACCCATCAACGTGCGGACGGTACTGTGGTGTCCGTCGCATCCGACGACCCATTGCGCGTGGACCTGTGCCCGCGCGCCCCGCCGATCGATCGTGGCGGTCACGCCATCGGGTTGTGCCACCAAGCCCACAAGTGTGGTGGCGCGGGTGACCGCACCGCCGTGCGCGGCGAGATGGTCGTGGAGGATGGATTCGGTGACTTCTTCCGAGATGCCGATATTGAATGGATACCGGCTGCCGCACAGCGACAGGTCAATGTCGCCCAGCACGGCCCCCTCGGCATGAATGCGGGCATGGCGCTGTTTCACGCCCAGGCGCAAGAGCCGGTCGGCGATGCCCAGTGCGTCCAGTATTTCGATTGATCGCGGATGCACGACGGTGGCACGGTCCCAATCCATGGGCTGCTCGTGCGCGTCGATCAGCAAGCATTGGACGCCGCGCCGAACCAGCTCCACGGCGGTGAGCAGGCCGGCGGGGCCCGCGCCTACGACCAGAACGGTTGTCGCGATCATCATGGATCTCCCTGAGCGGGGTGGTCATCGGCGGGGGGCTTGCGTCACGCGGTTCGCGTCTGGCGAAATTAGAGCAGGCGGGAGGCCGCCGTCAACGGTTCCGGCGCCCGTCGCATGGCTGAGGGACCGGAAGACCGGTGTAGGCATACCAGATGCCGGCGCAATGAAAAAGGCCGCGGGATGCACGCCGCGGCCTTGTTCAATGATGCGGGCTCAGGCCCGCACGCACGGATGTGGCATCAATACGCGCCCATGTAGTCGCGCTTGCCGACTTCGATGCCGTTGTGGCGCAGGATCGCGTAAGCGGTCGTCACGTGGAAGAAGAACTGCGGCAGGCCGTAGTGCAGCAGGTAGGCGCTGCCCGTCAGCTTCTTTTCTTTCGGCGTGCCCGGGCGCAGCACGATTTCCAGGGACGCGCTTTGCGCGAACTGTTCGGGCTTGAACGAACCGACGTGCGCCAGGGTCTTGGCGATCAGGGCCTGCAGCTCGGCGAACGAGGGTTCGCCGTCAGGCCAGGACGGGACTTCCGCGCCTGCCAGGCGGGACGTGATGCCCTTGGCGAAGTCGGCGGCGATCTGCACTTGGCGCGACAACGGGAACATGTCCGGGAACAGGCGCGCGCCCAGGTAGGCGGACGGGTCGATGTTCTTGGCGGTGGCGTGGGCTTCGGCCTTTTTCAGCACGTCCGACAGGGCGGACAGCATTTGCTTGATGACAGGGACGGAAGCGTCGTACATAGGGCTGGTCATGAGGGGGCTCGCGAAATGGGTGAGGCGGGCGCGGGGCGAACCCCGCGCGGCAGGCCCAAGACTACCAGCAATCGGCGACAGGATGGCGGCTTACAGGATCCCCGCGGTCAGGGCCTTCAAGGTGGCGGCGACACGGGTCGAGCAATCCAGTTTGCGGAACACGCTTTCGACGTGGGTGCGTACCGTGCTGGGGCTGATATTCAGTGCGCGGGCGGCCTCTTTGTTGCTGGCGCCCAGGCTGATCTGCCGCAGTACGTCGATCTCGCGCTGCGACAGCGTGCTGGTCGCGCGGCGCGGGGCGGCGGCGCCGCCCGAGGCGGCAGTGATGGCGGCGGCGGCCACCTCGGCGTCGAAGCGGCCGGCGGCGGCTTCCTCACGCAAGATGCGGGCGGCGTCGTGCAAGGGATAGGCGGGGCGCCAGGGGCGGTCTTCCTGCAGCGCTTGCAGCGCGACCGCCGTGGACAGCACGCGCGCCGCCAGGCCCAGCGCAGGCCCGGACGCGCCGCGGAAATAGCCGCTGCCGTCCAGGCGTTCGTAGGCGTACGAGGCCAGCTCCGCCGCGTCGCTCAAGCCCGGTATCTGACGGGCGGCGCGGGCGGTCCAATAGGGCATGAGCCGGACCTGTTCCCATTGGTCGGCGGACAGCTTGCCTGCCGTATTCCATAAGCGGTTCGGCAATGCGGCGCGGCCGATGCCGTGCACCAGCGCGGCGGCCTGCAACGATTCCAGCGCCGCCGGGCCCATGCCCAGCAGCGCGCCGCAACGGGTGGCCAGTTGGGCGACGCGGCGGGAATAGCCCGCCAGCCAGGGCAGCTTGAGTTCGGCGACGTCGGCCAGCAGCGTCAAGCCGGCAGGGGGCGCATCGGCGCGCGTTCCGGCCAACGCCCATTCGGCGCCGGTGGGCGGATGGGCGTCGATATCGTCAAGCCAGGCCTGGCCATGCCGGACCGCCAGTTGCGCGACGGGGGCGGGATACTTGGCGTCGGCCTGCGCGCGCAGGTAGTCCATCGCGCTGTCGCGGCCGTGCGCGCGGCTGAGGATTTCCAGGTCGCTTGCCACGTTCACGTAGAACACCACGCCGGGGACGGCGTCCCCCGGCACGCCCTGCGGCATGCCCTTGCCGTCATGCCGTTCGAAGGCGTGGCGCAGGCCGGCCACCACATCGTCAGGCATGCCCAGGTTGACGGCCACATCGCCCGAGATTTCGCAGTGGATCAGCGCCAGCGGCACGATCAGCGATTGCGTGCGCGGATCAAGCGGGGGCAGCGTCTGCGCCATCATGGCCTCGCGCGAGGCGACGTCGTCGCCCAGCAGGTCCGCGAAGCCGCTGGCGTTGGCCGTGCAGCCCGACCAGCGCAGCAGCGCCACCGCACGGGCGTGGTTCTGGGCGGCCTCGCTCGCACCATGGGCCTCGGCAAGCTTGCCGGCCAGGCACGCCGTGCGGCGCGAGTGGTCGGTGGCGCGTCCCATGCTCAGATCGCCGACGAAGGCCATGGCCAGCACGGCATCGGTGAGTTCCATCGTACTGGCGGTGGTCATCGGGGGCGGGCGGTCAAAGGGGGCGGGAAGGGCTGATTGGGGGGCTGATCGCGGCCTTATCGGTTAATCAACCGATACCGGCCTGGCGGGCGGATGACGACACTGGAACCCAGCAAGCACGACACCGTCGCTTGGCACCCAACCTAAAGGAAATTCAGCATGAAACGCCATATTATCGCAGCCTCGTTGTTGGCAGCCGGCCTCTTCGCCGGCCCGGTTTCACAGGCTTTTTCGGCCCAGCCCTCGGTCGTGATCGTGCACGGCGCCTTCGCCGACGGCTCGGATTGGGCGAAGGTGGTCGCGCTGTTGCAAGACAAGGGCGTGCAGGTGCAAGCGGTGCAGAACCCGCTGGATTCGCTGGCTGGCGATGTGGCCGCGGCCAATCGCGCCATCGATAACCAGCCCGGCAAAGTCGTGCTGGTCGGCCATTCGTGGGGCGGCGTGGTGATCACCGAAGCCGGCAAGCACGACAAGGTCGCCAACCTGGTCTATGTGGCCGCGTTCGCGCCCGATGCGGGCCAGTCGGTCGCGTCGATGACGAAAGACCAGCCCAAGGCGCCGGGCACGGACGCCATCGTCGCCGACAGCCATGGCTGGCTGAGCCTGCCGCCGCAGGGCATCGCGCGTGACTTCGCGCAAGACGTGCCGGCCGCCCAGGCCCGTGTGATGGCGGCCACCCAAGGCCCGATCAAGGCGACGGCGTTCGGCGAAGCGGTGTCATCCGCGTCCTGGAAGACGAAACCGTCGTGGTTCGTCGTGGCCGAGAACGACCGCATGATCCTGCCTGCCTTGCAGCGCACGATGGCGGCGCAGATCGGCGCGAAAGTCACGGCTCTGCCGTCCAGCCATGTGCCGCAGCAATCGCGCCCCGCCGACGTGGCCCGGGTCATCCTGGATGCGGTCGCCAGCGTGAAATAAGGCACGCACCGCCGCCCGGCGGATAGCTCGGCGCCGGGCGGTCGAGGCACCCAATGTTCCAAAAATGTACTTTTTATGTTCTACGTTCCCCTGAAATACTCGGGTTATTACTAGTGATTAGGGGGCTTTCAGTCAGGCTATAACCATGTTTGTATTTTTTTTGTATTTATGAACATGAAAATTGCACTGATTGGTTGTGGTGAAGTGGGTGACTGCTATGCGGCGGCGTGGGTGGCCGGCGGCCATTCGATCGTGGGCATCTGCGAGCTGCGCCAGGACGCCGGGATGCAGGCGCGCGCGGCCTCCTATGGCAGCGCGTTGCATGCCGAGCCCGGCCCGTGGCTGGCTCAGGCCGACATCGTCGTGTCGGCCGTCTTCGGCCATGCGGCGCTGAAGGTCGCCACGCAGGCGCTGCCGCACTTGCGCGACGACGCGTCCTACGCCGACTTCACGACTGCAAGCGCCGCTGACATGCGCGCCGCCGCCGACATCGCTGCGCAACGCGGCGTGCCCTTTACCGACGTCGCCATCATGGGCGCCATTGCCTTGCTGGGTGCGCGCACCCCGCTGTTGTGCGCCGGCACGGGCGCGCCGGGCGTGGCGGCATTCACGCTGGCTTGCGGCGCACCGGCGCAGGCCATAGACGGCCAGGCCGGCGATGCCGTCCGCCTCAAGCTCTTGCGCAGCATCCTGACCAAGGGCATGGAAAGCCTGGCCGTCGAGTGTCTGGTCGCGGCGGAGAGCATGGGTCTGCGAACGTCGCTGTACGAAGTCCTGTCCGACATGGACCGGACGCCGTTGACGACATTCGTCGATTCGTTCGTGCGTTCGCACGTGCTGCATGCGCCGCGCCGCCTGGCCGAGGTGCGCGAAGCGCGCGAGCAATTGGTCGAGGCCGGCTTGCAGCCGCTGGTGCTGGACGGCGTCGAACGGCTCTTCGCCCGGACGGCCAAGGGCATCGAGGCGGCGCGCGAGAACGGTTCTTTCCATGTGCCCGACTCCGTCGCCGAGCGGCTGGCATGGCTGACGCCGCTGGCCCGCCAATCCTGAATCGCGCAAAGCGGCCCCGCAGAGGGCCGCGGCATTCCCAAACATCAGTGAGGAAGACAATGACATTCGTAAAGACTCTGCTGGCGGCGACGCTGCTGGCGACCTCGGCCGCGGCCGGCGCGGCCGATATGGGCTCGGCCCCCATCACGCTGATCTCCCCGTTTCCGCCGGGTGGCGGAACCGACACCTTGACCCGCATGATCGGGTCGGCTATCGCGCAGGACACGGGCTGGAACATCGTGGTCGAGAACAAGCCGGGCGCGGGCGGCAACCTGGCGCTTGACGCCACGGCGCGCGCCAAGCCCGACGGCCATACGCTGGTCATGGCGCAGACGGACAACATCGTGCTGAACCCGTGGCTGTACAACAAGCTCAGCTACGACACCTTCAAGGACTTCAAGCCGGTGGGCCTGGTGGCCTCGTCGCCAAGCGTGTTCGTGGTGGTACCGGAATCCCCCTACAAGACGCTGGACGACGTGGTCAAGGCAGCCAAGGCGCGCCCGGGCCAGGTGTCGCTGGGCATTCCCGGCATTGGCGGCAGCGGCGACCTGATCGGTCACCTGTGGCGCAAGGCGGCGGGCATGGAACTGATGCACGTGCCGTACCGGGGCTGGTCGCAGGCCTTCCCGGACCTGGCCAGCGGCCGCATCGACCTCTACACGGGATCCGTCGCGTCGCTGCTGCCGCAGATCCGCGGCGGCAAGGTCCGCGCGCTGGCGGTGGTGGCGGACGAGCGTTCGCCTGCCTTGCCCGATGTGCCGACCTTTTCGGAAAGCGGATTCAAGACCATCAACCAGACGATCTGGTGGGGCCTCATGGCGCCCGGAAAGACGCCGGACGACGTGATCGCCACGCTGAACCAGGCGCTGAACAAATCGCAGGCGCAGCCGGACGTGGTGAAGAAGCTTGAAGACTCCGGCTACAGCGTCATGGCGGGCACGCCGGCGGACCTGGGCAAGCGCCATCGCGCCGACCACGACATCTTCGGCAAGGTCGTGCAGGAAGCCGGCATCCCGAAACAATGATCTTGCGACACCGACAGACAAAGCACCAGGAGGCCCCTAATGACCGGTTTTGAGATCCACCCGCGCAAGCGCGCGGTCGCGAGCGAGTACGTCGAGAAGTTTCTCCGCATCCCCGTCGCCAACATCAGCGACTGCATGTCGCGCATGACGGCTGGCGGCGCGCGCCTGCGGCCCATGCACGATGGCTCTCCGATGGCCGGCCCCGCGCTGACGGTGCGCACGCGCCCGGGCGACAACCTGTTGGTGCACAAGGCGCTGGAACTGGCGCAGCCGGGCGATGTGGTGGTGGTGGACGCCGGTGGCGACCTCACCAATGCCATCATCGGCGAGATCATGACGACCTATGCGCAGACGCGCGGCCTGGCCGGCATCGTGATCAACGGCGCGATCCGCGACAGCGGCACCATCCGGCGCGGCGCGTTCCCGGTGTATGCGGCCGGCGTGACGCACCGAGGGCCCTACAAGGATGGCCCGGGCGAGATCAATGCCGTCATCGCGCTGGACGGCATGACAATCGAACCGGGTGACCTGATCCTGGGCGACGACGACGGCCTGCTGTCCTTGCCGTACGACCAGGTGTCCGCGCTGTATGACGCCGCGTCGGCCAAGCACGCGGTCGAAGAGCAGATGCTGGCGCAGATCGCCGCCGGCACGCTGGACACCTCGTGGATCGACGCCCGGCTGAAGGCGCAGGGCTGGAAGCCCTGAGCAAGCGGCGCCAAGGCCCGCCCGTCAGCCGTTGGCAATTCCCAGGCGGCGCAGGAGCCGGTCCTTGACTGCGCCGCCATACGCCCATGACAGCACCGCCAGCACCAGCATGGCCACCGTGAAGTAGGCGCGCGCGGCCATCGGCACCGGATTCAGTTCCGCGATGGTCCGCATCGGCTCATAAGACGTGAAGTCGCTGGCGGCCAGCACGCTGAACAGCAGCGCCAGCACGGGCCCCGTGAAATGCGGACGCTCGCCCCGCGTCGCCGGGTCGGCGTGCAATGACCAGCGCAACAGCTGAGCCAGGTGCACGGCTACCGTGACCAGCGGAATGACAACGGCCAGCAGCAGGACGAAAAGGGCGACAAGGATCTGGGGCGAATACATGAAAGCGGATAAAGGGGAAGGCGGAAAGGCGCGGCCGGCGTCACGCGGCTGACGTGTCGGCCGGCGGCTTGCGCTGGCTGCGGAAAAGCAGGTGCGTCGTGGTCAGGTGAAAGCGCATGGCGATGTCGGCGCATCCCGGATCGCGGGCGCGCAAGGCGGCGATGATTTGGCGATGGTGCTCCACGCTGCGCAGCATGTCGTCGTGCGTGTAGAAGTAGAACGAGCCGATGATGATCGGCATGTCCAGCAGGTTCTCCACCATCGTTCGCACCCGCGCGGATTGCGCCGCATCCAGCAATGCGTGGTGGAAGAGGTTATTGCAGTGCTGGACCCGCGCCACGCGGTCGGTGTCGTCGGAAAGAATGGCGGCCAGCATGCGCTGGTTGATCTGCTCAAGGTGGTCGATCTGTTCGGGCGTGGCGCGTTGCGCGGCGCTACGCGCGGCGTAAGGCTCAAGCAGCAGGCGCAGTTCGAACGCCTCGTTGATGTCGCGGTCCACCCAGCCCAGCACCACCGCGCCGCGGCGGCCTTCGCGCTTGACCAGGCCATCGGTGATCAACCGTTCGATCGCGCTGCGCACCGGCGTGCGGCTGACGGAAAGCTCGGCCGCGATGTGCTCTTCGCGCAGGCGCTCGCCGGGCAGGAACACGCCGGACATCAGCCGTCGGCGGAGTTCCCCGTAGACAAGGTCGCGGGCGCTGGTCATGGTGGCGCAGGTTTCCTGAGGGCGCGAAGAGTTTCAGACTATACCCGAAGGGTGGGCCGGTTTTACCGCGGAAATCAGCGCTTGTCCGACGGTGGGGCAACGCGTTGCCGCCGAGGATTGAGTCAGCGCGCCGAAGCCGCGGCAGGGCAAGTGCCCGTACTAGGCGCCGCCGGGGGGAAACGTGACGGTGATGCCAACGCCGCAATCGTCCAGGCCCGGCCCCCACTCGATCCGCGCGTTGTGCCTGGCGGCGACCTGCGCCACCAGCGACAGGCCGATGCCGCTGCCGCGCTCAACCGTGCCGGCCTTGCGGTAGAAGCGGTCGAACACGCGTTCGCGCTCCGCAGCGGCGATGCCCGGCCCATTGTCCGCGACTGACAGTTGGGCGCCGCCGTCGGGCAAGGGGCCGCAGCATACCGCCACGCGGCCGCCCTCGGGCGTGTAGCGCAAGGCGTTGTCCAGCAGGTTGCGCAGCAACACTCCCAGGGCGTCGACGCCGCCGCTGACTTCCACGGTCTTGGCATCCAGGCTGATTCGCTGGTTCTTGCGATTGGCAAGCGCCTCGCTGTCGCGCACGATCATTTCCGCCAACCGGTCTAGCGCCACGGGTTCCGCCGGGCCTTCGTTCTGGGCCTCGGTGCGGGCCTGGTCCAGCAGTTGCTCGGCCAGGCGGGTGGTGCGGGTGGCGACGTCGCGTAGTTTGTCGACCGCTTGTGCGCGCGCCTGCGGCGTGTCGCTGCGGACCGCCAGTTCCGCGTAGGCGCTCAGGGCGGCCAGCGGCGTGCGCAGTTCGTGCGCGGCGTCGGCCAGGAAGCGGCGTTCGCGGTCCAGCGAGGCCGACAGGCGTTCAAGCAGGTCATTGATGGACCGGATGAACGGCTGCAGTTCACCGGGCATGCCAGCGGTGGGCAGCGGCGTCAGGTCCATGCCGGCGCGGCCCAGGATGGCGTCGCGCGCGCGGTCCACGGGGCGGAACGCGCGGCGTATGACCAGCCAAGTCAGGCCGGTCAGTATTAGAAAGAGCACGCTCAGGAACGCCAGGCCGCTCCACATGCGGCGCGTCGTTTCCTTGCGCAATTGCGCGCTCGACTTGGCGAACTGCGCCTGAATGCGGCCATCGGCGTCCGACACGGCGTAGGCGCGCCAGGGCTCGCCGCGCAGCACAACGTCATGGAAGCCGTTGCTGAAGTCCTGCACCAGGGGTTCGTCGGGCGCCCAGGGCGATTGCACCAGCAGTCGCTTGTCGGCCAACGACCAGACCTGGAAGTTGATGGACTCGCCGCCGAAGCGGGCGGCGCCCGGCAGTTCGAACCGGTCTTCGCCTGCCGACGTGGCCTGCAGCAGGCTGGTGGGCATCGACAGCAGCGCCTTCTGCGCGCCATCGCGCAGGTTCTGGTCCGACATGCCGGTTTCGGCGCGGGTCTGCTCCAGGTAGATCAGGGAAAAGACGGTCACCCACGTAGCGACCATCGCCAGGAACAGCGTGACCGCGACTTGCTTGCGCAGTGTCTTCATAGCGACACGTCCGGCACGATGCGGTAGCCCAGGCCGTGCTGGGTTTCGATCAGCCCGTCGCCCAGCTTGCGGCGCAATTGATGGATGTACACGGCCACCGTGTTGCTTTCGATGGTGCCGCTGCTGCCGTAGACGGCCACTTCCAATTGATCGCGGCTGACGGTGTTGCCCATGCGTTGCATCAGGGCCAGCAGCGTGTGATATTCATGCGCGCTCAAGCTGACTTCGCTGCCGCCCTGCGTCACCGTGCGGCGCGCGGGCTCCAGCACCACGTCGCGGCAGCGCAAGGCGGACACCACGCTGTTGCTGCTGCGGCGGAGCACGGCGCGCATCCGGGCCAGGAGTTCATCCAGCTGGAAAGGCTTCACCAGATAGTCGTCGGCCCCGGCGTCCAGGCCCTGGATGCGCTCGCTCAGGCGGTCGCGGGCGGTGATGATCAGGACCGGCGTCGTGTCGAAGCGGGCGCGCAACGCCTTCAGCACCGTCAAGCCGCTGCCATCCGGCAACCCCAGATCCAGCAGGACGGCTTGATAGCCGTGGTCCACCAGCGCCAGGTGCGCTTCGGGCATGTCGCGCACCCAGTCCACGGTGGCGCCGTCTTGAATCAGGCCCGCGCGCAAGGCATCGCCCAGCATGGGGTCGTCTTCTACCAGCAGGATACGCAAGCAAGCTCCAGAGCCGTCTTCGGCGCGTTCCGCCGAAGCCTTAAAGAATTATTAAAAGTTGCTCAGGACAATGCAGGCCAAACCCGGGGGCGGTCGCCCACGGCCACTGTAATAACACTGAAGGAAGCCCTGATGCGGATGGGTATATTAGCAAGAGGCGCGCTGGCAGGCGTGATGTTCACCGGGGCTGGCGCCGTCTACGCGCAAAGCACAAACTTCATCGGTTTGGGGGTCGGAGCGGTTCCCGTCTATGAAGGTTCCAGTGAGTATCGGGCGCTGCCGGTTCCGCTGATCAACTATCAATCGGGCAATTTCTTCATCACGCCGCGTATGGGGCTGCCGGCAATGGGACTGAAGGCTTCATTGGCGTCCGACCTGGACGCGGGCGTCTTTGTGGGGATGGCCCTGGGGCGCAAGGCCGACGACGCCGACCTCACCAAGGGGCTGGACGATATCAAGTTCCATGGCGCGTATGGTGCCTATGTGGAATGGCGCCCAGGCCGGTATTCGCTGGGCGCGGGCTACAAGCAGGCGGCCCGCAGCGGCTACGGCGGCACGTTGGAGCTGCGCGCGTCCTACGCGGCGCTGATGACCGAGAAGAACACGGTGCAGGTCGGCATTCGCACCGAATGGGCCAACAGCGACTATATGCAGACTTGGTACGGCGTCACGTCGTCGCAATCGGCCCGCAGCCGCGAAGGCCTGTCGACGTACTCGCCGTCATCGGGATTCAAGAACGTCGGCCTGTACTCCACGTGGATATACCGCATCAATCCCAGCTGGAGCACGGTGTCCACGATCGGCGTCAATACTTTGCTGGGCGACGCCCGCGACAGTCCGCTGACGGACCGCAAGACCAACGTGTTCGGCTCGGTGGGCGTGGCGTACCGCTTCTGACCGGCCGGCATGGCGGATGCAAGGCAGGGGGACGGTATCCCTGGACGAACAGATACAATTTCTGCCAGAAACTCCATTCCCCCGTCCTGAGCATCCGATTCCATGCCTGACTTTCCGCCCGAGCCTCAAGCCGTCCATAGCCCCACGACGCGTCACGCGATATTCATCGTCGCCACGCTGAATCCGGGGGCCGCCGCCGCCGAAACCGTCCGCGGCTGGTGCGCCGACGTGGCCACCTTGACGCGCACCGTCAGGACGCGTGCGCCCCAGCAGAACCTGTCCTGTGTCTGTGCGTTCGGGTCTGACGCCTGGGACGCGCTGTTCGGCCAGCCGCGGCCGGCGTCCCTGCACCCGTTCCGCGTGTTCGGCGACGGCGCGCGGGTCGCGGTGTCGACGCCTGGCGATCTGCTGCTGCACATCCGCGCGGACGCCATGGACATTTGCTTTGAACTTGCGACGCTGCTGGTCAACGGGCTGGGCGATGCCGTGACCGTGGTCGACGAGGTGCATGGCTTTCGCTACTTCGACCGGCGCGCCATCATCGGCTTTGTCGACGGCACCGAAAACCCAGAAGGCCGCGAGGCCGTCGATTTCACCGTGATCGGCGACGAGGACTCGGAATTCGCAGGCGGCAGCTACGTCCTGGTGCAGAAGTATCTGCACGACATGGCGGGGTGGAATGCGCTGACGGTCGAGAACCAGGAAGGCATCATTGGCCGCCACAAGCAGTCGAACGTGGAACTGGACGACGACATCAAGCCGGCGTCTTCGCACAGTGCCCTGACGACACTGGAAGAGAACGGCCAGGAAGTGAAGATCCTGCGTGACAACATGCCGTTCGGCCGCCCGGGCGTGGGCGAGTTCGGCACGTATTTCATCGGCTACGCGCGTTCGCCCGCGCCGATCGAGCAAATGCTCGAGAACATGTTCGTGGGCCGCCCGGCGGGCAACTACGATCGCCTGCTGGACTACAGCCGCGCCGTGACGGGCAGCCTGTTCTTCGTGCCGTCGGCGGAACGGCTGGAAGCGCTGGCATCGCACGCCCCGGCGCAGGCATCGCAGCCGACGACTACGGCTTCTTCGGCGGCGTGAACGTGACGGTGAATTCAGCCATGAAGCCTCCCGGCGGGAAGTCGCCTTCGGTCCGTGCGCCCCGCAGCGTCCAGAGCGCACCCTGATCCAGTTCCCCGACGCCTGAAGACTGGACGATCCAGGCGTCGGAGACACCGGCGGCCGACAGCTGCAGGCCGAGCACGACCTGGCCCTCCGTGTCTCTGAATCGGGACGAAAAGGGATACCTGACGGGCGGCACGATCAGTTTGGGCGCAAAGTTCCGGTTCTTCGGCGCCACGGTGTCCGAAATCAGGAAGACATGGTCTCCGTTGGGCCGGATGGTCTCCAGGGACATCTTGATCCGGGAGTCGATCTTTCGATCCGGCGCCGTCGCGGACAGCTTCATGCCGGTGGCTTGCGCCTTCTGTTCCGGGGTGGCTTGCTGGTATAGCCCTTTGAGTCCGCCATCCTGGGACATACCATTGAGCACCACCATCAGGATGAGCGCGAGCCACCACCAGTTGCGCACAAACGTGATGATCGTATCGAGTACCCACGCGTAGCGCGGCACGCGCATCGCGGCCTCAAGGTAGGCCTCTTGCCGGCCCGGCGGAACTTGCAGCGTGAACCAAAGCGGAACCTGGTTGCGCATGCGGTGAACGTGACCCGCAACCCGCCGCGCCTGACGCCAGGATGGGCCGGGCTTGTTCTGCAGCAGCTTGATGACGCGTTCGTGCGCTTTGCGATAGGCGCGCGTATGGCGGCGCCATAAGGCCCGGTCATGTTCGACCTGTTCCACCAGTGCGGGCACGCCGGGGCGGCCGGGCAGCTGGAAGGTCGCTTCGTTCCAACCAAAGCGGGAACTGGCCTCCCGATAAAGCTGCATGCGTCCCTCAGGACGTTGCGCCAAGGCATGCAGCAGCGCGGCGGACATCTCGTCGGCCGCGTCCAGGTGCAGCAGCGCGGGATCCGCCTGGATCTGCCGCCACACGTCCTCCAGCTGCGTCGCGTCCGCCTGCATCAGCGCCTGCACCCATCGTTCGATCGCGCGGGTCCGCTGGCGCGCCATCCGCCGCGTGTTTTCCGGGCCGTCAGCGTGCGTTTGTACGTGGACCTTCACCTGGGGCTGGTTCATCCGGAAGTCGACGGGCGCGGCCGCGGACGGTCCGGCGTCTGATCCTACGGCTTTTCGGGCTTCAGCCTTGGCCTCCGCTTCCGTTGCGGCGTCGGTTTCGGCCTCGGGCCGGTCTTGGACGGAGCCGCCGGGGGGCCGTTGATCGTGATGGTGGCGCGCCCAAGCCAGCGCGCGCTCGTAAGCGGTGCGAAGTTGCTCGAACGCCGCCTGTTGCGTCTGCTGGTCTATCTGCTTCAGCGCGGCCGCATAAGCGCGACGGATCGCCTTCGCGTCGCTGGTCGGCGCAATGCCCAGTACGTCGAACATGAACACCCCTCAGCTGGGATCCGTCTCGGGAAAGAACACCTTGGCGCGTTCGAAGTAGGTGATGACTTCACGCAGGCGCGTGCGCGCCTGTGCCGTCGTCCGATCATCCTGACGTTCCAGCGCGGCTTCGAATCCCCTGATTTCCGCGGCCATCTGCTCGCGTTCGATGTCGCGCAGGAAGGTGTAGACGCGTTCGGCCTCGGCCAGCAGCGTCCGGTTCTCCAGCAGGTCACGGGGATGGATCTTCAGTTGCGCCAGCGCCGCGAAGCGCGCCGCGATCTGGTCGTCGTCCAGAGCGTCTTCGTTGCCGCGGATGATCAACCGGTACATCTGCTGGGTCAGGGTCCGGGTGGCTTCGACTTCCAGGATGCCGTTGACGTCGTAGGTGAAGCGCACGTCGAATGCGCCGTCCTCGCGCGTGCCGCCTTCCAGTGGAATGTGCAGTTCGCCCAGTTTGATGTTGTCTCGGACCAGACGGGATTCGCCCTGGTAGACCTTGAGCAGCAGTGCCTTCTGGCGGTCCTGCGTGGGGGCATAGCTGGCGACGCGGCTGGCGGGGATGACGGTGTTGCGCTCGATGATGGGGGAAAAATGGCCTTCGCTCATGCCACCGCCGGCCAGCTGCTGCACCACCTCGACACCCAGGGAATACGGGCAGACGTCGGTCATGACGACTTCGCGCAGATCCTCGTCGCGCGCCTTCAGCCCGGCCATGACCGCGGCCCCCAGCGCCACGACTTCGTCCGGGTTGAAGGCCACCGAGGGGAAGCGCCCGAACATGCGGGTGACAAGCGTGCGGATCATCGGCGCGCGGGTGGCGCCGCCGGCCAGCACGACTTCGTCGATGTCCGCCGCGCGCACGCCCGCGTCGCGCATCGTGCGTTCAAGCGGGGCCCGCAAGCGCGCCAGCAGGGGTTCGACCAGTTCCTGGTAGCGGCTGTCGGACAGCGTCAGCGCGTAGGGCTTGCCGCGCCATTCCACGGCCAGCTCGGCCGACGCTTCGTCGCTGAGCCGGCGCTTGACGGCTTCGGCGCGGGCGGCGACGAGTTCCATGAATTGCGCGTCGTCGCGTGCCTTGGATGGAATGCCCGAGGCGTCGAAGAACCACCGCGTGATGGCTTCGGCAAAGTCCTCGCCGCCCAGGAAATTGTCGCCGGCGGTGGACCGGACCTCCATGACGCCGTCGAACATGTC
Organism: Achromobacter sp. Bel; assembly: GCF_012928505.1. Lineage (GTDB taxonomy): Bacteria > Pseudomonadota > Gammaproteobacteria > Burkholderiales > Burkholderiaceae_B > Achromobacter. The sequence continues at coordinate 77,916 of NZ_JABBJN010000014.1, read as the reverse complement.
CAGCAATGACACGTCGAACGTGCCGCCGCCCAGGTCGAACACCAGGAATTGGGACTCTCCGCCGCGCTGGTGCAGGCCGTAGGCCAGCGCGGCGGCGGTCGGTTCGTTGATCAGGCGCTCCACATGCAGGCCAGCCAGCTGGGCGGCGGCCCGGGTGGCCTTGCGCTGCCCGTCCGAAAAATACGCCGGAACCGAAATGACAGCTTCGGTGACCGCTTCGCCAGTGTGCGCCTCGGCGTCTTCTTTCAACGCCCGCAGAATCAGCGACGACAGTTCTTCCGGGCGGAAGCGCTGCTTGCCCAGGCGGAATTCCTTGTTGCTGCCCATGTGGCGTTTGAACAGCGAGGCGGTCTGCCCCGGGTGGCTCTGCAGCCGTTGCCGGGCGGCCTGGCCGACCAGGATGGTGCCGTCCTCGTCCAGGCTGACGCAGGAGGGGGTCAGGGTGTCGCCCAGCGAATTGGGGACCAGATGGGCGGCGCCATCTTTCCAGTACGCAATGAGGCTGTTGGTCGTGCCCAGGTCGATGCCGACGATCATGTTCGTACGAAATTTTAGATTTTGAAACGTTCTGTCGAATGGGAATATACCCGGGCAAGGGGGGCGCGCGCCATGTGCTTGGTGACGGATGGCAGGACCCGATCTCTACGACTAAAGACCGATGCGCCTGCACCGGTGGGCTGATACCGTCCGCCAGGAGCAGTCCGGCGGCTTAGCCCTCCTATCCTCTGAGCGTCGCAATGGGGCAGGGGGGCTTGGCGTCTGCGACCGCTTGGCCGGCGCTGGCGCGGCCTTCCTTTGTCAGCAAGCAGGAGAACTTCATGCAGAAAGCCCACCAACCGAATCCGACGGACAAGATGCCGGAATGGGAAGTCCAACCCTTGACCGAGGAAGAAATCGGGCAAATCAGTGGCGGCCAGGGCCAGAGCCGCACGGGCGTGCTCGTGCCTAAATCCAGCGGACCCTTGGCCAACGGAAGATCGTTTTATTTCGAAAAGTGATTGGGTGGCGCCGGCAGGCAAGGCGCCAACCCGCAATCCGATTCCGTAGTCTGGCGGCCCGATCAAGCGGGTCGCGCTGGCGCTTCTGCCGGGAGTAGAGGTCCAGGCAATATGTCCCAGGGCTAGCCTATGTCGCTTTATCGAAAACAGGCGCTTGCCGCGCAACGTTCCGTCGGACTGGGCGACATCGTCCTGATCCGGCCGGTGTCGTTTGCGTTGGTCACCGCGGTGTTGGGATGCTTTGTGCTGGCGGTTTGCCTGTTCCTGGCGTTCGGCACCTATACCAAGCGCGCGACGGTCAGCGGCCAGCTTGCGCCTGACGCCGGCCTGCTCAAACTCTACGTGCCGCAGGCGGGCGTGGTGCTGGAGCGTCTGGCCAGCGAGGGCCAGCATGTCAATGCAGGCGACGTGTTGTATGTCGTGTCGGGGGACCAGCAAAGCGCACTGGGCGACACGCAGCAAGCCATTAGCGGGCAAATCCGGCAGCGTGAAGACAGCCTGCGCCAGGCGCGCCAGAAGACCGTGCTGCTGCAGCAGGGCGAGCAGGGCAACCTGGCCGCTGGCGTGGCGGGCCTGACCTTGCAGTTAGCGGCGATCGACCGCCAGATCGAGGGCCAGCGCAGCCGCATCAAATTGGCCGAGGACAGCGCGCAGCGCTATCGCAACCTGATGGAAAAGGGCTACCTGTCGCCCGAAGAATCCGACCAGAAGCGCGCCGAACTGTTAGAGCAGCGCAACCAGTTGCAGGCCTTGCTGCGCGACCGCATCGGCATCGCCATGGACCTTGCCAACCGGAAATCTTCGCTGGCCGACCTGACCCTGCGTCAGCAGAATCAGCTGGCGCTGCTGGACCGCGACCTGGCAGGCGTGGCGGTGGACCTGACCCAGAGCGAAGCCAAGCGCCGCATCGTCGTGACGGCGCCGCAGGCCGGCGTGCTGACCGCCATGACGGCGGGGGTGGGGCAGGCGGTGGATACTCGTCGCCCGCTGGCCACGATCGTGCCCGATGGCGCCAAGTTGCTGGCCGAACTGTACGCGCCCAGCCGCGCCGTGGGCTTCGTGGCGCCGGGCGATGCGGTGCTGATCCGTTTGGAGGCCTACCCGTACCAGACCTTCGGGCAGCAGCGCGGCGTGGTCCAGACCGTGACGCGCAGCGCGCTGCCGGAATGGCAAATGATCGATGGCGCCGCGGGCCAGGGCGATAAGGAATCGATGTACCGGATCACGGTGTCGCTGGACACGCCGGCGCACGGGCCCCAGGGGCAGGCGCTGGCGTTGCGGCCCGGGATGCGGCTGGACGCGGACTTGCTACAGCAGACGCGCCGCTTGTATCAATGGGCGTTCGATCCCGCCTACCGATTGTCGGGGAAACTGTGACGATGCTTGATCGCCTGACGCTGGGCGTCAAACGGCGGGTGCCCAGGCTCCTGCAGACCGAGGCCGCCGAATGCGGCCTGGCTTGCGTGGGCATGGTCGCGGGGTTCCACGGCCACCACCAAAGCCTGGCCAGCCTGCGCGGCCGATTTCCGGTGTCGCTCAAAGGCGCCACGCTGGCGACGCTGATCCATGTGGCCGGCCAGTTGGGGCTGGCGTCCCGGCCAGTCAAGGCAGGCCTGGGGGCCATCGGCAAACTGAAGCTGCCCTGCATTCTGCATTGGGAATTCAATCACTTCGTGGTGCTGACCGACATCAATGCGCGGTCGGCCACGTTGATCGATCCCGCCTCGGGCGTCCGGAAATGCAGCATCAGCGAGCTGTCCGCGTCGTACACGGGCGTGGCGCTGGAGCTTTGGCCAACGCCGGATTTCCAGACGGCCAACGAGAACCAGTCGGTCCGGCTGCGCGAACTGACCGGGCGCGTCTCGGGCCTGGGGGCGGCGTTTTCGCAGGTGATGCTGCTGGCGCTGGCGCTGGAAGTGCTGACGGTGGTTCAGCCCTTTTTCCTGCAATGGGTGGTGGACCATGTGCTGAACACGGGCGACCGCGATCTTCTCACCACGCTGGCGCTGGCGTTCGGCCTGCTGATGGTGATGCTGCAGCTGACGTCGGTGGCGCGCAGCTGGATGCTGATGTTCATGGGCACGACGTTGAACCTGCAATGGCGCAGCAACGTCTTCACGCACCTGTTGCGGCTGCCGGTCGGCTACTTCGAAAAGCGGCATCTGGGCGACATCGTGTCGCGCTTCGGCGCCATCGACACCATCCAGCGCACCGTCACCACGTCGTTCCTGGAGGCGGTGCTGGACGGCATCGTCATGGTGATCACGCTGGTGCTGATGTTCCTGTACAGCCCGCCGCTGGCGTGGATCGCCGTGGGCGCGATGACACTGTACGGGCTGGCGCGATGGTCGGGCTATGCGTCGCTGCGGTATGCCACCGAAGAACACATCATCCACGCCGCGAAAGAACAATCGCACTTCCTCGAAACCGTGCGCGGGGTCAAGGCGATCAAGCTCTTCCAGCATCAGAATGACCGGCGTTCGCGCTGGCTGGCGCTGTTGGTCAACGAGATCAATGCGGACCTGCGCGTGCAGAAATGGGCGCTGTTCTTTCGCACCTTCAACGGACTGCTGTTCGGCCTGTCGTCGATCGCGATCTTGTGGCTGGGCGCAAGGCTGGTGCTGGACGGCCAGTTCACCGTCGGCGCCTTGCTGGCCTTCATGGTCTACAAGACGTTGTTCGACAAGCGGGTGGCGGCGTTGCTGGACAAGTTTGTCGACGTGAAGATGCTGCGGCTGCAAGGCGAGCGCCTGGCCGACATCGTCCGTGAAACGCCGGAACCTGCCGACGAGATGCCGCGCGCGGATGGCGCCGTGGCGCGGTCGCCGGCCATCGAGGTGCGCAACCTGCGCTTTCGCTACAGCCCGCAAGAGCCCTACGTGCTGGACGACATCACCTTCCGCATCGAACCGGGCGAATCGGTTGCCATCACCGGCCCGTCCGGCGGCGGCAAGACGACGCTCATCAATATCCTGCTGGGCATCTTGACGCCCACCGAAGGCGAAGTGCTCGTCGACGGCGTGCCGGTGCGCGGGATGGGCGCGTCCACCCTGCGCCGGATGGCGGGCACCGTGCTGCAGGACGATGTGCTGTTTGCCGGATCCATCGCCGAAAACATCAGCTTCTTTGACCCACAATACGATCCCGACCGTGCCGCGGAATGCGCCGGGATCGCGGCTATCCACGACGACATCTGCGCGATGCCCATGGGCTACAACACGCTGGTCGGCGATATGGGAACGGTATTGTCGGGCGGGCAGAAGCAACGGGTGCTGCTGGCGCGCGCGCTGTACAAGCAACCCGCGCTGCTGTTTCTGGACGAGGCGACGAGCCATCTGGACATCACGCGGGAAAGGGTGGTCAACCTGGCCATCGCCCGCCTGGACATGACGCGGGTGATCGTGGCGCATCGGCCGGACACCATCGCCGCGGCGGGGCGAGAGATCGCGCTCGTGGGCGGCAAGGTCGCCGCCGACAGCGGCGATCCTAAGCGGGCTTCCCGAACACGCCGCCGCGCCGAGCCACAAGTGTCGCCTGCGTACGATTAAGCACGCCCAGCGAGCCCAGGATGGCCGACACATGCGTCTTGACGGTCTTTTCCGTCATGTTGAGGCGTTCGGATATTTCCTTGTTGCGCAGGCCGTCGCACATCAGCCGCAGCACTTCGCTCTGGCGCGGTGTCAGGGTGCGAAGCAGCACGGCTTCATCCTGTGATCCGGCTGGCGCGCCGGTCGTGGATGCGCCGTGTGGGGCCGCCGCCGCGTTGACCGCTTCCAGCGCCGCAGCCAGCTCCTGGCAACTGGCCGATTTATTCAGAAATCCCTGCGCGCCGGCTTCGATCGCGCGGCGCTCGTCTTCGGGGTCCTGCGAGGCCGACAGCACGAGCACGCGCAATTGCGAGCGCCGCTGGCGCAAGCGCTTGAGAAGTTCCGTCCCGGCCATGTCGGGCAGGTAGTAATCCATGATGACGTTGCCGATGCCGCTATGGCGCTCCAGCACGTCCAGCGCCTGCCGGCCGCTGGCGGCGGGGTGCACCGTCAATGCCGGCATGGCGTGCGCCAGCGCCATGGCAAGGGCTTCGCGGAACATGGCGTGATCGTCGACCAGCAGTACGGCCTTCATTTGGCGTCTCCGTCAGGGGGGGAAGCGGCGGACTCAGGCAGCATGTCTGTCACGCGTTCACGCAATGCCTGCGCTGGGGGGATGCGGGCAGCGTGGCGTGAGGCGGGCGGGAGAGCGGAGGGAGACGGGCCGATAGAGGGCTGCACGGGTCTGAGAGGGCTTCGCGCGGGATGGGCCTGGGCGGGGAGACTCCCCGGTTCGGAACGTGGACGGATTTTAGACCGATTGCGCTGCGGCAGGGCGCAATTGCAGCACAGCGGTCAACACGGTCTTGCCCGGCGCGGACGAGATGTCGAGCGTCCCTTGCACGCGGGCGATGCGGGCGTGCATGCTGCGCATGCCGACGCTGACGCCGGCATGCCGCACCGCCGCTACGTCGAAGCCAGCGCCGTCGTCTTCGATCCGCAGGCGCAGCAGGTTCGGTTCCGGCTGTTGCAGTTGCAGCTGCACGCGGCGCGCGCGGCTGTGCTTGACCACATTGGTCAGGGCTTCCTCCACCAGCCGGGTCAGCGCCAGGCATTGCAGGGGGGAGGGCGGCGTGGTCCATTGTGGCGGAAACTGCCAGCTGGAATCCAGGTCCAGTTCGTCGAACAACTGCACGAAGCGGTGCCGTAGCGGGGCGGCCCATTCCGGAGGGGTCGCAGGGACCTTTACGCCGGCGCTGGAGCCGCTGTCGATCGTTTGGCGCAGGTCGTCACGCAGCAGTTTCAGCATGGACAGAAATTGCTGGCCCTGCAGCGGCGCCTTGGCTTGTTCCACCATGGCCATCATGCGGACCAGCGATCCGCCCAGCCCGTCATGCAGGTCATGCGCGATTTGCAACCGTTCCTGCAGGCGGGTGTTGCTCATGGCCAGCGCGTGCTCGCGCTCCAGGGTGTCGGCCAGTTCAGTGCGCGCCTGCGCGATGCCGTCCGCCAGTTCGTGGTTGAAGCGTTCGATGCGCCGCACGTTGCGCGCATGACGCATGCCCAGGATGGCGGACATGCAGAGGGTGACGACGATGCTGGAAACCGAGGTGTAGGTCGGCCCGGGGCTGATCAGTTTCATCATCAGCAGCAAGTCGTGAATGATGACGGCGAAGATGATCAGCAGGCAGGCCGCCAGTATGCGGTGTTCCGGTCGCCGCGTGCGCCATGCATGCCAGGAGAACTGCAGGCAGTTGCCCAGGAAAATGGCGGCGCTTCCCAACACGCCCGCGGTCAACGCTTGAGGCAGCGCGGTATCTGGCGTGAACGCCAACATGGCCAGCATCGCGGCCGAGGCGACCCACAGCGCGCGTTCGGCGCGAGGCAGCGATTGTTCGCCGAAGCGCCAGATGAAGAGGCAGAAGCAGGCCGCATACAGCACCAGGGCCATGGCGTTGGCGCGGGCCGCCGCCAGGGTGCTGGCGAACGGCCAGGGGTCCGTCGCCAGCACGTTGGCGACGAACAGCACCCAGAACAGCGCCATCAGCGCGTACCAGCCATAGGTAGTCTGTTCGCGGCGGACGATCCAGATGCAGAAGAACAGCGCGCCCAGAACGCCGGAGACGATCAGGTTCAGCACGTACAGGGTGCGGTTCGTCCACCACAGGTCTTCCTGCAGGGCCTGCATGGCCCGCGATCCGCCCAGGTGGACCGGGCCCAAGCCCGGCGTCTGTTGCCAAAGGCCGACCACGCGCACCCACAGCGTGTTCACGCCGTCGTGCAGCAAGGCTTCGGGCAGGCGCCAGTAGCGCGGCATGTTCCAGCTGCGCGATAGCGGCTCCGTCAGGTGCGGATCGCGCCAGATCAGTTCATCGTTGATGAAGATCTCGCCGGCCATGACCACGGATTCGAGCGTCAGGCCGACCGGTCCGGCGGGCGCGCCGGGGCATTGGCGCTGCCAGTCGATGCGGTACCAGACCGTGCCGCTGTAGTCCGGCCACCGCTTCGTCCAGTCGTCGGGCAGCGTGACCGGCAGCCAGGGCGCGGCGTCAGGCCGGCTGCCGTCGGCCGCGCCCTGGGCGGCGGCGATGGACAGTACCTGGACCGTGCAGGCCGCAGGCGAGGCGGGCGCGGCTCCGGCAAGGGCCGGGGCCAGAAGGGCGCACAGTGCCAGCCAGCACGCGGACAGCCATCTCAGTCCAGCAAGCCCCGCGCGCGCGCGGCATGCACCGCCCGCGTGCGCGAGGAGACTGCCAGTTTGCGGTAGATGTGCTTGATGTGGCATTCGACGGTGTAGCGCGACAGGAACAGCTGTTCGGCGATTTCGCGGTTGGCAAGCCCTTCGGCCACCAGGCGAAGGATCTGGCTTTCGCGGGGGCTAAGTATCTCACCGCTTGCCAAGCCGGGGGGTTCCGTGGGCCGAGGGCGCAGTTCTTCGATGATGCGGCGGGCGACAAACGGGTCGATCGGGGCGCCGCCCCGCAACACGCTGCGCAAGGACAGCGCGACCTCGATGTCGTCCCGTTCTTTCAGCACATAGCCCGTGGCGCCGGCCCGCAGCGCGGCCAGGATCGCGTCTTCCGTGCACCAGGCCGAAATGACCAGGATGGCCAGGCCGGGGTCGGCCGCGTGCATCTCGGCGATCAGGTCGATGCCGCTGCCGTCCGGCAGGCCCAGGTCCACCAGCGCCAGCGCGACCGGCTGGTTGGCCAGGCAGGCCCGCGCCTCGGCCAGCGACCCGGCGTAGACCAGGGCGTCGGGCTGATACCCAAGTTGCAGCAGCAGTCCTTCCAGCCGGCGGCAGACCAGGGGTTCGTCTTCCACCAGCAGCACCGGCGCCGGCAGGGTGAGTTCGGGGGCTTGCAGGGTGTCGGACATAAGGGGGAGGGCAGGAAAGGCAGGATCGCCCGATTCTAATTGTGAGGAGGGCGTGGGCACGGTGGCTATCCCTGGAAACAGGTAATTGCCGAAAACTCAAGGGTTTACCCTAAAGTCCCGGCCCGGCATGCCGTAAGTCCATCGTGGCTACCGGTTTTCACCGGCAGGCCGCGGACCCGTGTCCTCCGATATGGGCAGTGGCTGAAATAAGGCAAGCATGAAAATTACCTCGTTGCGCAACCGGATCCTGTTGATTACTTGCTTTACCGTTGTCGGTGCCCTGGTCCTGTCCGGGATCACGACCTACCAGATCGTCCGCAGCAACATGATGGCGACGATCTCCGGCAATCTGGACGCCATTGCCGCCGGCAATGCCAGCGCCATTGAACGCTGGTCCGAGGACAAGGCCCAGGCCGTTGTCGCCACCGCCGCGGTGGTGGAAAAGGGCGACCCGCGCGGCCTCACCAAATTGATGGGCGAAACCAACGGTTTTCCCATTTCCACCATCGGCTGGTCCGACAAGACCTTTTTCTCGACCACGCAGGTGGCGGCCGACTACGACCCGACTGCGCGCCCCTGGTACAAGAGCGCAGTGGCAGCGGGCAAGCTGACGGTCACCAAGCCGTATGGCGATTCGGGCACGGGCAAACTCTATGTGGCGTTCACCACGCCGATGATCCGCGGCGGCCAGACCACGGGCGTGCTGAGCGGCGCCGTCCCGTTGGACGGCATCCAGAACATCATCCGCGCCATCCGCCCCACGCCGTCCAGCCTGGCCTTCGTGGTGGCGACCGACGGGCAGGTCATTGCGCACGTGAACGACAAGCTGGCGCTTAAACCCTCCACCGACGTGGCGCCGGAATTGACCGCTGCCGCGCTGTCTGCCATGTTGCGAGACGGCGCCGAGCCCCTGACGGTCAATCTGGACGGCGTGCCGAAGTTGCTGAAGGTCCGTCGCATCCCGGGCACGGATTGGTCGCTGGTCATCGCGCTGGACAGCGCCGAGGCCACCGCCGGCTTGACGCAGGTGCTGAACGCCACGCTGATCTCGCTGGTGGTGCTGACGCTGGTGGCTGTCGCGATCGCCAGCGTGGTGACGTCCCGCGCGTTCAAGCGCCTGTCGGCCGTGCGCGACGCGATGGACACCATCGGGTCCGGCGACGGCGACATGACGCACCGCCTGGACGTCGTGGGCCACGACGAGGTGGCGCAGATCTCCTCGTCGTTCAACGCGTTTGTCGACAAAATCAGCACTGTGATGCTGGACGTGCGTACGGGCGTGCATTCGATGTCCGCCGCCACCAGCGAAATCGACATGGGTAACCGCGACCTGTCGCAGCGCACCGAGACCTCGGCGGGCTCCTTGCAGGAAACCTCGTCGGCGCTGACGCAGCTGACCTCCAGCGTCCGCCAGACGGAAGAGGCCGCGCAGCACGCCACGCGTCTCGCCACGGAAGCCAGCTCGGCCGCGGAACGCGGCGGCCAGGTCGTCACGGACGCGGTGACGACGATGAGCGCGATTTCGCAATCGTCGCAGCGCATCACCGAAATCATCAGCGTGATCGACGGCATCGCCTTCCAGACCAACATCCTGGCGCTGAACGCGGCTGTCGAAGCGGCGCGCGCCGGCGAGCAAGGCCGCGGCTTCGCCGTGGTGGCGGGCGAAGTCCGTACCCTGGCGCAACGCAGCGCGGCGTCGGCGCAAGAGATCCGCACCCTCATCCAGGCGTCGGTCGAGAACGTCAAGAGCGGCACCGAACGCGTGCAGGCCGCCGGCTCCACGATGGGCGAGATCGTCGAAGGCATTTCGCGCGTGCAGCGGCTGGTGACCGAGATCCACGGCGCGATGACAGAGCAAAGCGTCGGCATCAGCCAGATCGACCGCAGCGTGGCAGACATGGATCAGGCGACGCAGCAGAATGCCGCCCTGGTGGAAGAGTCGGCCGCCGCATCCGCCATGCTCAGCGACCAGGCGCGGGTGCTGGCCGACACGGTGGCGCGCTTCAAGCTGCGCGACCAAAGCCATGATTCGGCGTCCCGAATGCTGGCCCTGCCGCAGGCCTCGCCGGCCTATTGAGCCAGCCACGGGTCCCGTCGCCGCCTGCAGGACAAGCGGGCGGCAGTTGCCTGTCAGCCCGGTTGGACGCAGAATCAGCACAGCCCGAGGACTGAACAGAGGATGAATGATGGTTGACCGCGTCGCGCCCGTTCCAGCAAGTTGCCTGATCCCGACCACGCTGGGACGGATCCACGCCCGGGTGTGGCCGGGCGGGGCCGCCGGAGCGGGCGGCGCGCCGGTCATCCTGCTGCACGACTCGCTGGGATGCGTGGACCTGTGGCGCGACTTTCCTGCCAAACTGGCCCAGGCCACGGGTCGCGCCGTGATCGCCTACGACCGGCTGGGTTTTGGCCAGTCCGACCCGCACCCCGGCTGTCTTCTGCCGGACTTCGTTGCCGACGAAGCGCGAGGTGCCTTCGCCGCGCTGGTGGACCATTTCAAGCTGGCCCGTTTCGTCGTCTTCGGCCATAGCGTCGGGGGGGGAATGGCGGTATCGGCCGCTGCGGCGTTTCCGCAGCGCTGCGTCGGCGTCATGACCGAATCCGCCCAGGCGTTCGTGGAAGACCGCACCCTGGAAGGCATCCGCGTGGCGGGAGAGCAATTCAAGGACCCGGCCCAGTTGGACCGCCTGAAGCGCTATCACGGCGAGAAGGCGCAATGGGTGCTGGACGCCTGGGTCAAGACCTGGCAATCGGCCGAATTCGCCGATTGGAATCTGGACGCGGTCTTGCCCCGCGTGACGGTGCCGCTCCTGGCCATCCACGGCGAAAACGACGAGTACGGATCCATGCGCCATCCCGAAAAGCTGGTCGCCCTGGCGGGCGGACCGTCGTCGATGCTGCCGATGCCCGGCTGCGGCCATGTGCCCCACCGCGAGCGCGAGGAGACCGTGCTGGACGCGGTACGCGGATTCCTGGGCCAGCCGGGCATCTGACGCCCAGCGGCGCCGGCTTAATTTTCCGGAGATCCTGCCGTTAGGATAAGGAGAAATCCGGATAAACCTGGGCAGGCCTTGCCCACGCGCTGGGATCACACCGCCACAATGACTGCCATCAGTTCGTCAGGCGCGCTGCAGAGCGCCATCCCGTTTCCCACCGCCCATGCCGCCGTGCGTACGCCCGACGCCGCGCTGGCGGCCGCCGCGTCCGCCTCGACCCGGGTTGCGCTGGGCCAGCCGGCGTCGGCCACCAATGCCACCGTGTATACGCAGGCGGGCGCGTTCACCGATCCCCTGTCGGCGCTGATGTCCCGCAACATGCGTGCGGCCAACCCGTTCCAGGACGTGGGCGCGGCGCTGCTGGGCCGCTTCCGGACCGAAGGCGGCAACGCTGTCCAATCGCTGCGGGCGCCCGGCGCGCCGGCGCAGACGTCCTCGGACAGCGCGCTGCAATCGCGGCTGCGCCTGCAGGGCGACAACACCGTGTCGTTAAGCATCGCCACCACCAGCGGCGCCAAGGTCGAGATTTCCCTGGCTCGCGGCCAGGAAGGCATGGCGGTGCAGATCGACGTGACCGAGGGCACGCTGACCGAGGACGAGCGCAATGCGATCGCGGCCTTGTCTGGCGCCTTCGAGGATGCGCTGGACGGGCTGGCCCAGGTGCCGCCGCGGCTGAATGTCGCCGGCTTGGCGGATGTGGACCCGTCCATCCTGTCGTCGGTGAACCTGCGCGCCGTGACGCGGGCTAATGGCGTGGCGGTGCAGACCATCGAATTCCAGGCCGACAGCGGGCAGCGGTCGATCAAGTACTCGGGCCCCGCCGGCGAGGTCAGCGTCAATGCCGACCTGAGCAAACCGGCAACCTTCGGCACGGCCGAGCAGCAGGCGGCGGCGATCGACAAGGCCATGCTGCAGTTCGACAGCGCGCGACGCCGCGGCGACGGCGATGAAGCGCTGATGGCCATGTTCAAGAACGCCTTCTCCGCGGTGCACAGCAGTTATGGCGCCGTGCAAACCGAACGGTCGCAGCCGGCCGGCACGGTCGTCCGCGTGCCGGCGTCCGAGTCCCATCGCGCCCTGCTGTCTGGCCTGGCGGACTATTCCGCGTCGATCACGCAGGAATCGAAGCGCGTCAACCCGCGGCGTCCGGAGGAAATCGACGGCTTCTCGTTGCGCGTGTCGCAGAGCAGCAAGGTCACGGGCCGGGCCGGCTCCAACCTGGCCATGACGCAGGAGCAGCGGTCCGCGCTTGACGCCAGCTTCCATCAGCCGCTGTCGGCGCACGAGTCCCTGATGCTGACGTCGGACAAGTCGTCGCAGAATTATCTCTACTACCAGGTCAAGGATTCCACCCATAGCCGGACCGACCTGGCGTATGAGCGCGGCGGGTTGGCGTCGGCGTCGGTGACGCAGTCGCGCAACCTGTCCATGCAGGTGTCCAAGTTCGTGGGCGGGGAGCGGGTCGAGTACACCGTCATCCCCACCGTCGATACCGTCAAGCACGACCTGCTGCCAATGCTGCGCGCCGCGCAGCTGGACGTTCAGGAGGCCGATAGCCGGCAGCCTCGCGATCAGGCCGAGGCGATCCTGCGCCGCAGGTATCACGATCTGGCGCGGTCGGTGGCGGCGTTGCAGCAGGGGTGAATCGCCGCGGTTCGCGGCGTCCATTACTATTCCTGGCATGAGCCAGCGAAAGAACTCCGCCAAGCCGCGCGCCGACGCCTGCATCCGCGTCCGCGGCGCGCGCGAGCACAATCTGAAGAACGTGGATGTGGATATCCCGCGGGATGCGCTGGTGGTGTTTTCCGGCGTGTCGGGCTCGGGAAAGTCGTCGCTGGCCTTCGGCACCCTGTACGCCGAAGCGCAACGGCGATACCTGGAATCGCTTTCGCCCTATGCCCGGCGCCTGATCGACCAGGTCGGCGTGCCCGACGTGGACGCCATTGACGGCCTGCCGCCGGCGGTCGCGCTGCAACAGCAGCGCGGCACCCCCAACGTGCGTTCCACGGTCGGTAGCGTCACCACCTTGTCCAGCATGTTGCGCATGCTGTATTCGCGGGCCGGCACCTACCCCGCGCGTCAGCCGATGCTGTATGCCGAAGACTTTTCGCCCAACACGCCGCAGGGCGCCTGCCCGAATTGCCACGGCCTGGGCTACGTCTACGACGTGACCGAGCAATCCATGGTGCCCGACCCGTCGCTGACCATACGGGAACGCGCCATCGCATCCTGGCCTCCCGCCTGGCATGGGCAGAACCTGCGCGACATCCTGGTCACGCTGGGCTACGACGTGGATAAACCCTGGCGCGACCTGCCCAAGAAAGAGCGCGACTGGATCCTGTACACCGACGAGCAGCCGACAGCGCCGGTCTACGCGGGCTTCACGCCGGCCGAAACCCGCGCCGCGTTGCGCCGCAAGCAAGAACCCAGCTACATGGGCACCTACACGGGCGCGCGGCGCTACGTGATGCATACGTTCGCCACCACCCAAAGTGCCATGATGAAAAAGCGCGTGGCGCGCTTCATGACCGGGGCGCCATGCCCGGTGTGCGACGGCCGGCGGCTCAAGCGCGAAGCGCTGTCGGTCACGTTCGCGGGGCTGGACATCGGCACGCTGTCGCGATTGCCGCTTGCCCGCATCGCACAGATACTGGCCCCCGCCGCCAGCGGCCACGCCGACGGGGCGGCGGCCGACGGCGCACGCCACGTCGCGGCCCAGCGCATCGCCCACGATCTGATCGAGCGCATCGGAACCTTGCAGGCGCTGGGCCTGGGCTATCTGGCGATGGACCGGTCCACGCCTACCCTGTCGCCCGGCGAATTGCAGCGGCTGCGGCTGGCGACCCAGATCCGGTCCAACCTGTTCGGCGTCGTCTATGTGCTGGACGAACCATCCGCCGGCCTGCACCCGGCGGACGGGCAGGCGCTGCACCGCGCGCTGGACCAGTTGAAGGCAGCCGGCAACACGCTGTTTGTCGTGGAGCACGACCTGGACACGCTGCGGCGTGCCGACTGGTTGGTGGATGTCGGGCCCGGCGCGGGCCAGCATGGCGGACAGGTGTTGTACAGCGGCCCGCCGGAGGGGCTGCGAAAAGTGCGCGCATCGCTTACCGCGCGGTATCTGTTCGACCGCGCGGCCGCGCCTGGCCGGCCAGCCCGGAAACCATCGGGGTGGTTATCGTTGCGGGATATCCACCGCAATAACCTGCATGGCCTGAGTGCCCGTTTTCCCTTGGGCGCGTTCACGGCGGTGACCGGGGTGTCAGGGTCGGGGAAATCCAGCCTGGTCAGCCAGGCGCTGGTGGAATTGATCGGCGAGCATCTGGGCCACGAGCCTGCGGTTGAAGAACCCGAAGGCGATCTGCCGCCGCCCGGCGGCCTGCCGCGCACGACGGGCCGCATCGACGCCGGCGCCGACGCCATCAAGCGGCTGGTCAACGTGGACCAGAAACCCATCGGCCGCACGCCCCGCTCCAATCTGGCGACCTACACGGGCCTGTTCGACCACGTCCGCAAGCTGTTCGCCGGCACCCGCGTGGCCAAGTCGCGCCGCTACGGCGCCGGCCGTTTTTCGTTCAATGTCGCCCAGGGGCGATGCGAAACCTGCGAGGGCGAGGGCTTTGTCAGTATCGAGTTGCTGTTCATGCCCAGCGTCTATGCGCCTTGTCCGGCCTGCCATGGCAGCCGGTACAACGCCAAGACGCTGGAGATCGAATGGAACGGCCGCAACATCGCGCAAGTTCTGGCGATGACGGTCGACGAGGCCCGGGACTTTTTCCAGGATGAACCGGTAGTGCAACGCCCCTTGGCACTGCTGCACGAGATCGGCCTGGGCTACCTGCGGCTGGGCCAACCCGCCACGGAACTGTCCGGCGGCGAAGCGCAGCGGATCAAGCTGGCCACCGAATTGCAGCGCAGCCAGCGCGGCAACACGCTCTACGTGCTGGACGAGCCCACCACCGGCCTGCATGCGGCGGATGTGGACAAGCTGATGGCCCAGTTGCATGGCCTGGTGGACGCCGGCAACACCGTCGTCGTCGTCGAGCACGACCTGCGCGTGGTCGCGGGCAGCGATTGGATGATCGACGTCGGCCCGGGCGCGGGCGAAGAGGGCGGCCGCATCGTCGCCGAAGGCACGCCGCAGGCGGTCAGCGCGGCGGGCGTCGGAGTGACGGCGCCATTTCTCCAAAAACTTTTTTAAGAATCCCGATGAGCCTTACCTATCGTTCTGCCCTTCCTGAAGACGCCGCTGCCTGCATCGTGTTGCGCGGCCTGACCCGAGAAAATGCCGTGACCGAAGCGGAACTGGCCGACGCCGGGATCACGCAAGAAACCTGGGGCGCGGGAATCGAATCCGGCTTGTATCCGGGCGTGGTCGCGGTCGACGACGGCAAGCTGGCTGGTTACTGCTTCGGACACCGCGACACGGGAGAAATCGTCGTGCTTGCGCTATTGCCGGAGTACGAAGGCCAGGGCGTGGGCAAGTCGGTGCTGCACATGACGGCCGATCTCTTGCGCCAGCGCGGCTTTGCGCGCTTATACCTGGGCTGCGCCACCGATCCGGCGGTGCGGTCTTACGGGTTCTATCGCCATCTGGGATGGCGGTCGACGGGCACGATCGACGCGGCGGGCGACGAATTGCTGGAGTACCTGTTTTAAACCGCGTGCGTCGAGCCGCGTCCCTGCACGGAAAGGCTGTGCCGTCGCGCTACAGCTCTTGTTCCAGCGTCCTTTGCATCCGCTCCATGCTTTCCTGGTTGACCTGGATCACGCCGGTGCCCGGCTGATCGATGTCGACGATGAACGTCAGCACCAGCGAGATCAGCGCCGCAAAGAGGCCGGTCGACGTCAGCCGCCTGCGCCCGTGCAGGCCGGTGCCGTAGGCGATATAGGCCACGGCGCCCGCGCTGACGATGAACAGCAGGTAGAACACCGGCTCGGGGACGTGGTTCTCCAGCGCCACGCGGCGCTTCTCGTTGACTTGCGCCATTTCGTTGATGGCCTGGATGAACATGATCGTCGAGATTGCCGGCGGGTTGTCGGCGGTGTCGGCGGCCAAGGTGCGGATCTGGCGTTCGATGCGGCGCGACGTGGCGCTGGCGGCGTCGAAGCGGGGAATGTCGTTTTCCGCGTCGTGCAGTTCCAGCCCCGCTTTCGTGTATTCCAGCAGCAAGCGCGGTACCTGCGCCCGCGCGGTCGGGGCGATCAACTGCGAACGCCAATACGCGTTGCCGATGGCGTTGGCCTCTTCCAGCACCAGGTTCTTGCGCGCTTCGAATCGCGTGACCGACATGGCGAAGGTAAAGCCCAGCAGCAAGGCCAGCAGGCCGAGCAGGGCGGTCTGCAGGGCGGTGATATGCGTGCGGTGGGACTCGTCGGCCGGCCTGCGCTGCCGGCGGCCCAGCCGGAAGCAGAGCTCGATGATGCCCAGGAAGACGATGACGCCGATGAAGAAAAGATAGGATTCGTCGAAATTCCTGAGCATGGCGCCTCCTTCGCGGACACGCCAGCGTATGCGGATTGGGGCGGGGAGGCAAGCTGCCGGATCTCCGGGGGCTTGTCAGCGAAACGCCAACATCTTGGAGTAAGGTGTCGATTCCCGACTAAGACCCCCGCACGGAGCAGAACTTGAAAACCCGCAAACTCGGCCGTACCGACCTGGATGTCAGCCTGATTGGATTGGGCACCATGACCTGGGGCGAACAGAACACCGAGGCCGAAGCGCATCAACAACTGGACTACGCGCGGTCGCGCGGCGTCAACCTGGTCGACGTGGCCGAGATGTATCCGGTACCGCCCAAGCCCGAAACCCAGGGCTTGACCGAAACCTATATCGGTACCTGGCTGGCGCGCACCAAGCGCCGCCAGGACATCGTGCTGGCCAGCAAGGTGGCCGGTCCGGTGCGCGACCCCAAACGCCCCGGCCACATCCGCGACGGCAAGACCTTCCTGGACCGCAAGAACCTGACGGCGGCGTTGGACGCCAGCCTGAAGCGGCTGCAGACGGATTACCTGGACCTGTATCAGTTGCACTGGCCCGACCGCACTACGGCCACGTTCGGCCAACTGAACTATCCCTGGGTGCAAGACGAACACACCGTGCCGATCGAGGAAACGTTGTCGGTCCTGCAGGACTTCGTCCGCGCCGGCAAGGTGCGCCACGTGGGCGTCTCCAACGAAACGCCTTGGGGCGTTGGCCAGTTCCTGCGCCACGCCGACAACCAGGCGCTGCCGCGCATCGTGTCGATCCAGAACGCGTACAGCCTCTTGAACCGCGTGTTCGAAATTGGCTTGTCCGAATTCACCCATCATGAAGGGGTGGGCTTGCTGGCGTATTCGCCGCTGGCGATGGGCATGCTTTGCGGCAAGTACCTGAATGGCGCGCGTCCCGAAGGCGCGCGCTTGACCCGCTATACGCGTTTCACCCGCTATAGCAACCCGCAGGCCGAAGCCGCTACCGCCGAGTACGTCGCGCTGGCGCGCGAGCACGGCATGTCGCCCACCCATCTGGCCCTGGCCTGGGTGAACCAGCGCCCGTTCGTCACCAGCAACCTGATCGGTGCCACGACGCTTGCCCAGCTGAAGGAGAATATCGACAGCGTTGATGTGACGTTGTCGCCGGAACTGCTGAAGGCGATCGACGCGATCCACACGCGGCATCCGAATCCGGCGCCCTGATCCGGCTCCCGCCGCGAGCCATCTCGCCACCTTGCCACGGTCCATGCGACGCATCCTGACGACCCTGCTGCTGTCCGCGCTTGTCCTCATGGCGGCAGGCTGCGCATCGACCAAGGTCTATACCGAAGACGTCTCCACGTTGATGGTGTCGTCGGACAGCAAGACCTTTGCGGTGTTGGGGCCGAGGTATCACTATCTGTTCGACATGCCGTCCGCGATGTCGCAGGCGATGGCGTCCGGCTTCCGGACGCGGCTGACTGCCGTGGTGCTGCGCGATTTTCACGTGGGAGCTGACGGCTTTACGTGGGGCTTCGTGCGCTTGCAACTGACGGGTGACGCCTCGCCGCGGGACCGGCAAGAGGCGTTGGCCATGCACTTCCAGACCACGAAGGAAGGGCTGGTCTATTACACCCATCACATCAAGGGCAAGCGCTACCTCGCCCGGCCGGGCACCCCCAGTGCCGCGCAGGCGGCCGGGGCGATATCGGCGTCGCTCGACCAGTCGTATCGCGTGACGGTGCAGGATTCGCAAGGCAGCGCCGACATGATGAAGCTGTTGTCGCCGGTCACATTCCTGGCCGGAACAGGGTTTGTGGTGGCGAACCCGGCGGTGGTGCTCTTCGCGCTGCCGGTCGCGGGACTGGAGCCTTAGGCGGGGCTTTCGTCCGACTTCCACTCGGAAGAGCCGTGCGCGCAAGCTTGCACGGTCTGCTGTTACGCCTTCAGTTCTTGCCCTGGCGTTGGGCATGGTTTTTCCGGTCGGGGCGCACGCACAGTCTGCGGTCGACCCGCGAACCTACGGCCTGAGCGCCAGCGTCAAGTTCTAGGCGTTCACTTCCCACAGGCGATCAGGCGCGAAATCCGCCTGTTCGCCCTTTTTGGCATAGCCCAACGGGTTGGCCACGATGCGGCAGCCGTCTTTCATGTAATCCTGCGCGCAGTGCAGATGGCCGTGCATCCACGTGTGCGCCAGCGGCAGCAGGGCGTCCAGCGCATTGCAGAAACCCGCGGTGCCGGGCGTGACGCCGTAGCGCGGATCGGCGCTGGCCAGCGTGGGCGCGAAGTGGGTGATGGCCAAGGTCGGGCCGTCGAACGGCACGCGCAGCGCCGCATCCAGCCATTGCTGACAGGCCAGGCCCTGCTCGCGCATCTGCTCGGCCATGAAGGGGGCGCCGTGGCGGTGCATCGCGGCCTTTTCCAGATAGAAGTCGGCTGCGCGGAAGGCTTTGGCGCGCTTGGTCAGCGCGGCGCCGAGGGTGTCGCTGTCGGCGGCCAGCGCGTCGAAGTCTGTCCATAGCGTGGTGCCGACCAGCCGCACGCCGTCGATGACGCAGGTTTCGCGCTCCAGCCACTGGATGTCCAGCGCGTGGCACAGGTCGCGCAGGCGGTCGTGCGTCTCGTCGAAATCCAGGTTGTCGTATTCGTGGTTGCCGGGCACGAACACGACGGGCGTGGGCCAGCCGTTGCGCGGCGCGTAGCTGCCCAGGCCGAAGTCGGTGCCATTCAGCTTCGACCCCCGCTGATACGAGCCGATGTCTCCGGCCAGCACCAGCAGGTCGGCGCCCGGCGCGGGCCGCGCCAGGAAAGTCGGGTCGGATTCTAGATGCAGGTCGGAGAGCAATTGGATCTTCATGCCCGATATCTTAGGCGACAGGGCGACATGCGCGGTAACCCCTATCCGTGCGACACTTTCCCATCAGCCTTTCCCCTTTCACTACCCGGAGGAACGTTTATGCGCATCGTGACGGCCTTGGCGGCCGCGCTGGTTCTGGCGGCCAGCGCGCACGCGCAGCCGAAATCGCAAACGCAGCCGCAATTGATCAAATGCGGCAATGCCAGCACCCAGACCGATCTGAACCTGTGCGCCGACCAGGCCTACCGGAAGTCGGACGCCGACTTGAACGCCGCCTACAAGACCGTGACCCAACGCCTGAAAGACGATCAGGCAACGTTGGCCAAGCTGCAATCGGCACAGAAGGCGTGGCTGTTCTTTCGTGATGCGGAATGCGCCTTTTCGTCTGGCGGCACCACCGGCGGCAGCGCCTATCCGATGGTCCTGAGCCAATGCCTGGACACGCTGACGCAAACACGTACCAAGGAATTGCGCGCCTACCTCAAATGCGAGGAAGGCGACATGAGTTGCCCCGTGCCTGGCAAGCAATGACCGGGGCGGACGCTGCGGACGCCGCCGGCAAGGGCGGCCTGATCGTGGATGCGCAAGGCGCGTCGCGCTGTTTTTGGCAACCGTCCATGCCGGATTATCACGATCATGAATGGGGCCGGCCGGTCGGGGATGACCGCCGGCTGTATGAAAAGATCTGCCTGGAAGGCTTCCAGGCCGGCATGGCGTGGATCACCATCCTGCGCAAGCGCGAGGCGTTCCGCGAGGCCTTCGACGACTTCGACTTTGAGCGGGTCGCGCGCTATACGGACCAGGACGTCGACCGCCTGATGGGCAACCCCGCCATCGTGCGTAACCGCGCCAAGATCGTGTCCACCATCAACAACGCGCGCCGGGCGCTGGTGCTGGCCGAGGAGTCGGGCTCGCTATCCGATTGGTTATGGCGCCATGAGCCGCCCGCCACCGACCGGCCGACGGTGGTGGATCTGGATTACTGGAACCGGAACCCGACCTCGCCGGCATCCGTCGCGCTGTCGCGCGCGTTGAAAAAGCGCGGTTGGACGTTCGTGGGACCCACGACGATGTATGCCTTCATGCAGGCGGTGGGCATGGTAAACGACCACATGAACGGTTGCGCTTGCCGGGCGGCTATCGACGCCGCCCGGGCCGCCTTTAAACGGCCCGCGCCGGCGTAACGCTGCCCGCGCACGGTGGTGCTTGATTTGGTTGCGTGTCGCAAGTATATTGGTTGCGAACCGCAACTTATTGGGGCCGCCATGGATCTCATCGATTTTCCCTCCCAGTCCCGCGAACAGACCATCCGGGACCTGCGGGAGTTCTCCCGCAAGCTTGTGCGTGAACTGGGCTTCATGCGGACCTCCCTGGCGGGCAGCGATCTGGCACCGTCGGCCGTGCACGCCATCATCGAGATCGGCTTGCAGCCGGGTATCCAGGCCCGCGATCTGGCGGCCATCCTCAGGCTGGACAAATCCAATACCAGCCGCCAGTTGGCCAAACTGGAATCCGCTGGGCTGGTCACGCGCGAAACCGACACCGATGACGCGCGGTCTTCCCGTCTGGCCCTGACCGACGCCGGGCTCGCGCTGCGAGCGCGGATCGACCAGTTCGCCACCGATCAGGTGTCGCGCGCGTTGCGCCAACTGGCGCCGGACGACCAGCAATCGCTGATCCGCTTCATGTCGCTGTACGCCGACGCGCTGGCGCGTGAGAACCCCAACGTGTCGCCAGGGACGGCGGCCGGCATCGCTGATCAGATCCACGAAGGTTATTTGCCGGGCTGCATCGGCGACGTCGCCAGCCTGCATGCGCGTTACTACGCGCAGGCCTCGGGGTTCGGCGTGTACTTCGAACGCAAGGTGGCCAGTGAACTGGGCGCCTTCGCCGAAGGCTTGCCCGCGCAGGGCAAAGGCATGTGGCTGTACGTGGATGGGGGCAGGGTGCTGGCCTCCATCGTGATCGATGGCGACCTCGCCAGCCGTCAGGCGCATCTGCGCTGGTTCATCGTGGACGAGTCGCTGCGCGGCATGGGCGTAGGCCGCGCGCTGCTTGAACGCGCGCTGGCGTTTGCCGACGCCCATTACGACGAGACCTACCTGTGGACGTTCAAAGGGCTGGACGCGGCCCGTCACCTGTACGAGGCGGCGGGGTTTGTCCTGACGGAGGAATCGGAAGGCCGCCAGTGGGGCAGCGTCGTCGTCGAGCAGCGTTTTTTGCGCCACTGCTGAGCCCGACGGCGTGCGGGGAAATTGGACCTGCATGGGCACGCCAGCCGGTTGGCAATAGGCGTTACGGAAACACGCCGATACATCGCCGAAGCCAAGCGCGCCGGCTATTCACGGGGATGTCACGTCGCGTTCCTAGACTCCCGGGGTCATGCCGGCTGACAGCGGCGTGAAAGCCTGCTCCCCCTATCCGATCCGAATTTCCCCATGCCCTCCAAACGCCTAGCAAGAATGCTTGTGGCCACGCTGCTTGCGGCCGCCGCCCTGTCCGCCTGTGGCGGCGACGACAGCGATGAGCCGTCCACGGTCGATCCCGACCCTCCCGTTACGGAGCAGCCCAAGCCGCCAGCGCCGTTGCTGCGCTGCGCGCCTTGAACCACGCCACCCGGGCCCGACCCGTCCTGCCCCGCTCCCAACGACTCTGATTCCCGACCATGACTTCCCGCCGCAACTTCCTACAGACCAGCACGGGCGCAGGCTTTGCCGCGGCCGCGCTGGCCGCGTTCCCGCCCAGCATCCGCCGCGCGCTGGCCATCCCGGCCAACAATGCCACCGGCACCATCAACGACGTCGAGCACGTCATCATCCTGATGCAGGAGAACCGGTCGTTCGACCATTACTTCGGCACGCTCAAGGGCGTGCGCGGCTTTGGCGACCGCTTCACGATCCCGCTGGCCAACGGGCGCAACGTCTGGCAGCAGGAGCGCGCCAACGGCGCCGTGCTTACGCCCTATCATCTGGACGGCAGCGCCAACAATGCACAGCGCGCCGACGGCGCCCACCATACCTGGGTGGACAGCCAGGCCGCCTGGGACCATGGCCGCATGACGCAGTGGCCGGCGCAGAAAACGGATATTTCGATGGGCTATTTCAAAGAGCGCGAAATCCCGTTCCAGTTTGCGCTGGCCAACGCTTTCACGTTGTGCGACGCCTATCACTGCTCGATGCATACCGGCACCGACGCCAACCGGTCCTTCCACTTGACCGGCACGAACGGCGCCACGGCCGGTGGCGCGTCGTTCGTCAACAACGAATGGGATTGGATCGACGGGCAGGCCGCGACACAGAACCGGGGCTACACCTGGAAGACCTACGCCGAACGGCTGGAAGAGGCGGGCGTCAGCTGGATCTCGTACCAGAACATGCCGGACGAATGGGGCGACAACATGCTCGGCGCGTTCCAGGCGTTCCGCCGCGCGAACATCGCGTCGGGCTTCCCCGTATCCAGCGGCGGTGAACCGGGCGTGCCGTATGCCAACACCGGCCAGGCGCTGCCCTATCATGCTTACGACGCGGCGACCGACAATGCCCACCATCCGCTTTACAAGGGCATCGCCAATACCTTGCCCGGCACGGCGCCCGAGAACTATCTGGACGCGTTCAAGCGCGACATCCGCGAAGGCAAGCTGCCGCAGGTCAGCTGGATGAATGCGCCCTCGATCTATTGCGAGCACCCCGGCCCGTCCAGCCCGGTGCAGGGCGCGTGGTTCCTGCAGGAAGTCCTGGACGCTTTGACCGCCGTGCCCGAAGTCTGGAGCAAGACGGTGGTGCTGGTGAACTTCGACGAGAACGATGGCTACTTCGACCACGTGCCGTCTCCGTCGGCGCCGTCGCCCGATTCCGGCCTGGCCAAGGCGGGCAAGTCGACCATGAGCGACACCGACATGGCATTCGAGTATTTCTCGCATCCGGCGCCGGCGGGCAGCCGCAGCCAACCCGCGCCGGACGGCCGTGTCTATGGCCCCGGACCGCGCGTGCCCATGTTCGTGATTTCACCGTGGAGCCGCGGAGGCTGGGTCAATTCGCAGGTATTCGACCACACGTCGGTGCTGCGCTTCCTGGAGGCCCGTTTCGGGGTCAAAGAGCCCAACATCAGCCCGTACCGCCGCGCGGTCTGTGGTGATTTGACCAGCGCCTTCAACTTCCAAACGCCGAACACGGAAGCGCTGCCGACCCTGGCAGGGCGCACGACCCGCAACGCCGCCGACCAGTTGCGCAGCGCGCAGGAGGCCTTGCCCGCCATGCCCTTGCCGACCGACATGCAGCTGCCCATCCAGGCCAGCGGCACGCGCCCCTCGCGCGCGCTACCCTACGAACTGCACGTCAGCGCGCGTTGCAACGGCGAAGGCACGGTCGAACTGCTGTTCTCGAACACGGGTAAACAGGCGGCGGTCTTCCACGTCTATGATCGCCTGAATCTGGCGCGCATCCCGCGGCGCTATGTCGTGGAGGCAGAGAAGTCGCTGTCGGACACCTGGAATGTGTTCCAGGACAATCTGGGCCGCTACGACCTGTGGGTGCTGGGCCCCAATGGCTTGCACCGCCACTTCAAAGGCGACACCAGCCGCATCGCGGATACGGACGTGGCGCCCGAGATCCGCGTCTGCTACGACATCGCCAATGGCGACGTCTACGCCGAGCTTATGAACGCCGGAGCGAAGACCGCCGATTTCACGGTGACCGCCATGGCCTACCGCCAGGACGGCCCTTGGCGCCAGGCGGTGGCGGGCCGCGCGACGGCATCGTTGCACTGGTCGCTGGAAGGCAGCGGGCAGTGGTACGACTTCGCCGTCACTTGCGCAAGCGACCCGGCCTATTACCGCCGCTTCGCGGGACGGGTCGAGACGGGCAAGCACACCGTGAGCGATCCGGCGATGGGGGCGGGCGTGTAGAGGGCGGGCCCCTTAGGAATCGAACCCCGAATCGAACCCGGGACAGTGCACGAGGCCGCCTTCGGGCGGCCGCTCGCGTCGGGGCGCCTCAAATCACGCTGATGCGCAACTCGGCCAGCAGCACCGCGGCCTGGGCTTTGGAGATCGTGGCGCCGGCCAGGCGCGCGGCAACGGTCAGGTCGATGCCGCTCAAGTCCACTTCGCGCAGGTCTGCGCCTTCAAAGCGCACGTTCTTCAGATTCGCGTTGCGCAGGCTGCCGCCATGAAACACGGTGTCGCGGAAATCGCTGCCCGCCAGATCGGCGTCCGAGAAGTCCAGCTGCATGATGTTCGATTTGCGGAACGATACGCCGCGCAGCAGCGCGCCCACCAGCAGGCATTCCTCCACGGTCCAGCCCAGGCAGGCGACGCCGTCGAAATCGGAACCGGTCAATTTGCAGCCTTGGAACGTGACGGCCGCCAACCGGGCCCGGCGCCAGTTGGCGTTGTTCAGGTCGCAGTTCTGGAACACGGCGTCGCTGGCGTCAGCCGATGCGAAGTTGGCCTGACCGCCACGGCAGCGCACCCAGGACGTGTCGGCAAGCGTGGCGCCTTGGAACGAGGCGCCTGCGATGGCGCAGGCCGTGAACTGCGCGCCGCGCAGATCCAGCCGCGAAAAGTCGGCATCCTGGAAATCACAGTCCTGGAAGGACAGCGGACGGCCCGCCGCGCGTTCAATCAAGGCCTCCATCGCCTTGCGGTCCAACTCAAGGTCGGTCACGGTTTCAATTGCGTCTTGCGTCATGCTTGTGGTCTCGGTTCGATGTGCCGGGGCGGGGCCGGAATGCTCCGCGCGCGCCGGATCGGACTCCAGGATACCAAGCCCTGGAGGGCTGTTTTCGTCACTTGCCGAATGTCATCCATTTCGATACGGTCTTGTCTGCCCGTCCGACGTTGCAAGTCTTCTTCATCCCATCCGCGACGGGATGCCATGTGCGGAAAGGGCTATTGGAAAATGCCGCTTTCGACGCAGAACGCCACCAGCTCCTGGTCGGTCCGGACGTTCAACTTGCGCATGGCGGATATCTTCTGTCCACTGACGGTCTTGACGCTGCGCTGGAGCGTTTCGGCCACTTGCATCATGGATTCGCCCTGGATGAAATGGCGCAGCACCTCGAATTCCTTGGGCGACAGGCTGTTGATGCGTTCGCCGATGAACCGGGTGTGCGAATCCACGGCGCCTTCACGTTGCAGGCCTGGCGGATAGTATGTGCGGTTGGCGCGCAGCGTCTGCAGGGCCGTGACGATTTCGGCCAGATTGTCGCTCTTGAGCACCACGGCGGACACGCCTGCGTCGTACAGCGCCGAAATGATCATGGGGTTGGATACCATCGTCAGCACGACGATCCGCGCGCGGGGAAAGTGCCGGGTCAGGTACTTGACCAGACGGATGCCGTCGCCATAGGTCTCGTCGCCCGGCATCGAATAGTCGGTGATGACCACGTCCGGCAGGTCGCGGCGTAGATGCTCGATCAGCGCCGTGGGGCTGGCCAGCGTCGCGGCGATCTCAAAGCCGAGTTCCTTTTCGAGCAGATTGTGCATGGCCATCAGCACCAGCGGATGGTCATCGGCAAGGACTATTCTGAGTCGTTCCATTCGAGGACTCGGTGAAATGGACGGGTGGAACATCGGAACCATTCTCCCCCATGAGTCACACTTGAACCAGGAACTTCCGAAGTTCATATACCAGGTCAACAAGCCCAAGGCCCGTCGATAGCGCGGTCATTTTTACCATGGACAGGGGGCCTCGCAGGCGATGCCGCGTATGTGGCGCCGCCCGCACGTCGCGTTGCAAGCAGAAGGCATGGTCAGCTCGGACGGGCCTTGATGGATTGCAGGGTTTGGCGCAATGCGTCCAGCGCCAAGGGCTTGACCAGCAGACCAGTCATTCCGGCATCCAAGCCGCGCCGCTGCTCATCGGGAAAGGCGTTGGCGGTGATGCCCAGGATAGGGCCGGCATAGCCACGCTGGCGCAAACGCCGCGTGAATTCGTAGCCGTCCAGCCGGGGCATGTTCAGGTCGGTCAGCACGGCGTCAAAGCGCATCAGGTCGGGCAGGTTCAGCGCTTCTTCGCCATTGCCCGCCAGGACGACGGCGCAGCCCAGGTGCTCGAGTTGTTCGCGCAGGATCAATTGGCTGATGGGGTTGTCTTCGGTGACCAGCAGCCGCAGATTCAAGGTGTCTGGCGGTGTCTTGGCATCCCGCGGCTGGCTGCGTGCCGAACCGCTTTGCGCCAGGTGGACCGCATGCCGGATGCTGGCCAGGCTGTACGCGTTGGCGAACCAGGTGTTGGGGCTGTCTTCGACCGGTGTCGGCAGGCCTGGCGGGTGAATGACGACTTGGGGCTCGCGCCATTGGACGCGCCGTTTCGCGTGCGGCCAGGCTTGCACCAGCACGGCGGGATAGGCTGGAACGAGGTTGCCTGCGGGATAGGGCAAGGCCACCGCGCCCCAGCGGCGCAGCCACTCGCAAAGGTTGTTGACGATTTCGGGCACCGCGCCTTGGACATAGACCGCAGTGCCCTCCAGGGCCGGGCCGGCGGCTTCGGGCGCGTCCGTCGCATACGGCAGCCGGATTTCGAACGTGATGCTCGTGCCAAGGCCGGATTCGCTGATGGCGTTGAGCTGGCCGTCCATGGTGTCCGCAAGCCGGCGGCAGATCGATAGTCCCAACCCGGTCCCGGGCAATGCCACCGGCGTGTCCGCCGCAATCTGATAATAGGGGTCGAATAATCGGCTTTGGTGCGCGGGCGCGATGCCGGGGCCGGTGTCCGCCACCTGGAAACACAGGTCTGCGCCGTCGTGATCGCTGCCGTCAAGCTTCAGGCGCAATACGATTTGGCCGGAATCCGTGAACTTGATGGCGTTGCTGACAAGATTGTCGAGGATCTGGCGGATCCGCGTCGCGTCGCCGATGACAGCGGCCGGCGCTTGGGGGTCGGCGATGGCATAGGCGCGCAAGCCCTTGGCGTGTGCGCGCGCGGCAAAACTGGCGACGACGTTGTTCAACAGCTCGACCGGCGAGAATGGGGCGCATTGCAATGCCGTATGGCCGGCTTCGATGCGGGAAATGTCCAACGTGTCGTTGATGGTGCGAAGCAGGGTCGCCGATGACTGCTGGATGGTCTCGAGGTACTGCGCCTGCTGGCCGCTGACAGGGGTCAACGAGAACAACTCGAGCGTGCCGAGAATGCCATAGAGCGGCGTCCGGATCTCGTGGCTCATCGTGGTGAGAAAGAGGGTCTTGGCCTCGTTCGCGGCTTCTGCGTCGCGCTTGGCCTGCAGCAGCGATTGCTCCACGCGCTTTAGCGGCGAGATATCGCTGATGCCGCAAAGCACCACGGCTTCGCCCCGATAGGTGGTCGGGGCGAAGGTCAGGTAAGCGCTGCGGCCGTCGCTTAGCTTGTGTTCGCGGGTGACCTCGTTGCCGTCGCGGGACAGGATGTCGGCCCGCCAGCCCGGCGCGTCCCGGAACCAGCGTCGCGCCATGTCGTTGGATAGCACGATGGCGCCGTCCGCGCGGCGCAGCAGGCAAAGGCCCACCGGCGCCACTTCGACCAGCTTCTGGTTGAGCGACACGCTATCGGCCAACGCTTCGTACTGGCGCAACGCGGGCAGGACGAGCTGGCGGCGGATGTAGCGCATCTGTAGGACCACGGCGAGGGTCAGCAGCAGGGACGCGACGGCCGCCGTCTGCAAGGCAACGGCGTTGTCCTGCAGCACGCGCAGGAGCGGCGTGTAATACACCAGCCGCCAGCCGTCTTCGCCCACCGATTTGCTCAGCACCAGATAGTCGGGAACCCACCCTTCGCCTTGCAGGCCGAAGGCATCTTCGCGCGAGGTGTGGGCCAGCGCGCGGTCGGCGGCATCGGCGTTGGGGCTATGCAGCACGGGACGGCTACGCTCGTCGAACAGCACATAGTTGCCTGCGCCCGCCCGCGGCATATTCACGGCGGATTCGACGCCCTGGACTTCCAGGCCGATCCAGCCTGCCTCGGGGTCGACGGGGTCCAGTGGCGTGAACAGGAAGAGTCGTTTGGCCGTGTCCTGCGGCGGATGCAGCCAGACGATCCGCGGTTGCCCATGGGAAGCCGGGCGGATATCGATATCGGCCAGGGTGCGCGTCAGCCATTCCTGGATATGGGCGGAGACGGGGGCCAGCGCAAGCGGATCGCGGGTAGACAGGCGCAGCGCGCTGGCGTTGCGAGGCGAACTGTAGACCACCTTGGTGCCGGCCAGCGCCACGCGTTGCAGATCGCGGTGGGTCAGCACCAGCGCCCAATCGTAAGCGCCGGGCGTCGAACGCAGTGGCAGGACGTCGACTTGCGGGGCCGCACCCGCGTGGTCGAGCGCTTCGTCCATGGTCGAGGTGCCGTTGTCACGTACGGCGGACGCCGAAATGGACCGGAGCAGCGCTTCGCGCTGGTCGAAGAACTGCTGCGCAGCATAGGCGGCCGCGTTCATGTGGCGGCGGTAGGTGGACACGACGTTGTTGAAGGCCCAGTACAGGTAGAGCGTGGCGCCCGCCGCGATGCACATGAGCAAGGCCACCGCAAGAAAATGCAGCAGCAAGGAAGCCGCGCGGGGCGCGGCCTGAGGTTCAAGGGCGAGAGCGCCGCGGTCTTCTACCAGCATTGCTCCCATGATAGAAACACCTGCTTACCAGGGGAATAAGAAGAATCTCAAAGTGAATCGGATTTTTAGGGGGGCGAATTGACGCGCATGCGCAGGCGGGCTTTGGTTTGATATGGATCGTCTCGCTGCCTGCTTTAAGAACATTCTTGTTCATTTTGTGAGCAGGCGTGGGCAGTATTGGCCGGATAGGGAACTCCTGCCCCGGATTCCTCCACGATGCTGCAACGCGGCCGGTTCACGTGCTGTGCCGTCGCCATTGCGCTGCGGCCAGACGTTAATCGAGAACAGAATGATTTTTACCCATGATGGATGACGCCCGTTCCTGGGCGCCACAGGAAGCATCCGTTCTACTGCGCTTTCAGCCTGTCTTCACGGTGCAGGGCCAAGTCCACGAATATGCCGTATTGGGACGCCGCCGGCCCTCTCTCTGGAGCGGCCAGCTGTCTTCAGGGGACGGTGCCGAGCTACGGGCCGGCGTGGCGTTTTTCAAAAGGTTCAATGCCCCGATCGAACTGTCGGTCGAACATGCGCTGAACGTGAATGCCGCCGGATGCCTGGCAGAACGCCTGTGCGTCGACTTAGGCATCGGGCTGGTCAACGAAGGGATATGGGTCAACAAGCAGGCCTGCCATGACGATATCCCGCCCATGACGATGGCGGCGTCGCGCGTCACGTTCGCGGTGCCGATTCACGGCAGGCTGTCCAGGCGCGCCGACGTCCTGGCGCGCTATCCGGACTTTCTTCCCCGCTTGCGCGTGCGCCTGGTGCCCTGCGTCACCCATGGCGTCGCATCCCCGTATGGACTGTTGCGCGCCGAAGGGCTGCAAGTGCAAATTCCTCCAGGCTTGTACAAAGACCGTCCCCTGCAGGGGCGGTTCTTCACGCTGATGGAGCGCGCCTGGAGCGCCAACCTGCAAGTGGTCGCAAGCGGTGTCGACGATATTCGCGATTTCGCCTGGATGCGGCTGCATAGCAGCCTGCTGTTTCGGGGCGCCGCCATGTCGGCGCCGCTCAGCCCCGAATGCCTGGATGCCTGGTTGCAAGCCGATAGCGGTGCATGGCGGTCATTCCTCGCCTGTACCACGCGTTTTGCCGGTTGACGCAAGGGCAGGGGCGCGCCGGGACCTGGATCCCGGCGGCCATGGCGTTGTCGCCAGCGGCGCTTCAGCTTGCCGTGTCGGACTGCATGCGCCCCAGAATGAAGCCGTCCACCGCACTGGTGCGGCCGCGCCACAGCGTGGGCTGCCCGGCGACAGGCGACCCGTCGGCCGCGAAGAACAGGGCATCGGCAAGGTGGATGTAGTTGGGCAGCGGATCGGCGGGCTGCGGCACGCGGAATACGTCGCCCAATTCTGCCAATGACGCATGCACGCTGGCGCGGGTTTCCGTGTCGATCGTGCTAAGCGAATTCGTGAAGCTGGCGGCGAAGCGATCGAAGTACTCCGCGCCTGAAACGATCGAGCCGGACACCATCATGCCGCCCATCTGCAACGTCACGCCGATGCTTTCGATCTGGCTTCCGTTGTTCACCAGGTTGACCAGGAATTGCAGAAAGGCGTCCGCGCCGGGTGCGGCGTGCTTGTCCTGGACGGGGAGGGAATCGATGCGCATTGTTCGGGTCTCGGAAAGGGCGGGAAAGAGCCACAAGATACCCGAAGCATGCGAAAAATACACAAACGGCAATAGCGGGAAAAACGGCAGAATCAGGCGTCAGACCGCCCCATCCCTGCCGGCTTGCCGGCGCTACCGTGTCAGGCTGCGGGATATCCCGCCTTCTGGATGACAGACATGAACACCACGAGCATCGCGAACGCCTTGGGCGCCAGGGCATCCGGCGCGCCGTCCGCCGCCACGTCCTCCGCCGGCGCGGATGGCGCATTCCGCACCGCCTTCTTGAACGCCGCCGAACGCAACCAATCGGCGATGGCGGGCGGGGTGTCGGGCAGCACGGTATCGGCGCCGTCCAGCGCCGAGCAGGAGTTCATGGACTACGCGTCCATGTCGGTGGAAGAAAAAATGTTCTATGCCGCGCTGGCTTCGCTGGGTATCTCAAAGAAGGAGTACGACGCGATGTCTGCCGACGAGCGGCTGGCGATTGCCGCCAAGCTCTCGCTGGCCATGCAGCAACTGACCAAGGTCGACAATACCGAAAAGGTCCTTTGAATACGGGCTAGGCCTGCACGCTGCGAGCCAGGCGTTGCGCCGCGGCTTTCAGGCGGTCCCGCAACGCTTCTGGCGCGAGCACCTGGAAATCGACATCCAGCGTCATCAACCAGTACGCCAGGGAATCCAGCGAATCGGCGCCGCATTGCAGCAGGCAGTGCGCGTCGTCCACGGGCTGAAGCTGGCTGGCGGATTCGGCCAGTTGCTGTGCCATGACGGCCAGCGGCGCGTGCAGGAGGATCTGCGCCTGTTCCGCATAGGGCGCTACATGGATCGACCGGGAGACGAACGCCCGCAGATCTCCGCCTTCAGGCGGCGGGCGCGGCGTGAAATGGCTGCCGACGCGCGGTGTGCCGGTAATGCGGTCGATGCGGAACGTGCGCCAATCGTCGCGTGCCGGGTCCCATGCCACCAGATACCAGCGTTGCGCCGTGTGTGCCATGCCTTGGGGTTCGACATGCCGGCGGCTGGCCTTGCCGCGGATGTCGGTGTAGCCGAACTCGATCACAAGCTGGTCGCGGCAGGCGGCGGCCAGCGTGGCGAGCAAGCCCGCATCGACGGTAGGGCCGCCCCGGTCTATCGGCACGATGACCGCTTTCAATGCCTCTACCCGGCGCCGCAGGCGCACCGGCATGACCTGTTCGAGCTTTACCAGCGCGCGCAGCGCGGACTCTTCGATGCCTCCCACCGATCCCGTGGCCGCCGTGCGCAGCGTGATGGCCACCGCCAGCGCTTCGTCGTTGTCCAGCAACAGCGGCGGCAATGCGTGGCCAGCGCGGAAGGCATAGCCGCCGGCGACCCCGCTGCTGGCCTGGATGGGGTAGCCCAGTTCGCGCAACCGATCGATGTCTCGTCGCAGGGTGCGCGGGTGGATGTCCAGGGTCTCGGCAAGGTCGGCGCCAGCCCAATGGCGGCGGGTTTGCAGCAGCGAGAGCAGGCGTAGCAGGCGATTGCTGGCGGTAAGCATCCTTCAACGATAGCGCGAATCGAGGGCGGAATCTGTCCGCAATGGCTTTTACAGTGGCGCCTGCTGACCGAGGCATTCCGCCCCGGACGAAGCATCCTGCAGATGAATAGGAGATTTGCCCATGTCCATCGTCCTTTACTGGCACCCCAGGTCCAGCGCGCTTCCGATTG
This sequence comes from Achromobacter sp. Bel, assembly GCF_012928505.1. Lineage (GTDB taxonomy): Bacteria > Pseudomonadota > Gammaproteobacteria > Burkholderiales > Burkholderiaceae_B > Achromobacter. Next base: position 45,830 of record NZ_JABBJN010000014.1, on the reverse strand, counting down.
CCTGCGCCTTGACCGAACTCGGCGTGCCCCACGAGCGCGTTGTGGTCGACATCGAGGCAGGCGAGCAGCGGCGTCCGGAGTTCCTGGCGCTCAATCCCAACGGCAAGGTGCCGACGCTGACAGTGGACGGCGCGCCGCTGTTCGAATCCCTGGCGATCCAACTGTGGCTGGGGGAACGCTATGGCGTTGACGCGGGACTCTGGCCGGCGCCGAACACGCCGGAGCGCCTGCTGGCCATGTCTTGGTGCGCGTGGAGCTATGTGTCGTATGGCGCGGTGCTCTCGCGGGTGTACCACGCGACCCACGGAGAAGCGTCGCGCCGTGATGCCAGGCAGGCCGAGGCCGGCCTGGAGGACATGAATGCGCTGCTGGCCGTGCTGGACGGCCATCTGTCCAGGCAACCCTGGATCCTGGGCGCGGCGTACTCGCTGGCCGACCTGATCGTCGGAGCGGTGGTCGGGTACAGCGCCTTCCTGGGGGCGGTGCAGAACCACCCGCATGTGCGGGCATGGTGCGACCGGATCAATGCCCGGCCGGCCATGCAGATCGCCGTGTAAGGCAGCGATCTCTCTTACCAGCCCCAGCAGGTGCCTGCCGCGGGCTTGCCGCAAGCGCGGTAGTTGACGGCGAACCACAGCTTGCCGGCGTTGCGCGGGGTGTTGTCGCTCTTGACGTCGTTGCGGGTCAGTTCGTCCAGCGTGTCGCGCGAGCCCTTGATGGAAACACCGGCTGCGACGTTCGCGACCAGCGGAATCCCGCCAAGGCTGGCCGCCGTACGATCGTCGAACACGATGTCGGTGGCGGCCAGCGCACCCATCTTCAAGGACGCGTCCCGCACGGCGGCGGCGTAGCTGTCGTTCGCGCCGCCGGGCGCCAGCGCTGCATTGAACGAGCTGCCCGCCAGAATCTGCGCAGGCGTGGCGGGCGCCTGCATCTTGTACTGGTCAAGCGCGGGCAACTGGCCCGCCGCGGCCTGGCGGCGCAGCCAGTCGCCCCACAGGAATTCCGCGAATTCCGGCAGGCTGCCGTTCTTGTAGGCCACGTCGCGGGTGTAATAGACCAGCGAGCGGTAGCGGTCCTCCTGCATGCCACCAGCCTCGTCGGCGTTGGCCATGCCCAGGCGGGTGGGCAACTGGTCCACGGTGATGGGCTGGTTCTGGCCGTCGCGCAACCAGGCGCGACGCTCGTCGACCATGCGTTGCCAGAATGCGGCGGCGGTGGGCAGGTCGCTGTAGTTGGCGTCGACCTTCACCCAGACCGGCAGCTTGGGGCCGCCGTCGAAGATCGTGCGCAAGGACGAGAACGTGTGGTGGCCGTCGGTCAGGTACAGGTTGCCGTCCCAGCCGACGACCACGGTCTTCAGGTTTTCAGTATGCGTGCCCGGTGCGTCCTTGCAGGCGAAGGTGGCGGGCTGGTCCAGCCGCGCGGCGCGGGCCGCGGCAATGTCCGCGAACTTCTGCGCGCGTTCGGCGCCGCCTATGTCTTCGCAGTAGTCGTCGAATTTTTTGCCGACAGTACGGTCCAGATAGTCCAGCTGCAAGGCCGCATCAGCCGCCCAGGTAGACCGATTGAAGTCGCCTTGCCAGCGTCCCAGCTTGTAGTAGATCTGGTCGTAGCCGATGGCGGCTTGAGTGGGGTTCAGCTCTTCGATACGGACCTGGATGACGTCGCCGGCCTTGGCCTTCAGATAGGCGGTGTTGCGCGTGGGCGTTTCGACTTCCGGCGTCGGGTCGACGACCACGGGCGGGGGCGCGACGACGGGCGTGTCGTCGTCATCGTCGCCATCGCTGCCGCCATTGCAGGCGGCCAGGGCCAGCGGCAGCAAGGCCACGGCCAGCAGGCGCAGGAGGGGGCGGTGGGGAAGGGCGGGGCGCGAGGGGAAAGGGGTCTGTGTCATTGGCCGGCAGAGGCTGCGATCGAAAAGTGCCCGATGATGACTGGCTCGTATGTCCCGTGTATTGCACTGCCGGCGGATAAGGGAAATTCCCAATGCCGGTGGCTTTGTCCATAATCCAGTTTGGATTCACGAGAAGGATACCGGCAATGGCGATTATCAAATTCTGGCGGGCTTGTTTCGTCGCATTTCTGGGTGCGGTGGGCGCGGGCGCTGCGGCGGCGGAAGCGCCGGCCGCGCAACTGCTGTCGGCCGCTGCGCAAGGCGAGACGGCGCGCGTGCGCGAACTGCTGGCACGCGGCGCGCCGTTGGAAGCGCGGGATGCGCAGGGCAATACGCCCTTGCTGCGCGCGACCCAAGGCAACCATCTAGCGGCCGCGCGCGTCTTGATCGAAGCGGGCGCCGACGTGAACGCGCAGAACCAGATGCAGGACAGCGCGTATCTGCTGGCGGGCGCGCAGGGCTATCGCGACATCCTGGACCTGACGCTGCGCCATGGCGCAGACCTGAAAAGCACCAACCGTTACGGCGGCACCGCGTTGATCCCGGCGTGCGAACGGGGCCATGTGGAAGTGGTGAAGACGCTGCTGCAAGCGGGCGTAGACCCCAATCACGTGAACCGGCTGGGCTGGACAGGCTTGCTGGAAGCCATCATCCTGAGCGACGGCGGCCCGAGCCACCAGGCGATCGTCGCGTTGCTGATCGCCGGTGGCGCGGACGTGAACCTGGCCGACGCCGATGGCCGCACGCCGCTCGCGCATGCCCGCCAACGCGGGCAGCGCGAAACGGTTCAATTGCTGGAACGTGCCGGCGCGCGCGGTTGATCGCGCCGGTGTGTGTGCAGCAGAAGGGCGCAGACAACGAGCCAGGTGCCCGACAGCGGCAAGGCGGAATGAAAGGGCAGCCACGAACTGGCCGCCAGGCCTGTGCCCAGCATGGCGTAGTAGGCAAGGCCGAACAAGGCGCCCGCCCGGCCCAGGCTATGGCCGTACTGCCTTAGTGCGGGGCCGAGCAGATTCGGAATCGCCAGCCCGTAGCCAGCGAAGATCGGCAGCGCCGCAATCGCCCACATCGGCCCGGGCTGCGGGTTCACCAAGACGATGGCGCCTTGCGCCAGCACACCGGCCAGGATGCACCGTAATCCGTAGCGCACCCGTTGCGCGGGGGCGGCTTGCGCCGGCAGGCGCCGGTTGCTGGCGGCACCCAGGCAGCCGGCGGCGGCCACGGCCAGGCCGACCCAGCCGAATCCCAGGCCGGACAGAGGGCCGGTCATGAATGGGCCGGCGGAGTAGAAAGAGAACACCAGGAAGTTCAGGCCCGCGACCAGCACGGCGGCGCGCCGCAACGGGGCGTCCGCCAGCATGCGATGGGCAAGGGCCCGCAGCGGCACGGCAGCCGTGGCGGCGCCGCGCGTTTCAGGCAGTTGCCGGCCGCTCTGGGCCAGCAGCAGGAAAATGACCAGTGCAATGGCCAGCAGTACACCCTGGTAGCCCAGGCGATCCGAGACCAGTTGGCCGACCAGCGGCCCGACGGCGGGGGACCATGCCAGCACCGCGCCCAAGGTCACGAAATAGCGTGTCAAGGTGTCGCCCGAGAGGCGGTCGCGCAACAATGTCTGCGTCGTGACGGAACAGGTCGCCAGTCCTGCCGCCTGGATAAAACGGCCAAGCAGCAAGCCTTCGAAGCTGGGCGCGATCAGCGCACACAGGGTTCCGGCCAGGCCCGTCGCCAGGCCGGCGAGCAAGGCGGGGCGGCGGCCCCAGGCATCCGCAAGATGCCCCCATAGCAGGACGCCCAGCGCGAAACCCAGGAAGAAGATCCCCATGACGGATTGCGCTGCGCCGGCGTCCAGCCGCCAATGCCGCGCCAAGTCCGGCAGGGCCGGGGCAAGAATGGTCTCGGCGATCTGCGGCAGCGCCAGCAGGGCAAGGATCAGGCCGCGTGGCGGCAGGCCGTCTCGGGAAGGGTGTTTCATGGGTCCGTGAAAAAGGGCCTAGCGTACCCATTCCGAAAACAGCAAAATCACGATGTTTCGCCATAAAACATCGCATATCCGACATGCCGCATTACTCGCCTGAATCCGTGCTGGATCCCGATAGCGCCAGTTGTCCCATCGTGGGGCTGGCGATCGATACCCGCGCCCACGCCTCGGACTGGCATGCGCACCGCCGCACCCAATTGCTTTATCAGGCGGAAGGCGGCGTCACGCTGTTCCTGTCGGACCGCGTGGGGCAACTGGCGCCGCTGCAGGCCGCATGGCTGCCCGCCGGCTGCACGCACCGTACGGCCATGCATGGCAAGTTTGCCTACCGCAGCCTGTATTTCGACGTGCAGGCTTATCCGGGATTGCCGGCCGAACCGCTGATCCTGGACGTCAACCCGTTGTTGCGAGCGTTGATCCTGCGCGTGACGGACTGGTCGGCCGACGCCGTCCTGAGCTTGGCCCAGACGCGCATCGTGGAAACCTTGCTGGACGAACTGGCGGCCGCGCCTGCCGCCCCGATGCATCTGCCCATGCCGCGGGACCGGCGGCTTGCGCCCATTGCCAGCGAATTGCTGGCCAACCCGGCTTGCCCGCTATCCCTTGAGGATTGGGCTGGCCGCGTGGGGGCAAGCAGCCGCACCCTGGAACGGCTGTTCCAGGCGGAAACGGGGCTGTCTTTTGCCCGTTGGCGTACGCAATCCCGATTGCTGGCCGCCCGGGCGCGGTTGGCCGAAGGCATGTCGGTCACTGCGGTCGCGCACGCCGTCGGGTATGGCAGTGACAGCGCGTTCATCGCCATGTACCGCCGCATCTACGGCGAATCGCCAGGGCGAAAGAGATGATCCCCACGCCGAGCAAATGGCCCCGACGAAAAAAAACGCCGGCCCCGTAAAAGAGGCCGGCGTTTTTGGACGCGGTGCGAGGCTTAGAACTGGTGACGAATGCCCACGCCGGCGGCGGTGCTCTTCAGCCCGTCGATGAACGCGTAATCCGTGCCGTACGAACCGTAGGCGTACAGATTGGTGCGCTTGGACAGGTCGTAGGTATAGCCGACGCTGTAGACGTTCATGTTGGCGTCGCCGCCCGTCAACTTGTCGTTGGACGGCGCGACGTGCTGCCACGACGCGAACACGCTGCTGGCGCCGCCGACAGGCAGCGTCGCGCCCAGCATGTACGAGTTGGCCTTGAAGCCATTCACGAAGCGGTTGGTGCCGAATTCGTCGCTGAAGGGCGTGCCGGCCGGCAGGTCCTGGCCGACGAACCAGCCGTCGGTGGTGCGGCCGTAGGCGGCCGCCAGCTTCACGACTTCCAGGTCATACGACACACCCAGCGCGTACTGGCGCGGCGTGGCGTCGCTGTCGATGGTGGCGCTGCGGTTGGAACCGTTCAACTGGTCATACGTCAGCGCGACGTTCAGCGGGCCTTGCACATAGCGCAGGCCGGCAGTGATGCCGCGCGTGTTGTCGGCGGTGCGAAAGCCCGTCTGGTCAGCCGTCGTGTCGTCCGCGTTGAACGAGTAGCCGATGCCGAATTCAAAGCCGTTCACCGACGGGGTGCGGTACATGACCATGTTGTCCCAGCGCATGGTGTTGGCTGCGCTGAAACCCAGGCCCAGGTTGGATTGGGTGTAGCTGGTGTAGAAGGGGTCGATGTCGGCCAGGTAGTTCGAGCCGATCGTGGCTTGGCGGCCGAAATCCAGCTGGCCCCAGGCGTCGTTGGCCAGGCCGATGGTGGCTTGGCGGCCGAACAGGCGGCCGGATTGCCCGCGCTGGCCGTTGGCGGAATCAAAACCGCTTTCCAGCTTGAAGACGGCGCGCAGGCCATCGCCCAGATCTTCGGATCCGCGCAGGCCCCAGCGGGAGCCGGCCTGGATGCCGTTAATCATGCCGAGCTTGCTACCACTGTAGCCGTCGCCTTTGATCTTGTTGTAGCCGATGCCGGTGTCGATGACACCATAGAGGGTGACTGACGGTTCTGCCTGCGCGATGCCTGTAAAAGCGGTCAGCATCGCAGCGGCGAGCAGCGTCTTTTTCATCCGGGGATCTCCTGGGGTACGGGTTGGAAAGGGTGGGAAAAAACAAAGGGAACAGCACGCTCGGCATAGCGCCCAGCGGGTGTTCCCAGACCGCAGTGTAAAACATCTGCGTTATTTTCTGCCTATTGCATCGAATTTTCCGGCTATTTCGTCTAATTCCGGGGGGCATGACGAAAGGCGCGCGCCTGGATTATGTCGCCCAGTACCGCCCGCTTCGATGCCTTGTTTGGCCGCGCGGCATTTGACGGTTCGGCGCCATAGTGGCATCTTGCCCCGAAGCCCTGCCTACGTTACTTACGGAACCTCTCGTGGACTATCCACTGCCGCTTGTCACCGTCGATGCCGTCCTGCTCACCTTGCGGGCAGGCGTCCTGGAAATCGCCCTGCACCCGCGCGACCGCGCGCCCTTCAAAGACGCCATGGCGTTGCCGGGCGGGGTGGTGCATGTGGACGAAGACGCCAGCACAGACGCCGCCGTGCGCCGCGTGCTGCGGGACAAGACCGGGTTCGAGCCGCGCTATCTTGAACAACTACAGGTGTTTTCCGGGCCGGGCCGGGATCCGCGCAAGTGGTCGCTGTCGGTGTCTTATGTGGCGCTGGTGCCGGCGGCCGAACTGGAGGCCGCGACCCAGGCCGGGTTCCGCTTCGTCAGCGTGGACGCGCTGCCTCCCCTGGCGTTCGACCACGCGGACATTGTGGCGGCGGCCGTGGCCCGCTTGCGCGGCAAGTCCAGCTATTCGACCTTGCCGTTCTTTCTGCTGCCGGAACGCTTCACGCTGACCGAGCTGCAACACACCTACGAAGCCATCCTGCAAACCCGGCTGGAGAAATCGAATTTCCGCCGGAAGATGGAAGCCTGGGGGGTGCTGGAAGCCACCGAGGCGTACGCGGTGGGCGCCCAGCGTCCCGCTCGTTTGTACCGCCTGAAGGACTTTGCCTTGTTCGACCGCAGCGTCGGCTAAGGGGCAGGCCGTCCTTGAATTCACATAGTTGCAAATCAACAATAAGTGGGCTTATACTGGCCCCACTTAGTTTTAAAGTGCCACTAAGGGCTGATCATGTTCACCATCACTGCAGTAGTAGAAGGACAACGCCAGAGCGATATGCCGGCCGCGTTCGTGTTCCCCGGGGGCGAAAGCCAGGTCACGGTGCCTGCGGGGTTGCAGGCCCACGCTGACGCGGCCAGCGAGTTCCGGATCCACGCTCTGTTGAAGTCGGCCGACGACGTCATGCAGCTGCTGATGCTGACGGACGCACTGCGCCGCCTGAACCCTGCCGTGCCGGTGCACTTGGACATGCCTTACGTGCCTTATGCGCGGCAGGACCGGGTGTGCAACCCGGGCGAGGCACTGGGGGCCGCCGTGTTCTGCAAGCTGATCAACGATCAGCAGTACGCCACGGTGACGGTTGTCGAACCCCACAGCGACGTGACGCCTGCGCTGCTGCAACGCGTCCGCGTCGTCGATGCCACCGCCTTCCTGGCGCGCGTGCTGGCCGCATCGGCCTTTGCCCAGGGCGTGACGCTGATGGCGCCGGACGCCGGCGCCCGAAAGCGCGTGCAGGCCCTGGCCAAGAAGCTGGGCGTGGCCGACGTGCGGTTCGCTGAAAAGGTGCGCGACCCGCAAACCGGGCGCATCACCGAAACCCGCGTGCCCGGCGACATCCCTGCGCAACCGGTGCTGGTGGTGGACGACATCTGCGACGGCGGCCGCACCTTTCTGGAGCTGGCGGCCGCCTTGCGCGACACGACCCGGCAGCCGCTCTACCTGTATGTCACGCACGGCATCTTCAGCAAGGGCTTAAGCGAGCTGAACGCCCGCTACGCCGGCATCTTCACCGCTTACGACTGGACCGGCACCGAAGGCGCTGGCGCCCCGGTGCTTGTCAACTAAGAAGGAAACCCAGCTATGAACACCCGCGACGACCTGACCGTCAAGAATGGCATCAACCCCTTTCTGCAAGCCGACTTCTACAAGACGGGCCACCCGTTCCAGTATCCCAAAGGCACCAACAAGATTCTGGCCAACTTCACGCCGCGTTCCGCCCGGCTGGCCCCGGTGCTGCCCGAACTGTTCGACGGCAAGATCGTCTGGTTCGGCCTGCAAGGCTTCATCAAGGAAATCCTGATAGACCTGTTCGACCGCGAATTCTTCGGCAAGCCGGCAGGCGTGGCCGTGCGCCAGTACCAACGCCGCGTGGACAACGCGCTGGGCAAGGGCGCGGTCACCGTGGACCACTTGCAGGCGCTGTATGAACTGGGCTATCTGCCGTTGGAGATCCGTTCGGTGCCCGAGGGCGCACGCGTGGATATCCGCGTGCCGCCGGTGACCTTCGTCAATACGCATCCGGCATTCGCATGGCTGGTGACCTATATCGAGACGTTGTTCAGCTGCGAGTCCTGGAAAGCGTCGACGGTTGCGACCATCGCCTTCGAATACCGCAAGCTGTTGACCTACTTCGCCCGCTTGACGGGCAGCCCGATGGACTTCGTGAACTGGCAGGGGCACGACTTCTCGATGCGCGGCATGGCCGGTTTGCACGACGCCCGCAAATGCGGCGCGGGGCACCTGCTGTCGTTCACCGGCACCGACACGATCCCGGCCATCGACTACCTGGAGGACCTTTACGGCGCCGACTCCGACCGCGAGTTGATCGGCGGCTCGGTTCCGGCGACCGAGCACTCGGTCATGTGCCTGGGCAGCAAGGAAGGCGAGATCGTGACCATCCGCCGCCTGGTCACGCAGGTCTACCCCGCAGGCATCGTGTCGGTGGTCTCGGACACTTGGGACTTCTGGCAGGTGGTGACGGACTTCGCCGCCGCCTTGAAGCCCGAGATCCTGGCGCGCCAACCCGACGCCTTCGGCAATGCCAAGGTCGTGTTCCGCCCCGATTCGGGCGATCCCGTGAAGATCCTGACCGGGTACTTCTGCACGGACGTGGAAACGGTGGAGGACGCCGCGGCATTGGCCAACGCTGGCCGCGACGGTTTTGAGGCCGTGCGCGACGTGGCCACGGGCGCCTACTGGCTGCTGGACGAAAACGCGCGCGCCAGCCAGGCGCTGCGCGACGCGGAAGTCAAGGGCGCGGTGCAGTGCCTGTGGGACATCTTCGGCGGCGTGGTGACGGACCGTGGATACAAGCTGCTGGACCCGCACGTGGGCCTGATCTATGGCGATTCCATCACGCTGGCCCGCGGCCGCGACATTCTGGTTCGGCTGGAAAAGAAGGGCTTCGCCTCCGGCAACGTCGTGCTGGGCATCGGGTCCTATACCTATCAGTACCTGACGCGCGACACCTTCGGATGGGCGTTGAAGGCGACGTATGCCGAAGTCGACGGCGAGCCCCAAGAACTGGTGAAGGATCCGGTCACGGATTCGGGCGTGAAGCGCTCGGCCAAAGGCCTGTTGCGCGTGGATGAAACGGCGACGGGCTATGTGCTGCATGACCAGCAGACACCTGAGCAGGCCGAAGGCGGCGCGCTGGTGCCGGTGTTCCGCGACGGCAGCCTGCTGGTCGAGCAGAGCCTGGCCCAGATCCGGGATCGGCTGCAAGGATCGTGGGTGTGCCCGGCGCCGGGCAGCATTGATTGGACGGGACGCTGAATGCTCGGCCTGGCCGGGTGATGCCGCGCCAGGACCATTCCACGACGCGGCCGTAAAAAAAGCTCCCGAGGGAGCTTTTTTCGTACAGGGCTTCAGGCCTTGCCGCGCGCCTTTTTTTCTTCGCGCACGAAGATCACCACGCCCACCACGATCATCAGCGCCAGCGCATACCAGGTGATGGCGTAGACCAGGTGGTTGTTCGGGAAGGTCAGCACCGTCAGGCCGCCGACGGGCGCTTTCGCGGGATCCCGGCTGGGGCTGGACGCCGCGTCGGCATCGATGAAGTAGGGCGCCACGTCGGTCAGGCCACGCGCCGTGGCGATGGCCGGCAGGTCGCGCGAATACCAGAGGTTGGCCGCTGGATCGTTGTTGCGCAGGAAACCGCTGCCGGGTTCGCCCATGCGCAGCAGGCCCGTGACGCTGCCTTCGGCCGGGGGCTGGGCGGCGTTGGCCGCGCTTTTGCGCCATTCCGGCAGCACGAAGCCGCGGTTGACCAGCACCGTGTCGCCGTCGGCCAACTGCAGCGGCGTCATGACCCAGTAGCCGCTGCCCAGTTCGGTGGCGGCTTGCACCAGCGTCTGGCGGTCGTGCTGGTACGTGCCCGAAGCGGCCACGTGGCGGTATTCGGCATTGTTGAACGACAAGGCTCGCCAATCGTGCTTGCCCGGTGCCGGCGTGGTGGGCGCATGGGCGCGCTGATTAACCTGCGCGATCAGGTCGCGCTTCCAGGCCAGGCGGTGCACCTGCCAGGTGCCCAGTGCGCATAGGCCCGCGAACAGCGCGACAGCAACCACCCCCAGGATGACCAGGGTGGTTTTGCTGCGCGGATTACGGGGGGTGTCGCCGGTATGAGTGTCTTTTACTGCTGCCATCAGGGCATATTCCGCATGTCGTGTGTGGACATGGGCATCATATTGGAGTTCAAGTGATACATGATCCAGATTGACCCGCTGAGCGTGATTACGACCAGCACCAGCGTGAATATTAACGCCAACATGTTCCACCCGCTTTCAGACTTGGCGTCCATGTGCAGGAAGTACACGATATGCACCACGATCTGCACGACGGCGAAAGCCAGGATCACCAGGGCGGTCGTGCGCGAATTGGCGAAGACCCGGTCCATTACCAGCCAGAACGGAATGGCGGTCAAGATGGCCGCCAGGACAAAGCCCGTGAAGTAGCTCTTGAGCGTGCCGTGGCCGGCGCCGTCATCATCGTCGTGGTGGTCGTGGCCGCCGCCGTGGCCGCCATGCCCGTGATCAGCCAGGTTTTCCATGTGCGAGCTCATGGCAGCACTCCCATCAGGTACACGAAGGTGAACACGCCCACCCAGATCAGGTCCAGGAAGTGCCAGAACATCGACAGGCACATCAGGCGGCGCCGGTTTTCAGGGATCAGGCCGTGCATCTGCACCTGGATCATCATCGTCACCAGCCAGACGATGCCGAACGTGACGTGCAGGCCGTGCGTGCCGACCAGCGTGAAGAACGATGACAGGAAGGCGCTGCGCTGCGGGCCCGCGCCCTGGTGGATCAGGTGCGCGAACTCGTACAGTTCCAGCGACAGGAAGCCCAGGCCGAGAATGCCGGTGACCGCCAGCCACAACTGGGTGGCGCCAATGCGGTTGCGCCGCATCTCCAGCATCGCAAAGCCGTAGGTGATGGACGACAGCAGCAGCAGGGACGTGTTCACCGCCACCAGCGGCAAGTCGAACAGGTCTGCCCCGGACGGACCCGCGGCGTAGTTGCGGCCCAGTACGCCGTAGGTCGCGAACAGGCAGGCGAAGATGAGGCAGTCGCTCATCAGGTAGACCCAGAACCCCAGCAGGGTGCCGTTCTTGGGATGGTGTTCGCCCGCGACGTAGAACACGGGCTCCGGGGGCGGCGTGGTGCCGCCGGGCAGGGTGGGGGCCAAGGTATCAGACATGTTTCGCCAACAGTCGTGTGCGGGTCTCTTCTTCGCGCACGACCTCGTCGGCCGGCACGTAGTAGTCGCGCTTGTAGTTGAAGGTATGGACGATGGACACCAGGATCAGCGCCGCGAACGACAGCACCGCCAGCGGCCACATGTGCCAGATCAGCGCAAAGCCCATCACCACGCTGATCGCTGCCAACACGATGCCGGCCCACGTGTTCTTCGGCATGTGGATGGGGATGAAGCCCTGTTGGGGCCGTTGGTAGCCGTGCTGCTTCATCTGCCACCAGGCGTCCAGGTCATGCACGCGCGGCGTGAACGCGAAGTTGTAGTTGGGCGGGGGCGACGACGTGGACCATTCCAGCGTGCGGCCGCCCCAGGGATCGCCCGTGTTGTCGCGCAATTGGTCGCGACGGCGATAGCTGACCACCAGCTGGATGATGAAGCTGGCGATGCCGCAGGCGATCAGCAGCGCGCCGAAGGCCGCCACCTGGAACCAGATCTGCAGCGACATGTCTTCGAAGTGGTTCACGCGGCGCGTCACGCCCATCAACCCCAGCACGTACAGCGGCATGAACGCCACGTAGAAGCCCACCAGCCAGAACCAGAACGAGCACTTGCCCCAGAACGGGTCGAGCTTGTAGCCGAACGCCTTGGGGAACCAATACGTGATGCCGGCCATCAGCCCGAACAGCACGCCGCCGATGATGACGTTGTGGAAGTGCGCGATCAGGAACAGGCTGTTGTGCAGGGCGAAGTCGGCGGGGGGCACGGCCAGCAGCACGCCGGTCATGCCGCCGATCACGAACGTGACCATGAAACCCATCGTCCACAGCATCGGCACTTCGAAGCGGATGCGGCCGCGGTACATCGTGAACAGCCAGTTGAAGATCTTGGCGCCGGTCGGGATCGAGATGATCATCGTCGTGATCCCGAAGAACGAGTTCACGCTGGCCCCGGACCCCATGGTGAAGAAGTGGTGCAGCCAGACCAGGTACGACAGCACTGTGATCACGACGGTGGCGTACACCATGGACGCATAGCCGAACAGGCGCTTGCTGCAGAAGGTGGACACCACTTCCGAGAAGATGCCGAAGGCGGGCAGGATCAGGATGTAGACCTCGGGGTGGCCCCAGATCCAGATCAGGTTCACGTACATCATGGCGTTGCCGCCGAAATCCGCCGTGAAGAAGTTGGTGCCGACGTAGCGGTCCATGGACAGCAGGGCCAGCACGGCGGTCAGCACGGGGAAGGCGGCCACGATCAGCACGTTGGTGCACAGCGCGGTCCACGTGAAGATGGGCATGCGCATCATGGTCATGCCGGGCGCGCGCATCTTCACGATGGTGACCAGCAGATTGACGCCGGATAGCAGGGTTCCCACCCCCGCTATCTGCAAGGCCCAGATGTAGTAGTCGACCCCCACGTCCGGACTCTGCATGATCCCCGATAAGGGGGGATACGCCAGCCAGCCCGTGCGCGCGAACTCGCCGACGAACAGCGACATCATCACCAGCACGACGCCGCCCGTCGTCATCCAGAAACTGAAGTTGTTCAGGAAGGGGAAGGCCACGTCGCGTGCGCCGATCTGCAGCGGCACGATGTAGTTCATCAGCCCCGTGACCAGCGGCATGGCCACGAAGAAGATCATGATCACGCCATGCGCGGTGAAGATCTGGTCATAGTGGTGCGGCGGCAGGTAGCCGGTCGAGTCGCCGAATGCCACGGCCTGCTGCAAGCGCATCATGATGGCGTCGGCGAAACCCCGCAGCAGCATCACGATGCCCAGGATCACGTACATGATCCCGATCTTCTTGTGGTCGATGCTGGTAAACCATTCGTGCCACAAGTAGCCCCATTTCTTGTAGTACGTGATAGAGCCCAGCACGACGATGCCGCCGACCGCCACCATGAAGAAGGTGGCCAGCAGGATGGGTTCGTGAAAGGGGATGGCGTCCCAGGTCAGTCGACCGAAGATCAGCTTGATGAGGTCTGGTTGATCAGGCATCTCGATTCCAGCGTAAAGACCACAATTTCATGAAGCCCCTGCATCGGCCGGCCCGTGTCGCGACGGACTCGCGGCAAGCCGCTACAACACGAGCCCTTCGGTGGACGTGCACATGGCGCCTACATACTTGCGCGGCGGCGTGCCGGTCAGGCCCAGGCGTTCGCGCGTTTCCTTGTCCAGCGTGGTGACGTTGAGCGCGCCCGGGATGCCCATGCCGCCTTGCGAGTCGATGGCCATGGCGTCCTTCATGCACATGCGGTTGCCTTCGACGCAGCGATTCACGATGGCGTCGAACAGGCCTGGCGCGAAGGTGGCGTAGTGCTGCACCGGGTTGCGTTCGCTGGGCTGTTCAAGTTTCAGGTAGGTGTCGCGGCTGAGCTTGCCGGTGGACGCGCGGGCGTCGGCCACCCACTTGTCGAAGCCCTGCTGGTCCAGGCCATGGAACTTGAAGCGCATGCCCGAGAAGCCCGATCCGCTGTAGTTGGCGGACAGGCCTTCGTATTCGCCGGGGTGGTTGATCACCGCGTGCAGCGTCGTCTGCATGCCGGGCATGGCGTAGATCTGGCCCGCCAGCGCGGGCACGAAGAACGAATTCATCACCGTCGACGACGTGATCTTGAATTGGATGGGGCGGTCGACCGGGGCGGCCATTTCATTGACCGTGGCGATGCCTTGTTCGGGATAAAGGAACAGCCATTTCCAGTCCAGCGCCACGACTTCGACGACAAGCGGTTTGGTGCCCGCCGGGACCTCGCGGCCTTCGGACAGGCGCGCAAGCGGCCGGTAGGGATCGAGCTGGTGCGTGCTGACCCAGGTCAGCGCGCCCAGGGCAATGATGATGAGCAGGGGCGCTGCCCAGATCAGAAGCTCCAGCATCGTGGAGTGGTTCCATTCCGGGTCGTAGTGGGCCTCTTTGTTGCTGGCCCGATAGCGCCACGCGAACAGGAAGGTCAGGAAGATCACCGGCACGATGATCAGCAGCATCAAGCCGGTGGAGATGATGATCAGATTACGCTGTTGAAGCGCGACATCGCCTGATGGCGACAGCAGCACCGCATTGCATCCGGCGAGCAATGGCAGGGCGGCAATCAGGATCAATCCGCGGAGCCTTGTGAAGGACGGCATAGCCATACCTCGAAACGTAACCGTGGGAGGTAAACGCAACACTACGCTGGAAGCCGCGAAAAATCTAGGGTAAAAAGAACAAAAGTGTGCAGGGCAGTGGCGTATTTCGGACCTCCTACAGTGAGCAAACCCATGTCGACCACCTCGCAGTATCCCGGTCATGCCCCCGCTGTTCCCGGCCCGGGGCCAACGGCCGGCGGGGCCAGCCACGCCAAGGTGGCTCCGGGCGAAATCGCCGTCGGCGTGGTCGTGGGACGCGCCTCCGAATACTTCGATTTCTTCGTATTCGGCATTGCCTGCGTGCTGGTTTTTCCGAAGGTCTTCTTCCCCTTCGAACCACAGTTGGAAGGCACGCTCTGGGCCTTCGTCATCTTCTCCTTCGCGTTCATCATGCGTCCCATCGGCACGGCGTTGTCGATGGCGATCCAGCGGCGTTGGGGCCGCGCTACAAAGCTGACGGTCGCACTGTTCCTGCTGGGCACGGCCACGGTGGGCATGGCGTTCCTGCCCAGCTACAACACCATCGGCGCGCACGCCATCACGTTGCTGGCGGTGTTCCGGTGCCTGCAAGGGCTGGCGTTCGGCGGGTCATGGGACGGGCTGCCGTCGTTGCTGGCGCTGAATGCGCCGCCCAACCGCCGTGGCTGGTATTCGATGATGGGCCAGTTGGGCGCGCCGGTCGGCTTCATGGTGGCCAGCGCGCTGTTCCTGTACCTGCACGTCACGCTGACCCAGGCGGACTTTCTTGAGTGGGGCTGGCGCTATCCGTTCTTCGTCGCCTTCGCGATCAACGTGGTGGCGCTGTTCGCGCGGCTGCGCCTGGTGGTCACCGAGGAATACACGCAGTTGCTCGAAGAGGGAGAGCTTGAACCCATCAGCATCGCCGAGATGGTGCGCTCGCAAGGCTACAACCTGTTCATCGGCGCCTTCGCGGCGTTGGCCAGCTACGCGCTGTTCCACCTGGTCACGGTGTTTCCGTTGTCGTGGATCGCCGTCAGCGCCACGCAGCAGATCACGGACGTGCTGATCGTGCAGATCATCGGCGCGGTGATCGGCATCCTGGGCACGGTCATGTCGGGCTGGCTGGCCGATCGCATCGGCCGGCGCACCACATTGGGCTTGCTGGCCGTGCTGATCGCCGTGTTCGCATTGTTCACGCCGTGGCTGCTGGGCGGCGGGCCAATGGGACAGGACGCGTTCATCCTGGTGGGCTTCGCGCTGCTGGGCCTGTCGTATGGGCAGGCATCGGGCACGGTCACCGCCAACTTCACGCGCCGCTTCCGCTACACGGGCGCTGCCCTCACGTCCGACATGGCGTGGCTGATTGGCGCTGCTTTCGCGCCGCTGGTCGCGTTGGGTTTGTCGGCGCGCTTCGGGCTGGTGGCCGTCAGTGTGTATCTGCTGTCGGGCGCGGCATGCACCCTGGTGGCGCTGCGCATCAACAAGGTGCTGGAAACGCGCGACTGAGCATCGACGGCAGCCAGGTCGTGAGCGATGGCCGCGTCAGCGGCCGTAGCCTTCCAGTACGTTCGCCACATTGATGCCTACATCCGCCACGGCATAGCCGCCTTCCATCGTGAAGACGGCCGGCAGGCCCAGGCTGGCCAGCTTGCGGCCCACTTCAAGGTAGTCGACGCTTTTCAGCTTGAACTTGGAGATCGGGTCGCCTTCATAGGTATCCACGCCCAGCGCGATCACGATGGCGTCGGCCTTGAATGCCTGAATGGCGGACAGCCCCTGTTGCAGTGCTTGCGTCCAGGTGGCGAAGTCGGTGCCGGCGGGCAGCGGCAAGTTCAGGTTGGCGCCCAGGCCCGCGCCTTGGCCATGCTCGTCGGCATAGCCCAGGAAGAAGGGGTATTCGGTGGTGGGGTCGCCATGGATCGACACCGTCAGCACGTCGCCGCGTTCGTAGAAGATGCTTTGCGTGCCGTTGCCGTGGTGATAGTCCACGTCAAGGACCGCCACGCGTCCGGCTCCCGCATCGCGCAGCGCTTGCGCCGCCAGCGCGGCGTTGTTCAGGAAGCAGTAGCCGCCGAAGAAGTCGGCGCCGGCATGGTGGCCGGGCGGACGCGTCAACGCCATGGCGGCGCGCGGGCCGCCCGGGGTCGTGACGGCGCGTGCGGCGTCGATGGCGCAGGCCGCGCCGGCGGTGGCGGCTTCCCAGGTGCCGGCCGTGAGCGGGCAGCCGCTATCGAACGAGAACAGGCCGACGCGCGCGGCGAAATTGGTGGGCTCGATATCGTGGCGGAAGCCGCGCACGGGCCAGACCGAGGGCAGGATGTCGATGTCCGCGTTCGCCGGATCCAGCGCCACCCAGTCTTGCCAGGCGCTGGCCAGGAAGTCCACATAGCGTGGCGTGTGCACGCGCTTGATCAGGGCCAGGTCGGGCGCGGACGGGGCGAGCAGATCCCCGATGCCGCGTTGGCGCAACGCGTCCAGCACGTATTCCAGCCGCGCCGGCGTTTCGTGGCAGGGCACGAGCTTGCCGCGGAACATTTCCTGGCGGCCTGCATGCTTGTCATGGACGGGATTGTGGAAGATCTGCACGGCGTCGGGGTCCTTGGGTTGTTCAACGCATTCTGATTGACGGCAAGAGCGCCACTATAGCGGGCGGAACGCATACCACGCTACGGCGGGCAGCTCGCGAAAGACGGAGTACAGGTCGCGCCATTCGAAGAAGCGCGGATAGCCGCCGCTGACGTCCGGCACGCCCTGGCGCCGCAGGGCCAGAATCGTGCGCGGCACATGGAAATACTGGGTGACGGCCAGCGCGCGGGTATAGCCGTGTTCGTGCATATAGGCGCTGGCATGCCGCGCGGTGGACCAGGAGTCCACGCCCGCGCTGTCGGTCACGATGCGGTCGACGGGCACGCCGCGCGCCAGCAGGTAATCACGCATGATGGCGGCCTCGTCGGCGCCAGCGGAGTCCACGCCGCCACTGACGAACAGGATGCGGCATTGCGATGCGGCATAGCAATCGTGGGCGCGATCGAGGCGCGCGGCCAGCCGGGGCGATGGCCGTCCGTCGGCTTGCACGGTGTTGCCCAGCACGACCGCCACATCGGCGGGGCGGGCGCCGGTCAGCAGCCCCGTGGCCACCAATGCGGCGGCAGCGAGCAGCAGCGCAAAGAGCAGGAAGGCCAGGCGGCGGACGGGGCGGGATCGAACGGGGCGGGCTGGGGATTGCATGCGGGGGGTCTTTGAATGCGACTGCGCTTACTGCGGCGCGGGCGGCCGCTTCGGCAGCGGGTAGTCGAACCCGATTGCGTTCGAGACGATGGGCTGGGCGAGATTGCCCGGGTCGGTGACGACGGCGGCGGCTCGGTACTTGCCCGGCGCGAGCGCGGGCAGGAAGGGGACGCTGCCGTAGCCGTTGTCGTTCACCATGTAGGCCGGCTTGCCGTCTTCGTCCGGACGCCAGACCACGGCGTCGCGGGCAAAGCCCAGCGGGTTGGCCGGGTGCAGGGTGTCGCCCTCGCGCGAGTACAGCGGGTGCACAATGCGGTCGCCTTGCGCGTTGGTCAGCAACAGCCAGACGCGCGGCGCCTTCAATTGGACGGGCGCCTCGCCGCGGTTGGCTACGCTGAGGAGGAAGGTGCCGCCGTCCTCGCCGCTCCAGTCTGCCAGGGTGTCGGCGAGCTCCAGCTCCAGGCCGCCTTGTGGCGGATGCGCCGGCAGGTGATGCTTGTCCACGCGCAGATCGCCATAGCGCACCCATTTGAGGACGTTGCCCGCCGTCTTGCTCGCGTAGCGCACCTGCAGCCAATCTTGCGGGCGGATCGCCACCACGTCCAGGTGCTCGCCTTCGGCGGCGGTCATTGCCGGCCTGGCGTTCACGTCGGGCGTGTCGTAGAGGTCCAGCTTGCTGACCGGCACGGTGCCGTCTTCCAGCGGGGATCCTTCGCCTTCGATGTCGATGCGTGCCGTCGAGCCGTCTTCGCGGAAGTGGTAGGTTAGTTCGGCCGGCGCGTCGTCCAGGCCGAACAACGCCTGCGTGGACCACGACGTGGCGTGCACGGTGCCGTCGGGGCGCAGCACGTATTCTTCGGCGCCGTTGCTGGCGGCGCCGTAGCGGCAGCCCACGCTGATCCGCGCTTGCTTGTCGTCGAACACCGGATTGACGAAGGCCCGGCAGGGACTCGTCTTGTCGGGGTGCTGGATTTCCTGGAAGGCGCCGCTGGCGGGCCGGTACAGGAACAGGCGGGTGATGAGCTGCGTGCCGCCGCCGCTTTGCCCCAGCACCAGGTCGCGGTAGCCGTCGTGGTCAATGTCCACGGATGCCATCTGGTCGACTTCCTCGTCGTCGAAGCGGCCTAGTTGCTGCTCGGGTCCGTTGCCCACGCGCACGGTCACGCGCTGGGCGTCACCGCCGCTGATCTTCACTAAGCCCGACAGCCCGGCCTTGATGGGGTAGGGGTAGGCGCGCGGGGCGGCTTGCGCCTGTACGCCTTGCCCCTGCAACGTCAGTGCCGTTATCGCGCCCGCAAGCAGCATCCGTTTCACGCGCGTCTCCCAAGCGTCGAATCGAGTGGGGCAATATACCCCAGTAGATTGCGGGAAAACGAGTAGTGCGCGGCCGCGGGCGGCCCGTCATCCTGAGTAGAATTGCGGATGCGCATTGCGCGCGTTGCCGCCGTAGCGCCACCGTCCATGAACCTTCCGTTTCCCATCCGCCAAGAATGTCCGCCGGGCGCCTGCGTGTGCGACCGCGACAGGCTGCTGGCCGATCCGGCCGCGGACGTCCGCATCCTGCGATTGACGAAAGAAGAGGAAAAGCGGCTGGTGGCGCGGCTGGAGAACATCGCCAGCCTGGACGACCTGCGCGCCATGCAAGGGCGCATCCAGGCGCAGTTGGGCATCGTGATCCGCATCACGCCCAGCGACAACGAAGTGCGTACGTCGCGGGGCATTTCGATCCAGCTGGACGATGCGCCCGGCCTCTGCCGCAAGACGCGCACCGCGCTGCCCGCCGCGATCCGGCGCGGTTTCGACAGCAAGCCCGAGATCGTCTATGCGCTGCTGAACGAGCGCGATCTGCTGAGCGGCACCTGATCAGGATTTCTGGCCGGGGTCGCGGCAGGGCGCCAGGGGCACGACGGCCGACGGCGTGCGGCCAGCTTCGGGCCGCGTCGCGGGCTTTTTGCCGCTGCGCACGGGATAAGACAACAGAACAGCGCTACCGGCTTCCAGCCTGGGCGAGGTCGCGGA
The DNA here is from genome assembly GCF_012928505.1 of Achromobacter sp. Bel. Classification (GTDB taxonomy): domain Bacteria; phylum Pseudomonadota; class Gammaproteobacteria; order Burkholderiales; family Burkholderiaceae_B; genus Achromobacter. The sequence goes on along the minus strand of NZ_JABBJN010000014.1, from coordinate 26,060 downwards.
GCCATAGGCCACCGTCCAGCCGCGCACGGCCAGCGGCGCCAGCGTGTATTGCAGGGCGGAGCCGGGCGATACGTGCGCGACCTTGCCCGCGAACAGTTCCTGCTGGGGTGCTTCCACGCCGTCCACGGCCGTGTAGGTGACGATGCTGTCCAGCGCGGCCGATTCTTCGTAGCGCGCCAGGATGGCGGTCTTGTATTTGCCAGGGGGGATGTCGGCCAGGCTGACGGTCAGAGGCGCTGTGACCTGGCCGCCGCCATCCAGCCGGACGCCGGTGACGTCCACGCGCGTCAGCGGTGTCGTACCGGTATTGCGCACCCGCACGCTGTATTGCCCCGAGGTGCCCGTCACCGTGCAGACTTCCACGCCGGAGGGGCTGGGAGAGGCTTGTGCAGAGGCCGTGGCGCCTGGGCAGAGCAGGGCCGCCAGGGACAACATCAGGGCGGGGGCAGATCGGGTGGGCACGGCACGCTCCTTGAGGGAGGCAGCGTGCCGGGTGGCGCGTTGCCAGCCTTATTACACCACTTGGCGTCCCGGAGCCTCGGCCGCCTGCTGGCGTTTGCCCGCCAGCCAGCTCAGGATCAGCGCCACGACCAGCAGGCAGCCGATGATGAAGCCCCAGACAATCCAGCCCAGCACCGAAATCAGCGTGCCCAGGCTGCCGGCCACGGGCAGGATCTGGTTCAGGCCCTGGGCGGCCCAGACCAGGCCGCCTTGCAGCGACTGCAGCCAGGCAGGATCGACCCACCCGGCGGCCCAGGCGGGCGCGACCCATTGCGAGGTGTCCAGCGCGGCCCCGGGCACCTGTGCCGTGGCGATCGTCGCCAGGACCCAGTCGGTCAGTTGCAAGGTCAGCGCCACCAGCCCGGTCCAGAGTGCGGCAAGCACGGCAAAAGCGAGCCAGATGAATTTTTTCATTGCAGTGGTACTCCGATTTCAAAAGAACCGCCAGGATAGAGCCGATTCTATTTCTGAAAAACCAGCGATGATGTGACAAACATTAAGAAAAAACCGAAGTCTTGGCGTGTGCCAGCACCGCCTGGACCAGCGGGTGGTGCTGGCCGCGGCGGTTGCGGATGGCATGGATCTCTTCTTGCACATCGTCGCAGCGCGCCAGGGGGCGCAGGCCGCGCAGCAGCCCGATGTCGTCGCCGCCCAGCCGGCTGAGCGGGAAAACACCCAGGCCCCGGGCGGCAAACACCGACATCAGCGCGCTGTCTTCGAATTCGCCCACCACATTGGGGAACAACCCTTGTTCGCTGAACCAGCGGTCCAGCGTCTGGCGCAGCACGGAGTGGCCCGTCGGCAACAGGACGGGCAGGCGCTCCAGGCAATGGGGAAAGTCCAGCGTATCGGACTTGCGCACCAGCCGGGCGGGGCCGTACCAGTCCACGGGAGAGGACACCAGGCGGTCGCTGGTCAGCCGCAGGTTGGGGTTGGCGGGCGCGCCCTGGCCGGCCAGCACGAGGTCAAGGTGGTGCTGGGCCAATTCGCCAAGCAATTCCTCGACCTCGCCCTCGTGGCAGGTCAGGCGCAGGTCCGGGGTGTCCAGCACAGGGCCAAGCAGGGCGTGCGCAGCCAGCTTGGAGATGCCGTCGGACAAGCCCACGGACAGCCGGATGACGGGTTTGGTGGCGGCGGCGCGCACTTCCTGGGGCAGCATGTGGCCGATCTGGAAGATCTCTTCGGCCCGGGCGAACGCGGCCTTGCCGGCGTCGGTCAGTGTCACGCCGCGACCTGCGGGCTTGAGCAGCTGGTGGCCCAGGTTTTTCTCCAGCTCGCGCACTTGGGCGCTGATGGTCTGAATGGCCATGTCCAGCCGTTCGGCGGCGCGGGAAAAGCCGCCTTCCTTGGCGACCATCCAGAAATAGTACAGGTGACGGTAGTTCAGCATGGCGGGCTCACTTCGGTTTTTTCGAACCTTAACTCACTTTCAGGCTGATTTCTCCATTTGGTCGGGATCCGGATGATGGGCACCTTCGAACACAGCGGGGCATTCATGGACACTTTGATCACCTTCTTCATGGCCGATTTTCTGGGGACACCGACCTGGAGTTGGCTGCTATTCATCGGCATCGTCGTCAGCTTGCTGGTCTTCGACTTGGGCGTGCTGCACAAGGAAGACCGCGAGATTGGCGTACGTGAAAGCCTGTTGCTGTCGGCCGGCTATATCAGCGCCGCACTGCTGTTCGGCGGGTGGGTCTGGTGGCAATTGGGCGCTGCCAGCGGCATGGCCTACTACACCGGCTTCATGATCGAAAAGTCGCTGTCGATGGACAACGTCTTCGTGATCGCGCTGATTTTCAGTTTCTTCGCGATTCCGCGCCAATATCAACATCGCGTGCTGTTCTGGGGCATCCTGGGCGTGATCGTGCTGCGCGCCATCATGATCGGGCTGGGCGCCGCGCTGGTCAGTAATTTCGGTTGGCTGCTGTACTTGTTCGGCGCGTTCCTGGTGTTCACGGGTATCAAGATGTGGATGATCGCCGACCAGACGCCGGACATCGCCACCAATCCGATTCTGAAGTTCCTGAAGCGCCACATGCGTGTCACGGAAGGCTTGCGCGGCAATGCGTTCGTGGTGACCGAAAAGGATCCGGCCACGTCGAAGAAAGTGCGTTTCGCGACGCCGCTGCTGCTGGCCCTGGTGCTGATTGAATTCGTGGACCTGGTATTCGCGGTGGACTCTGTGCCGGCAATCTTCGCCATCACGACCGACCCGTTCATCGTCTACACCAGCAACATCTTCGCCATTCTGGGCCTGCGTGCGCTGTACTTCGCGCTGGCCGCGATGATCCACCGCTTTCATTATCTGAAGTACGCGTTGGCGCTGGTCCTGGTGTTCATCGGCACGAAGATCTTCCTGGTCGGCTTTATCGGCAAGGTGCCCGCCGCGATTTCGCTGGGCGTGACATTCAGCCTGATCCTGGGCGGCGTGCTGTTCTCGCTGTGGAAAACCCGGTCGGGCGAATTGAAGGCGCAGTAAAGGACGTTGGGGCGAGTGAAGGCGCAGTTGGCGCCGCCGCGTCATGGCAGTGGAAAACCCGCCGGCTGGTCCCGGCGGGTTTTTTTCATCCTGAATTAGTCATATCCAATGAATATGATTAGACAATTATTTCTATATTTGTAATATGGATAGGCGAAGCGTAGAGTCCGACCGTACACCGTCGTCCGGCAAGGAGCCGTCATGAGCAATAACAGTTGGTCCGCCAAGCAGTATTCCGCTTTTGAAAATGAACGCACACGGCCGGTACGCGATCTGGTGGCGGCCTTGCCGAACCCGTCCGTCGGGCTGGCCGTGGATTTGGGTTGCGGCCCGGGCAATTCCACGGAGGTGCTGGCCAGCCGCTACCCCGATGCGAAGGTCACCGGCATGGACAGTTCGCAAGACATGGTCCAGGCCGCCCGCAAGCGCCTGCCTTCGCTGGACTTCGAACTGGCCGACATCGCCACGTGGAATCCGCCGCAGCAGTACGACGTGATCCTGGCGAACGCGGCGCTGCAGTGGGTGCCCGACCACGCCACGCTGTACCCGCGTCTGGTCGGCAAGCTGGCCCCGGGTGGCACCCTGGCGGTGCAGACGCCCGACAATATGGAAGAACCCGCGCACCGCCTGGCGCGCCAGGTAGCCGGTGAAGCGCCGTGGGCCGCCAAGACCGGCGGCGTGAAGCATCCGCCGCGCCACAGTGCCGCCTGGTACTACGAACTGTTGAAGCCGCATTGCGGCGTGCTGGACGTGTGGCGCACCACTTATCACCACCCGCTGGCGGGCGCCGTCGCGGTGGTGGAGTGGTTCAAGGGCACGGCCTTGCGCCCCTATCTGGACAAGCTGGACGCCGCCGAGCAGGCCAGTTTCCTGGCACGTTATCAGGCGCTGATCGCCGAGGCCTATCCTGCGCTTGCCGACGGCACCGTGCTGTTGCCGTTCCCCCGGCTGTTCATCGTGGCGGGGCCGAAACAGGCATAGGGGCGCGAGGCGGGGCTTTTTCACGCGTGCCGCTATTGCCAGCCGCCACCCAGCGACCGGTACAGGTCCACCAGCGCCAGCGACACCGCGGCCTGCGTGGATACGCGGGCCTGGTCGCTGGTCAGCACGGCATTCTGCGCGCTGAGCACATTGACGAAGTCCGACGCGCCGGCGGCGTATTGGCGCTGCGCGTTGGCCAGGGCGCGGCGCGCGCTGGCCGAGGCGCGTTCCAGGCTGGCGTGCGCCTGCTGCTGGGCCTGATAAGCGGTCATCGCGTTGTCGACCTCATGCCACGCGGCAAGCACGGTCTTCTGGAACAGCAACGCGGCTTCCTGCGCTTGCGATTCGCGCAGACGCAGCCGGCCGCGAAGCCGGCCGCCCTCGAATAGCGGAATGCGCAGGGCCGGACCGACGCCGAAAATACCGGCATTGTCCGTGTCCAGCTCATGTAGCTGCAGGGCCTGCAACCCCAGGTTTCCCGACAGCGTGATGCGCGGATAGAAGTCGCCCTCGGCCACGCCGATGGCGGCCACCGCCGCATGCAGCGTGGCCTGTGCGCGGCGGATGTCGGGCCGGCGTTCGGCCAGTTCACTGGGTACGCCTGCCGGCACCCGCACGGGACCACCCGGGATCGGCGCCACCGCCGCCAGCCGTTCGTGCAGCGCGTGGGGGGGCTGATCGAGGAGTCGCGCCAGCGCGTTCATCAATTGATCCACCCGCAGGGCCAGCGGCGGGATCGCCGCTTCGATGGCCGCCGCCTGCGCATCGGCCTGCGACACGTCCAGCTCGGTGGCGACGCCTTCGCGCTGGCGCAAGCGGGTCAGCGCCAGGTTGCGATTGGCGTTGTCCAGCGTCTTGTTCAACACCGCCAGCTGGTTCTGCGTCCCACGCAGCAGGATGTAGTTGCGCGCGGTCTCGGCGCGGATCGACAGGACCACGCCGCGTTGTGCTTCCAACGCCGCTTGCGACTGCGCGCCCGACTGCTCAACTTCGCGCCGGACACGGCCCCACAGGTCCAGTTCCCAACTGGCGTCCACGCCCGTCTGCCAAAGATTGAAGGACGAACGGCCGTTTCGGCCTGTTGGATCGGCCAGACCGGCCTCGCTGTTCTGCCCGCGCTGGTAGCTGGCGCCGGCGCCAACCCGGGGCAGGCCGCCCGCTTCCGTGATGCCCATGGCGGCCCGGCTTTGCAGCAGGTGCTCGTGGGCGATGCGTATGTCCACATTGGCCGCGGTGGCTTCGATGATCAACGCGGTCAGGGTTGGATCGCCGAAACTGTCCCACCACGATGGGTTCAGGGCCTCCTGCACGGGGGCGCTAGGCGCGGGCGCACCCGTGGATTCACGCCATTGCGCGGGCAGTTGCGCCTGTGGCGCGACGAAGTCGGGTCCGACCGCGCAACCGCCGATGCCCAGCAGCGAGGACAAGAGCAGCGCACGCGAGATCAGGCGGTGTGTCATTGCGCGGCCCCCTGCAGCGTGGCGGCGGTGTCGACCACGGCCTCCACCGACATGCCGGCGCGCAGCCGCGGCGCGTTGTCGGGCAGGGCGTCCAGCACGATCTTGACCGGCAGGCGCTGCGCCACCTTGGTGAAATTGCCCGTGGCGTTGCTGGGCGCCACGGGGGAAAAGCTCAGCCCGGTTCCGGGCGCAATGCTTTGGACCCGGCCATGCAGCGGCACATCAGGGTAGGCGTCGACAGTGACCGTCGCGATCTGGCCGGGGCGCATATGCGTCAGTTGCCGTTCGCGGAAGTTTGCCACCACATAGGCGTGCTGCAATGGCACGACGGCAAGGATCGCCGTTCCGGGGCTGACATAGGCACCCACGCGCAGCGCGCGGCGGCCGATCGTGCCGTCGATGGGCGAGGTGATCCGCGTGTACGACAGATTCAGGTCGGCGCGGTCTTTCAGGGCCTGGGCGCGTTGCAATCCCGCGCGGGCGGCGTCGCGCTGCGCCACCAGTACTTCTTGTTGCTTGCGCGAGGCCTGCAAGGTGGCCAGGTGCTCGGCCTGCCGCGCCTGCGCCATCTCCAGCCGGCTTTTCGCTTGTTCAAACACCTGTTGCGTGCCCGCCCCTTCGCTGGCCAGGCGGCGATGGCGCTGGAGTTCGCTTTCGGCGAAACGGATGTCGGCCAGGTCGGCGCGGGTGACGGCGTGGGCCTGGTCGATCACGGCCTGCTGGCGTTCCAGCGTGGCGGTGGCATTGGACAGTTGCGCGGCGGCCACGGCCAGCTCGGCGCCCGCGGCGGCCAATGCCGCCTGGTAGTCGCGGTCGTCGATGAGGGCCAACAACTGGCCTTGCTTGACGTCCTGGTTGTCGTCCACCAGCACGGCTTCGATGAAACCCGAGACTTGCGGCGCGACGATGGTGTGGTCGGCGGTGATGGTGGCGTCGTCCGTCGATTCGGTGGCGGTCGAGGCGGACCACGACCATCCGCCGTAGGCGAGCAGGCCCAGCGCCGCCAGCGCTGCGGTAAGGGGAAGGAAAGTACGTAAGGAGGGTGTCTTCATAAGGGACTCGATGTCAGGTTGCGGCGCGAGGCGGATAGATCCGGGTCGCGACAAAGGGGATCAGGAGGATCAGCAGCACAGCCACGGCGGCCATGCACAGATAGAGATCGGCGGAGGTCATGACGGCGGCCTGCTCCTGCACGCGCCGGGACAGCGCCGTCGCGCTTTCGCCGCCGATGCTCAAGGGAAAGTTCCCCAACTGGTCGGCCAGTTGGCTGGAGTGCGTGTTGCGGCGCCAGGTCGTCAATGCATCCAGCAGGCCGGTCGCGGCGACGGCGGCAAACCCCTTGATGGTGTTGAACCAGGCGGACGCGTACGGGCCGTCCGAGGGCGCGAGGCCGCCGGTCGCCAGCATCAGCAAGGGGATGACGGCCATGGGCTGCGCGAAGATCTGCACGGCCTCCAGCAGATAGAACTGCTCGCGCGACCACACGGGCGTCAGTTGCGAGCCGAGTGCGCAGGATGCGGCCAGCAGCGCAAGCCCGGCTGCCAGTACCCAGCGGCAGTCCACGGCGCGCAGATTGCATAGCGCGGCCACCAGCGGCAGTGCGATCAGTTGAGGCAGGCCCATCGTCAACAGGACGGGCGCGGTTTCCAGTGGTCGATAACCCCGCAGTTGCGCCAGGAAACTGGCGGGTATCAGAATCACGCCCAATAGCACGATCAGAACGCCACCCAGGGTCACGAGGGCATGGCTCAGGTTGCGGTTGCGCAAGAGCTGGATCTTGAAGAACGGCAGCGGGTGGGACCATTCGTTGATCATGAAGAGCACCATCAGCAGTCCGCCGGCGCCCAGCAGGCAGGCGATCAAAGGCGAATTCAGCCAGTCCAGGCGGTCGCCCTGGAGCAGACCGATGACCAGCATGGCGAGCGCCGGTGCGCCCAGCAATACGCCGCGCCAGTCGAACAGGCGGAACCGTTCCAGCTTGAGCGGGTCTTGCGGCAGGCCTTTCCAGATTGCGGCCATGGCCAGCAAGGCGGGGCCGGCGGCCAGCCAGAACGCCCAGCGCCAGCCCAGCACCTCGGTGCAGAAGGCCGCCAGCGGAATGCCGAGGCTGGGCGCGAACGTGGCGGTCAGGGCATAGCCGCCCAGACCGTAAAGTTTGATGTTGGCCGGAAGAAAGCGCAGCGCCACGGTCATCAGCATCGGCGGCAAGGCGCCGCCGGCCAGGCCCTGCAACGTGCGCAACAACAGCAGCACGGGCAGGTTGGGCGCGAAGGGGCAGAGCGCGCCGAACACCGCGAAGGCGGCGAGCGCCGCCACGGTGAACCGCCGCAGCGAAAACGTGACCGAACACCACGGCGCAAATGCCATGGCGCAGACCGAGGCGGCGGCATACACCGCGACGAACCAGGTGCCCTGGTCGTAGCTGATGCCCAGCGCCCCGCGGATGTCGGGAAGCGCCATCTTGGTGACGTTCTCGTTGAGGCCGGCCAGGATGACGGCCAGCAGCACGCCGGACAGGCCGGTCAGGATGCGCGGGCCGAAGGCCGATGAAGGAGACTGCATGGGAATAGCGCCTTGGATGACAGGAGCCATTCAGTCTAGGGAGATGCGTCCTTGCGAAACACCGGGCGGGGCGCAATGCAGGCTTGCGCGGCGTGCAAGGCTGGGGCCTCCCGCAGGGGCAAGGGTTTGCGTGCAGGACAACGCTGGATTGCGCTGCGGGGGATTTATTGTGGCGGGCGTTCGGACGACCATGGCGGCACTCGTTAACCGCAAAGGATTTCCATGAATACGTTCCGACTATCCACGCTAGCCCTGTGCCTGACCCTCGTGGGCGGCGCCGCTCACGCCGAAGGCAAGACCCGCGAACAGGTGCGCGCAGAATTGATGGAAGCCAAGGCCGCGGGCCTGGTCACATACGGCGAACAGCAGTATCCCGTCGACGTGCCGGCCACCCGCACGAAGACCGCAAGCCAGGTCCGCGACGAATTGGCGGTTGCCCGCGCTGCGGGCATGGTGACCTTCGGCGAACTGGACTACCCGCCCGACGTTCCCGCCTCCACCGGCAAGACCCGCGAACAGGTGCAGGCCGAGCTGCACGAGGCCCGAGCCCGCGGCGTGATGAAGTCTGGCGAATTGGACTACCCGCCCGTCGCGTCCGATTTTTCCGCGAAGTAACGGGCGGGCGTTTTGCCCAGCGTTTTCTTGAACATCGTGATGAACGCGCTGACCGATTCATACCCCAGGTCTTCAGCGGTGCGTTGCACGGACACGCCCGAGGACAAGCGCTGCAAGGCCAGGATGACATGCAGTTGCCGGCGCCAGCGGCCGAAGCTCATGCCGACTTCCTGCTGCACCAGGCGGGCCAGCGTGCGTTCGCTCATGGCGACCCGCTTGCCCCATTGCGCCACCGTGCTGCGATCGGCGGGATCGGCATCCAGCGCGCTGGCTATCTGGCGCAGGCGGGGGTGATCGGAGAGCGGCAGGTGCAGATGCTCGGTTGGCATGCGCGATAGCTGCTCCACCAGCACCGCCGCCAACTTGCGGTTGGCGGCGGTTGTCGTGTCCGAGGGCGGCAGGTGGGCCAGGTGCACGATCAGTTCCCGCACCAGGGGTGAGATCGCCAGGGTGCAGCAGGTGGAAGGCAGGCCGGGCGTGCCGGCCGGAACGAACAGAAAGCAGACGCGTCCGTTTGCGGTGACGCGATTGCTGTGCGGCACGCCGCCCGGAATCCACACGCCGCATTGCGGCGGCACCATCCACAGCCCCTGGGGGACCGAGCAGGTCACCCCCCCGCGCAGTGCCAGCACCAATTGGCCCATGGGGTGATCATGGGTGGGCGATTCGCTATCCTGCTCCGCCGCATGGACACGCATGGCGAAAGTCCACTGTGCGGCGGTGTTGGGATCGAAGGCCGGCGGGGGGGAATGGGCGTGAGGCATGGCGGCGACGCCGTGAGGGGCAGATTGGCAGAATTTAAGGATAGTTTGTCATTGTCTCGAAATTCGGTAAAGCACCTCGCGCGTAAGCTAGGTCCTCTGAAATGCGGTATTTCCGCATTGGCTTTGGATTTCACAGATTGCCGTCATGATTCATATTCCTTCCCTTGTCCGTCCCGGCAGCCGTCCGGCGCTGTTGATCGCAGGCATGCTTTGCATCGCCATGGCTTTGCGTGCGCCGGTGACCGGCGTGGCGCCATTGATCGGCATGATCCGCGAACAACTGGGCTTGTCGTCGACCGCGGCCGGCATGCTGATCACGTTGCCGCTGCTGGCGTTCGCGATGGTCTCGCTGTTCTCGGCAGGGCTGGCGCGCCGCTTTGGGCTGGAGCGCACGCTGTTCGGCGCGTTGCTGCTGATCGCGTTCGGCATCGTCGCACGCACGCAGGGCGCGGCGTGGGGGTTGTATGCAGGCACGGCCATCATCGGCTCGGGCATCGCGATCGGCAACGTGCTGCTGCCGAGCCTGGTCAAGCGCGACTTTCCGCAGCGCGTGGCGGGTCTGACGTCGGCCTACGTGCTGACCATGAGTATCGCCGCTGGCGTGGCCTCCGCCATCGCCATTCCGCTGGCCGGACTATCGGCGGGCGGTTGGCGCTTTTCGACGCTATGCCTGTTGGTGGTGCCCGCCCTCGGTCTGCTGCTGTGGCTGCCGCAGTTGTCCCATCACATCGCGCCGGCCGCGACGACGACGCATGCGCCGCATGGCGGCCGCCTGTGGCGTTCGCCCCTGGCGTGGCAGGTCACGCTCTACCTGGGCATCAATTCCTTCGTGTTCTACGTCGCCGTGAGCTGGCTGCCCGCCATCCTGCAAGATGCCGGCTATTCGGCGGAGCGCGCCGGTTCGCTGCACGGGCTGTTGCAACTGATGTCGGCCGGGCCCGCCTTGTTCCTGGCGCCGGTGGTGCGCCGCTTGAAGGACCAGCGCGGCGCGGCGTTCTGCTCGGCGGCGGCGTCGTTCGTCGCGCTGGCCGGCCTGATCGCGGCCCCGTCCTGGGCCACGCTGTGGATCGTGCTGCTGGGTCTGGGCACGGGCGGCGGCATCATCCTGGGCCTGGCGTTCGTGGGCTTGCGGGCCAGCCATGCGCAGCAGGCCGCGGCGTTGTCCGGCATGGCGCAGTGCGTAGGCTATCTGTTCGCGGCGACGGGGCCGGCCGTGGTGGGTGCGCTGCACGACAGGCTCGATAGCTGGAGCGTGGCGCTGGGCGCCTGCGCCGCGCTCTGCGTGGCGATGGCGGTCATCGGCCTGTATGCCGGCCGCGCGATGCAGATCGGCGGATTCCGCGAGCATGCGGCGCACGTCGCGACGGTTGCGCAATGAGCGCTGGCCGGACGGTCACGCCGGGTCGGCGTGGGCTTTCCACAGGCGCACCAGCGTGTCGGGCGCATCCGCTTCCGGCACGTCGAAACTGACGGCGGTCTGGTCGTCCCGGTCCATCACCATTTCGATGTGGAAGTAGCGCTGGTCGCCACCCGCCTGCCCGCATTCGGGCACGGCTTTCGGCGCGGCGCGTTGCAGGGCGTCGCCCACGTCCTGGCGCACGCTGGGCGGGCAAGTCGACAGGTTGATGCTGCGGGGCTGCGACAGGCCGGGCAGGTACGCCAGGCCGCCTTCGCGGCTTAACCGCACCAGCAGCACAAGGTCCAGCGGAGGCAATTCGATCATGACAGGACTCCCACGGCCGCCCACGCCTGCGCGACGGCTTGTTGCACGGCCGCGCCCTGGCGTTCGGCGGCGACCGTCACCGTCAGGGCGGCGAAGGTCTTGAAGTCCGCATCGTGGCGCAGCCGCTTGTCGCACAAGGTGTCGTACCAGACTTGTCCCGCGCCTTTCCATGCGGGACCGTCCAGGGTGGTGGCGGCCAGGAAGAAGGCGCGGTTGGGGATGCCGGAATTGATGTGTACGCCGCCGTTGTCGCGCGGCGTGTCGGCGTAGTCGCGCATGTGCGCAGGCTGGGGATCCTTGCCCAGCAGCGGGTCGTCATAGGCGCTGCCGGGCTCCGCCATGGAGCGCAGCGCGCGGGCGTTCACCTTCTCGGTGAACAGTCCGGCGCCCACCAGCCAGTCCGCCTGCCTGGCGGTCTGGCCCAGCGCGTACTGCTTGACCAGCGCGCCGAAGACGTCGCACAGCGATTCGTTCAGCGCACCGGGCTGGCCCTGGTAGAGCAGGTTCGCCTCGGTGTCGATGACCCCGTGCGTCAGTTCGTGGCCGATGATGTCCACCGCGATCGTGAAGCGGTTGAAGACTTCGCCGTCGCCGTCGCCGAACACCATCTGCGCGCCGTTCCAGAAGGCGTTCTCATAGTCTTCGCCGTAGTGCACGGTGCCGACCAGCGGCAGGCCGTGGCCGTCGATGGAGTGGCGCTTGTAGATGTCCCAGAACAGTTTGTAGGTGGCGCCCAGATGTGCGTAGGCTTCGTCCACGGCGGCATCGCCGCTGGCTGGCCGGCCTTCGGCGCGCGCCAGCGTGCCGGGCAGGGTGGTGGTGTTGTCGGCGTCGTGCACGGCACGTTGCGGCGTGCCGCCGGGCGCGGCGTGGCGGGTAGGGGCCAGCGTGGCGCGTGGCGGCTGTTCCGCCATCTCGCGCAAGCTGCGTTGTTGCTGGTCGATGATCAGCGTCTTGACGGCCGGCATGCTGACGCGGGTGTCAGTATGCTGCGCCAGGCGGTCCAGCACATAGGGCGGGACCACGCCGATCAAGGGGGAGGACTCGGAAGGACGTGGCATAGTCGGTCTCTGTCGTGGCGCCGGGCCAATGGCGCGGTGCAGGCAGAACTACGGTAGCAGATGGCCCCGGCGCGCGGACGTAACAGTGTGCGGCCTGATGCGAGCGCTGCCTACGCGATGGCGGCTCGACATGGGGGCGCCTGCCCGGTAAGGTTGCCCGGTCCTGAATTTTCCGCCTTTGACATGTCATTGAATCCCTACCGCATCCAATCCATCGCCTTGACCGATACGCATCTGTTGCTGACGTTGGCTAATGGTCACGAGCTGCCCGAGCCGATCAAGCGTTATATCCGGCTGGAGAACGCAACGCCCGCGCAGCGCACACAGTGGCAGTTGGTAGACGACGGCTTTGGCGTGGTCTGGCCCGCGCTGCTGGAACCCTCGGCCGAGGGCATGCTGAACGTGCACGACCTGTTGTGGGACCAACGCTACGAGCAGGCCATGGCGAAATTAGCCGCAGCCGAATGGAAGCTGGACCGCCTGTCGCGGGTCGATCAGGAACTGGTGGCGCTATGGCGGATGGAAGCCGACATCAACAACGGGGGCTTCATGCAGTTCCTGTGCAACTGGGGCGACCCGACGTGCCAGTTGGCCCTGCAGGCCTTGCGCAAGGTGGGCGCCACGCACATGCTGGCAGTGCTGTCGCGCATGCGCGGGCTGATCGACCGCTTCGAGGCCTCGCCCGAGGTCGTGGAGCTGAACGACATCTACGGCGCGATGACCGACGCCGAACAAGAAGAACTGGAGGCGCTGGACCACGCGTTCTGGGAATATCCCGACCGGTTGTCCCGCTTGGGGTTGCAGGTATACGGGGCGAACCTTCAGCCTTGAATCTGTCTTAGGTAGCAGAGGCGGCATGCCCGGCAACGTTCTGCAAAGTCTGGCAACACTCATGCCGCTCGGGAGGGTCCATCCGTCCCCGCCTCGGGATAGAATCCGATGCTTCTTTCCCGGGGGGGACGCTCGATGAGGTATTTCCTGATCTTGGTTGGCGCAGCAGTGGTCGCCTACTTGCTGGCGCGCGGCATCGCGGCCGTGCTCTCGGACCGTAAACGTTCAAAAACAGATAGGGACTCCAAGTGAAGCCGACAGATATTCAGATGGTCAAGACGATCGGCGCGGTCAAGCCGCGCAGCATCAAGGTCGCTATCGGCACGGGGATCCTGTTCCTGCTGATCCTGTTCCTGGCGTTCGGCTCGTGGTTCCAGGTGGACCAGGGTGAACGCGGCGTCGTGCTGCGCAACGGCAAGCTGGTGCGGGTGTCCGAACCGGGCCTGGACTTCAAGACGCCGTTTATCGACAACGTGATGACGGTGTCGGTGCGCGACCACACCTTCGTGTTCGAGAAGCTGGAGGCCTACAGCTACGACCAGCAGCCGGCCCACCTGCGTGTGTCCGTCACCTATCGCGTACCGCCCGAGCATGTGGCCGAGCTGTATTCCGAATACGGCACCATCAGCAATTTGCAGATGCGCGTGCTGGAGCGCAAGACACCCGACGCCGTGAAAAACGTGTTCGGCCAGTACACCGCGGTGCGCGCCATCCAGGAACGCCAGAAGCTGGGCCTGGACGTGAACAACGCCGTGCTGAAGACGATGGAAGGCGCTCCTGTGCAGGTGGTGGGCGTGCAGATCGAGGAAGTGGGCTTCTCGCAAGCCTATGAGCATTCCATCGAACAGCGCATGCTGGCCCAGGTGCAGATCGAGACGACGCGCCAGCAGAAGGAAACGGCGATGATCAACGCCGAAATCCAGGTGGTCAAGGCCAAGGCTGAAGCCGACGCGCGCCGTCAGCAGTTCACCGCCGAAGCCGACGGCATCCGCATGCGTGGTGACGCCGAAGCGGCATCCATCCGCGCCAAGGCCGAGGCGCTGGCCGCCAACACCAACCTGGTGAGCCTGAACGCTGTTGAAAAATGGGATGGCGTGCTGCCGTCCACGCAAGTGCCGGGCGCCGCCTTGCCGTTCATCGGCATCAAGTAGGCGCCGACGTGCATGGGTGCGCGGGCATGGGCGGGGTCGCCTGCCGCCTGCGCGCGAAATCCACAAGGTTGTCGCCCGACAAAGCCTTGCTGTAGTACCACCCCTGCACGATGATCTCGGCAGGGGAATCCAGCGCCATCAGCTGCTGGTCCGTCTCCACGCCTTCCACGATGATCTGCAGGTTCAAGGCTTCGCAAAAGCGCAGCAGGCCGCTCATGACCAGCGCGCCTCGGTCGGAGCCTTGCGCGATGACGAAGCTGCGGTCGATCTTGACCGCGTCGATCTGGAACTGGTGCAAGTAGCTCAGGGCGGAATAGCCGGTGCCGAAATCGTCGATGTACACCCGGGCGCCGATCGCGTGCAGGCGGTCGAATGCGGCATGCAGCGCCTGCGCGTCTTCGACCAGCGCGTCTTCCGTCAACTCTACCGAGATCTGCCCGCCGGCTTGCGCGAGCACCTTGATCAGTTTCTCCCGGTATTCCTCGGACGTCAGCGTGCCCGGTGTGACGTTGATGGTCATCGGCAGCACGAAATCGCGCTTGCGCCATTGCAGGCATTGCAGCACCGCCTGCCTTGCCACCCACAAGTCCACTTCGCGCATCAGGTCGGCTTGCGCCAGCCATCGCAGGAATTCAATCGGCGCCTGTTGCGTGCCTTGCGGGCCGGTGGCCCGCAGCAAGGCTTCGCAGCCGGTGCACAACCCGCTGCGCATGGACACCTGCGGCTGGAACTGCAGATAGAAATCGTATTGGCTGATCTCGCGGATGCGGGCGTTCTCGGTGGCCCGGTGCGCGCGGTCGGCGTAGATCTTCACAATGGGATCGTGCGCATACAGCAGTGATTCCTCCTGTAGCCGGGGGAAGGTCGTATCCAGGGATTTGAAGTAGACCGTCGCGCTTTCCTGGCGCTGGCGCTCCTGCGCGAGGACAAAGGGGGCGTACAGGCACATGCCGATCCCTACCAGGATGATCTGCAGCGCCACGCCGGCCAGGCTGCCGCCTGCGGCGATATAGGCGTTGAACAGCACGGGCGATGTCAGGGGCAGTTCGGTGGAGGCGATCGGCAACCAGCCCAACTGGACGACAGCCAGCGCGATGATCGCATTGCTCACGGGCGTCAGCACGAATGGAATGAGCAGGCGCGGATTCAGGATCAGGGGCAGTCCGAACAGGAGGATCTCGTTCACGTTCAATAGCGACACCGGCAGGCTGGCCAGAGCCAGCACCCGCAGCGATTCGTTGCGGGAGAACACCAGGATGGCGATCACCAGCGACATCGTCGCGCCCGATCCGCCGATGAACACGAAGGCGCCCAGCAGCGTGCTGTTCAATGCATACATGCCTTCATAGCCAGCGGCCCGGGTCACCGCGTTGAGCATGGCGGCCTGGTTCATCACGTCCATGACGGGCGCCATCGCGTGGTAGCCATGGATGCCGAAGAACCACAGCAGGGAATCCAGGCCGGCGATCAGCGCGCCAGAGGTGAATGGATTGTCCAGCGAGGCGAAGGTCAACGGGACGTTGAACTGCGCCAAGCCTGGAATGCGCAGCGCGGCGGACAACGTCACCAGGACCACGCCTGCGGTCAGCAGGCCGGGCACCACCATGTTCAGCGTATCGCGCACGTTTTCGCTGATCAGCCCGTCGGGCGCCAGCCGTGTCCAGGGGCGCTGGTGCAGCCACGCCATCAACGGCACGGCCAGCAATGGCGAAACGATGGCGACAAAGAGCACCAGTGTGGCCGCGGCCTGGGGATAGGGCGCCATCAGGCCGCTGGCCATCACCACGTACGACAGGCACAGGAACGCGGTGGGCAGATGGGGCAGGCGATGCCGGAACGACAGCATGTAGCCGATGGACGTGCCAACCAGGATCGGCATGATGCCCTCCAGCTTGTCGTGCGCGCCGGTCAGGAGCTCGACCACCGCAGCGGGCATGCCCAATTGGCGGGCCATGACCGACAGGACAAGAAGCAGGGCGGTGACCAGCAGGCACGGCAAGGTCCAGAGCAGGCCTTCGCGTATGGCGCGCAATGCGCTGGCGCTTGCCAGGGAGGCCAGCCGATCTTTTGGATTGCGAGGCAAGATCGATTTCGGCATGGAGGTCTGCCCAAGGGGCCCGCGCAGACGCACAAGCGCCAGGCTCCGTGTTTGTAAGAATATTTTGCTACATCCTAGCCGCTGTTTTCCCGGTTTAGCAATCGATATGCCACGAAATCCTAGGGATTCCCCTCTGTCAAGAAATGCAAAGCGGGCGCAAGGTAGCAGTACAGGCTTGACGGAGCGCTATACGATCAAGCGGTTGCTCGCCCGTTTCGCGGCGTAGGCGCACCAGCCAATAAGCTTCAATAAGGAGACATGGATGTCTCAGTTGGATTGGACGTCCGGCGATACCGCGCCGGATCGACAGGGCTATTACGAAACACGGTTCGATACGGGACGCACTGCCATCACGCCGTACAGCGTGCTGGGTTGGATGCCGGTGAAGACACCCGGCAACATGGTGGGATGGCGGCCTTTGCCGCCCGGCGCCGAGAAAGAAGAGGCCGAACGCCACATACAGGAGATCCGGGCGGCGCAAAGCCATATCCCCATGGATTACTAGCGGACCCCACGGGATGTGGCGGGCGCGCGACGATGTAGTTGCGATAATGAGAATTATTTGTAAAATTCGCAGCCTTGCCGTCATCCGCCACCCGATTGGTCCATGTCCCGCCCTTCCTCGCCCCGCACCGGTTGGCTCGCCTATTACGACGAGCTGGTGGGGGTATGGAGCCGGCGCACGGGCAACCGCCACGACGCGGAAGACGCGGCGCATGACGCCATCGAGCGCCTGCTGAAAGCGGATGCCAGTGTTGCCCTGAAGGCGCGCGGCTACCTGTTCCAGGTGGCGGGGCATCGGTTGATCGACCGGTGGCGCAGGCAGGGCCGCGCGGAACACATCCCGTTGGACGACCTGGACGAGGCCGACCAGCTGGTGCAGGATGACCCCGACGCGCCCGTGCGCGCGGCGCGGCTGGCGGACGATCTGGCCAACGTCCTGGCAGAATTGCCCCCCAAGTGCCGTGAGGCCTTCGTGCTGAACCGCATCGAGGGCTGGACGCAGGCCGAGGTGGCGGCGCATATGGGCCTGTCCAAGAATATGATCGAGCGCTATGTCATGCGCGCCATTGAACATGTGCGCGACCGGCTGCGCGAACACAATCCATGACCCTGCCCATTCCGAACGACCGCGATGATCAGCGCGAGCCGGCCACCGCCGCGTGGTGGTTCGCACGCTGGCACTCGGGCGAGCTGACGCGGCGCGACCGGCGCGAGTTCACCCGTTGGCGGCGCGCCCATCCCGATGCCGCGCGCGAATTCGACCGCATGCAGCAATTGGGGGCGGCGGCCGCCGGATTGTCGCGGGACCAGGTGCAGGGCCTGTTGGGCGGCGCAGTGCCTGCGCGCCCGCGGCTGCGCCGCGAGCGCGGGTTCGTGCTGCGCGTGGCGATGGCCTGTGCGGGGGTGGCTGCTGTGGCCCTGGGCGTGTGGTGGAGCCTGCCCGTGGAAGCGCCGTCGTTCACCTCGATGGTCAACACGGAACGCGGCGAGCGCCGCCAAATGACCTTGCCGGATGGTTCGGTCCTTGAAATCAACGGCGGCACCCGCGCCCAGGTGAAGTTGTACGCCGGGCGCCGCGACGTCGAGCTGGAAAGCGGGGAAATCAATTTCACCGTCAGCGCCGACCCCGCGCGCCCGTTCATCGTGGACGCCGGTAGCGGCGTGATACGCGTGACGGGCACGGTGTTCGACGTGCGCCGCGATGCGGATCAGGTGGCCGTGCTGGTGGAGTCCGGCACGGTGCAGGTATCGGGCGGGCACTGGTGGAACCTGGGCCGTGCCGTGCTGCGCGCGGGCCACGGCATCCGGGTGCCAGGCAGCGGAGCGATCGGCGTGCCAGCGCCCGCCGATGTGCAGACGGCCACCGCCTGGCGCGATGGGCGGGTGGTGTTCAAGAACGCGCCGCTCTCCGAGGTGGTGCGCGAAATGAACCGCTATCTGGCCACGCCGTTGCGGTTGGCGGATGACAAGGCGGGTCGCCTGCGGGTGTCGGCGTCGTTCTCGCTGGACCGCCCCGAGGCGCTGGTGGACGCCTTGCCGGCGGTGGCCCCGGTGCGCTTGACGCCACGGCCCGGCGGGCCCATCGACATCAACGCGAACTGAGCGCCGCCTGGCGGTGTTACAAAATAAATGGGAATGAGATTCAGGTTTATCTGCGGTTGAGGCGTTCTACGAAGGAAGGCGCATGCGCCGCACGCCCGTCGCCGGGCGCGAAATCCCCTCCGTCGAACCGAAACAGCAGGTATTCGTGACCATTCCCGCAAGCAGTCAATCCATCGCGGCGACGCGCCGCGCAGGCGCGGCACCGCGCTTCATGCTTTCCTCCCTGATGCTGGCGCTGGGCCTGGCGCTTGCCGGCGCACCGGATGCCGTGTGCGCCCAGGCCGCGGCCGTGTCGGTCGACATTGCCGCACAGCCGCTGGGCGACGCGTTGATGCATTGGGCGGCCCAGACCCAGGTGCGCGTGTTCTATGCGCCTGACGTGGTGGCGGGCCTGAATGCCCGCGGCCTGCGGGGCAGCCTGCCGCCGGAAGAAGCGTTGCGCAGCCTGTTGCAAGGCACCGGCGTGGCCTACCGCTGGCAGGGCGACAGCATCATCCTGTCGCGTGACGGCGGGGTGACCAGCCTGGCGCCGGTGACGGTGACGGGCAGTTCGGATCCGGCCATCACCGAAGGCACCGGGTCGTACACGACGCCGGCCACGTCCGCCGCCACGGGCCTGACCTTGTCGCTGCGCGAGACGCCGCAGTCCGTCAGCGTGGTGACGCGGCAGCGCATCGAAGACCAGAACCTGCGTTCGCTGGACGAGGTGATGGGCAATGTCGTGGGCGTGCAGGTGGTCAGCGAGGACACGGACCGCACCGACTTCTGGTCGCGCGGGTTCTATATCGACAGCCTGCAGTACGACGGCGTGCCGACCACCATCGGCTTGTCCATGTATGGCGAATCCGACAACGATTCGTTCATCTACGACCGGATTGAAGTGGTGCGCGGAGCGACGGGCCTGATGACGGGCGCGGGCAACCCCGGCGCGTCGATCAACCTGGTCCGCAAGCACGCCAACAGCAAGACGTTCACGGGATCGGTCAGCGCGGGCTTCGGTTCGTGGAACCAGTACCGTGGCGCCGTGGACCTGTCCACCCCGTTGAACGAGGAAGGCACCGTGCGCGCGCGCATGGTGGCGCTGTATCAGGGCCGAGATTCCTACATTGACCTCTACCACGCCAACAAGAAGGTGTTCTACGGCGTGATCGACGCCGACCTGACGCCGAATACGCGGCTGAGCGTGGGGGCGGACTATCAGGACAAGCGGCCGCGCGGCTCCACCTGGGGCAGCCTGCCCGTGGTGTTCAGCGACGGCACGGCCACCGATTGGCGCCGGTCCAAGACGACGGCGGCGGACTGGACGTATTGGCACACGACCAACCAGACGATGTTCGCCACGCTGGAACACCACTTCGCGAACGACTGGGAAGTCCGCGCGGACTGGTCGCAGCGCAAGAGCAAATACGACGCCAAGCTGCTGTACCTGTACGGCGCGCTGGACCGCGAATCCGGCACGGGCCTGCGCGCGTTGCCGGGCTACTGGAATTCCTACGCGCAGCAGACGTCGCTGGACGTGCAGGCGAAGGGGCCGTTCACGCTGCTGGGCCGCAAGCACGAGGTGGTGGTGGGCGCGATGCGCAGCCGCTACGGCGAGGACTTCTACCGCTACGGTTTTGACAGCGGTTCGCTGGCCAGCACCGGCAACTTCTACCAATGGGACGGATCGTTCGCCCAGCCCACCTGGACCGACGCCAGCCTGCGCGCGACCGTCACCCACCAGGAAGGCGCGTACGGCGCCGTCCGCTGGTCGTTGGCCGACGGCCTGACCGCCATCACGGGCGGCCGCTATGCGACGTGGAAATCCAAGTCGGACACGCGCGACCAGAAAGATTCCCAGTTCATCCCGTACGCGGGGGTGGTCTATGACATCAACGACACGTATTCGGCCTACGTCAGCTACACCGATATCTTCCAGCCGCAAGACAACCGCGACCGCAACGGCAATTACCTGGATCCCGTGCAGGGCAAGAACTACGAAGTGGGGGTGAAGGGCGAGTACCTGGACGGCAGGCTGAATACGTCCATCGCGCTGTTCAAGGTCAAGCAAAGCAAGGTCGCCGTGCTGGATGGCGACGCGCGGGTGCCGGGGTCTTTCGAGCAGGCCTACACCACCGCCGACGGCGTCACCACCAAGGGCGTCGAACTTGAAGTCAGCGGCCAATTGGCGCCGGGCTGGAACGCCTATGCCGGGGGCACCTACTACACCAGCCGCGATGCGCAAGGCGTGTCCGTCAACCCGGAACGTCCGCGCGCCATGGCCAAGCTGTTCACGACGTACCGCTTGCCGGGCGACTTCAGCAAGCTGACCGTGGGCGGCGGCGTCAATTGGCAGATCTCGACCTATAGCGAGGTCAGCGCCGGCAACGACACCGTCACCGCCAAGCAAAAGGCCTACGCCATCTACAACCTGATGGCGCGTTACGACTTCAATTCGAACTTGTCCGCGCAGTTGAACCTGAACAACCTGTTCGACAAGAAGTACTACCTGGGCGGTGTCGCCAACCAGGTGTATTACGGCGAACCCAGAAGCGTGTTCGTGAACCTGACTGCGAAGTTCTAAGGCGTCATGCCTGCGTGTGCCCGGCGCATCCCGCGCCGCCGGCCCGCGCAAACGGCGTTCGGGCCGGGTTCCCCGGCATGCGTCACCGGGGGAGGAGTTTTCCGCCTTGTAAAGGATTCGAAGATAATTATAATTGCGAATCATTTTCATTTTGTATGGGCATCTGGCGGCGACGCCGGGGCGCAACGTCATGCCTTCCTCTTCATTCGCCCCTCGCGCCGAGGTGCAAACCGTCTATCTGGCCCACCACCAATGGTTGCGGGGCATGCTGCAGCGCAAGCTGGGCAATGCGTCCGATGCGGCCGACGTGGCGCACGACACCTTTGAACGACTGATCCGGGCCAATGTGCGCGAGCCGCTGAGCGAACCGCGCGCTTACCTGCGCACGATCGCCACGCGGCTGCTGATCGGCCGAGCGCGGCGGGCGGCGCTGGAGACGGCCTACGCGGAATCGTTGGCGTTGCAGCCGGTGGCGATGGAGCCGTCGGTGGAGGCGCGCGCCTTGATCCTGGAAGCGCTGGAACAGGTTTGCGAATTGCTGGACAGCCTGCCCATGGCCAGCCGACGCATCTTCCTGATGGCGCAGATCGACGGCCTGTCCTACGCCGAGATCGGCCAGCAACTGGGCCTGACGCCCAACGCGGTGCAGAAGTCGTTGGCCCGCGCGCTGGTGCATTGCTATACGGCTGTCTACGGGTGAGCCGCGGCCTGATGGATAGCGCCAAACTGCTGCGCCCGCATGCGCCGGACGCCGGGCGGATCGACCCCAAGGTCATTCGCCAGGCCGCCGACTGGTGGGCGCGCCTGCGCGAGGACGCGACGGATGCCGACCGCGCGGGCTTCGAACGCTGGCGTCAGGCGCAGCCTGCGCATGAACTGGCCTGGCAGCGCATGAGCGCGCTGACGCGAGACGTCGCCCTGGGCGTGGCCGAGGCCGGCAACGGCGTGGCCGGGCGCACCTTGCGCCAGGCGCCGCTGATCCAGTCGCGGCGCAACGCGATCCGCTGGATGGTGTCGGCCGCGGGGCTGGGCCTGGGGGCGTGGGCGGTGGGCGAACGCGGCGCGATCCGCCGCCTGACCGCCGACCTGCGCACTGGCACCGGCGAACGGCGGGCGCTGACGCTGCCGGACGGCACGCTGCTGGAACTGAACACCGGCAGCGCCGTCGACTTGCGCTATACCGCCAGCCAGCGGGAAGTGGTGCTGCGGGAAGGCGAGATCCTGGTGACCACCGCGCAGGACCAGCAAGGCCGGCCCTTCACGGTGCGCACGCGCAGCGGCGTGCTGACGCCGGTGGGCACGCGCTTTCTGGTGCGCGACCTGGATGAGGGCAGGAGCTTGCGGGTGGCCGTCCTGGAGGGCGCGGTGGATGTGCGGGGCCTGGACCCCGCCGATGCGCCCCGCCGCGTGGCGGCCGGCGAACAGGCCGACTATTCGGTCGGGGGCGGCTTTGTTGCCGGTCCGCTGGAACCTGCGACGTCCGCCTGGCTGACCGGGATGCTGATCGCCGATGAACTGTCCCTGTCGAAGTTCCTGCACGAACTGGGACGCTATCGTCCCGGCCACTTGAGCTGTTCCGATGCGGCGGGCGCCCTGCGGGTAGTGGGCGCGTTCCCGCTGGCCGATAGCGACAAGGTACTGGCCATGCTGCAGGAAGTGCTGCCCGTTCGGGTGCGCCACTACACCCGTTATTGGGTCACGGTGGGACTGGCCTGAGCGGGGCGCCGGAACGCTCCTCATTTAATTTGTAACTGCAACGGCGTAAATCCCGACCTCGCGCTTCATGTAAGGAAAGCAGCCCGGAAGATCCCCCCCGGGCTGCGCCATCCTTCAAGAGCCAGGGAATCCCTTCATGTCTTCTCGTCCTGCCCGCGCCGCCGTCCTTGCCCGCGTCACTTTGCCTCGTACCCGGTTGAGCGCCGCGCTGCGCCTTGCGCTGCCCGCCGTCCTGCTTGCCGCGCCGTGGCCCTCGGCCGTATATGCCCAGGCGACGACCGGCCAGCGGGCGGTGGCGTTCAGCATTCCGGCAGGCCCGCTGAGCGCGGCGCTGGGGGCGTTTGGGGGGCAGGCCGGCGTCATGGTGGCATCCGATCCCGCGTTGACGGCCAGCGCTCGCACCGATGGCGTGGCGGGCACGTATCCGGTGGATGCCGCGCTTGAGCGCTTGCTGGCGGGCACCGGCTTGCAGGCGGTGGCACGGCCCGAGGGCGGTTTCCGCTTGCGCCAGGCCGCCGCACCGGGACAGGCCACCACGCTTGCGCCGGTGACCGTGACGGGCAGCTACAACGCCACCACGGATGGCACGGCGTCGTACACGTCTTCCGCCGTCACCATCGGCAAGACCACCCAAGCCCTGAAAGACATTCCGCAGTCCATTACCGTGCTGACCCGCCAGCGCATGGATGACCAGGACATGACCAGCTTGCCCGACGCCATCAACAACACGGCCGGCATGGTGGGCGTGCAGGGCGTGGGGGCGGGCGTGGCGATCAATGCCCGCGGGTTCCCCGTGGACCTGCTGCAATACGACGGCGTGGCCCTGCTGCGCAACAGCTACAGCCTGGGCAACTGGGAGCAGGATTCGCTGGTGTTCTACGACCGCGTGGAAATCCTGCGCGGGGCGGCCGGGCTGCTGCAAGGGGCGGGCAGCCCGGGCGGCGCGATCAACCTGGTGCGCAAGCGCGGCGGGGCGGAGCCGTCGGTGGTCATCACCGGTAAGGCCGGGTCGTGGGACCACTATGGCCTGCAGCTGGATGCGGGCGGCCCCTTGAACGCGGCGGGCACCTTGCGCGGCCGCGTGGTGGTGGATGAAGACCAGAGCCATTCCGCCATCGACTACGTGTGGGACAAGACGCGCAATTTGTATGCCGCCCTGGACTACGACGTCACGGAGAACACCACGGTGGGCATCGGCATCAGCAACCGCTACAGCCGTTCGCGGCCGATGTTCGTGGGCTATCCCCGCTACGAGGACGGCGGCGACATCGATCTGCCGCGCTCGACGTTTACCGGGTCCACGTGGAATCGGGCGAAGAACGACCAGACCATCTTCAATGCCGACGTGACCCACCGCTTTAATGACGCGTGGCGATTCCGGCTGGCGGGTGTTGCCATGAACGAGAAGAACACCACGGTGCACCAACGTGTGGTGGGCCCGATCCTGCCGGACGGAAGCGGGCTGGACTACGGCAATTTCGGCGTGGACTTCAAGAGCAAGCAACGCGGGCTGGACATGTCGGTCAGCGGCAACTTCACCGCGCTGGGCATGGAGCAGGAGGTGGTGGTGGGCGCCGCCTACTCCAAGCTGACGACGGCCGATCGTTTCACGCGCGCCTGGGAGTCCGGCGGCAATGTGTTCGACATCGATCACCATCGCCCGTGGCAGGACATCGACAGCATCGCCGCGGCAAGCGGCTATGACGCGCGCAGCAGCTACGACATCCGCCAGAAAGGCATTTACGGCACGTGGCGCGTCAAACCCACCGAGTCGCTGGCGCTGATCGGCGGCGGCCGCGTGGGCTGGTTCGACTACGGCTATTCCAGCGCAGGCAGCACCACCACCTCGACCACTTCCGGCAAGTTCATCCCCTACGTCGGCGTAGTCTATTCGCTGACCGACAACTGGTCCGCCTACACCAGCTACACCACGGTGTTCGAACCCCAAACGGCGCGCAGTCTGGACGGCAGCCTGCTCAAGCCGATCGAGGGCAACAACTATGAAGTGGGGGTGAAGGGCGAGCTGATGGACGGCCGCGTCAATACGTCGCTGGCGGTGTTCCGCTACGACCACAAGAACCGCGCGGTCAACGACTATGACGCCGGCTTCGCCTGCGACGGCTGGTATTGCTCGCGCGCGTCGGGCAAGGTGCGCAGCCAGGGCGTCGAGGCCGAGATCTCGGGTGAAGTGGTCAAGGGTCTGGAGCTGTACGCCGGCTACACCTACAACACCACCAAATATCTGTCGGACCCCGACAACCAGGGCGCGGTCTTCAACACCTGGACGCCCAAACACATGCTGCGCCTGTGGGCCAACTACAAGCTGCCGGGCATGATGAACCGCATCAGCGTGGGCGCCGGCGTCAACACGCAGACCGACACGATCAGTTCGGACCGCGAGTTCAAGCTGGCCGGGTTCACGGTCTGGAATGCGCGCGTGGGGTATCAGGCCACGTCGGAGCTGAGCTTCGCCTTGAACCTGAACAACGTGTTCGACAAGAAGTACTACGTGCCGTCCTACAACACGCTGTCGGGCAACAACTACTACGGCGAGCCGCGCAATGTGATGTTGACGGTGCGCTACGCGCCCAAGCTGTAATTGGGCTGACCAAGAGGGCTGACCGGCAGGACGGAAGGACGAAAGGCGGGATAAGATAAAATAGAAATCGTTCCCATTTACACGCCACCAAGAGGTGCGCCTTGCCTCCGTCCGACTTGCTGCCCGCCGATACCGTCACGAAGCTATATCGTGACCATCACGGCTGGCTGTCCATATGGTTGCGCAAGAAGCTGGGCAACTCGTTCGATGCCGCGGACCTGGCCCACGACACCTTCGTGCGTGTGATGAGCGGCCGACGCAAGGACGGCATGGGCGCCGAGCCGCGCGCGCTGCTGACGCATATCGCAAAGGGGCTGGTGGTGGACCACTGGCGCCGGCGCGCATTGGAAGACGCCTACTTGGCCGTGGTTGCGCAGTTGCCCGCGCCGGAGGTGCCGTCGCTGGAAGTGCGGGCGCTGATCCTTGAAACCCTGCACGCCATCGATGCCACGTTGCGCACGCTGCCCGCGAAAACACGCGAGGTCTTCCTGATGTCGCAGTTCGACGGCATGGCGTACGCCGACATCGCCGCAAGGCAGCGGGTGTCGCTGGCGACCGTCAAGCGGCACATGCAGAAAGCGCTGACAGCCTGCCTGATCGCCTATCAGGCCCACGCGGCATGAGCGCGGCGATCGACCCCGCGATCCTCGAAGAGGCAGCCGGTTGGCTGGTGCGCTTCCAATCCGAAACCCTGTCCGCGTCCGACCGGACCGCTTTCGACCGGTGGCGGGAGCGTAGCGCGGCACACGGCGCCGCGTGGCAGCGGGTGGAAGACATGGTGCGCGGATTCGGCCAGGTGCCGCCCGCGATCGGGCGCGACACGCTGCGCCGCCTGGACCGGCCGGGA
>NZ_JABBJN010000013.1 GCF_012928505.1 Achromobacter sp. Bel | reverse complement strand
GTGCATGGCAGCGACGTCGTGGACGCCGATGCGCAGGGCGTGCTGGACGAACCCGCGGTGGATGCCAGCGTCACGTCGCAACCGGGCCGCGTGCTCGCCGTGATGGTGGCGGACTGCCTGCCGGTCGTCATCACCGACGCCGACGGCCAGGTGCTGGGCGCGGCGCATGCCGGCTGGCGCGGCCTGTCGGGTGGCGTGCTGGAACATACGCTGGCGGCCATGCGCGCCAAGGCGCCGGCGGCCACCGGCTGGCGCGCCTGGGTGGGCCCGGGCATCGGTCCGCAGGTTTTCGAAGTGGGGCAAGACGTGCTTGACGCCTTCACGCAAGACGATCCCGCCACCGCGCGCTACTTCACGCCGCGCCCGGGGGTCTCGGGCAAGTGGCTGGCCGACCTCGCCGGACTGGCCGATTTCCGCCTGCGCCGCGCCGGGGTACAAGAGGTGTCCTTGAGCCGGATGTGCACCGTGTCCGAATCGGAACGCTTCTTTTCATACCGGCGCGATGGCGAAACCGGACGCATGGCGCTGCTGGCCTGGCTGGACCCGGATTGATCTAGCGCAAGGGTGGCGCGAGGGCTTGCCACCCGCCCCGGCGGCCTCCTTGTATACCCGCATTGACAGTCCAGGACCCGGAATGCAACATCAATCGAGAAGTCTCGATAACAAGGTGTCGAAGTGAATGCCAATCTCTCCGCCGCAGGGCCCATACCGGTGAGCGTGGCACCGGAAATCCTGGCCGACATTCAGGCCGAATTCGCTCGCGAGTGGCAGCGCCTTTGTGACGATGCCCGACGCGGCGCGCTTGCGCCCCTGGCCGACCGCCGCTTCGCAGGCGACGCCTGGGCTGCCAACGGGTCGCATCTGCTGCTGGCGCACACCTATTTGCTGTCGGCCCGCGCCATGCAACGCATGGTCGACGCGGCCCAGGTCAGCGAACCCATGCGCGAGCGGCTGCGTTTTTCCATCATGCAGTGGGTCGACGCGTTGTCTCCGTCGAACTTCCTGGCGCTGAATCCGGACGCCCAGCAATCCATCGTGGAAAGCGCCGGACGCGCCTTGAATGAAGGGCTGGCCAACCTGCTGGGCGACGTCAAGAAAGGCCGCATCACCCAGACCGACGAATCGCAGTTCGAGATCGGCCGCAACGTGGCGGTGACGCCTGGCGAAGTGGTGTTCGAGAACAGGCTGTTCCAACTGATCCAGTACGCGCCGTCGACGGCCACCGTGCATGAATTGCCGCTGGTGATCGTGCCGCCGAACATCAACAAGTTCTACATCCTGGACCTGCAGCCCGAAAATTCCTTCGTGCGCTATGCGGTCGAACAGGGCTATACGGTGTTCCTGGTTTCGTGGCGCAATCCCATCGCCAGCGATACCGATGGCGTGGACCGCGCGACCTGGTCCGACTACCTTGACGACGCGGTGCTGCAGGCGCTGCGCGTGGCCAGCGACATCACCAAGCAACCCAAGGTCAACGCCCTTGGGTTCTGCGTGGGCGGTACGATGCTGGCGTCCGCGCTGGCGTTGGCCGAGGCTCGCGGCGAACAGCCCGTGGCGTCGCTGACGCTGCTGACCTCGCTGCTGGACTTCCACGATACCGGTATCCTGAAAGTCTTCGTCGACGAAGCGCACGCGCTGCTGCGCGACCACCAGTTGGGCAACGGCGGGCTGATGCCCGGGCGCGACCTGGCCACCACGTTCTCTTTTCTGCGGCCCAACGAGCTGGTCTGGAACTATGTGGTGGGCAACTACCTGAAGGGCCAGAAGCCGCCTGCGTTCGATCTGCTGTTCTGGAATGGCGACAGCACCAATCTGCCGGGGCCGTTCTTCTCCTGGTACTTCCGCAATACCTACCTTGAGAACAATCTGAAAGTGCCGGGCCGCGCGCAAGCCGCGGGCCTGCCGCTGGACCTGACGCGCCTGACGATGCCGGCGTATATATTTGGTTCGCGCGAAGACCATATCGTGCCCTGGGTGTCGGCGTATGCTTCCACGCAAGTGCTGCGGGGGCCGCAACGCTTCGTGCTGGGGGCCTCGGGCCACATCGCCGGCGTGGTGAATCCGCCCGCCAAGAAGCGCCGCAGTTATTGGGTCGCGGACAAGCTGGGGCACGGCCATGACATGCCCGGCGACCCCAACGCCTGGTTCGCGCAAGCGGCCGAAAACGCCGGCAGCTGGTGGCCCGACTGGACGCAATGGCTGTCGGGGCATTCGGGCAAGCAGGTCAAGGCGCGTACGAAATTAGGCAATGCCAAGTACCGGCCGATCGAGCCGGCGCCTGGCAGGTATGTGAAGGTCAGGGCTGCCTGAAGCCGCCATGCGCGGTTGGCCCAGGCCAATAAGAAGTTAATCAACGAGGCGTCCGTCGCACACAGGAGGAAGTCCAATGAGCGGAAAACTGGCTTACGTAACAGGCGGGATGGGCGGTATCGGCACCTCTATTTGCCAACGCTTGGCCAAGGATGGCTTTCGCGTCGTGGCAGGTTGCGGCCCAAGCCGCAATTACCAGCAATGGCTGGATGAGCAGGCAGCGCAGGGCTACACCTTCTACGCGTCGGTGGGCAACGTGTCGGATTGGGATTCGACGGTAGCGGCTTTTGAGCGGGTCACGGCCGACCTGGGGCCGGTCGATGTGCTGGTCAACAACGCGGGCATCACGCGCGACGGCCTGTTCCGCAAAATGACCGCGGATGATTGGCGCGCAGTGATCGACACCAACCTGAACAGCCTGTTCAATGTGACCAAACAGGTCATCGAAGGCATGGTTGAGCGCCAATGGGGCCGTATCGTCAACATCAGCTCGGTGAACGGGCAGAAGGGCCAGTTCGG
This sequence comes from Achromobacter sp. Bel, assembly GCF_012928505.1. Classification (GTDB taxonomy): domain Bacteria; phylum Pseudomonadota; class Gammaproteobacteria; order Burkholderiales; family Burkholderiaceae_B; genus Achromobacter. Next base: position 120,548 of record NZ_JABBJN010000013.1, on the reverse strand, counting down.
CCAGACGAACTACTCCACGGCGAAGGCGGGCATCCACGGCTTCACGATGGCGCTGGCTCAGGAAGTTGCCAGCAAGGGCGTCACGGTCAACACGATTTCGCCGGGCTACATCGGTACGGACATGGTTCGCGCCATCCGTCCCGAAGTGCTTGAAAAGATCGTGGCGACTATCCCGGTTCGCCGCCTGGGCACGCCCGAGGAGATCGCGTCCATGACCTCGTGGCTGGCCTCGGATGAATCCGGCTTTTCGACCGGCGCGGATTTCTCGCTCAACGGCGGCCTGCACATGGGCTAATGTTGGGCAGCGGGCCGCCATCGCGCGGCTCCAGGCGCCGGAAGGCCTCGGGGAGAGGGCCTTCCGGCATTACACTCCACCTTATCCGAAGTCTTAGAGATCGCCCGATCCGGGGACACACATGACGCAAGCACAAACCGGCGCCAGCCTGCGCCTGATTAAAAAATATCCCAACCGTCGCCTATACGACACCCGGACCAGCACCTACATCACTCTGGCAGATGTCAAGCAACTGGTCCTGGCCAACGAAGAATTCCAGGTGGTCGACGCCAAGAGCGGCGAAGACCTGACGCGCAGCATCCTTTTGCAGATCATCCTGGAAGAGGAAAGCGGCGGCATGCCCATGTTCTCGTCGAACATGCTGTCGCAGATCATCCGTTTCTACGGCCACGCCATGCAGGGCATCATGGGGTCCTACCTTGAGAAGAACATCCAGGCCTTCATGGAAATCCAGACGCGCATGGCCGAGCAGTCCAAGGGCCTGTACGGCAGCCAGTTCGGGCCCGAAGCCTGGACCCAGTTCATGAACGTGCAGACCCCCATGCTGCAGAACATGATGAACAACTACATCGACCAGAGCAAGAACCTGTTCGTGCAGATGCAGGACCAGATGCAGGACCAGACGCGTGCGATGTTCTCGACGTTCCCGTTCACGCCCGGCAGCACGCCGCCGGGCTCGGGCCGCAAGTAAGTCGCCGCAAGCGGGCGGGCCGAGGCCTTTTCCCGTTGATCCAGAAGCCGGTAGGGCGCTAGCCTCTCCGGCTTTTTTGTTGCCCGGCCAGGTCCCGCCGCCCTTTGACTGAACGCAATAATCCGCCCCTTTTTCGCCCTCTGGGTTCAGGGATATGTCAGTTTTTTTGGTTACATTAATGAAAACGGTTCTTGTTTAGTTTCTCGGAACCGCCATTCATTTGTGTCTCAAGGATTATGCACATGATCAAGAATGCCTTGGCGCTGGCCATCGTCGCTCTGAGCGTGTCCGCCGCGCAAGCGGCCGAATACCCCATCGGCAAGCCGGTTGAGAAGGGCGGCATGGAAATTGGCGCGGTCTATCTGCAGCCGATCGAAATGGACCCGCCCGGGATGATGCGTCCCGCCAAGGATTCCGACGTGCACCTTGAGGCCGACATCCACGCCACCGCCGGCAACAAGACGGGGTTCCCCGAAGGTGAATGGGTGCCCTACCTGGTCGTGAACTTCGAGATCCAGAAGGTCGGCAGCCAGAACGTGCAGAAGGGCACCTTTATGCCCATGGTCGCCAACGACGGTCCGCACTATGGCGACAACGTCAAGCTGGAAGGCCCGGGCAAGTACAAGCTGAAGTACTCGATCCTGCCGCCGTCCGAAAACAAGATGGCCCACTTCGGCCGCCACGTCGACAAGGAAACGGGCGTGGGCCCGTGGTTCGAGCCGTTCGAGCTGGAGTATGAATTCGTCTACGCCGGCACCGGCAAGAAGGGCGGATATTGATCGTGCGCCGCCTGCATCGCGCCGTCGCCGCCGTGCTGATCGGCCTGGCCGCATTCGCCGGCATGGCGCCCGCGCAGGCGGACGAACTGCCGACGTTCACGCTGCGGTTCAAGCCGGACGGCACGTTCGAGCCGGCGACGCTTGAAGTGCCCGCCGGCCGTTTCAAGATCGAGCTCATCAACGAGAGCAACGAGCCGGTGGAATTCGAGAGCATTCCGCTGCGCAAGGAAAAAGTGCTGGGCCCGGGGGTGAAATCCTTCGTGGTAATCACCATTTCCCGTCCCGGCGAGTATCCCTTCTTTGATGACTTTCACCAGAGCGTGAAAGGTACCCTGGTCGTCAAGCCCAAGGAATAAGCGGTAGCAACACATGGAACAGGTCCTCTTTATCGTCTGGCGTGAAAGCGTCGAAGCCATGCTGGTGGTGGGCATCTTGTACACCTGGCTGCGCTCCACGCCGGAAGGCAAGCGCGGGCTGAACTACCTGTGGGGCGGCGTGGCGGCCGGCCTGGCCCTGGCCGTGGCGCTGGCGCTGGTGCTGCTGGGCGTGTCGTCCTGGTTGAGCGACGAGGGCCAGGAATGGTTCCAGGCCATCATGTCGCTGGCGGCGTGCGCGCTCGTCGTGCAGATGGTTGTATGGATGAAGAAGCACGGCCGCACGCTGAAAGGCGAATTGGAAAGCGGGGCGCGCAGTTCGGTGGCCAACGACAACTGGTGGGGCCTGTTCGTGCTGGTGGCCATCGCCGTGGCGCGTGAAGGCAGCGAAACCGTGGTGTTCCTGTACGGCACCGTGTCGGCGGGCGAAGGCGGCAGCGACATGCTGAAGCTGGCGCTGGCCGGCGTGGCGGGCTTCGCGGTGGCCTTGCTGACGTTCTGGCTGCTGCAACTGGGCGGCAAATTGATTACATGGCGCCGCTTCTTCCGTGTGACTGAAATCCTGCTGCTGTTGCTGGCGGGTTCGCTGCTGGTCGGCGGCCTGGACCACCTGATTTCGCTGGACGTGCTCCCGACGATCGTCGATCCGGTCTGGGACAGCTCGTGGCTCTTGAGCGACAGCACCGGGATCGGCAAAGTCCTGGCGGATTTCGCCGGCTACCGCGCCTTGCCGGCACTGATCTCGGTCTTGCTGTGGGTGGCTTACTGGATCGTGGTCTGGGCGCTGCTGCGCTGGGTGGGCAATAAATCCGCCCGCGCGCCGGTCACCGCCCGGAGCGCAACCTGATTCCGACGTGATGCCGGACTGAACAATGAAGGTTTGAACATGGCTGCTGTGCTCGGGAGGGTGACCTCCCGGATCGCCGATTTCCTCCGTGACCATGCCCCGCTGTTGCGCAAGCTGCAGTGGGGCATTGTCGCGATGTACGCGTTTCTTTTGATCGTGCCCGCGATCCTGCCTTTGCCGGACAACACGGCATCGGTCTTCAATAACCTGACGATCGTCGCGCAGTTCGCCTTCTGGGGCGTCTGGTGGCCGTTCGTGTTGATCTCGATGCCGATCCTGGGCCGCGCCTGGTGCGGCTGGCTCTGCCCCGAAGGGATGCTGACCGAATGGGCCAGTGAACGGGGGCAGGGCCGCGCGATCCCCAAATGGATGCGCTGGGGCGGCTGGCCGTTCGTGGCCTTCGCGCTGACGACGGTCTACGGCCAATTGGTCAGCGTCTACCAGTATCCGCTGGCGGTGCTGGCCGTGCTGGGCGGCTCTACCGTGGCGGCCATGATCGTCGGCTGGCGCTATGGCCGCAGCAAGCGGGTGTGGTGCAAGTACCTGTGCCCCGTCAACGGCGTGTTCAACCTGCTGGCCAAGCTGGCGCCTTGGCACTTCAAGGTCGATGAAGAGAAGTGGCGCCATCCTGTCATTCGGATCGAACCCATCAACTGTGCGCCGCTGGTGCCTCTTCGCCATATGAAGGGCGCGGGCGATTGCCACGTGTGCGGGCGTTGCAGCGGCTATCGGGGCGCGATCGAATTGACCCCGCGTTCGCCCGAAGAAGAGATCGTGCATGTCGCGGACGGCGACGCGTGGCAGACCGCGTTGCTGTGCTTCGGGCTGATGGGCATCGCGATCGGCGCGTTCCTGTGGAGCGCCAGCCCCTGGTATGTGACGGCCAAGCAATGGGCCGCCACCTGGCTGGTAGAGCACGACATCATGTGGCCGCTGATGGACAACGCGCCCTGGTTCATCCTGACGCACTATCCGGACGTGAACGACAGCTTCTCGTGGCTGGACGGCGCGGGCATCCTGCTGTTTGTCGTCGGCGCGACGGTCATCGTCGGCGGGGCAAGCTTCCTGTCGCTGTGGATCGCCGATCGCCTGGCGCCCGCCATGAGCCTGCCGGATGCGCGCGCCACGCGCTGGATCCGTCCCGGCGTGCACAAGCTGGCGCAGGCCCTGATCCCGGCGGCCGGCATCGGCGTGTTCCTGGGCTTGTCCGCCACCACGGTCAACCTGCTCAAGCACGAGGGCGTACAAGCCGCCTGGGCCGGCCCGGTGCGTTTCACGTTGCTGACCCTGGCCGTGTTGTGGACCTTGCGTCTCTTCGCGCGCCTGCTGGCGCAGCGTCAGGTCAGCAAAGGGCGCAAGGCCGCCGCGTGGCTCGTGCTGGCGGCCGGCCTGGCGCCGTTCTGCATGGCCTGGGTGCTTTTCTTTGCCATCTGGTAAGCACTGCTTGATGGTCTGACGCGGGGCGCTGCGATACATTGGAAGGCCTTGCCGGATTGGCCGGCGGTCTTCCACTACACGCCTTTCGATGACTTCCTACGCGTTTCGCCTGCTTAACGTTTTCGCGTCCTCCACCTTCAGCGGCAACCAGCTTTGCGTGTTTGAAGACGCGCGTGGCATGGACGACGCCACCATGCTGAACCTGGCGGCGCAATTCAATCTTTCCGAAACCACCTTCATTCTGCCGTCCGACCGTGCGGATGCGCGCGTGCGCATTTTCACGCCTGGCTACGAAATGAAGTTCGCCGGGCATCCCACCATCGGCACCTCGCAAGTGGTGCGCGACCTGCGCCAGACCGGCGATGCGCTGACGCTGGAGTTCAAGGCGGGCGTGGTGCCGGTCGAGGCCCGGGGCGATGCTTGGACTTTTACCGCGCCATGCCCCGACGGCGTGCGCACGGCGCCCCCGGAGCTGGACCGTGCCGACATCGCAGGCCTGCTCGGCCTGGGCGCCGATGACCTGCTGGGCGATCCGATCTGGGTGGATACCGGCGCGGACCAATTGTTGGTGCCGCTGGCCAGCGTCGAGGCCGTGCGCCGTGCGGCGCCGGACGCCTCGAAGCTGCACCGCTGGCAGACCAGCAGCCTGGGCCGCAAGACGCTGTACGTGTTCGCCTTCGACGAGGGCCGTGTGCAGGATGCGCGCCAGGTGGTGGTCGCCCGCTATTTCTTCGCCAAGGCGGGGGGCGGCGTGGATGAGGATGCGGGTACGGGGTCGGCATGCGCCAACCTGGGCGGCTGGCTGATCCACAACAAGCATGCGTTGCCCGCCAGCATTCTGGTCGAGCAGGGTGATCAGATGGGCCGGCCCTGCCGGTTGCTGCTGGATGTGCTGGCCGATGGCCGCATCCAGGTGGGCGGCCGGGCGCTGCAGATCGGCCGGGGTTCGATCAGCATTTGAGGGCCTGCGCGGAGGATCCAGAACCGATGCATTGATCCGGTGCCTCCGAACGCGTGCACGGCAAGATCGGACGCTCAAACGAAAGCGGCGCCTGTGTCAGTCACAGGCGCCGCAGGGCTCTCTAGGCCTCAGTCGGAAACGGTATCCGCGTTACTTCTTGTTCTTGGCCGGGTCGACCTTGATGTTGTTCATGACCTGCTTGACGCCTTCCACGCCGCGCGTCACGGTGGCGGCGTGATCGGCTTCAGCGGAGGTGCCCACCGTGCCGGTCAGCGTGGCGACGCCATTATTGGTTTCCACGGCGATGTCCAGGGCGCTCAGTTGCTTGTCGGCGACGAAGGCGGCCTTGACCTTGGTGGTCACGGTCGCATCGGAGGCGTATTCGCCCACGGACTGCTTGGGCTTGCCGTCATCAGCCGCAAAAGCCATGGAAGTGAAGACAGCGCCCGTTCCCAGTGCGGCGGCGGCGATCAGCTTACGAATTTCCATAGTTGTGCTCCTTAAAACGTAGTGTTCGGCGCGTCGTCCGAGGACGACGCGGACTTGCAGAAATCTTCGGGGGTACGCGTTCTATCAACGTGTCCTATTTTTTCCGGAGGGCGCCGCTCAAGATGGACAAGAGCGCCAGCACCAGGAATACGAAGAACAGGACCTTGGCGATACCCGCAGCGCCGGCGGCAATGCCGCCGAAGCCGAGAACCGCCGCGATGATCGCGATGACGAAGAAAACAACGGCGTAGTGCAACATGTCAGCTTCTCCAGTGGTTTCGACCGATCAAGGCGGTGGGGGCGTTCAGGGATTGCGGTCGAAGAAATCCCGGACTTCCTTTTGCGCTTCATCCTTCGTCTTGCCGTAACGCTCCTGGATCAGGCCAGCCAGCCGTTCGGCGTTGCCTTCGGTACGGGTCAACTCGTCGTCGGTGAGTTCACCCCAGGCCGCTTTGGCCTTGCCGGTCAGTTGCTTCCACTTGCCGGCGATGATGTCGTTATTCATGGTGACCTCTCTCTGTCTGCGTGCGACACAAGGCTTATGGCCTATAAGTCCTGCAATCGCGGTTGAGTTGGACACTGATCAGCTAGCCCCTACCGTACGAGCCGGCCGGGAGGCCTGTCAAACCTGGCTGTGGGTAAATGTAACGGCGCAAAGTGCGATATCTGCGCGGTTCTCCGTCGGGCCGGGCTATCAGGAGCACCAGAAGCGGGAGTTACATTTCCGCAATGTTTTGTCCCCTTTTGATCGGGGCTGGTAACGGGAGGTGCGGCGAAGTCACGGCGCGGCTGCGCTGGCTGCCGTGGACGAGCCCCGGTATAGTCGCGGTGGAACCCGCCGAGCGGTTCATGACAGGGAAAGGGAGAGGGGCACGCATGACGCAACGACTTTGCAGCGCTATCTTGTTGACGCTCGCCGCCATGGCGGCCATGGGGTGCACCCACGTGACGGACCGCTATCAGGCCACGGCGCCTGTCGAGGCCTCCCACGGCTGAGATGGCGGGGCAGGGAACGACGGCCGCGGCGGTCGCGCAGCGGAAACGACGGCACCGCGAAAACCATCACGTGCCGTTCAGTCGACAGGTAAGCGGCACAGCAAACGGGGCGCCAGAGCGCCCCGTTTGCTGTGCCGCAACGGCCTTGGACCATCGGGGAATCAACCCTCGGCGATGCGGCGGGCGATGTGATCCAGGGCCTCTTCCACCTGATCGACCAGGATCAGGCACAGGTCGCCGGGCGCCAGGCGGCCGAGCGCCGTGTCGATCGCCAGGAATTCGCCGTGGATCTCTTCGATGTGCGTCGTGCGCGGCGCGCCGACCAGGCCTTCCTGCAGCAGCGCCAACACTTCACCGTCGGCGCGGCCGCGTTGGCATTGGTCCTGATACAGCAGCACGTCGTCGAACGCGGCGCCCAGGATTTCGGTCTGCATGCGGATGTCTTCATCGCGGCGGTCGCCCGCCCCGCTGATGACGACCGAACGGCGCTTGGCGGGCATGGCGTCCACGGCACGCACCAGCGCCAGGATCGCGTCCGGATTGTGGCCGTAATCGGCGATCACCGTCGCGCCGCGGTGGTCGAACACGTTGAAGCGTCCGGGCGCCGTCTGGGCATCGTTCACGAAGGTGGCCAGGCCGCGGCGGATGGTGTCCCAGTCCAGGTTCAGCGCCCAGGCGGCAGCGATCGAAGCCATGGCGTTTTCGACCTGGAACGTGATCGTGCCGTTGCGCGTGAGCGGGATGCCGGCCAGTGGCAGGCGGACTTCTTCCGCGCCTTGCGCCGCGACGATCGCATCGCCGTCGCGGTAGACCGAGCGCAGGCCCTGCGCGCGATGGGTGGCCAGGACAGGATGGTTGCGGTCTTCGGCAAAGTAGGTGATCGAACCCGGGCAGCTTGCGGCCATTTCGGCCACGATGGGGTCGGCGGCGTTCAGCACCGCGGTGCCCGACGGATGCACGTGCTGCACGATCACGCGCTTGACCACGGCCAGGTCTTCCACCGTGCTGATGTAGCCCAGGCCCAGATGGTCGCCCATGCCGATGTTGGTGACGATGGCCACGTTGCAGCGGTCGAACGCCAGGCCTTCGCGCAGGATGCCGCCCCGCGCCGTCTCGAACACCGCGGCGTCCACATCGGGGTGCATGAGCACGCTGCGTGCGCTGCGCGGGCCGCTGCAGTCGCCGGTGTCGATGCGCAGGTTGTCCACGTAGACGCCGTCGGAATTTGTCATGCCGACGCGGTTGCCGGCCGCGCCCAGCAGATGGGCGGTCAGGCGCACTGTCGTCGTCTTGCCGTTGGTGCCGGCTACGGCCACGACCGGGATGCGGCCATCGTCGCCGTCCGCGTACATGTTGGCGATGATGGCCTCGCCCACCGCGCGGCCCTTGCCGAACGAGGGGGTCAGGTGCATGCGGAGGCCGGGCGCGGCGTTCACTTCGACCACGCCGCCGTGCTGGTCTTCCAGCGGGTAGTGCACGCTTTCGGCGACGACGTCCACGCCGCAGATGTCCAGGCCGATCATGCGGGCCGCGGACACGGCGCGCGCCGCCATTTCGGGGTGCACCTCGTCGGTCACGTCGGTGGCCGAGCCGCCGGTGCTGAGGTTGGCGTTGTTGCGCAGGAAGATCAGCGTGCCCGGGGGCGGCACGGAATCGGCGGCGAAGCCCTGCTTTTTCAAGGTGGCCAGCGCGATGTCGTCAAAGCGGATCTTGGTCAGCGAAGTGGCGTGCCCATCGCCGCGCAAGGGGTCGGCGTTGACCTGGTCCACCAGTTGGCGGATGGTTTGCTGCCCGTCGCCCGTAACCTGGGGAGGATCGCGGCGAGACGCCGCGACGAGCGCGCCGCCCACCACCAGCAGGCGGAAATCGTGGCCCGGGATGTAGCGCTCGACAATGACTTCCGAGCTGACTTCTTCGGCCACTTCAAAGGCCTGGATGACGCGTTCGCGTGTTTCGATGTTCACGGCCACGCCGCGTCCCTGGCTGCCGTCGCGGGGCTTGACGACGACGGGGCCGCCCAGCTCTTGCGCCGCTTCCCAGGCTTCTTCCGCCGTGGTCACCGAACGGCCCATCGGCACTGGCACGCCGGCGGCGTCCAGCAGCATCTTGGTCAGGTCCTTGTCCTGCGCGATCGATTCGGAGATGGCGCTGGTCAGGTCCGTTTCGGCGGCCTGGATGCGGCGCTGCTTGCTACCCCAGCCGAACTGCACCATGCTGCCCTGAGTCAGGCGGCGGTAGGGGATGTTGCGGGCGACGGCGGCGTTCACGATGGCGCCGGTGCTGGGCCCCAGGCGCACGTCTTCGTCCAGTTCCCGCAGGCGCTTGAGCGCATCGGCGAAGTCGAACGGCGTGTCGTCCAGCGCGGCGCGGACCAGCGCTTGCGCCAGTTCCATCGCCAGCTTGCCGACTTCCTCTTCGCTGTATTCGACCACCACCTGGAACACGCCGGGTTCAATCGTGGACGAGGTGCGGCCGAAGGTCACGGGGCAGCCGGCGTGCGCCTGCATCGTCAGTGCGACGATCTGCAAGACGTGGGCGATCGACACGGCGTCTTGATGGCCCTCGGGGCGCATCAGGCCGATCTGCGGCAGCCGCGCGCGCAGGCGGGCTTCGAACTCGGGCAGGTTGTCGATGGAACACTCGGCGTCGGCGCAGGAAACGATGGCCTCGATCGCGGTGTTCTTGCTCCACAGATTGGGGCCACGCAGGGCTCGGATACGGGAAACTTCCATGGCAGGTATTCCTGTCAGTATTGTTGAATCCAGCGGCGGACCAGATCGATGGTGGGGCCGGAGAATGCTTCGTCGGATTGCAGCAGGGCGAAGTCGCCCGCCGCGATGCCGTGCAGCACGCTCTCGATGGCCTTGCCATGGTCGGGCTCATCCTGGATGTCTTTCACGCGGCTGCCTTGCGACAGGCCCTGGCGCAGCAGCGCGCGCGCCTGGCCCTCGGGGCGCTTGCTGTTGACCGTCTTGTCGTCGTAGAGCACGACGCGGTCGAAGGCGTCGCCCAGCAAGCGGCCTTGTTCGATCAGGTCCGCGTCGCGGCGGTCGGCGCCGGCGGAATAGACCACGGCGCGGGTCGCCGACGGGAACTGGTCGATGGCGGCGATCAGAGGGCGCAGCGCCGAGGCGTTGTGCACGTCGTCCACCACCACCGTGCCGCCGTTGCGTTCGAACAGCGTGAATTGCCACGGCGCGTCGGCCTGGTCGATGTCGAAGGTCTCGATGCCGGCGCGGATCAGTTCCACGGGGATGTCCAGCGCCCACGCGGAGCCCACCGCGGCCAGCACGTTTTCAACCTGGAAGGCCACGCGGCCGCCATGCGTCAACGGGATCGCGGCCACGTCGGCCAGCCGTTCTTCGCGAGCGCCCTGCGCCAGGATGATGCTGCCGTCGCGCACGAACACCGCACGGCCGTCCTGCTGTAGATGGGCGGTGATGGCGGGCAGGGCGGGGTCGATGCCGAAGAAGATCACGGCGCCGTCGCAGAGCTCGGCCATTTCCACCACGCGCGGATCGCGCGCGTTGAGCACAGCGGCGCCGGTGGGCAGGACCACGTCGACCTGCGTGCGAAACACATTGAACATGCGCTCCGTTTCGTTGATGTCGAAGTCGCCCAGATGGTCGGCGTCGTCGATGTTGGTGACCACGCCCACCTGGCAGCGGTCATACGCCAGCCCTTGGCCGAGGATGACGCCGCTGTCGTTTTCGATGACGGCGGCGTCCACGTTGCGGTTCATCAGCAGGCGGGTGCCCGACGCGAAGTCGGCGCGGTCGCCCTTTTGCACCAGGCGGCGGTCCAGGTAGAGCCCTTCGCTGCAGGCCAGGCCGGTGCGCTTGCCCGACAGGTGCAGCAGGCGGGCCACCAGGCGCGCGACCACGGTCTTGCCGTTGGTGCCGGTGACGCCCACGATGGGGATGCGGCCGGCGTCGCCTTCGGGGAACAGATGATCGACGATGGCGCGGCCCACCGGGCGCGGCGTGCCGTCGGCCGGCTTCAGGTGCATCAGCAGACCCGGGCCGGCGTTGACTTCCACGATGGCGCCGCGCTGCTCGGCAAGCGGCCGGGAGATATCTTCGGCCACCAGGTCGACGCCGGCGATGTCCAGGCCCACCACGCGGGCGGCCAGCGTCACGGTGGCGGCGATGCTGGGATGCACGCGGTCGGTCACGTCGAAGGCGACGTTGCCGCTGCGCTGCACCAGCACGCGCTGGCCTTCGTCGGGCACGCTGTCTTCGGACAAACCCTGGCGCGCGATCTCCAGGCGGGCGGCGGAATCCAGGCGTACCGGATTCAGCGGATGGTTCTCGGTGCGGCCGCGTCGCGGGTCGGTGTTGATCTGGCTGTCGATCAGCTCGGTGATGGTCGACTTGCCGTCGCCCGTCACCCAGGCCAATTCACCGGCGGCGGCGGCCACCATGCGGTTGCCCACCACCAGCAGGCGGTGTTCGTTGCCCAGCACGAAGCGCTCGACGATCACGCCGCTGCCTTCATCCACCGCGACGCGGTAGGCGGAAACGACTTCGTCGCGGGTCGTCAGGTTGGTGAAGACGCCGCGGCCGTGGTTGCCGTCATAGGGCTTGACCACGACGGGCAGGCCGATGTCTTCGGCCGCTTCCCAGGCGTCGTCTTCGCTGCGCACCAGGCGGCCTTCCGGCACCGGCACGCCGCAGGTCGACAGCAGTTCTTTCGTCAGGTCCTTGTCGCGCGAGATCCCCTCGGCGATGGCGCTGGTGCGGTCGGTCTCGGCGGTCCAGATCCGGCGCTGGGCCGAGCCGTAGCCGAACTGTACGAGGTTGCCCTCGAACAGGCGGATATAGGGAATGTCGCGGTCGTCGGCGGCATCCACGATGCACGCCGTGCTGGGGCCCAGGCAGTGCTTGTCCACCAGGCTGCGCAGTCGGGCGATGGTGGCGGGCACATCGAACGGGCGGTCTTCGATGGCCGCCATGACCAGGTCGCGCGCTTCGTTCAGGGCGGTGCGGGTGACCTGTTCCTGCCAGGCGCGTACGACGACCTTATAGACGCCGCGGGTCGAGGTCTCCCGGGCTTTGCCGAAACCGCCGCGCAAGCCGGCCAAGTTCTGCAATTCCAAGGTGACATGTTCAAGAATATGGCCCGGCCAGGTGCCTTCTTTCAGACGGGCCAGGAAGCCGCCGCGCACGCCGGGGCTGCAACGGTGCTCGATCAGGGTCGGCAGCCAACTGGACAGGCGCTCGTAAAACCCGGGAATGGTGTTGGACGGAAAATCCTCCAGTTCACCAATATCCACCCATGCTTCAAGGACCGGGCGATACGTCCAAATGTTCGGGCCGCGCAAAGCCACGACATCGAGAAATTCAATGTCTTTCTTTTTCATGTTTTAATTTACTTGAGAAGCAGGTTGGCACGCGCGGACGCCCCTATGCAAGACCGCGAATTTATTGGCGAATTTGTGGGGATGCGCCTTAAGAATAATGCCAACGAGTGGGGGATCCCAGATATTCCTAATTAGAAAAATCGGCTGATACTATACGACGCCTTCAAGGCGTGAACTTGTTGTGTTGTAAGGAAGGGACACGTTTGCCGCCGTGGGCGGTAGACCGGTTGCCGCCTAGTAGGGCAGAGTCCTGGCCCGGTATGCGTTCCAATGAAAAAACCACACCTGTTTTCCGGCCTTGCCGATGCCTTTCCTGCCCGCTGGCGGGACGAAATCCGCGCTGAGTTAGCAGAGGGCGAAAGCCTGCTGGCCTGGGTTGAAATAGACCTGGATCAGCGGCTGAAGTTCCAGCCCGGATTGATCGCGGCCACCGACCGCCGCCTGTTGGCCCGCAATTCCGACGATAACGGTTGGGATTCCTGGGTCTATGGCCCCCAATTAACGCTGAACCTGTCCGACCACGCCGGCGCCGCCGTGCTGGAGCTGCACGACGATAACGCCCGCCTGGCCGTCTGGCGGTTCACGCTGGCCCGCAATCCGGCGGCGTTGCGCCTGTTGGCGCAGTTCGAAGCGCAGCAGGCGATCCGGCTGTCCGGCTATCAGGAACAGGAACGGGCGGAACGGACCTGCACCAACTGTAATAACGTCATTCCCGCAGGCGAGGAAGAATGCCCCGCCTGCCACCAGGAGCAGGCGGCGCCGTCCACCACCTGGGCGCTCCTGCGCCTGTGGCGTTTCGCCCGCCCGTACCGCGGCCCGTTGCTGGCCGGTTTCATCCTGACGCTGCTGGGCACGGCCGCCACCCTGGTGCCGCCGTACCTGACCATGCCGCTGATGGACGATGTGCTGATCCCGTTCCAGAACGGCGCGCCCATCGACTACAGCAAGGTCCGCCTCTACCTGAGCGGCCTCCTGGCGTCCGCCTTTCTGGCCTGGGGGTTGGGCTGGGCCCGGACCTACATTTTGGCCTGGGTCAGCGAACGCATCGGCGCCGACCTGCGCACCACCACCTATGAGCATTTGCAGCAGCTGTCGCTGGAGTATTTCGGCGGCAAGCGCACGGGTGACCTGATCTCGCGCATCGGCAGCGAAACCGACCGCATCTGCGTGTTCCTGTCGCTGCATCTGCTGGACTTCGCCAACGACATCCTGATGATCGTCATGACGGCGGTGATCCTGGTGTCGATCAACCCATGGCTGGCGCTGGTCACGCTGGTGCCGCTGCCGTTCATCATCTGGATGATCCACGCGGTACGCGACCGCCTGCGCCACGGCTTTGAAAAGGTCGACCGCATCTGGTCCGAGATCACCAACGTGCTGGCCGACACCATTCCGGGCATCCGCGTGGTGAAGGCTTTCGCGCAGGAAAAGCGCGAAGTGGCGCGTTTCCGCGAAGCCAACAACCGCAACCTGGAAGTCAACGACCGGGTGAACACGACCTGGTCGCTGTTTTCCCCCACCGTTACGCTGCTGACGGAAGTGGGCTTGCTGGTCGTGTGGATCTTCGGCATCTGGCAAGTCTCGCAAAAGCAGATCACCGTGGGCGTCCTGGCCGCGTTCCTGGCGTATATCGGGCGCTTCTACATGCGCCTGGATTCGATGAGCCGCATTGTCTCGGTCACGCAGAAAGCGGCGGCTGGCGCCAAGCGGATTTTCGACATCCTGGACCACGTCTCCAGCGTGCCGGAACCGCAGAATCCGGCCAAGCTGCCGCAGATCAACGGGCGCATCGAATTGCGCGACGTGGGGTTCCGCTACGGCAACCGCCAGGTCATCCGCGGACTGGACCTGACCATCGCGCCGGGCGAAATGATCGGCCTGGTGGGCCACAGCGGTTCGGGCAAGAGCACGCTGATCAACCTGATCTGCCGTTTCTATGACGTGTCCGAAGGCGCGATTCTGGTCGACGGCGCCGACATCCGCTCGGTGCGCGTGGCGGACTACCGCCGCAACATCGGGCTGGTACTGCAAGAGCCGTTCCTGTTTTTTGGCACCATCGCCGAGAACATCGCCTACGGCAAACCCGACGCGACGCGCGATGAAATCGTGGCCGCGGCCCGCGCCGCCCATGCGCACGAGTTCATCCTGCGCTTGCCGCACGGGTACGACTCGCTGGTGGGCGAGCGCGGCCAGGCCCTGTCGGGCGGCGAACGCCAGCGCATCTCGATCGCCCGCGCGTTGCTGATCGACCCGCGCATCCTGATCCTGGATGAAGCGACGTCGTCGGTGGACACCACGACCGAGAAGGAAATCCAGAAGGCGCTGGACAATCTGGTGCGCGGCCGCACCACCATCGCCATCGCCCACCGCCTGAGCACCCTGCGCAAGGCCGACCGCCTGGTCGTGCTGGACCGCGGCCAGATCGTGGAGCAGGGGCCGCACGAAGAACTGATGGCCCGCGAGGGCGCCTACTATCGCCTCTACCAGGCGCAGGCGCGCCAGGCGGAAGCCGACGCGCAGGCGTCGGGCAGCGAAGACATGGCCGCCGTGGCCTGACGCCGAACCGGGATTATCGTCATGACGTTGCCGTCTTTTCAACTGCGCCGCAACGCCTTCGGGCGCCTTGAATATCAATCCGCCGACGGCGAGACGCATGAAGGGGTCATCCCCGTGCGCGCCTTCCCGATCAGCGAAGCGGGCCGGGGCCTGTCGCTGGTGACCAGCGACGGCCACGAACTGGTGTGGATCGAACACCTGTCCGATGTGCCCGAGGGGCCACGCGCGCTGATCGAAGAAGAACTGGCGGGCCGGGAATTCATGCCCGAGATCCGCAAGCTGGCCAGCGTGTCCACGTACGCCACGCCCAGCACCTGGAAGGTGGAAACGGACCGCGGCCCCACGTCCTTTGTCCTGCGCGGCGAAGAAGATATCCGCCGGCTTAGCCCGCAGACGCTGCTGATCGCCGACAGCCACGGCATCTTCTATCTGGTGCGCGACATCCTGTCGTTGGACAAACATAGCCGCAAGATGCTGGACCGCTTCCTCTAGCGCTTGAACGGCGTGTGGCCTTCCAGTTCACCCAGGTAATCCGTCACGGCCGACGTCTCTTCGTCCAGAAAGTTCTGGATCGCCTCGGCGAAGCCGGGATGGGCGACCCAATGCGCCGACCACGTCGGCGTGGGCAGCAGGCCGCGCGCCATCTTGTGCTCACCCTGCGCGCCGCCTTCGAAACGGGCGATGCCGTGCGCGATGCAGTACGCGATCGACTGCATGTAGCAGGTCTCGAAATGCAGCCCCGGCACATATTCCGTCGCGCCCCAATAGCGGCCGTAGAGCGCGTCGCCGCCCGCCAGGTTCAGCGCCGCCGCGACCGGCTCGCCGCTGCGCTCGGCCAGGATCAGCACGAAGGCGTCGGGCTGCTCGCGGTGCGCGCGCACGAAGAAGTCGCGGTTCAGATAGGGCGGATTGCCATGCTGGAAATAGGTGCGGCAATAGCAGTCGTAGAAGAAACCGAGTTCCGCGTCGCCGATCTCGCCGCCACGCAGCCAGCGGTACGACAAACCGGCCGCGGCGACCTTCTTCCGGTCTTGCCGGATCTTCTTGCGCTTGTCGTGGCTCATCAGCGCCAGGAATGCGTCGACGTCCGCGTAGCCGGCATTGGTCCAATGGAACTGCACGCTTTCGCGGATCATGAAGCCGGCGTCGCGCAGCGCGCGCATGTCGGCATCGGACGGAAACAGGACGTGCAGCGACGACACCTTGATCTCTTCGGCGAAGGCGACCAGGCCGCGCACGAGCGTGGCGCGGTCTTCGTCGTTGGACGCCAGCAGGCGCGGCCCCGTCACCGGGGTGTAGGGGATGGCCGACAACAGCTTGGGGTAGTAGCGCATGCCGTGGCGCTGGAAGGCATCGGCCCACGCATAGTCGAACACGTACTCGCCGCGCGAATGCGATTTCAGGTAGAGCGGCGTGGCCGCGGCCAACGCGTCGCCGCGCCACAGCGCCAGGAAATGCGGCGCCCAGCCCGTGCCGGGTGAGGCGCAGCCGGTCTCGTGCAGGGCACAGAGGAAGGCGTGCCGTAGAAAGGGCTGGTCGCCCGCCAGCGCATCCCATTGCTGGGCGTCGATGCGGGACAGGTCGGTTTCGATGGTCAGGCGCAGGGAATCCATCCGTGAATGATAAAGTCATCGTCAACGCACGGTACTGAAACCGTGGGTGTTGTCAGGGTTTGAAGCGGCGCCGCGCCGCCTGGGGTTTGCAATCATCATGGACAGCGACACGATGCCTTCCACGCAGGAAGGACTGGGTCAGCACTGCCTGCGCGGGCAGGCACTGGCGGCCTTGGCCGCTTTGGAGTGGCCCGAAAAAATGGCGGCGGTGCGCGCCATCGCCGATACCGCGACGCTGGACCGCGAGCGGGCGTTCGCGACGCCTGCCGGCTTGCCCGGCCGTCCGGCACGGCCAGAACTGGTCGCGCCGGCGCAGGTCAAGCACCGTTCCATGGCCACCCAGGAAGGGCGCGCGGCGTTGCTGCATGCACTGGCCCATATCGAATTCAACGCGGTCAATCTGGCGCTGGACATCCTTTGGCGCTTTGCCGGCATGCCCGACGCGTTCTACCGGGATTGGCTGCGCGTCGCCCGCGAAGAGGCCTATCACTTCGACCTGCTGCGCCAGCGGCTGGCCGCGCTGGGGTTTGCCTATGGCGATTTCCCGGCGCACAACGGCCTGTGGGACATGGCCGAACGGACGCGCGGCGATCTGCTGGCCCGTCTGGCGCTGGTGCCGCGCACGCTGGAGGCGCGCGGCCTGGACGCCTCGCCCATGATCCGCAACAAGCTGGCCGGGGCGGGCGACGCCGACAGCGCGGCCATCGTCGACATCATCCTGCGCGACGAGATCGGCCACGTCGCCATCGGCAACCACTGGTTCAAGCGGTTGTGCGCCGAAGCCGGGCAGGAGCCTGTCGCCTGCTATGCCGAATTGGCGCAGCGCTACGACGCGCCCCGGCTGCGCGGCCCCTTCAACCTGGAGGCGCGCCGCGCAGCGGGCTTCGACGATGATGAACTTGCCGCGCTGCAAGCGGGCTGATTGGATCCGCCCGCATCCGCTCGCCCACGCCGAACATCCCAAGGAACCCTGCACATGAAGTCCCTATTGGCCACTGCGCTTTCCGGCGCCGCCCTGACCTTGTTGACGGGCGCCGCCCAGACCGCGCAGGCGGCGGAACCCTTTGCAGCCTGCCTGTCGCAACTGCGCGGCCCCGCGCTCAAGGCGGGTGTGTCGGGCGCCACCTTCGACAGGCACACGGCCGGCCTGGCCCCCGACATGGCGGTGATCGGCCTGCTGGACGCCCAACCTGAATTCAAGACGCCGATCTGGGACTATATGGCGGGGCTGGTCGATGACGAACGCGTGTCGGACGGGCAGGCCGGCATGGCGCGCTGGCAGTCCGAGCTGGATCGGGCCGCGTCGCGGTACGGGGTGGACCCGGCCACCATCGCGGCCGTATGGGGCGTGGAAAGCAATTTCGGCCGCACGCTGGGCGGCCGGCCGCTGCTGACGTCGCTGTCCACGCTGTCCTGCTTTGGCCGCCGCCAGGCGTATTTCCGGGGCGAATTCTTCGCCACCCTGAAGATCATCCAGGACGAGCACATTGCGCCCGACCGGCTGGTCGGGTCCTGGGCTGGCGCGTTCGGGCAGACCCAGTTCATGCCGTCCACCTATCTGCGGCTGGCCGTGGATTTCGATGGCGACGGCCGCCGCGACCTGGTCGACAGCGTGCCGGACGCACTGGCCTCCACCGCCAACTTCCTGAAGCGCGCCGGCTGGAATCCTGCGCTGGACTGGGGCTACGAGGTCAGGCTTCCGGCCGGCGTGGACACCGCGGGCGCGGGCCGCAAGAACAAGCGCCCGATGTCGTCCTGGGCCAGGCAAGGCGTGACAAGGGCGGACGGGCAGCCTTTGCCCGGGGGCGACACGCCTGCCGGCCTGCTGCTGCCGGCAGGCCGCAACGGCCCCGCCTTTCTGGTGACGCGCAACTTCGACGCCCTGTATTCCTACAACGCGGCGGAAAGCTACGCGCTGGCGATCGCCCATTTGTCCGACCGGTTGCGCGGCGCCGGCCCGTTGACGCAGGCCTGGCCGACGGACGATCCCGGGCTGTCGCGGGCGGAACGGCGCGAGCTGCAGCGCCTGCTGATTGCCAAAGGCTATGACGTGGGCGAGCCCGATGGCATGATCGGCGCCCGCACGCGCCAGGCCTTGCAGGCGGCGCAGCGGGAACTCGGTTTGCCCGCCGACGGCCGCGCGGGGCAGAAGGCGCTGAAGGCCTTGAAGGCGTCGGCGGCCGCCAAGGGGCCAGGCTGACCCGCCACGATTTACAAGTTTTGCAAAGATCGGGCCTCAGGTAACGGGGCTGACATGCGTTGCGCCCGTCGCGGCCCTATACTGGTTTTTCGACTTTTCAGGAGCATGGCGATGAGTCTGTTGGATACCTTGGCCTCGATGGCCGGCGGCGGTCAGCAAGGGGGCTCGGCATCGCTGCTGCCCGCGCTGATCGAACAATTGAACAAGTACCCGGGCGGGCTGAGCGGTCTGATCGCCAGCTTCCAGCAGGGCGGTTTGAGCGAGATCGTGGCCTCATGGGTGGGCACCGGGCAGAACCTGCCGGTCAGTGCCGATCAGCTCGGTTCGGTGCTGGACCCTGGCGTCGTCAATGATCTGGCCGCCAAGACTGGCCAGGATACCGATTCCGTGCTGGGTTCCCTGTCCTCGCTGCTGCCGCAGCTGGTCGACAAGGCCACGCCGGAAGGCGCGGTGCAGCCGGGCCAGCAGTTCAACCCGACCGACCTTCTGGCTTCGCTGTCCGGCCTGTTCGGCAACCGCGGCTGAAGGCGGCACAGGATCTTCTCCTGACCCGCCGTCTGCTGGCATCCCCCTTCCGCCGGCGCCTGCTTCAGGCGCTGGCGCTGGGTGCGTTGGCGCCGCTGGCCGCCTGTGCGCCGCCGCTGTCGCTGAACGCCACGTTCCTGCAATTGTGGCGCAGCCACCTGGACCTGAGCCCCGACGATTGGCGCTTGCGGCTGTCCGCCTATCGGCGGCTGGGCTGCCGCGAGGTCTTCCTGCAATGGGTCGGACTGGAAGGCGGGCGTCCGGACGACTGGATGGCGCCAGATGCCGTGCTGCGCAACATCTTCGACGAAGCCGAACGCCAGGGGCTTGGCGTGCATGTCGGCCTTCCCTACGACCAGCGCTGGTGGGATGTGCTGGCCGGCAAAGACAAGGCGGCGTTCACGGGCTTTTTGGACCAGACCCGCGCGCGGGGCGTGGCCTATATGGAATCTGCCTCCTGGCCCAAGCGCCGCGCATTCCGCGGCTGGTATCTGCCGTATGAGCTGGAGCAGTACAACTGGGCATCGGCCGAGCGCCAGGCGCAACTGATCCCGTGGCTGGATGCGTTCTCGCGTACGGCCCAGGCGACCAGCCCGGGCGTCCCCTGTATCTCGACTTATCACAGCCGACTGCCCGGCGACGGGTCGCTGATGGCGCTGTGGCGTGGCATCCTCGACCACGTGCGCATCCATCCGATGATCCAGGATGGCGTGGGCGTGGCTGGCCTGGCGAATTATCAGGCGCTGGAACCGTTGCACGACATGCTGCTGGCGCGCCGGGCCTCGTTCGACCTGATCATGGAACTGTTCGAGGAGCTACCGTCCGGCAGCACCGACGGATCTACCTTCAAGGCGCGTTCCGCCGATTTCGCCCGCGTGAAAGCGCAATGGGAAGTGGCCCGCGGCTATGGGGCCAAACGGGTCGTGGCGTTTGCGCTGGACCCTTGGGTCATCGATGACACGCCCGAGGCGCGCGCGTTGATGCGCGCGTGGCTGGCGGCGCGCGTGTGAGCGCGCGTCAGTTGAAACTGCGGCCGATGATTTCCAGCATGACTTCGCTGGTGCCGCCGAATATCCGCAGCGCGCGCGCGTCGACCCAGGCGCGGCCGATGCCGTATTCCGCCATGTATCCGTAGCCGCCATACATCTGCAGCAGGTCGTCCAGCACGCGGCCCTGGATGTCGGTGGCGTTCAGCTTGGCGATGGCAGCCGTCGTGGGGTCCAGCTCACCCGCCATCTGGCGCGCCAGGCAGTCGTCCAGGAACACGCGCAGCATCGTGGTTTGCGCGCGGGCGTTGGCCAGCTTGAAGCGCGTGTTCTGATAGTCGATCACGCGGCGGCTGAAGACCTTGCGGTCGCGGGTGTATTGCGCGGCTTCGTCCAGCATGCCTTCGACCGAGGCGGCGGCGCGCAAGGCGATCGCCAGCCGCTCGCGCGCCAGTTCGCGGGTCATGTATTCGAAAGCGGCGTTTTCCTGGCCCAGCAGGCAATCCGCCGGTACCCGGACGTCATCGAAGTAGAGCTCGCAGGTGTCCTGGCTGTGCTGGCCGATCTTGTCCAGCGCCGCGCCCTTGGTATAGCCGGGCAGGTTTTCTTCGACGCAGAACAGCGACAGGCCGCGCGCGCCGTGGTCCGGGTCGGTGCTGGCCAGCACGACGGCCAGACCGGCATTGACGCCGTTGGTGATGAAGGTCTTCTGGCCGCTCAGCACGTAGTGGTCGCCGTCGCGGCGCGCCCGCGTGCGGATGGCCTTCAGGTCGCTGCCGGCGCCGGGTTCGGTCAGGGCGATGGCGCCGATGATTTCGCCGCGCGTCATAGCAGGCAGCCAGCGTTCCTTTTGCGCCTCGGTGCCGAAGTTCAGCAGATAGGGCGACACCATGTCGGAATGGATCGAAAAGCCGATGCCCAGGAAGTTGGCATGGGCCAGTTCTTCGATTACGACGGTGGCGTGGCCGAAGTCGCCGCCCAGGCCGTACGGCTCAGGCAGGGCGCAGTTGAGCAGGCCTTCTTCGCCTGCGCGCCGCCAGAGCGAGCGCGGCGTGACGCCGGCCTTTTCCCATTCGGCATAGTGGGGCGCGATCTCGTTGGCGACAAAGCGCCGGACCTGATCGCGGAACAGTTCGTGGTCATCCCGGAAAACACGGCGCATGGCGTCTCCTTAGCGGCGGTAGGGGTCCGTGGCACTGACCTGGCCGCGCAGTACCGGCGCGGCCGCGGTCCCGGTCAGGAACAGGCTGTAGTGGTCGCCGGGCTGTAGCGCTGGCAAGGACAGCGTGGGGGAGGCGGCGCCGCCGCAGCCGGCCGCCAATGTGGCGCTGACCGGGTTGATCGCGCGGGCGGCCGCCGCGCCCGGCTTCACGTCCTGGAACAGCGCGGGTCCGGATGGGCTGACGCCCAATTGGCCGGCGGGGCAGTCGGCCACCAGGTTGTAGAAGCGCAGTTCCGCCTTCAGCGCGTCCTGCGCGCCGTTGCTGTCGTCGATGACGGCGAACGTCAGTTTGCCGTCCGCCCGCCGGGGGATCAGCGTGCTGAAGGTATCGGGAGCCACTTGCAGGCTGGCGGCCGGTTTACCGTCCACCTGCACGGTGAATGCCTGGTTGCCTTTTACGATGGCGTAGGTCGTGGCGGGCTTGGCCGCGCCGGCAGCCTGCGCCGGCCCGTCGGCGATCTGCACGCGCAATGGCGCGGCGTCCGGGTTCACGATGCGCACGAACGAGGATCCGGCTGGCGGACGGGCGGCATAGAGCTGCGCGAAGGCGCCTTCGGCCGCCGCATTGCCGGCCATGGCGGCCAGCGCAAGGACAAGCGCCGCATTGCGAGAAATGATGGGCATGGTTCAGGACTCCGGTTTTTTGCTGAGGCGGGCGTCCAGGTACAGGCGCTGCAGCTGCTTGCGGTCCGCCTTGTCCGTGCTGGTTGTGGGGAAGCGGTGGCAGGCGACCAGTTCGGACGGGATCATGTAGGGCGGCAGGCGGCGTCCCAGCTCGGTCTTCCAATCCTGCAGTTCCGGCGGCAACGGCTGCAAGCCGTCGGGGCCCGCGACCGCCGGTTCCACAAAGCCGATCAGCCGGACGATGACGCCATCGGGGCGGCGCAAGGCGACCGCGGTGCCCGCGCGCGCGCCGGGCAGCATGGCGATGGCCGCGTCGATCTCGGCGAGCTCGATGCGGTAGCCGTGCAGTTTGATCTGGTCGTCGACGCGGCCACGGAAGGTGACCAGGCCTTGTGCATCGATTTCGCCCAGGTCGCCGCTGCGGTATCCGCGCTTGCCGTTGCGCGTGAACATGCGCGAAGCGTTCAGATCCGGGCGGTTCAGGTAGCCGCGCATCACGTGATCGCCCGCGATGCTGATTTCACCGTTTTCGATGAAAACATCCGCGTAGGGCTTAGCCCGGCCGATCGGGAACGGGTTGGGCGCGGCGGCGCGCAGGGCCGGATCGATCTCGACCCAGGTCGTGGAGCAGGTGGCTTCCGTCGGCCCGTAGGAATTGATGATGCGGACCTGCGGAAACCGCTGCCACAATGCCTCGGCCATCGGCGGCGTCAGGGATTCCGCGCCGAACACGAAGACGCGCAGGTCAGGCAAGTGGGCGTGGTCGAAGTCGGGGTTGAACAGCTGCTGTCGCACGAACGATGGCGTCGAAGCCCAGACATTGATGCGGGTGTCGGCCAGGTACTGGATGAACGCGTCGCGTTCGGCGATGGTTTCGCGCGGGCACAGCACGCAGGCGCCGCCCAGCTCCAGCGCGCCCACCCAGTTGAACAACGAAAAGTCGAAGCTGAACAGCATCTGGTCCATGAACGCCGGCGCGAGGCCGAGGCCCAGGCAGTCCCGTATCCAGCCTGCGAAGAGCGTGACGCTTTCCCGCCCGATCTGCACCCCCTTGGGATCGCCCGTGCTGCCGGACGTGAACATGATGTAGGCCAGCCCCGCTTCGGCCAGCGGCGCCGGCGCGGCGCAGCCCGGGAGGAAGGCGCGCGCTTGCGCGTCGTAGCGCAGGCCTGCGCGGACCAGCTCGCCGATGCGCGCGATGCGCTCGGGCGGGTTGATGACGTCCACCGGCACGAAGGGCACGCCCAGCCGCAGGCACCCCAGGATGGCCACCAGGAACGCGGTTTCCTTGTGGCCCGAGATGGCTAGCGGCACGCCCGCCGTGGCGCCGGCCTGGCGCGCGGCCTGTTCCCACGCTTCGGTGGCGGCCTTCAACTCGCCCCACGTCGTGGCGCCGTGTGCGTCGACGACCGCGACGGCGTCGGCGCCGGCCACCGTGTCGGCAAAATCATAGGTGTTGAAATCGAAACGCATGGTCCCGTCCTCCTGGCGGCCGGCGTGCGCGTCACGCGCGGGCGTTCTCCGCAATGAATGCGGCAAGCGTGTGCACGGACTCCAGGTGCACGTCGATTTCGGTCGGGGGGATCTTGCAGCCGAATTCGCGTTCCACGGCAAGCGCCAGGTCCACGGCGGCCAGCGAATCCACGAGGCCGGAGTCGATCAGCAGCGTGTCGGGGTCGACCTTGGTCAGGATGATGCCTTCGATGATGTCCGAGACTTTGGCCTCGATGGTCTTGATGTCCATAGGATGCTCCAGGACCGCATCGCGGTCAGAATTGGAAATAGAGGAACCGGGTTTCCTTGTGCAGGTTTACCAGGCAAAGCAAGAGCAGCACCCCCATCGCGGCCAGCCAGGCCGCGTTGGGGCGCCACCGCATGAAGGCGCGAGGCGCTTCCTGCGTCTTGAAAAGCGCGGGCGAATAACGGCCCAGGATCTGGTGCGCATTGGGCGTGAACCAGGCGATGCCAAGCAACACGACCGCATAGACCAGTTGCAGGTGATGGCCCACGACGACGCGCCAGGCGTCGCCCCAGGCCAGACCGGCCACATGCGTGGACAGGTCCAGCGATTCCATGCCGCGCATGCCCACCATGCCCTGCATCAGCAGCATCGCGTCGCCCACGCCATGGGCGCGGAAGAACGCCTGCGCCACCAGTACCGCCACGAAGGTCAGCAGGATGCACAGCGCGCGCTTGGCGCCGCCCACCTTGCGCGCGGCGGCTGGCTTGCGGCCCACTACGAAGATCCGCCAGGCGTGGTTCACCGACAGGTACATGGCGTGCAGCAGCCCGAAGACGATGAACTGCAGGCCCGCGCCGTGCCACACGCCGGCCAGCGTCATCGTGAACAGTGTCGGGAACACGATGCTGCTGACGAATCCGCCCGCCGTGCTGATACCCGCGGACCCCACCGGCAGGTTCCGGTCCGTGCGCCATTTCGACACCGCCATCGCCACGGGGTAGTACAGGTAGGCGGTGATGTAGCGGGTCAGCGTCATGTGCCAGCGCGCCCAGAAATCGATGATGCTGCTGGCTTTGTAGGGTGAATTGAAGTTCAGCGGGAAGCGGATGCCGAACATTTTGGCCAGGCCCAGCGCCATGTCCGAGTAGCCCGAAAAATCGAAGTACAGCTGCAGCGCGTAGCAGACGCTGGCGCCCCACGATCCCCAGAACATCAATTCGCCCGGCGCGGCAAAGCCGGCGTCCGCATAGGGCGCGATGCCATCGGCCAGCAGCACCTTCTTGGCCAGCCCGATCACGAACAGCATGGCGCCGACCGACAGGTTTTCGGCCCTGAAGCGATAGTTCTCGGGTTGCGCGAACTGCGGCATCATCTCCTTGTGATGCAGGATGGGGCCGGCGATCAAGTGCGGAAAGAACGTGACGAACAGCACGTAGCTGAGCAGGCTGCGCTCCTTCACCACGCCCGCCTTGCAATCCAGCAGATAGCCGATCTGCGTGAACGTGAAGAACGAAATACCCAACGGCAGGATGATGTCGTCCATCGTTGTTTGAGTCACCCCCAGGTCGGTCAGGAAGTTCAGCAGCGTGGCGAAGTACTTGTAATGGAACAGCAGCACCAGGTCCGCGCCCACGCCCAGTCCCACGATCAGCCCTTGCAGCCGGGGCCGTCCCGCGTTGTGCAGGATCAACTGGCTGACCACGTAGTTGAACGCGATGGAGCCGGCCAGGAGCACCACGAACTGCGGGTTCCACCAGCCATAGAAGACCAGCGAAGTCAGGCACAGCCACAACGCCGCCAGGCGCACGTTCAAGGGTCCCAGCGCGTAATAGACGGCGAGTGTGACCGGCAGGAAGATCAGCAGGAACAGGTAGGAGTTGAATAGCATCTTGGTTCGCTACGGCAGGCCGGCCAGCACGGCCTTTTCGTCCGGGGTCAGCGGCAGGGACAAGGCGTTTTCCGAGAATTCCCAGATCAGCACCTTCAGGCTCTTGGGCCATTGATCGCGCTGCTTCAGCGCGATCTGCAACGCTCCCGAGAACTGCCCGCCGTCCAGGCTCATGTTCCAGACTTCGCGGCCCAGGCCGATGCCCAGCCGTTGCGCGAACTGGCTGCGGCGGCCGTTGGACGTGCCCGCCAGCAGCACTTGCACGGGCGGCGCTTCGTCCAGCAGCCCGCCGGCGCGCACGGGTTCGATTTTCTGTTCCGCAACCACTTCCAGCTCGGGGCGCCAGCCCGGCCGCGCATGCTCCAGCCCTGCCAGCACGATCAGGTCGCCCATCCGCGTCGCGGCGGGCGCTGGGGCATCGGTCTTGAACGCTTGCGTGCCGGGCCCTTGCAACAGGGGCAAGGCCGCCTCGGCCACGCGCTGCGCGGCGGCCTGCGCGCCCTGCGCATTCATGTGCACATCGGTGCGGAAGAAGCGGGGGGCGGGCGCGGCCTGCAGCGCATCGCGCAGGTCCACGAAAGGCACGCCCTGCGCGCGCAAGGCATCCTGCCATGCATCCAGCGTCCGGCGCATCGGCATCGACACCGGCAGGCCGCAGAGCCGGTCAGCTTCGATACGCGATTTATCCGGCACGGCGACGACCAGCACCTGCACCTGCTTCTTGCGCAGTTCATCCACCCAGTGCCGCATCAGGCGCACGCGTTCATTGAAAACATGGACGCCCGGTTGCGGGCGCAATCCGTCGCGGTAGAACAGCCATTGCGGGCAGCCCATCGCGACCTGGTCGCCCAGATCGCCCAGTACGCGGTAGCGCACCGAGGCGTTCCAGGTGTCCACGTCGGCCTGCCTGGGCAGATGCATGGCTTTGTTCAACACGCCGCCCGCCGATCCGTCGGCCCAGGCGGAGGGCGACACCTCGGCCGGGCTGATCTTGGCGTCGACCAGGCACCAGACGCCCCATCCCAGGCCGGCCGCCAGCAGCAGCGCGACCACGCAGGCGCTCAGCCGGTGGCTGGGCGCGACGGTTTTGTCGGAGGGCTCCACGGCGCTACTTGCCAATGGCGGCCTTCATGCGGCTGCGCCAGGTGTCTACGCCCATGATGGACGCGTTGTCCCATAAGCCCTTGGCGTCCGGCCCCTGCGCATAGGTCGGCTCGAACATCTGCCAGACCAGCACTTGCGGCTTGTTCTGCTTGAAGGCGGGCGACTCCAGGTATTCCAGCAGCATGATCCAGTGCCCGACGTTACCGGGCTTCCAATTCACGGAGACCGGGCGGTCCAGCACGTTAGACAGCTTTTGCGGAAAACCGAAATACGGCTGCACCATGCTGTGGCCGGTAACGTGGACGGGGGCGGGCGCGTCGTCCAGCAGGCTCTGGTTGTCGGCCTGGCGGCGCACGGTGAAGGTCTCGCGGCCGGCCTGCTTGCGCTGGTCTGGCGTCAGGAACAGTTCAGCCAGATCGCCGTACCGGCGTTCGTTGACCACGCTGCCCAGCGGCATGCCCGTGCCGGGTTTGCCCGCCAACGTCTTCACGTCTTGCTGGATGCGCTGCGCCAGCGCTTCGGCGGTGGCGTCGGCCGCCGCCTGCGTCCAGTGCTGGTCGGTGCGATAGAAGACATCCTTGCCGCCGTCCTTTACGCGCTTGAGCACGGCTTCGTCGTCAAAGGTCGACACGCCCGCCTGCTTCAGCTTGTCCTGGATGGTCTGATAGCGCTTCTTCACGTCTGCGCTAAGCGATTTCCCATCGGGCAGCTTGTCTTGATAGAACAGCGTTTTGTCCGGCAGCACCAGCACTTCCAGCTGGACGCCCTTGGCCGCCAGCGCGTCGCGGGTTTCGCGCACCAACTGGGTCGAGGCGTCGATGCCGCGCGTGTCGACCTGCGTGAGGCTGCCCCAGCCCGGGAACAACCAGTTGTCCTTGCCCTGGATCACGATGGACGAGCCTTCCTGCGCGTGCGCGGCAACGGCCAGCAGCGCGGCGGACAGGCCCATCGCCAGGCGGCGGGAGAAGGGGAAAGGGGTTTTCATGAAGACGGACTCCTTGTTCGGTGCGGGTCGGCGCGTCGTCAGTACGACAGGGTCAGGTTGATGAACAGGCCTCGGGCGCGGTCAGCCGCCCCACCGCCGATGTTGAAGCGGTATTGCGTCGTGAGGTCCAGATAGGAGCGCGGCGCGTTGTAGTGGTCCTCGCGGAACCAGTAGCGGACGTTGAAGCCGGGGCCGGCGCCCAGGGACCAGGATGAGCCGCCGCCAAGTAGCCGATATGAATCGACACCCTTGATTTCCAGGCCCGACACGCTGTTCTTGTTCCATAGCCAGTCGGCTCCCACGACCCCGTAGGGAAAGAAGACCAACTTGTCGCTGATAGCGTCAACGCGGTAGCTGCGGCCTACACGCAATTCCGCAGTGCCGAATGCCTGGTCTCGCTTTAATCGCCCGGACCGCTTTTCGTCGTCCTCACCCGTTGCGTTGTTGTGCTGCCAAAGCTTGGCCGGAGAATCCTGCCATGAGTAGCCGGCCTGGAGATAACCTTCCATCGTGAACCAATCGGGACGGTCGATCCTAAGGGTGGTGCCTTCATATAAGCCGTAAGTCACATAGGCCAGCCAGGCGCCGTTGTCCGCTGTGGTTTGGTAATGGGCCGTTTTGTTCTGGTTGTTCAGATCGCAGCGCAACTCAGCCGGGTCAGGGCTGAATGTGCCTCGTCGAGTCGCTGTTCCCAGATTGAACTGTCGTTCCAGCCCGAACGTAAGCCCGACGTCGGTCGACGGCGTGAACCGCATCCCCAGGGCACCAATCGTCGTCGGCAAGCCAGCGATCCCTTGGTTTCGTGTTTCGCTGACATTAATTACCTCTCCAGACGGGCAGGGATCCGACACCGTCTGTTCCTCGGTCCTTCCCCCCTTGTCATATAGCGTGTTGGAAAAACGTCCATACAGCTCGAAGGTCTGCGTAGAAGAATTAAGGAAGCTCGAGGGGCGCCAGAATATCTCCGCCGTACTGAACACGGCATCACCCGGCACCGTGATCGCCGCGCCGCCGAGGCCCGCCGACGCAGGCCGCGCGCCCCGGTAGCCGGCGGAAAAATAACCGCCCCATTCGCGGTCCAGCCCCGCGATGCCGTTGCGGGTGTCGAAGCGCTGCTGCGGCGTCAGTTCCAGCCTGCCGGCATCGGCTTCGTCGATGGCTTGCTTCAGTTTGTCGACCGCGCCGCGCTTGTCGCCCACGCCCGACAGCGCATAGCCCTCATCCAGGATCACGGTGGGGGGCGCCTTGCCTGTCGCGCGCGCCGCCTGGAAGTCCTGCAGCGCCAGCTTGGGCTGTTTCATGCGTTGGTGCAGATAGCCACGCTGCATCAGCAGCGTGGGGTCGTCGGGTTGGGCCGCCAGCGCCTCGGTCATGCGCTGGTTCGCTTCCGCCAATTGCGCGCGGTTGCCGGCGGCCAGCGTGGTGGTCAGCAGGCGCTGGAGCTCTTTGTTGGCCGGGTCTTGCGCCACCGCCTGGCGGGCCTGGGCAATGGCTTCCTGGTAGTCCTCGCGCGCATAGGCGGCATAGGCCAGCGAGGCCGGGCCGCCGCTGCCGGCCGCGTCCGAGGGCAGCAGCTCGCACGACGTGCCGTAGGGCGTGTCGCGACAATCCTGCACGGGGGCGGGGTAGTTGGCCAAAGTCAGCGTGGCAGGCACCGCCGGGCGCGAGCGCGCGCGCTTGATGCGGGTCTGCGCCGCGTCGTCCTTGGCGCCCAGCGGCTGCATCAAGGCCAGCGCGCGCGCGTTTTCGCCGGCGGCCAGCGATGCATCGGCCGCGATCAACCGGATGTTGCGGCGCTGGTCATCGTCCAGCCAGTCCTGTTTGAGGGCGGCGTCGAAGTCGGCATCCGCCAGATCGGTCTTGCCCTGGCGCTGGCGCAGATAGGCCCGCATGACCAGCGCCACGGTGTTTTCATCGTCCTGCTTCATCGCGTCCGTCGCGGCGTCTTCGGCGGCCTGCAATTGGTTGTCCAGCATCAGCGCGCTGATGAGCAGCAGGCGATGGCTGGCGGTATCGGGCGCCAGCGCCACGGCCTGGCGCGCCAGCGGCACGGCGTCGCCGGGCCGATTGGCGATCAGGGCCTGGTAGCCCGCTTCGGCCGGCTTGATCGCCATGCGCCGCTTCATCGTCTGCTGGCGGGCGGTCAAGTCGTTCTTGTTCGGTGCACCCAGCGCAATCGCCCGGGCGGCGGCGGCATCGGCGTCCTCGTACTTGCCCTGGGCTTCCAGCGCGTCCAGCCACAGCATGGCCCAGGCGCCTTGCTTGGGGTCGATCCGGAACGCCTGTTCGGCCCCGCGCGCGGCCGCCGGGTAGTCGGCGCGGTTGTAGTCAGCATAGGCGCGCGTGGCGATGGGAAAGCCACGGCGGTAGGCGGAAGTCGTGGCTGGGCCGCCGGATGCGCCGGCGGCCGCGTTGCCGGTCGGTTTGGGCGCGGCCTGTGGCTTGAGGTTGGCGCGGGCCTGCCGCAAGGCGGGCGTATCCAGGCCGTTGCCGATGGCGTCGGCGGCGGCCTGGTCGGCCTCCTTGAGCTTGCCTTGCTTCTGCAGCGAATAGATCAGCAGCAGGCGCAGCCGTTCCACGTCGGGGCGCAGGGCGATGGCGGATTCCGCCTGCCGCTGGGCAAGTTCATACTTGCCTGCGTCGTAGTTCTTGTAGCCTTCATCGGCAAACTGCCAAGCGGCGCCTTCCAGCGGCGCTTCCGTCTTGGCCGGAGCCTGGCCCGGGGTTTGAGCGGTGGCAGGCGCCGCCGCCCACACGCATGCCAGCGCGGCGGACAAGATGAGCGAACGGGTCAGCGGAGTCATGTCGTCGCGGGTTTGTCATCTGCATGCGGGGGCGGCGGCGCCTCCTGTCCCGCTTGTTGGAAATCGATGGCCTCATTGAGCGTGCGCTCGTCCAGCCACCCTTGCTCCATCAGGATCTTGCCCAATGGCTTTTTCTCGCGCGCCTGGATCTCAAGCGCGCGCGACAGCGTGTCCTGGTCGATGGCCTGCCACGACAGCAGCAGTTCGCCCAGCCGCTTGCGCTGCTGCGACAGCTGGTCGGTGCTGGGGAAGTCGTGCATGGTCTTGTCCCATGCCAGGCGCTTGCCGGTGATCAGGTGCATGATGAACAGGCGCCAGGCGCGTGCCGCCGCCATCGCATTGATGAAGTTGCCGACGATCATCCGGGGGATCGACAGCATGGCGTGTTCCCAGCCATACATGTGGCCGACGAAGTAGGCCCGCTGCACCACGCGCAGCAGCAGGGCCACCGCGTTGATCCACATCAGCGTCACCAGCCACCCGCCGGGCCGGAAGTAAGACGGGTAGTACACCGTCCACCAGCCGAACTTGTCCGCCAGGAAAAACAGGAAGAAGTTGGCCAGCAACACATACGCCAGAATGGCGATGAACGAGGTGACCAGCCCCTTGCGGTCCCGGAACAGCAGGTACTTGGTGGCCAGCGATCCGGTCCAGCCCACCTGCTGCCAGCCTTGCAGGCCGATCCCCAGGGTCCAGCGGGCTTTCTGCCGGTAGGCGGTGCGGAAGGTGTTGGGGAAATACTCGCGCACGCCCAGCGGCATCCTGATGGTCGATATCTTTTCAGGTCCCAGCCCGAACCACGAGCGCCGCCGGGTCACGTATTCCACGCGGAATTTGCCGAAGATCTGTTTCATGCCGCGCTGGGCCAGCCGCGCGCCGATGTCATAGTCTTCGGTCAGCGTGTCCGTGTTGAAGGGCTGGTTGTTGGTTTCGGCGGCAAGCGCCACCATGGCATGGCGCGAAAAGCAGGTGCCCACGCCGGCGGACGGAACCATCTTGGACAGGCTTTCGCGCACCACCAGGTCCTTGGTGTGCCATTCCGCGAACTCATCCATGTAGGTGCCGGCGACCAATTCATACCAATGGCGCTCCAGCGACGTCACCGGCAGCTGGATGAAATCGATGCGCGGCAGCAGGTAGTTGTAGTACTTGAGCTCCAGCGGGTGCAGCACGTCCTCGCTGTCATGCAGGATGACGCCGGCGAACGGCACCGGTTGCTTCTCGTCCTGGGCAAAGATGGCTTGCACGATCCAGTTCAGGCAGTCGGCCTTGCAGGTGGGCCCGTCATGGGGCACCTCCACGCGGACCAATTGCCGGTAGCGGCGGCGCATGCGCTCCACTTCGTCGATCGTCCGCTGGTCGTTCTGATACGTGCCGGCGAAGATCATGTAGTTCTTGTATTCCAGCGTCGACACCATCGTTTCCAGCATCGACGAGATCACGTCGTACTCCAGCCACGCGGGCACCATGATCGCCAGCGGCTGTTCCTCCTTGGCACGCAACTGCTCGGCCGACAGCGGGGTGTAGCGGCGCTTGACCGTCAGGGAACGCTTGAGCTCGCGCAGCCAGAACCAGGCGTCGATGAACAGGTCATCCAGGCTCGAGAGCAGGATGACCACGCCCACGATGGCGGTCACGATTTCCAGCCCGCGGTAATAGTCCGCGATGAAGTAGGGCCAGTAAAGCGAGGACATGGCGCTTCCGGGTTACTTGTTTTCCTTGTTCTTCCTGCGGTTCACGCGCAGGGCGACGATCAGGATCAGGATCAGGATCAGCATGCTGATGCTGATGGCGGGCACGCTCCACGAGATATAGCGGCGCCATTCGAAGAAGGCGCTTTCGCCTGCGCCGGGCGGGTGGCTGGCGTCGGGGTTGGCGCTATCGATCCAGGCTACCGGCCCCGTCGCGCCGATGATGGCGACGTTGCCGCGGTTCAGCACGAACGGCGCATCGAGCATGCCCGGATGCTCGCCCAGCGTATGCCACAGCAAGCCGTCCTGGCCGCCGCCACGGACGACTTCCGCAGTGCTCAAGTGATCCAGGCCGGAAATGTCCAGCCAGGTCGCGTTCTTGCCATCCACCTTCAATTGCTTGCGGTCGGTCACCTGGACCATGGGCTGGGCCCCGTCCACCGTGACTTCCATCGCCAGGAATGGCCGGGCGGGCTTGACCGCCTGGCCCGCGGTCGCCACGGTCAGTTCCGCGCGCGTCGCGGACACGCCGCTGGCAGATGCGATACCGATCACACGCTTGATGTTGTCGGGCGCATTGGCCAGATAGCTGTCTGGGATGATCAATTGCGGGCTGCCGGCCAAGAGCGGCAGCAGTCCCGCGAACGTGCCGTCGGGCTGCGCCTTGCCCGGCTTCACATAGCTGGTCGGCAGCACGTTCACGGGGTAGCCCTGGGGGATCTCGTTGCAGTCCACCGATACCGGTTGGCGCTGGAACGTGACGCGCACGGCATTGGTGACGCCCAGCGCATAGCCCGGCACGCGCGCGGTCAGGCGCTCGGGCCTGCCGTCGGCGTCCAGCTGCTTGGCGGCCAGCAGGATGCCGTTCCAAAAGACCGACGCCACCGGGCGCGTCGTCGACGCACCGGGCGCCGCGGCCAGGTCCATGACCAGTTCATCCGGCATCTGGCCGTCCGTGGACACCGATGCCAGCGGGAACGTCGCGTTCCAGTCGCCGCGGGCGACCACGTCGAAACTGTCCGGGGATCCGCCCAGCGTCGTCAGGCGCAGGCCGCCGTCCGCGAAGGTCTGGGGCGGCGTGGCGGTCTTCACATTGACCTGGCGGGTGACCAGGATGCGCCGCCATGCCGCGTCGAAAGCGCCCGCGCCCTGGGCGCCGGCGTCGGCGGCCACCGCGATCACGGCTTGGCGTCCCAGTGACAGCAGCCGGATATCCTTCGCGGGCAGGTCCGCGCCGGCCAGCGGCATGCGCTGCTGTCGCCAGGCCTTGAATGCGTCGGCGGCGTCGGCGTCCGAGGCCAATTGCGCTTGCAAAGCATCCAGCGCCTCGTTGTAGCGCGCCCGCAGCGAGGCGTCGACGATGACCACGTCACCGCTGACGGCCGGGGCGCCCAAGACCAGCAATGCGCCGATTTCGGCGGGGCTGGCCAGCTTGTGCTTCGCATTGTCCGCCACGGCGGCGAACGCGGGGATCTGCCCCAGGCCGGCCGGCGCCTGCAGGCCGCGCGTGTCGACCTCGTCGCCCACCGAGGGGAACGCCTTGACCGCCACGCGCTTGCCCGCGCGCTCCATCGCCACGCCGATGCGCCAGGCGCTGTCGAAGGCTTGCGCGTCCAGCTTTTCGCTGGCCACCATCAGGACGGGTTTGCCGGGCAGCGTACCCCAGGCGTCATCGAGGTTGCCGATGGCCGACGCGTCATAGCGGTAGCTCAAGCGGGTCTGCGGCGATATCGTCAGCGCATTGGCGGTGGCGCGATTGCTTTCGCAATGGCGCAGCGCGATCTCCGATTGCCAGTCCACGCCCAGCCTCAGGAAACCGGTTTCGCGGCTGCGGTGTTCCACGGACAGGTTGCGGGTCACGGACCCGTCGCCGTCGGCGATTCGCTGCGCGGTTTGCGGTACGCCGTCCACCCACAGCACCATGCTCGTGCGTCCCGGCTCGCCCTTGGTGTATTTCGCGTCGAAGTTCAGGGTCGCGTCTGAAATGGGCACGCCGCGCGGCACGGGCAGATAGAAGTCGTGCCGCGCGTCGCTGTTGCTCAGGACGACCGGCTCCGTGATGCCCAGGTCTTGCAGCGTGGTGTTGCGCGTCACCCAGTCATCGCTTTGCAAGTGCCGCAAGGCGTCGCCGGCGGGGCTGGCCATTACGGCCAGGGG
This sequence comes from Achromobacter sp. Bel, assembly GCF_012928505.1. Lineage (GTDB taxonomy): Bacteria > Pseudomonadota > Gammaproteobacteria > Burkholderiales > Burkholderiaceae_B > Achromobacter. Next base: position 86,500 of record NZ_JABBJN010000013.1, on the reverse strand, counting down.
AAGCAGCATGCCGGCGGCCATCAGGGCGCGGCAAAGCGTGCGGGTCACAGGGGCGGTAAGGGCAGGCTGGTGCATGGGGGCTCCGGGCAGGGAATACGGTGCGGGGCGTCAGGCGGCAGGGGCGGCCGCGGTTCCGTAGGGATCGAACTCCGATACGGCGCGTCCGCATAAAGCGTCCACGATGCGTTGGCTGGCTAGGCCGTCTCCATAGGGGTTGATGCGTCGCGAGAAAGACGCATGAAGGGTGGGGTCGTCCAGCAGGCGGGTCACTTCGGCCACGATGCGACGCGTGTCGGTGCCGACCAGCGCTACCGTTCCCGCCTGCACGGCCTCGGGGCGCTCGGTCACGTCGCGCATCACCAGTACCGGCTTGCCCAGGTGAGGGGCTTCTTCCTGAACCCCGCCGGAATCGGTCAGGATCAAGTACGACCGCTGCATGAACCAGACGAAGTCCAAGTAATCCAGGGGATCGATCAGGTGGATATGCGGCAGGCCGGCCAACTCCGTCATCACCACATTGCGGACCTGCGGGTTCAGGTGCACGGGATAGACGATCTGCAGGTCCTTGCGCCGGCCCAGTTCGGCCAGCGCCGCGCAGATATTCTTGAAACCGCCGCCAAAGCTCTCGCGCCGATGGCCGGTCACCAGCAGCAGGCGCCGGGACGGATCCAGCCAGTCATGGCGCGCCTCCAATTGGCGGGCCAGCGGGCCGTGCGGGTCGAGTTTGGCGCAGGTCATCGCCAGCGCGTCGATCACGGTGTTACCGGTGACGGTAATGTGCCCCGCCAGATTCTCGCGCAGCAGATTGCCGCGCGACTCCCCCGTGGGCGCGAACAGCCAGTCGCCGACCGCATCCACGACACGGCGGTTCATTTCTTCGGGAAACGGCATGGACAGGTCGCCGGTGCGCAAGCCGGCCTCGACATGGCCGATGCGGATACGGCGGTGGAACGACGCCAATGCGCAGGCCGACGCGGTGCTGGTGTCGCCGTGCACCAGGACGCAATCGGGCTGTTCCGTCTCCAACACGCTGTCCACGCGGCTGATCAACCGCGCATACATGCCGTTCAGGGTTTGATTGGGCACCATGATGTCCAGGTCGTGCTGGGCACGCAGCTCGAACAGCGCCAAAACCTGATCCAGCATTTCCCGGTGCTGACCGGTCACGCAAACCACGCTCTGGATCTGCGACTCCTGCACAAGCGCGGTGACCAGCGGCGCCATCTTGATGGCTTCGGGGCGCGTGCCGAATATGGAAAGGACTTTCATCGCAAGAATGACCTCACGGACGGTGGTGGCATTTCCTTGCGTTTATTATGTCTTGAAAGTATTGGTAATATGTGACGGATTATTTCGATCCTAACTAAGTTAGGGGACACATCCGGTAAAAGATTGGTCGCCTGTCCAGGTGTCGCAGCAGACCTCGCAAGTGACTTGGCCAACCTGGCGTGACGACGACCCGCCACGTCCCGCTGGCGGAAGCGCCTTGCCGCGTCTAGGAATGCAAGGGCAATAGTGAGCAGTTGATACGGTGCGAGCGCGCCGTCACGAACACAAAAAAAAATGGCCAACTCGAAGAGTTGGCCATTTTGCTAAGCACTGCGCAATAAAGCGGAATTTTGGTGGAGCCGGGGGGAATTGAACCCCCGTCCGCAAGCCCTCTGCAATCAGTTCTACATGCGTAGTCGATTTATTTAGTTTTAACTTTGGACTTAGCCAACCGACAGGCCGGACCAAAGCGATTCACGTAATTTAAATCTGAGCCGTGTGACCCCAGCGCAGACCGATTCCTTGTGAATGTCGCTGCTGTGGTTCGAGGGTTGCCCCCCTAGGAAGTTACCTTCCTCCACCTGACCCAAGGACAGATCAGTGCAGCGGCTCACCGCTTAAGCGGCGAGAGCGAAACGCTCGTCGTTGGCGTTTGTAGTGTTTCCAGTGGTTTAACGAGCGAACTGGTGCTCGGCATGCCCTGAGTTGTTTCGCGACCCACGTCGAATCCGGATCGGCCCCAAGAACTTCTATTGTACTGGTAAACGCAATAGCCTGCTGCAGTGTCCGCGCCCGCCCGCGCGCGGCGTGGCGCGGGGGACACAAGTGTGGTCAGGCCGCGTTGGCGCAGGCGGTTTTCGCCTGGCGCGGACGCGACGCGGCCATCAACGCGAAGGCCAGGGCGACCGAAACCGCCACGATGACCGACGCGGCCCACCCCAGCGACGCCAGGCCGTAATGGTCGATCACGTGACCGCCGACCACCGCACCCAATCCGATGCCGATATTGGCGCCCGAGATGTTCAAGGAGGCCGCGAAGGCCGGCGCTTCGGGCGCGGCTTTCATCAGGCGCACATGGCACACGATAAACAGCGCGGCCTGCGCGATACCCCAGATGCCCAGCGCCACGGCCAGCAGGCCGTGCGATTGCATCACGGGCGCCACGAACGCCAGGCCCGCGGCCATCATCGACGAGAACAGCGCGGTCGCGCCCAGCGGGCTGCGGTCCACCATGCGGCCGCCCAGCGTGTTGCCGATGAGGCCCACGCCGCCGAAGGCCATCATGGTCCAGCCGACAATCTGCCCGTTGAAACCGGCCAGCCGCTCCAGCATGTCAGCCAGGTAGGTGTAGGCCGTGAACATGCCGGTGAACACCAGCAGCGACAGCACCACGTGGCCCAGCACGATCGGGTTGCGCAAGATGCGCAGCTGCGTGACGAGTTTGACGCTGTCGGCGCGGATGCGGGTGCTGGGGAAGGCCAGCAGCAGGAGCAGCGCTTTGGCGAAGGCGACGCCTGACAACACCCAGAAGGCGGCGCGCCAGCCGAAAGCGTCTGAGATCAGCACGCCGATCGGGATGCCGAACACGGTAGCCGCCACGATGCCGAACGCCACCATCGAGATGGCGCGGCCGGCGCGCGCGGGTCCGACCAGCTCCACGGCGGTGGCGCTTGCCAGGGACCAGAACACGGGCAGTGCCAGGGCGGGCACGAAGCGGGCCACCGCCATGACCCAGATATTCGGGGCCATCGCCGCCACGGCGTTGGACAGGCCGAACAGCACCAGCACGCCGATGAACAGGCGCTTGCGTTCGACGTTGGCCATCAGCGCGGTCAGCAGGGGGCCGGTGGCGGCCACCGTGAAGGCGAACAGTGAAACCAGCAAACCGGCCTGGGACACCGTGACGTTAAGGTCGCGGGCCAGCCCCGGCAGCAGGCCGACGATCAGGAACTCGGTGGTCAGGATGGTGAAGCCGGCGGCGGAAAGTAGCAGGATAGGCAAAAGCATAGGCATTCCTCTGGCGCGATGCCGTCAGGCGGCGCGCGGGGCAGGGCGTTATGGGCGTATTGAAAGGTCTAAGGGGCGCGGCGGCACTTGGCCGGGCGCTGCGCGGCGGCAGAATGCCGTCGGCGCGATAGTTCTGGTTGCGGATGGGAACTGCCGCAACCCCGGCGTCAGCCGGAATGGCAATCGGGAGGCACCCGAATGCCTTGCATGAGTGACACTTTAAGGGACTTTGGAATCCGGATAAAGGGCCGGGTTTCGGATAAATTGTTCGGGCAGGTCAACTAATTCGCGCGAACAACGGTAGGAAACCCCGCTCAGCGCAAGTCGCTGGGCAGCAGCGGCTGAATCGCGGACCAGAGTTCGGCCGGGGTATTCGCGCAGGTTTCGGCCTCCCAGGTGCTGATGTTGTCTTCTTCACCCACATAACCGTAAGCGGCCGCCACGGCAGGCATGCCCGCCGCGTGCGCGGCCTGGATGTCGCGCAGGTCGTCGCCGACATACACGCACCGGTCCACGGCGAAGCCCGCTTCGCGCGCAGCGTGCTGCAATGGCAGCGGATGCGGTTTGGCGTGGGCCGTCGTGTCGCCGCAGACCAGCACGGCGCTGTCGCGCGTCAGGTCCAGGAATTCGACGATCGGCAGGGTCAGGTAGGTCACCTTGTTGGTGACGATGCCCCACGACAGGCCGCGACGGCGGATGTCGGCCAGCAGCGCTTCGATGCCGGGGAATAGCTTGCTGTGCACGGTCGAACTGCCCGCGTAGTCTTCCAGGAACTGCAAACGCGTCGGCTCGTAGTCCGGGTCGCCGGCCTTCAGGTCCAGCGCCACGCGCAACAGGCCGCGGGCGCCTTGCGACGCGACCGGGCGCAGTGCCTCGTAGGGCAGGGGTTCCAGCCCTCGGCGGGTGCGCTGCCGGTTGGCGGCAGCGGCCAGGTCGGGGGCGGTGTCGGCCAGGGTGCCGTCGAAGTCGAACAGGATCAGGGCGCTCATTTACGGGTAGCCATCAGGTAGTTGACCGAGGTGTCGGCCGACAGCGTATAGATCTGAGTGATCGGGTTGTATTCCATGCCGCGCATGCTGACCGGCTCCAGGCTCGCGGCGCGGGCCGCCGCCGACAGTTCGCTGGGCTTGATGAACTGGTCATAGCTATGGGTGCCGCGCGGCAGCAGGCGCAGGACGTATTCGGCGCCGACGATGGCGAACAGGAACGCCTTGGCATTGCGGTTCAGCGTCGAAAAGAACACCCAGCCGCCCGGTTTAACCAGCGTCGAGCAGGCCCGGACGATGGATGCCGGGTCCGGCACGTGCTCCAGCATTTCCATGCAGGTGACCACGTCGTACTGGCCGGGCTGCTCCGTCGCCAATTCTTCCACCGGCACTTTGCGGTATTCGACCTTCACGCCCGACTCCAGGCCGTGCAGGCGGGCGACCTTCAGCGACTTGTCGGCCAGATCGATGCCGGTGACGTCCGCGCCACCCCGAGCCATCGCTTCCGACAGGATGCCGCCGCCGCAACCCACATCCAGCACTTTCTTGCCGGCGAGGCTGCCGGCGCACTCCTGAATCCATTCCAGCCGCAGCGGATTGATGGCGTGCAGCGGTTTGAACTCGCTTTCAGGGTCCCACCAGCGGCTGGCCAGGGCGCTGAACTTGTCCAGTTCGGCCTGGTCGGCGTTGACGGTGGGGCGGGCGGAGTCGTGAATTTGCGTGGTCATGAGCGGTCCAGCGAAAAGCGACACTATATATAGAGGTCCGTCGCGCTAAGGCGGGGAGGAAACACGCCATTGCACTGTGTTGGTGCAAGATGGACGAAAAAAAGGGCCTCGCTATGCGAGGCCCTTTATTGTAGCTAGTCCGGCAATTACTTGCGGCTACCCACGATTTCGATTTCAACGCGACGGTTTTGGGCGCGGCCCTCTTTCGTCTTGTTGGAAGCGATCGGGTTCGACTCGCCCTTGCCTTCCGTGTAGATACGGTTGGGGTCGATACCCTTGCTGACCAGGTAGGTCTTGACCGAAGCGGCGCGGCGCTCGGACAGCTTCTGGTTGTAGGCGTCAGTACCGATGGAGTCGGTGTGGCCAACAGCAATGATGGTTTCCAGCTCGATACCGCGAGCTTGCTGGGCGACTTGATCCAGCAGCTGACGGCCTTCGGGCTTCAGGGTCGACTTGTCGAAGTCGAAGAACGTGTCAGCATTGAACACGACCTTTGCCGCCATCGGGGCCGGCTTCGCCTTCTGTTGTGCAACCGGGACACCGTCGCAACCGGGGATACCGGTGGCAGGGGTCCAGAAAGCATCGCGCCAGCACAGTTCGTTCGTACCGTTTTTCCAAACGTTACCGAACGGGTTGCGCCAGTTGTCCACGGTTTGCGCGGAAGCTACACCAGAGGCCGTGACGGCGGCGAAGGCGAGCGCCAGAGCGAATTTGGAGGGTTTGTTCATGTTTCTCCTCGTTGAGCTTGAAGCTGGATAAGTGACTCGCAGCGAACCCCCGCCGCATATCAGGAAAACGGGGCCAGTATAGCAACGCCAAGAGCTGGTTCAAAGGATTAGCTACTGGGTTTCCTGCGTGCTGGAAACAATCTTAAGGCATTTGGGGGGCTTTGGCTTCCCTGGACAGGCGCATTAACGCTGGATACGACGTTTTCGGCGCTCCATCGGTTTTCCATGTTGGTTTTTGACAACAGGGCGATTGGGCGCGGCCCGACGGTCGGCCGCGGCATTCCGGCGGCGACTCCCAAAAGGCCGCTCACCGGCCACTTCCCGCGGCCCCGCCCAAGGGATCGGAATCGGATGATAGAATTTCCTGTTTACCCGGCCCGGGTTCCTCCTTACACGATTCTGTCGTTATATATATGGATTCCTTTGCCAAGGAGACGCTTCCGGTTTCGCTGGAAGAAGAGATGCGCCGCAGTTACCTCGATTACGCGATGAGCGTGATCGTTGGGCGGGCGCTACCGGATGTGCGGGACGGGCTGAAACCCGTCCACCGGCGCGTGCTCTACGCGATGCATGAACTGAATAACGATTGGAACCGCGCCTACAAGAAGTCGGCGCGTATCGTCGGGGACGTCATCGGTAAGTACCACCCCCACGGCGACCAATCCGTCTACGACACCATCGTCCGCATGGCGCAGGATTTTTCCATGCGCTACATGCTGGTCGACGGCCAGGGCAACTTCGGCTCGATCGACGGCGATAACGCCGCGGCGATGCGCTATACCGAAATCCGCCTGGCCAAGATCGCCCACGAATTGCTGGCCGACATCGACCAGGAAACGGTGGACTTTGGCCCCAACTACGATGGCAGCGAGCAAGAACCGCTGCTGTTGCCGTCGCGCCTGCCCAACCTGCTGGTCAATGGCAGCTCGGGCATCGCGGTGGGCATGGCCACCAACATTCCGCCACACAACCTCCAGGAAGTGGTCGACGGCTGCCTGTACTGCCTGCGCAATCCGGCCTGCACGGTCGATGAGCTCATCGAGCTCATCCCGGCGCCTGATTTCCCCACGGGCGGCATCATCTACGGCATGTCCGGCGTGCGCGAAGGCTATCGCACCGGTCGCGGCCGCGTCATCATGCGCGCCAAGACGCACTTCGAAGACATGGAGAAGGGCAATCGCCAGGCGATCGTGATCGACGCGATTCCCTACCAGGTCAACAAGAAGACGCTGCAGGAACGTATCGCCGAACTCGTCAACGACAAGAAGATCGAAGGCATCTCCGATATTCGCGACGAGTCCGACAAGGACGGCATGCGCCTGGTCATCGAGCTCAAGCGCGGCGAGGTGCCCGAGGTTGTGCTGAACAACCTGTACAAGAACACGCAGCTGCAAGACACCTTCGGGATGAACCTGGTGGCGCTGGTCGACGGCCAGCCCCGCCTGCTCAACCTGAAGCAGATGATCGACTATTTCCTGCAGCATCGCCGCGAAGTGGTCACGCGCCGCACGGTGTTCCAGCTACGCAAGGCCCGCGAACGCGGCCATGTGCTGGAAGGCCTGGCCGTCGCACTGGCCAACATCGACGACTTCATCACGATCATCAAGGCGGCGCCGACGCCTCCCGTCGCCCGCCAGGAATTGATGGCCAAGTCGTGGGATTCGTCGCTGGTGCGCGAAATGCTGTCGCGCGCCGACGGCGATACGCCGGGAGGCCGTTCGGCTTTCCGTCCGGACGACCTGGATGCCGAGTTCGGCCTTCAGGGCGACGGCATGTACCGCCTGAGCGACACGCAGGCCCAGGAAATCCTGAACATGCGCCTGCAACGCCTGACCGGGCTGGAGCAGGACAAGATTGTCGGCGAATACAAGGACATCATGTCCACCATCGCTGACCTGCTCGACATCCTGGCCCGCCCCGAGCGCATCACGACGATCATCTCCGACGAACTGCAAGCCATCAAGGCCGAGTTCTCGACCGGTGTGAAGGACTCGCGCCGTTCGGAAATCGAGATGAATGCGACCGAGCTCGATACCGAAGACCTGATCACGCCCACCGACATGGTCGTGACCCTGTCGCACGGTGGCTACATCAAGAGCCAGCCCTTGTCCGAATACCGCTCGCAAAAGCGTGGCGGACGCGGCAAGCAGGCGACGGCGATGAAGGAAAACGACTGGATCGACCAGTTGTTCATCGCCAACACGCACGACTTCCTGCTGTGCTTCTCGAACCGCGGCCGCGTGTACTGGCTGAAGGTCTGGGAAGTGCCCCAAGGCACGCGCAACTCGCGCGGCAAGCCCATCGTCAACATGTTCCCGCTGGCTGACGGCGAGAAGATCACGGTGGTGCTGCCGGTCAAGGAATTCAGCGAAGACCATTACGTCTTCATGGCGACGACGCGCGGCACGGTCAAGAAGACCCCGCTGTCCGACTTCTCCAACCCGCGCAAGGCCGGCATCATCGCCGTCGACCTTGACGATGGCGACTACCTGATCGGCGCCGACCTGACCGACGGCAAGCACGACGTCATGCTGTTCTCGGATTCCGGCAAGGCAGTCCGCTTCGACGAAAACGACGTGCGTCCGATGGGCCGCAACGCCCGCGGCGTGCGCGGCATGATGCTCGAGGAAACGCAGACCGTCATCGCGCTGCTGGTTGCCGGCGACGAAACGCAGACCGTGCTGACCGCTACCGAAAACGGTTACGGCAAGCGCACCCCGATCGGCGAGTACACGCGCCATGGCCGTGGCACGAAGGGCATGATCGCGATCCAGACCAGTTCGCGCAACGGCAAGGTCGTGGGCGCGGTGCTGGTCAATCCGACCGACGAGATCATGCTGATCACCACTGGCGGCGTGCTGGTGCGCACCCGTGTCGCGGAAATCCGCGAAATGGGCCGCGCAACCCAAGGCGTTACGCTGATCAACGTTGATGACGGCAGCACGCTGTCCGGCGTACGCCGTGTCGTGGAAAGCGATGCGGACGACGACGGCGACCTGGGCGAAGAGGGCCAGGACGAAGGCGGCGACGACAGCAACGGTAACGCGCAAGCGACGGATTCGACGGAACCTACGGAGCAATAATGGCCCGCCCCTGGAACTTCTCGGCAGGCCCTTCGGCCTTGCCCGAGGTGGTATTGCAGCAAGCAGCAGCTGAGATGCTGGATTGGCACGGAAGCGGCATGTCCGTGATGGAAATGAGCCATCGCGGCAAGCATTTCGTGCAGATCTGCGACGAAGCAGAATCGGATCTGCGTGATCTGCTGGGCTTGCCCGCCGACTACGCCGTCATGTTCATGCAAGGCGGGGGTTCCGGGGAAAACGCCATCGTTCCCATGAATCTCATGGGGCGCCGCGGCACGCCGGCCGCCGACTTCGTCGTGACGGGCCACTGGTCCAAGCGTTCGTACAAGGAAGCCGGGCGCTATGGCAGCACCCATGTCGCGGCAAGCAGCGAGCAGGCCATCCAGCTGGATGGTCGCGAGCAGGGGCCACTGACCTGGGTGCCGCCGGTCGACACCTGGAATGTACGCAAGGAATCGGCCTACCTGCACCTGTGCAGCAACGAAACCATCGGCGGCGTCGAGTTCATGGACTGGCCCGACACCGCCGCGCTGGGCGCACCCGACGTGCCGCTGGTCGTCGACGCGTCCTCGCATTTCCTGTCGCGTCCCATGGACGTGACGCGCTGCGGCATGATGTATGCCGGCGCGCAGAAGAACGCGGGACCGGCAGGCGTGACCATGGTCATCGCCCGCCGCGACCTGATTGGCCATGCCTTGCCGATCTGCCCGTCGGCCTTCGATTACGCCAACGTCGCGGCTGAGCATTCGCGCTACAACACGCCGCCAACGTTCGCGATCTACGTCGCGGGCCTGGTGTTCAAGTGGGTCAAGGCCAATGGCGGCGTCGCAGGCATGGACGCGGCCAACCAGGCCAAGGCCGACCTGCTGTACGGCTATCTGGACAGCACCAATTTCTACCGCAATCCCATCCACGCGCCCGTACGTTCGCGCATGAACGTGCCGTTCGTGCTGCGCGACGAATCCCTCAACGACGCCTTCCTGCAAGGCGCCGATGCAGCTGGCCTGACGCAATTGAAGGGCCACAAGAGCGTGGGCGGCATGCGCGCCTCCATCTACAACGCCGTGCCTCTTGCCGGGGTGTCGGCGCTGGTCGAGTACCTGAAGGAATTCGAGCGCCGCTATGGATGAAGACCTGCAGCGCAAGCTGCGTCCCTTGCGAGAACGCATCGATGCGTTGGACGCGCAGATCCTCGACCTGCTGTCGCAGCGCGCCCGCGCCGCGTTGGAAGTGGGCGAGGCCAAGCATGCGGCGCAAGCCGACGGCCCCGTGTTGCGCCCCGAACGCGAAGCCGAAGTCATCCGCCGCTTGCAGCAGCTCAATCCCGGCCCGTTCCCGAACGCGGGCGTGGCGTCGGTCTGGACCGAGATCATCTCGGCCTGCCGCGGCCTGGAACGCGGCATGACCGTGGCGTACCTGGGGCCGCAGGGCTCGTTTTCCGAGCAGGCCGCGCTGGAGCATTTCGGCCACGCCGTGCAGAAGCTGCCGTGCGCCTCGTTCGACGAGGTCTTTCGTGCGGTCGAAGGCGGCCAGGCGGACGTGGGTATGGTGCCGGTGGAGAACTCCACCGAAGGCGCCGTCAATCGCAGCCTGGACTTATTGCTCAATACCCCGCTGACGATCCTGGGTGAACGCTCGCTGGTGATTCGCCATTGCTTGATGACCCAATCGGGAGGCATGGACGGCATCAAGGCCATTTCCGCGCATCCGCAGGCATTGGCCCAGTGCCAGGGCTGGCTGACGCGCAACTATCCCGACCTTGAACGCGTGGCTGCCTCCAGCAATTCCGAGGCGGCGCGGGCGGCAGCGGGCGATCCGGCCATCGCGGCGATCGCCGGCGAAGTGGCCGCGCCCGCCTGGAACCTGCAGGTCGTCGCGGCCGGCATCCAGGACGATCCGCACAACCGCACCCGCTTCCTGGCCATCGGCAACATCCAGCCGTTGGTCAGCGGCAAGGACAAGACCAGCCTGATCCTGGCCGTGCCGAACCGCGCGGGCGCCGTTTATGAAATGCTGGCCCCGCTGGCGGCCAATGGCGTGTCCATGACGCGCTTCGAGTCGCGCCCCGCGCGCACCGGCCAATGGGAATACTATTTCTACGTTGACGTCCTGGGTCACCGCAATGACCCGAACGTCGAGCGCGCCCTTGCCGCCTTGCAGGCGCAGGTCGCCTACCTGAAAGTGCTGGGTTCCTACCCGGCGCCGTGAGCCCCCACACACCATGACCACCGCATCCAAGCCCCTCGTTGCTCCCGCGCACGTCAGCGCCATCGCGCCTTACCAGGCGGGCAAGCCCATTGAAGAACTGGCCCGCGAGTTCGGGCTGGATCCGGCCGGTATCGTCAAGCTGGCATCCAACGAAAACCCGCTGGGCATGCCGAAGTCGGCGCGCACAGCCATGCTGGCCGCGGCCGAGTCGCTGGCCCGCTATCCCGATCCCAACGGTTTCGACCTGAAAGCGGCGCTGGCGGAACGCTATGGCGTGCCGATGAGCTGGATCACGCTGGGCAACGGTTCGAACGACATCCTGGAAATCGCCGCGCTGGCCCTGCTCGAGCCGGGCGCGTCGGCGGTGTATGCGCAGCACTCGTTCGCGGTGTACCGCCTGGCCACGCAAGCGCGCGGCGCACGCCACATCGTAGTGCCGGCGCAAGATTACGGCCATGACCTGGATGCGATGTTCGATGCGATTGCCGACGACACGCGCCTGCTGTTCATCGCCAATCCCAACAATCCGACCGGCACCTTCGTGCCGGGCGACAAGGTCGCCTCGTTCCTGGAACGCGTCCAGGCCGCTCACGGCGACCGCGTCACCGTGGTGCTGGACGAGGCCTACAACGAGTACCTGGATCCGGAACACCGCTTCGACAGCACCGCGCTGGCCCGCCGTTTCCCGAACCTGATCATCTCGCGCACGTTCTCCAAAGCCTATGGCCTGGCGGGCCTGCGCGTGGGTTTCTCGGTGGCGCAGCCGCCGTTGACCGACCTGCTGAACCGCGTGCGCCAACCGTTCAACGTGAACACGCTCGCCCAGGCCGCGGCGATCGCCGCGCTGGGCGACGCCGCCTACCTGGAAGAGGCGTATGCCTCGAACAAATCGGGCAAGGCGCAATTGTGCGAGGCGTTCGACCGCCTGAAGCTGCGCTACGTGCCCAGCTACGGCAATTTCGTGCTGGTGCATGTGGGCGATGCGCCGCGCATCAACCTGGAACTGCTCAAGCGGGGCGTGATCGTGCGTCCGGTGGCCGGTGACGGCCTGCCCGAATGGCTGCGCGTGTCCATCGGCCTGCCGCAAGAGAACGCACGTTTCATCGACGCCCTGACCGCCATTCTGTCCGCATGAACGACGCGTTACCTTCTACCGATCAGGGGGCCGCTGGCCCCCTGATTCCTGTATTGGCCGTCGTGGGCGTAGGCCTGATCGGAGGGTCTTTCGCGGCGGCTTTGCGTCAGGCGGGGCAGGTGGGCCGGGTGCTGGGCGTGGGGCGCAATGCGTCGTCGCTTGCACGCGCGGTCGAGCTGGGCTTGATCGACGAGGCCGTCAGCGCCGAAGGCGCGGCGGCTCGCGCTGACCTGATCCTGCTGTCCACGCCCGTCGGCGGCCTGAAGAACGTGCTGGCGCGGATGTTGCCGCATCTGGGCGCCGCCACGGTGTTGACCGATGCGGGCAGCACCAAGGCAGAAGTCGTCGAGGCGGCGCGCGAGGCGCTGGGAGACAGCATCGGGCGCTTTGTACCCGGGCACCCGATCGCGGGCGCCGAGCGCACCGGGCCGGACGCCGCCGATCCCTGCCTGTACCGCGGGCGCACCGTCATCCTGACGCCGCTTGCCGAAAACAGCGCGGCGTCGGCCGATCTGGTGCGCCGTGCCTGGCAGGCTTGCGGTGCCAACGTGATCGACATGGACGCCGGAGCGCACGACCGGCTGCTGGCCTCGGTCAGCCATCTTCCGCACCTGCTGTCGGCGGTCTATATGGAACAGGTGGCCACGGCTGCCGACGCCCGTACACGACTGGACCTGGCCGGCAGCGGTTTTCGTGATTTCACGCGCATCGCGGCGGGCTCGCCGGAGATGTGGCGCGATATCTTCCTATCCAATCGCGATGCGATGCTGGCCGAGCTTGCCGATGTGCGCGCCGTCCTGGATCGCGCCGAACGCGCGATCGCCGATGGCGACGATGCGGTGTTGCTGGCGCTGCTGGAGACGGCGGCCGAGGCGCGCCGCAACTGGCGCAAGGAGTAGCTGACATGGGCGCTTTGCCTTATCTGGACCTGCCGCGCGTGCGGCAAGCGCAGGGCGTGATCGCCTTGCCGGGTTCCAAGAGCATTTCCAACCGCGTGCTGCTGCTGTCGGCGATTGCCGAGGGCACGACCGTCATCACCGGCCTGTTGGATTCCGACGATACGCGCGTCATGCTGGCCGCGTTGCGCCAGTTGGGCGTGCAGGTGTCGGACCTTGAGGCTGGCTGCGTCACCGTCGAGGGCGTGCGCCGATTCCCGGTGGAAAGCGCCGACCTCTTCATGGGCAACGCCGGCACCGCGATCCGTCCCCTGACCGCCGCCCTCGCCCTCATGGGGGGCGATTACCGCTTGTCCGGGGTGCCGCGCATGCACGAGCGGCCCATCGGCGACCTGGCGGACGCCTTGAACGCGCTGGGCGCGCGGGTCGACTACCTCGGCCAGCCGGGCTATCCGCCGCTGCATATCGGCCGAGGCGAGATCGCCGCGGACGCCGTGACGCGCGTGCAGGGGTCGGTGTCCAGCCAGTTCCTGACCGCCTTGCTGTTGGCCGCGCCCCTGCAGGCGGGCGGCAGCGGCAAGCCCGTCACCATCGAAGTGGTGGGCGAGCTGATCTCCAAGCCCTACATCGAAATCACGCTCAACCTGATGGCGCGCTTCGGCGTACAGGTGCGGCGCGACGGCTGGAGCCGCTTCGTGATCGACGGCGGCGCCGGCTATCGCAGTCCCGGCCGGATCGCGGTGGAAGGCGATGCCTCCACGGCATCTTATTTCCTGGCGCTGGGCGCGATCGGCGGCGGTCCCTTGCGCGTGACCGGCGTAGGCGCCGACAGCATCCAGGGCGACGTCGCCTTCGCCGACACGCTGGCGCACATGGGCGCCAAGGTGGCCTACGGCCCGGATTGGATCGAAGTGACCGGCGTGCGGGTGGCCGACGGCGCACGCCTGAAGGCATTCGACACCGATTTCAACCTGATTCCCGACGCGGCGATGACGGCGGCGGCCCTGGCCCTGTACGCGGACGGCCCGTGCCGCCTGCGCAACATCGGCAGCTGGCGTGTGAAGGAAACCGACCGCATCCACGCCATGCAGACCGAGCTGGAAAAGCTGGGTGCCCAGGTGGAATCGGGGCCGGATTGGTTGCGCGTCATCCCGCCGGCGCAGGACGCCTGGCGCGACGCGCACATCGGCACCTGGGACGACCACCGCATGGCCATGTGCTTTTCGCTGGCGGCTTTTGGCCCGGCAGCGGTTCGAATCCTGGATCCGGGTTGTGTCAGCAAGACGTTCCCGGGTTACTTTGATGTCTACGCGGGCCTGGTATCGGCCTAGCGAAAAAACCCATGACTTTGACTTCTTCAACTGATTTTCCCCTGGCCGCCGTCATTACGATCGACGGTCCCACCGCTTCGGGCAAGGGCACCGTGGCGCATCGCGTCGCCAAAGCCTTGGGCTGGGACGTGCTGGACAGCGGCGCGTTGTACCGCCTGACCGCGCTGGCCGCCATCAAGCAGGGCGTCGCCGCTGACGACGAGGCGGGCGTGGCTCGCGTGGCCGAAACGCTGGACGTGCGCTTCGATGGCCCCCATGTATACCTGGAAGGCGCCGATGTCGGCCACGACATCCGCCGCGAGGAAGTGGGCAATTTCGCCTCCCGCGTGGCGGCGTTCCCCGGTGTGCGCCGGGCGCTGCTTGAGCGCCAGCGGGCTTTTCGCGTGCCCCCCGGCCTGGTGGCGGACGGCCGCGACATGGGCACGGTGGTGTTCCCGGATGCGTCCCTGAAGGTGTTCCTGGTCGCCGACGTGGTCGCCCGGGCGGAGAGGCGGCGTAAGCAGTTGATCGAAAAGGGAATTTCTGCTAATCTAGATGACCTTCTGCGAGACATGCGCGAGCGGGACGCCCGCGACACCGAACGGGCGACTGCCCCGTTGGCTCCTGCAGCAGATGCACACGTGCTGGATTCGTCTGATTTGACGATTGCAGAGACGGTGCAGGCAATACTGGATTTCTGGCAGCAAGCGCAGGCGAAAGTCTGAAAGGCGTAGGTCTGAAAGGCGAAAGTCTGAAACCCGAGCCTGAAAGCGATGCTCCTGAACGCGATGTTCGCCAGTCCCATTTGATTTTTTGATTAGGCCCTGTTCTAGCCAGGCGCAACCCCCACGGGACACCCCGCAGGGCAAACCGGCAGACAGGTATTTTGACTCCACTGTGGCGGGCAATCCGCTGCGGTGTGTTCTTAACGGCCATTTCGGCCCAATGGATTTCAACCCCATGTCTTCCGTTTCCACTACCGCCACCGGCGGCGAAAGCTTCGCCGACCTTTTCGCACAAAGCCTCAAGAGCCAGGACATGAAGTCCGGCGAGGTCATCAGCGCCGAAGTCGTGCGCGTCGACCATAATTTCGTCGTCGTCAACGCCGGCCTGAAGTCCGAAGCGCTGATCCCCCTGGAAGAGTTCCTGAACGACCAGGGCGAGCTCGAAGTGCAACCCGGCGATTTCGTCTCGGTGGCCATCGATTCCCTGGAAAACGGCTACGGCGACACGATCCTGTCGCGTGACCGCGCCAAGCGCCTGTCGGCCTGGCTGCAACTGGAAAAGGCCCTGGAAAACGGCGAGCTGGTTACCGGCACCATCACCGGCAAGGTGAAGGGCGGCCTGACCGTCATGACCAACGGCATCCGCGCGTTCCTGCCGGGTTCGCTGGTGGATCTGCGTCCGGTCAAGGACACCACCCCGTACGAAGGCAAGACCCTCGAATTCAAGGTCATCAAGCTCGACCGCAAGCGCAACAACGTTGTGCTGTCGCGTCGCCAAGTGCTGGAAGCCAGCATGGGCGAAGAGCGTCAAAAGCTGCTCGAAACCCTGCACGAAGGTGCCGTGGTCAAGGGCGTGGTCAAGAACATCACCGACTACGGCGCGTTCGTTGACCTGGGCGGTATCGACGGCCTGCTGCACATCACCGACATGGCATGGCGCCGCGTGCGTCACCCGTCCGAAGTCCTGCAAGTGGGTCAGGAAGTCGAAGCCAAGGTCCTCAAGTTCGACCAGGAAAAGAGCCGCGTCTCGCTGGGCGTCAAGCAGCTGGGCGAAGATCCGTGGGTGGGCCTGGCTCGCCGCTACCCGCAAGGCACCCGCCTGTTCGGTAAGGTCACGAACCTGACCGACTACGGCGCGTTCGTCGAAGTCGAAGCCGGCATCGAAGGCCTGGTTCACGTCTCCGAAATGGACTGGACCAACAAGAACGTCGACCCGCGCAAGGTTGTTACCCTGGGCGAAGAAGTCGAAGTCATGGTCCTGGAAATCGACGAAGACCGTCGTCGTATCTCGCTGGGCATGAAGCAGTGCCGTCAGAACCCGTGGGAAGAGTTCGCCACGAACTTCAAGCGCGGCGATAAGGTCCGCGGCGCCATCAAGTCGATCACCGACTTCGGCGTGTTCGTCGGTCTGCCTGGCGGCATCGACGGCCTGGTTCACCTGTCCGACCTGTCGTGGACGGAAACGGGCGAAGAAGCCGTGCGCAACTTCAAGAAGGGCGACGAGATCGAAGCCGTGGTTCTGGGCATCGATACCGACAAGGAGCGCATCTCGCTGGGTATCAAGCAGCTGGAAGGCGACCCCTTCAACAACTTCGTCGCCACGTTTGACAAGGGCGCCGTCGTTCCGGGCACCATCAAGTCCGTCGAAGCCAAGGGCGCTGTTGTTACGCTGTCCGTGGACGTTGAAGGCTACCTGCGCGCTTCCGAGATCTCCTCGGGTCGCGTTGAAGATGCCACCACCGTTCTGAACGCCGGCGAAAACATCGAAGCCATGATCGTCAACATCGACCGCAAGACGCGTTCGATCCAACTGTCGATCAAGGCCCGCGACAACGCCGAGACCGCCGACACGATCCAGCGCATGTCCGACGCCAGCGCTTCGTCCGGCACCACCAACCTCGGCGCGCTGCTGAAGGCCAAGCTGGACCAACAGCGCAACGACGGTTAATTCGTGACCAAGTCGGAGCTGATCGCCGCCTTGGCGGCCCGCTATCCTCAGCTGGCCGCCCGCGACACCGATTACGCGGTCAAGACCGTGCTGGATGCAATGACCCAGGCCCTGGCCTCGGGTCAGCGCATCGAGATCCGCGGTTTTGGCAGCTTCTCGTTGTCGCAGCGGTCTCCCCGAATCGGTCGCAATCCGAAATCCGGCGAACAAGTGCTGGTGCCTGGTAAACAGGTGCCGCACTTCAAGGCGGGCAAGGAATTGCGCGAGCGGGTAGACCTGGTCGGCGGCAATGACGAGGACGCTCAATCCTCTGGATCGAGTGAGCCGATGCCGTCCATGGCAAGCTTGCACGCCATGCATTGACGGATCGGCGTATAGGCTGCCTACGGGCAGATCGGACCGAGAACAGGCCCCTTGAGAAATCAAGGGGCTTTGTTTTTTCCGATCGCGGGCGCGCTGGCCGGACGCCCCGTGGGGATTTTTTTTCCTTGCGGCTTTGCGGCGTCGCTTACAATTGACAGTCTTGAATTCTCTGGAGCATGCGTCATGCGCTATCTCGTCTGGGCCCTGCGATTGCTCGTGTTTATTGCGGTATTGATGTTCGCCTTGAAGAACACCGATCCGGTTGCCGTGAAGTTCTACGCGGATTACGTCGTGCAAGACGTGCCGTTGATCGTTGTGATGCTGGTCGTATTCGTCGCCGGCGCCCTGTTCGGCCTGTTGCTGACCGTGCCTGCCGCCATGCGCCGCCGCCGCGAAGCCATGCGCTTGCGCCGCGAACTGGACCGTGTCCAGGCCGCCGTCAACGGCACCACGCCTGTCGTGCCGCCGGAAGCCGTTGCGCCGATGTCGCCGCTGTGACGGCGTGCCGTCCGCCGCACGCCCCCTTTTTGCACTGAATTACCGCAAGAGCCCGAACAGTGGATTTTGAACCTTGGTGGTTGATTTTCGTGCCGGTATTGTTTGCGCTCGGCTGGTTGGCCGCGCGCTTCGATATCCGGCAGATGCTTCGGGAAACCCGCAGCCTGCCCGACTCCTATTTTCGGGGGCTGAACTTCCTGCTGAACGAACAGCCGGACCGCGCGATCGACGCGTTCGTCGAAGTCGCCAAGCTGGATCCCGAAACGACCGAGCTGCACTTCGCGCTGGGCAGCCTTTTCCGCCGCCGCGGCGAGATGGAGCGCGCCATCCGCGTGCATCAGAGCCTGCTGAGCCGGTCCGACCTGCCGGCGGCCGAGCGAGAACACGCGCAGCACGAATTGGCGCAGGACTTCCTCAAGGCCGGCATGCTCGACCGTGCGGAAAGCGGATTCGAACAGCTCAAGGACACCCGCTACGCCTTACCGGCCCTGCGCTCCTTGATCCGCATCTTTGAATCCGAACACGATTGGCCGCGCGCCATCGAAGCGGTCAAGACGCTGCAAGGCCTGGTCGATGAGCCGGTGCCGCAGATCGTGCATTACTACTGCGAGCAGGCGCAGACCGCCTTGACCGCCAAGCCCGCCGACGTGGATGCCGCGCACAAGGCGCTGGATGCCGCCGATCATGCCCTCTCGATGACCGACGCGTCGCTGAGCAAGGGTGCGATGGTGCGCACGGCCATGCTGCGCGCCCGCCTGGCCCTGATGGAACAGGACCCCAAGCGCGAGCGCCTGTACCTGGAGTCGGTCATGACCGACGCGCCGGAGTACGCAGGCTTGGTGGCCGAACAGCTGTTGGCCAACTACCGCGCGGCCGGCCAGGTCGAAGCGGGGCTGGAATTCCTGCAAAAGCAGTATCTGCGCCACGCATCGCTGGATCTTTTCAACGTGGTGTTCCGCGAGTTGCGCGTCCAGCAAGGCTCGGCCGTCGCCTGGGCGTTCGCGCGCGGCGCGCTGCGCAGCCATCCGTCCCTGTTGGGGCTGGACCGGCTGTTGGAAGCCGAACTGGCCAGCCCGGAAGCGGGCGTCACGGAACAGGGCCCGGTGCCCGGCGCCGACCTGACGCTGCTGCGCAGCCTGATCCACAAGCATACGCAACGCCTGGACCGCTATGCGTGCCGCAGTTGCGGTTTTCAAGCGCGTCGTTTTTACTGGCAATGTCCCGGCTGCAACGCCTGGGAAACCTATGCGCCGCGCCGTCTGGAAGAACTTGAATGAAGCCTTTCCCCGCCGAAGCCATTTCGCATAGCCGCGTTCTAGTGGTTGGCGACGTGATGCTGGACCGTTATTGGTTTGGCGAAGTCGAACGCATTTCGCCGGAAGCGCCGGTGCCCGTGGTGCGCGTCGCACGCCGCGAAGACCGCCTGGGCGGGGCCGCCAACGTGGCCCGCAACGTCGCGGCGCTGGGCGGCCAGGTGACGCTGGTGGGCGTGCTGGGCGCGGACGAGGCGGGCGACAGCATCCGCCGCCTGTCCGCCGAAGCCGGTATCCATGCCGACCTGATCGCCGACCCATCCCTGCACACCACGCTGAAGATGCGCGTGCTGGGACGCCAGCAGCAGCTGCTGCGCGTGGATTTCGAACAGCATCCCGAGCAGGCGGCGCTGGATGGCGTCGAGGCCGCGCTGGCCCGCCATCTGGCCAACCACGACATCGTCGTGCTGTCCGACTATGCCAAGGGCGTGTTGACGCGCGTCGAGTCGCTGCTGGCCATGGCGCGCCATGCGGGCATACCGGTGCTGGTAGATCCCAAAGGCGACGACTACACGCGCTATCGCGGCGCGGCGCTGGTCACGCCGAACCGCTCGGAAATGCAGCAGGCCGTGGGCCGCTGGAATTCCGAGGCGGAATTGACCGATCGGGCGCAGCGTTTGCGCGCCGACCTGGACCTGGAAGCCTTGCTCGTGACGCGTTCCGAGCAGGGCATGACGTTGTTTACCGATACGGGGCGAGACCACATCGACGCGCAAGCGCACGAAGTGTTCGACGTGTCCGGCGCAGGCGACACCGTGCTGGCGACGCTGGCGGTCTCGCGCGCCATCGGACTGCCGTGGGCCGAGGCGATGGGCTGGGCCAACAAGGCCGGCGGCATCGCCGTGGGCAAGCTGGGCACGTCCGTCGTCACCGCCGCTGAATTGGCAGGAGAACCCTCATGATCGTCGTAACCGGAGCCGCGGGCTTCATAGGCAGCAATCTGGTGCGCGGACTGAACCGCCGCGGCATCCAGGACATCATCGCGGTGGATGATCTGACCGAAGGCGACAAGTTCGTCAACCTGGTCGATTGCCAGATCGCCGAATACATGGACAAGGATGATTTCCGCCGCCGGGTGGCCGATGGCAGCCTGCCAGCGGTGCGAGCCGTGCTGCACCAGGGCGCCTGCTCGGACACGACCGAGCGCAATGGCCGCTACATGATGGACAACAACTACCGCGTCACGCTGGAGCTGTTCGAGTTCTGTCAGGCGCGGCGCATCCCGTTCCTGTATGCCTCGTCGGCGGCGGTGTATGGCGGCTCGTCGATCTACGTCGAACATCCCGACAACGAAGGCCCATTGAACGTCTACGGCTATTCCAAGCTGCTGTTCGATCAGGTGCTGCGCACGCGTCTGGACAGCCTGACGGCACAAGTCGTGGGGCTGCGCTATTTCAACGTCTATGGGCCGCACGAGCAGCACAAGGGGCGCATGGCCTCGGTGGCGTTCCACAACATGAACCAGTTCCTGGAGCATGGCCATGTGCGCCTGTTCGCGGGCTGGGACGGCTATGTGGACGGCGGGCAAAGCCGCGACTTCATTTCGGTCGAAGACGTGGTGGCCGTGAACCTGCACTTCCTGGACCATCCGGAACAGTCGGGCATCTTCAATTGCGGCACCGGGCGCGCGCAGCCGTTCAACGACGTGGCCGCGGCGGTGGTGAACACCTTGCGCGCCGAGCGCGGCGAGGCGGAGCTGACGCTGGCCCAACTGGTGGAACTGGATCTTATCCGCTACATCCCATTCCCCGATGACCTGAAAGGGCGTTATCAGAGCTACACGCAGGCGGACGTCACGCAACTGCGCACCGCCGGCTTCTACGCGCCGATGCGCGATGTGCAGACCGGCGTGGCCGAGTACGTGCGCTATTGGCGCGCACGCCGTTAAGAACGGGCCTTGCCGGGGGGCTTGGCATCGCGCCTTGCCCCGCGTTAAACAAAGCCACGCTTGTGAACGAACCCTCGAAAGTTGGAGATAGATCCAACCGTCGGGGGGTTTTCATGGCGGTGGCTTTTTTTGCCCCCGTACTTGCCGGGGTGGATCTTTCCGTTCACCGGGCTGCCGTGCAGCGGGCTGGGTAGCCATGATTCAGGGGTGGCGCGGCAACCGTTGCGTCCGTCCATTCTGGAGACCCTCATGAATCCACCGTATCGATCCACGCCCGCCGGCAATGGCGCTTGCGCGCCCCGGCGCCTGCCCGGCCGGCCGGGCAGGCCCGCGTTCCCCCGAAGCGTCCCGCGCGCCCAGCGCGGGCTACGCCGGGCGTTGGGCGAGCTGCTGGTGACGGCAGGGCTTGTCGTCACCGCGGCCCCCGCCAACGCACTGGATGTCAACCAGGCCAGCGCGCAACAACTGGAAGGCATCCGGGGCATCGGCCCGCGCACCGCCGAGATCATCGTGGGCGAACGCGAACGCGGCGGCAAATTCGACTCGTTCGAGGACCTGGCCGAGCGCGTGCGGGGCATCGGGCTTAAAAAGGCGCAAGCCCTGGAATCGGCCGGTTTGCAGGTCGGGGCGGCGGCGTCCTCAGGCCCGCCCGCTGCGTCGGCGGCGTCGGCGGCGAAGTCGGTGGCGATTCCGGCTGCAGCGTCTGCCAACAAGGCCGGCGGCCGACCGGCTGCCACGGCGGCCGCGAATTCCGCGGCCAAGCCGGCAGCCAAGCCCGCGGCCAAGCCCGCAGTCCGATCGGGGCCGCCCTGAAGGCGCCGGCGCCGCGTAGGCGCTGAATGGCGGCAGCCGGTCGGGGAACCCCTGGCGGGAGCGCGGCTTTTGGCCGCGTCCGCTGCCGGGCGGAGTTATTATCGTCCGCATGACTACTACCTACCCCACTATCGAGCAGACCGTCGGCAATACGCCGCTGGTGCGTTTGCAGCGCATTCCCGGTGCCGCGGGCGACGCGCGTGGCAACGTCATCCTGGCCAAGCTGGAAGGCAACAACCCTGCCGGTTCTGTGAAGGACCGCCCGGCTTTGTCGATGATCAAGCATGCGGAAGCGCGCGGCGACATCAAACCGGGCGATACCCTGATCGAAGCTACCAGCGGCAACACCGGTATCGCGCTGGCCATGGCCGCCGCGATGAAGGGCTACCGCATGATCCTGATCATGCCGGACAACCTGTCAGTGGAACGCCGGGCGGCCATGGCGGCCTATGGCGCGGAATTAATCCTGACGCCAGCGGACAAAGGCGGCATGGAATACGCCCGCGACCTGGCCACCGAGATGCAGGCGGACGGCAGGGGCGTGGTGCTGGACCAGTTCGCCAACCCCGACAACCCCCGCGCGCACGTCGAGACCACCGGGCCCGAGCTCTGGGACCAGACCGATGGTCGCATCACGCACTTCGTCAGTGCGATGGGCACGACAGGCACCATCATGGGCGTATCGACGTACCTGAAATCGCGTAACCCCGCGGTGCAGGTGGTGGGCGCACAGCCCGCGGAAGGATCGCAGATCCCCGGTATCCGTAAATGGCCCGAAGCCTATCTGCCCAAGATTTTTGATCGCAGCCGTGTCGATGCCTACGAGTCCATAGAACAGTCGGAAGCCGAAGTCATGGCGCGCCGCCTGGCGGCGGAAGAGGGCATCTTCGGCGGCATTTCGTCCGCAGGCGCCTTGGTCGCAGCCTTGCGCGTGGCCGAGCGCGTCAATGACGCGACCATCGTGTTCATTGTGTGCGACCGGGGCGACCGCTATCTGTCCACCGGCGTGTTCAACGGATAGCGGTTTTTTCGGCGCCTGACGGGCTGCCGAAGCAAACAGCCCGGCCCAGGAATAGCCTTTCCTGGGCCGGGCTGTTTCTATTGCGGGGCTGCCATGCGGCCACAAGCGCCGCGGGGCGGCCCTGCGTTATTCAGGCTGAATATTGGCGTCTTTCATGACCTTGATCCAGCGGGCGCTTTCCGCAAGATTGAAGGCTTCCGCCTCCTGGTAGCTCATCGTGCTGGGCAGCGTGCCCTGCGATTTCAGGGCGTCGACGACCTTCGATGATTTCGATGCCTCGACCATGGCGTTGTTGAGCTTGGCGATGATGGGCTCGGGCGTATCCTTGGGCACCCACATGCCGTACCACGTGACGATATCGAAGTCAGGCAGCACGGCTTCGGCGATGGTGGGCACGTTGGGAAGATCGGCCAGCCGCGCTTTGGTGGTGACGGCAAGCGGAACGACCTTGCCGCTCTGGATCAGCGGAAGCGCAGGCGCCAGCGGGGCGTACATCAGATCGACATGGCCGCCTGCGACGTCGGTCAGGGCGGGGCTGCTGCCGCGGTAACCCACGTGCGAGATGGAGACCTTGGTGGACGTATTGATCAGTTCTCCGGCCAGGTGCGGTAGCGTGGCGACCCCGGGGGAGGCGAAGGTCAGTGTGCCCGGCTGCGCGCGGGCGTGCTGGATCAGGTCGGCAAAGGTCTTGAACTTGGAGGTGGGCGGGACGACAGCCACCATCGGCACCGTGCCCAGCACGCCAACCATCCTGAAGTCCTTGATTGGGTCAAAACTCAGGCTCTTGAACTGGGCGGGGTAGATCCCCTGAACGGACGGATTCATCAACAGCGTGTAGCCGTCGGCGGGGGCCTTGGCGACCTGTGCCGCGCCGATCGTGCCGCTGGCGCCGGCACGGGTTTCAATGACCAGCGGCTGGCCCAGAATTTCCCCCATTTGCACGGCGACGACCCGGCCCACGACATCGGTCGGGCCGCCAGCCGCCCACGGCATGATGACGCGTATCGGTTTGTCCGGATAGGTGCCTTGCGCTTGCGCGCCGGCCAAGGGGAGTCCGGCGGCGGTGATCATCGTGCATGCCGCGGCAAGAAAGCTGCGTTTGTTCATCTACTGTCTTCTCCAACAAAGGTGAGGTTGGCGGAGGGCAGGGCCGCATGTAGCAGCGCCTTGACCTCTTCCAGTTGTTTTCCAGTGGTGGCTTCGTTTTTGAGCATGCGGCCCAGGGGGCCGGCCACCACAATGGCAAAGGGTTGTTCATAGGCCCGGAAGCCGAGCGACACGGACATCACGTCTTCGACGTTTTCACCGACCGAACGCTGCCAGCCCCGCGCGACCCCTGCCTGCAGGTCGCGATCAAAGGCATCGCGGGCGGTGATGGTGCTGTCCGTGAACGCCGTGAATCCGCTATAGGCCTTGAACCATTTTTGGCGTTCATCCGGCGGCAGTACGGACAACAACGCCTTGCCTGAACTGGTGGCGTGCACCGCTTTGAATCCGCCGGGTTGGTGGGAGAAGCGGATCGTCTGCTTGGATTCAGCCACGATCAGGTAAACGACCTTGTCGTCCGCCAGCTTGGCCAGCAGGGCGGTTTCCCCGGTCAGGTCGCGGACGCGTTCCAGTACGGGTTCGATGACCGCGTTCAAGGGGTCGCTTCGGCAAATCAGCGTGGCAACGTGGATCAGCTTCTGGGTCGGGTAATAGCCGTGCTTCTTACCGATTTCATAGAGATAACCGCGGGCCACCATGGTCTTGAGCAAGCCATGGCAGCTGGAGAGCGGGATCTGCATCTGGGCGGCGATTTCGCTGTACAGCAATGGCTTCTGCTCCTCGGCAAAGAGGTTCAGTACATCCAGAACTCGAGCAGCAGTTTTCACATCCATGATGTTAGTATCCTATACGTGATAAATTTATGTCAATCCGCTTTCAACGCCAAGGAGTTGCGACGCATGAGATGGAAGAACCGTCCCGAAGGATCAAACTGGGGAGACTTCGGGCCCGACGATCAGCGCGGTTGCCTGAATTACATCACTGCCGAGAACGTGTTGATGGGCATAGGCGAAGTTCGCCAGGGCCTGAGCTTCTGCTTGTCGCTGCCGCTGGACTACCCCGGCGGCAACGGCGTGAATGTCAGGCGTCTTCCGCCCAAGCTGCGTCCAACGGAGCGGGACGGCGATCAGTACATGAATTTCCCGCTGGGGCGCCTGCGTCCGGGCTGCGTGGACGTGCTGAGCGACGACATTGTTGAAATGAGCCTGCAGTACTCGACGCAGTGGGATTCCCTGGCGCACGTAGGCGCGTTGTTCGACGCGAATGGCGATGGCCTGCCTGAACGCGTCTACTACAACGGCTACCGGCCCAACGATCACGTGGTCGGCCCGGTGGACTACGACGTAGACAACGGCTTTGCCAAGACCGATCTGGGGCAGGGCGTGGGGTCAAACGCGAAGAAACTGGACATCACGCAGCTGGCTGAATCGTGCTTGCAAAGCCGCGGTGTGATGGTCGACTTGGCCAAGCACTACGGCCGGGCGCAGAAATCCGTCGGCTATGACGATCTGATGCGTATTCTGGAAAGCGACCGGATCGAGATCGAGCGGGGCGATATCGTCCTGTTCCATACCGAGTTCGGCGACGCCTTGCTGGAGAAGCACCGCGAGCCGGATACGCATACGCTGCACGAGATCTGCGCGGGCCTGGATGGCAGCGATGAGAAGCTGCTGCAATGGATCTCGGATTCGAAAGTGGCGGCGATGGCATCCGACAACCATGCGCTGGAGATCTACCCCACACAAAAGCCCAACGCCTGCTGCGCCGCGTTGCCGCTGCATCATCATTGCATCTTCAAGCTGGGCATGCCGATTGGCGAGATGTGGTATTTGGGCAAGCTTGCGCGCTGGTTGCAAGCCCATGGCCGCAGCCGGTTTTTGCTGACGGCCCCGCCCCTGAATCTGCCGGGCGCGGTGGGCTCGCCCGTCACGCCGGTGGCCACCGTGTGAGGCCGTTGGCCAACCTGGGCGAGGTGGCCCGAGGCGTTCGGCGGTATTCATGAAAAAGCGGCGCTTGGACTCACGTCCAGGCGCCGCTTTTTTATGACAGGAAGATCAGCGGTTCACGCGGGCTTCAATCTCAGTGGCCAGGTCAGCAACCGATGTGGCGTAGAAATAGCTGCGGTTGTATTTCGTCAGCGCGAAGAAGTTGGGCGTGCCGACGCGGTACTGGGCGGTGCCCCGGGCTTCTTCCACCAGATCGACCACGCCCAGCGGCTGGTTGCTCCAGCCGGTGGCGGACGCGCCGGGCTGCAGCCGGGCCCCGGCCGTGTTGAGGGAGCCCCAGCTTTGCTTGGGCTCCAGGCCGCCGTCGACCAGCGCGCTGGGATCCGCGGGCAAGGCCACCGGCGCGAATACGGGCAGGCCGCGCTGCCAGCCGTGCTGCGCCAGGAAGCTGCCCACGGACATGATGGCGTCCCGTGTGTTGTTCGTCAGGTCGATATGGCCGTTGTCGTCGCCGTCCACCGCGTAATGCATGATGCTGGTGGGCATGAATTGCGGCATGCCGATAGCGCCCGCGTATGAGCCGCGCGTCTCCAGGTCCAGCTTGTCTTTCATGACCAGCGTCAGGAAGTCCGCCAATTGGCCGCGGAACATCGTGGCGCGCTCGGGCTTGTTGGGATCGGGGTAATCGAAGGCCAGCGTCGCCAGCGCGTCCAGGACCCGGAAATTGCCCATGTTGCGGCCATACAGGGTTTCGACGCCGATGATCGACGCGATGATGGGCGCCGGCACGCCGAAACGCTGCGCGGCCTGGTTGAGCAGGTCGCGGTTCTCGTTGTAGAAGTCCACGCCCCAGCCGATGCGCTTGGGTTCGACAAAGCGCGACCGGTACGTGAGCCAACTGCGCCAGATTTTCTTGCCCGGCGGGGAGGGCGCGATCAGGCGCGACACCGTGGCGTTGTAGCGCGACCCCTCCAGCGCCTTGACCATCGGATTCAGCGGCAACTGGCGTTCCGCGGCCAGTTCTTCCACGAAACTGCGCACTTCCGGGCGCAGCGCGCCGGTGGCGGTCAGCGTGGCGGGCGCGTCGTCCGGCAGTTCGGAACCCGGTGTCGGCGTACTGGGTCCGATGCGGATAGCGGTATTGGCGGTTGTGGCCGCAGGTTGCGCGGCAAGTGAATTAGGTGCGGTGGGAGCGGTGGTGGAGCAGCCCGCGAGCAGGGCGGAAAGCGTTCCGAGTTGCAGTAATCGCCGACAGATGAACATAATCTTCCTTATGGAGACCATGTATCTTACTCACCCGGCATGCCGCTTGCATGAAATGGGCAGTTGGCATCCCGAAAGCCCGCAGAGGCTGGACGCCATATCGGACCAATTGCTGGCAAGCGGATTGATGCCCTATCTGGACGACCGGCAGGCGCCTCAGGCATCGCGCCATGACTTGCTGCGCGTGCACACTGTCCAGTACCTGGACAGTTTGCGTGAACATACGCCGGACCAAGGGTATTACCCGATCGATCCCGACACGCTGATGAATCCCCACACCTACGAGGCCGCGCTGTATGCGGCCGGCGCAGGCGTGGCGGCCGTGGATGCCGTGATGGGCGGCGAGGCCCGCACGGCCTTCTGCGCCGTGCGTCCGCCCGGCCACCATGCCTGCCGGTCGCAAGCGATGGGATTCTGCTTCCTGAACAACGTGGCTATCGCGGCGCGCCATGCGCTGGATTTCCACGGCCTGTCGCGCGTGGCCATCGTGGACTTCGACGTGCACCACGGCAATGGCACCGAAGACGTGTTCGCCGGCGACGAACGCGTGCTGATGTGCAGCTTTTTCCAGCACCCGTTCTTTCCCAACAGTGGCGCGGAACACCCGGCCGCCAACATGCTGAACGTCCCGGTGGCCGCGTACACGACGGGCGCCGCGGTCAAGGCGATCGTCACGGACGCCTGGTTGCCCAGGCTCGAGGCCCATCGTCCGGAGCTGATCCTGGTGTCGGCGGGTTTCGACGCGCACCGGGAGGACGACATGGGGCAGATGGGGCTGGTCGAGGCCGATTACGCCTGGATGACCGAGCAGCTCGTGGCGGTGGCGGAACGCCACTGCCAGGGACGGATCGTCAGCACGCTCGAGGGCGGTTACAACTTGTCGGCCTTGGGCCGCAGCGTGGTTGCGCATATACGAGCGCTGGCGAAGCTGTAGAATCAGGAAAAAATTGTGCAATGCGATCCCGGCGCATCGCCGGGTCATTATTTCCATTTGGAGGCAGCGGGATGAAGGTGTTGGTACCTGTCAAGCGCGTCGTTGACTACAACGTCAAGGTGCGAGTCAAGTCGGATCAGACTGGCGTGGATATCGCCAATGTGAAGATGTCCATGAACCCCTTTGACGAAATCGCCGTCGAAGAAGCGACCCGCCTGAAGGAAAAGGGCACCGTCGCTGAAGTCGTGGCGGTTTCTTGCGGCGTTGCGCAATGCCAGGAGACGCTGCGCACCGCCATGGCCATCGGCGCCGACCGCGGCGTGCTGGTCCAGACCGACGCCGAGCTGCAGCCGCTGGCCGTCGCCAAGTTGTTGAAGGCACTTGTCGACAAGGAACAGCCGCAGCTGGTGATCCTGGGCAAGCAAGCCATCGACGACGACGCCAACCAGACCGGCCAGATGCTGGCCGCCCTGCTGGACTGGCCGCAAGCCACGTTCGCCAGCAAGGTCGAATTGGCGGACGGCAAAGTCACGGTCACGCGTGAAGTGGACGGCGGCCTGGAAACGCTGACGCTGAAGCTGCCGGCGATCGTCACCACCGACTTGCGCCTGAACGAGCCGCGTTACGTCACGCTGCCGAACATCATGAAGGCCAAGAAGAAGCAGTTGGACACCGTCACGCCCGAAGAGCTGGGTGTGGATGCCGCGCCGCGCCTGAAGACGCTGAAGGTCAGCGAACCGCCTGCCCGCAAGGCCGGCATCAAGGTCGCGGACGTTGCTGCCCTGGTGGACAAACTCAAGAACGAAGCGAAGGTGGTCTGAACATGACGACGCTGGTTATTGCCGAACACGATAACGCCCAGTTGAAGGGCGCAACCCTGAACGCCGTTGCCGCCGCCGCCAAGATCGGAGGCGACGTGCATGTGCTGGTCGCCGGCGCCAATGCGCGCGCCGTGGCCGACCAGGCCGCCGCCGCCGCAGGCGTGGCCAAGGTCCTGCTGGCCGATGCGCCGCAATTGGCCGACGGCCTGGCGGAAAACGTCGCGGCGCAGGTGCTGGCCGTGGCTTCCAACTACAGCCACATCCTGTTCCCGGCCACCGCGTCGGGCAAGAACGTGGCGCCGCGCGTCGCGGCCAAGCTCGACGTGGCGCAGATCTCGGACATCATCGGCGTGGAATCCGCCGATACGTTCCAGCGCCCGATCTACGCGGGCAACGCCATTGCCACCGTGCAATCGGCCGACGCCGTGAAGGTCATCACCGTGCGCACGACGGGCTTTGACGCCGTTGCCGCGCAAGGGGGATCGGCTACCGTGGAAGAGATCGCCGCTGTGGCCGATTCGGGCCTGTCCACGTTCGTGGGCCGCGAAGTCGCCAAGAGCGACCGTCCGGAACTGGCCGGCGCGCGCGTGGTGGTGTCGGGCGGCCGTGGTCTGGGCAGCGCCGAGAATTTCAAGATCCTGGATCCGCTGGCCGACAAGCTGGGTGCGGCGCTGGGCGCTTCGCGCGCTGCCGTGGACGCCGGCTATGCGCCGAACGACTGGCAAGTCGGTCAGACGGGCAAGATTGTTGCGCCGCAGCTTTACGTGGCGGTTGGTATCTCGGGCGCCATCCAGCATTTGGCGGGCATGAAGGATTCCAAGGTCATTGTCGCCATCAATAAAGATGCCGAAGCGCCGATTTTCGGCGTCGCGGATTATGGCCTGGTGGGCGATTTGTTCCAGGTCGTGCCTGAACTGACCAGCGCGTTGTAAACCGGCCGGTCACGCAATATCAAAAACCGCAGGCGATTGCCTGCGGTTTTTTTTCCCCTGATAATTTGCGTACGTTTGTCCCCGCAGTCGTATTTCTTTTGAATTTCCGAAAGATTCTGATAATGTGTTTCGCGCGCAGCAGGATTGTTGACGCACGTGCTCGACCTGTACAGAACGAAGGAGATTCGGGATGGAATGGTTCTTTGACACATTGCGGAAGTACCCTGAATTAGCGATCTTCCTGACCCTGGGATTGGGTTATTGGATCGGCGCCAAAAAGCTCTTCGGTTTTAATCTAGGCGCGGTAACGGGTACGTTGCTGGTGGGCGTGCTGGTCGGGCAACTCGACATCACCATCGCGCCAATTCTCAAGCAGGTGTTCTTCCTGCTTTTCCTCTTCGGTCTTGGCTACGGCGTCGGACCGCAATTCTTTCGCGGCATGAAAAGCGATGGCCTTCCCCAGGTCATCTTCGCGGTCATCATTTGCGTGATTTGCCTGCTGGTCACCTGGGCGACCGCCGTGGGCTTCGGCTTTGACGCCGGCACGGGTGCTGGCCTGCTGTCAGGGGCGCAGACTATTTCGGCGGTGATGGGCGTCGCCACCGACACGATCAACGGCCTGAGCGTGGACGCCGCGACCAAGAAGCAATGGATCGACAGCATTCCGGTCGCCTATGCCGTCTGCTACATCTTCGGCACGGTGGGCAGCGCGTGGCTGCTGGCCTCGCTGGGCCCGAAGCTGATGGGCGTGGACATCGTGAAGGAGTGCAAGGAATACGAAGCCAAGATGTCGGGGGCGTCGGATTCCATGGAACTGTCGGGCTACCGCAAGTTCACGGCGCGCGCGTATCGCCTGGACAATACCGAGCACGTGGGCAAGACGGTCGGCGATCTGGAGTCGAAGTTCGTCGAGGCCCGTGTCTTCGTCGAGCGGATCCGCCGCGGCGACCAGCTCCTGGACAATGACTCGGCCACCGTGCTGGAAGCGGGCGACGTCCTGTGCGTGACCGGCCGGCACGACGCGCTGGTCCTGCAGGCCTCCGGCATCATCGGCACCGAAGTCGAAGACCGCGACTTGCTGAGCCTGCCCGCCGAGGTCGTCGAAGTGGTGCTGACCAATAAGAACGTGGCCGGCAAGACCCTCAAGGAACTCGCCGAAAACGAGACCGTGCGCCAACTGGGCCGTGGCGTGTTCCTGCGCAAGGTCGTGCGCGGCGGCCACGAGATGCCGGTCAATTGGGGCCTGAAGCTGGACCGGGGCGACCGTCTTTTTGTGCTGGGCGCCAAGCGCGACGTTGAACGGGTGATAGACAAGCTGGGCTATGTCGACCGCGCCACCAACCAGACCGACATGGTGTTCGTGGGCTTCGGCATTTTGCTGGGCGGCCTGTTCGGTACCCTGGTGCTGACGGTCGGCGGCATTCCCATCACGCTGTCGACCTCGGGCGGCGCGCTGATCTCCGGCCTGATCTTCGGCTATCTGCGATCGGTGCATCCCACGTTCGGCCGCGTGCCGGAGCCTGTGCACTGGTTTCTGACATCGGTCGGGCTGACCGCGTTCGTGGCCGTGGTCGGCATCGTATCGGGACCAGGCTTCGTACAAGGCTTCCAGCAGCTTGGGGCCAAACTGTTCGTGGCCGGCATCATCGCGACCAGCGTGCCGATGATCCTCGGGGTGTATATCGCCCGCTACGTGTTCAAGTTCCATCCCGCCATCGTGCTGGGCGTCTGCGCAGGCGCCCGCACCACGACGGCTGCGATCGGCCAAATCACCGAAACGGCGAAAAGCCAGGTGCCCGCCCTGGGCTACACAGTGCCTTATGCGATCGGCAATACCCTGCTCATCATCTGGGGGATTGTCATTGTTTTGCTCATGACCTAGTGGGACGCCCGCCAAGCCACACGGCTTGCGGGCAGCACATCGGGGCGGCGGGCATGCCTGCCCGCGCCGCCCCGGCAAGCGCTTGTCAAAACGCAAACCAGGAGTACTGAATAATGGCTTCCACCACGCCCCTTACTGTCAGCCTGGCCTCGGCCCTGAAAACGACGCGATCTCGCCAGCGCGATCTGGAACAGTTGTCGCCCTTCGAATTGAAAGACTATCTGATCACGCTGGCCAAGGAAAACCAGCAGACCGCCGCGTTGACCATGTTGAACGCCGGCCGTGGTAATCCCAACTGGATCGCCACCGAGCCGCGCGACGCCTTCTTCCTGCTGGGCCAATTCGCCATGAAGGAAGCGCGCCGTGTGCGCGATGACGCCATCCTGGCGGGCATGCCGGCCAAGAAGGGCTGTGCCGACCGCCTGCGCAAATTCCTGTCCAAGCACAAGGGCGAGGACGGCTACGATTTCCTGGTGGGCGTGCTCGAGTACGGCGTGAAGATCAAGAGTTTCGATCCGGACGAGTGGATCCACGAGTTGACCGACAGCATCATCGGCGACAACTATCCCGTGCCGCCGCGTGCGCTGGTCCACATCGAACAGATCGTGCACGACTACCTGATCAAGGAAATGTGCGACGGCCGCCCACCCAAGGGCAAGTTCGACCTGTTCCCGGTCGAAGGCGGCACGGCCGCCATGTGCTACATCTTCGACTCGCTGATGCAGAACGGCCTGCTCAAACAGGGCGACACCATCGCGCTGTTCCTGCCGACCTTTACGCCTT
Organism: Achromobacter sp. Bel; assembly: GCF_012928505.1. Taxonomy (GTDB): domain Bacteria; phylum Pseudomonadota; class Gammaproteobacteria; order Burkholderiales; family Burkholderiaceae_B; genus Achromobacter. The sequence continues at coordinate 53,973 of NZ_JABBJN010000013.1, read as the reverse complement.
ATATCGAGATCGCTCACCTGGAGCGCTTCCAGTTCAAGATCGTCGCCATCAATGCCAGCAGCTTGCGCGCCGATGGCACGCACGACTGGCACTACCCGGCGTCCGAAATCGCCAAGCTGGAGAACCCGAAGATCAAGCTGGCCGTCACGGTGAACCCGAGCAATCCGCCTTCGGTCGCGTTCAGCCCGGTCGAGATGAAGCAGATCGTGCGCTTGATTCGCAAGAACCCGGACCTGGTGCTGGTGACCGACGACGTTTACGGCACCTTCGTGCCGAATTTCCGTTCGCTGATGGCCGAAGTGCCGCACAACACCATCTGCGTGTATTCCTTCTCGAAAAACTTCGGCTGCACGGGCTGGCGCCTGGGCGTGATCGCCACGCACGAGAAGAACACGATGGACCGCCGCATCGCCGAACTGCCGGCGTCATGGAAGCAGCGGCTGAACAAGCGCTACGGCGCCATGACGATGGAGCCCGAAAAGCTCAAGTTCATCGACCGCATGGTGGCCGACAGCCGCAACGTGGCGCTGAACCACACGGCAGGCCTGTCCTTGCCGCAGCAGGTGCAGATGGGCTTCTTCGCGTTGTCCCATTTGCTGGACCTGAAAGACGCCTACAAGCATCTGACCATGGAGATCGTGCGCGCCCGCCGCGACGCGCTGTGGAGCGGGTTGAGCATTCCGGTGCCGCCGGAAGATCCGATGCGCGGCTGGTACTACGTGGAACTGGACTTCATGGTCTGGGCCAAGGTCATGTATGGCGACGCCTTCTGCAAGTACATGACCAGCAACTACGAACCCGTGGACTTCCTGTTCCGTCTGGCCGAGAAGTCCGGCGTCGTGCTGATGGACGGGGGCGGATTCGGTGGGCCGCCGTGGTCGATCCGCATTTCGCTGGCCAACCTGGACGACGCCGACTACGCCAAGATCGGCAAGTACATGGTCGAATGCGCGACCGAGTACGTCGAGGCATGGAAGGCATCCGAGCTGGTGCGTTCGGGCCCGACGGCAGGCAAGGGCCAGACGGTGAAGGCCGGCGCCGCCAAGCGCGTGGCCAAGAAGGCCGTGAAAAAAGGAGCCAAGACGGCGGTCAAGAAGGCGGTGAAGCAAGCGGACACCGCAGCCAAATCGGCCAAGAAGTCTACGAAGTAGGCAACCACAGGGCGACCTGATCTTATGACATGTTCAGTCGGGTTTTTCAATAGCGTCCCCATCGCGGTTTTGTTTGTTACGGTGGGCTTGGGATACCTGATCGGCAAACTGAAGGTCGGGCCGATCCAGCTGGGCGGGGTGTGCGGAACGCTCATCGTTGCCCTGCTGATCGGCCAGACGGGTTGCCAGATGCGCGGCGACCTGAAAGAGGTTGCGTTCGCCCTGTTTATCTTTGCCATGGGCTACTCCGGTGGCCCGCAGTTCTTCGCCAACCTCAACCGGTCCAGCCTGCGCTACATCGTGCTGCCGATCATCGAGGCCCTGCTGGTGCTGACTATCGTGCTGGCGGCCGTGCCGTTGTTCGGCCTGGACGCCGGCACGGCGGCGGGCCTGGCGGCGGGGGCGGCCACGGAATCGGCCGTGGTGGGCACGGCGGCCGAGGCGCTCAAGCACCTGGGGCTGCCGGATGCCGAGGTGCAACGCATGGAGGCCAACATCGCCACGGCCTATACGCTGACCTATCTGGTGGGGTTGATCAGCATCGTCTTCTTCACCAGCCAAGTCGCGCCGGCGCTGTTGCGCATCAATCTGCGCGAGGCCTCCAAGGCCCTGGAGGAGAAACTGGGCGTGGCCTCGGGCGACGAGGAAGACGTCAATCTACCCACCTTGCCGCGGTTGGTGGGGCGTGCCCACGTGGTGAAAGACGCGGACGGCATGACCGTGGCCGATGTCGAAGCGCAACTGGGTGGGCGGACGGTGATCAGCCGCATCCTGCGCAATGGCGAGGCCGTCGACGCCACGCCGGAAGACACGCTGGCCACGGGCGACATCGTGGTGGTGCTGGGCGTGCGCCGCTTCGCGTTGCGGGCAGGGGCGGTGGTCGGCCCTGAAATCCAGCTGCCCGAGGCGCATGCGGAGGACCTGCAACTGAGCGAACTGGCGATCATCGTCAGCAAGAAGGCCATCAACGGACACACCGTGGGCGAATTGGCCAAGCGGCCCGGCGCCCGCCGCGCGCGCGGCGTCTTCGTCCAATCCATCGTGCGGTCCGGCCATGTGCTGCCGTTGACGCCCGCCACCGTCGTCCAGTATGGCGATCTGGTGACCCTGGTGGGCACCGAGCCGGAACTGTCGCAGGCCGGCGCGGCCCTGGGCAACGAATTGCGCCGCAGCGGCGTAACCGATCTGGTATTCCTGGCGTTCGGCATTCTGGCGGGCCTGATGATCGGCGCCTTGAGCGCGCGATTGTGGGGGATCCCGGTGTCCCTGGGCAGCGGCGGCGGCGCGCTGGTTAGCGGCCTGGTCTGCGGGTGGATCAACGCCAAGCGGCCCGCCATCGGCCATATGCCCGAGCATGGGGTGCAGCTGCTGAAGGACCTGGGCCTGGCGGTGTTTGTGGCGTGCGTGGGGTTGTCGGCGGGGCCCGAGGCGATATCGCTGATCCGCGAACACGGCGCCGTGCTGCCCTTGATCGGGTTGCTGGTATCGCTGGGGCCAGCTTGCCTGTCGCTATGGGTGGGCCACAAGATCCTGAAGATCGAGGGGCCGCTGCTGGTCGGCGCCATTGCCGGGCAACACGTCAGCACACCCGCGATCAGCGCCATTCTGGGGACCAGTGGCAGCTCCGTGCCGCTGTTGGGCTACACCGTGACTTACGCCATCGCCAACGTGCTGCTGCCGGTGCTGGGGCCGATCATCGTGTCATTGGCGTACCATCTGAGTTAGCGCCCGTCCGGCCACCCGCCGGGCGACGCGGCGCCTGTCACACCCCGACGCGCGCAATCAGACGCGCGTACCAAGAAACGCATCCGGCAGCCAGGCGCTTTGCGCCCGGCTGCCCCTTGCACACGGAGACACCATGCCTTACGTAACCCCGCTGCAGGACTTTCGCTTTGCCTTGAAAGAACTGGCCGGACTGGACGACATCCTGAAACTGCCCGGATTCGGCGACGTCACGCCTGACCTGGTGGACGCCATCCTGGAAGAGAACGGACGCTTCGTGGAGCAGGCGGTGGCCCCGTTGAACGTGTCCGGCGACACGCAGCCCCCCGTCTGGAAGGATGGGCAGGTGACGACGACGCCCGGGTATGCCCAGGGCTTCAAGGACTACGCGGCAGGCGGCTGGCAAGGCTTGCAACACCCCCAAGTCTGGGGGGGGCAGGGGCTGCCCAAGCTGGTGGCGGCGGCGCCCGGCGAGAACATCCAGGCGGCCAGTCTGGCGTTCTCGTTGTGCCCGATGCTGACCGACGGCGTGATCGAAGCCGTGCTGACCGTGGGGTCGGAGGCGCAGCGCAAGCAATACGTCCCCAACCTGATCGGCGGCAAATGGACCGGCACCATGAACCTGACCGAGCCCCAGGCCGGTTCGGACCTGGCCCAGGTCGCCACGCGCGCGGTCCGCCAGGACGACGGCAGTTTCCGCCTGTCGGGCCAGAAGATCTTCATCACCTACGGCGAGCACGACCTGGCCGAGAACATTATCCATCTGGTGCTGGCCCGCACGCCGGATGCGCCGGCGGGCGTGAAGGGCATATCGCTTTTCATCGTGCCCAAGTTCCTGGTCGAGGCCGACGGCAGCCTGGGCAAGCGCAATGACGTCTGGTGCGCTTCGCTGGAGCACAAATTGGGCATCCACGGCAGCCCCACGGCGGTGCTGCTGTACGGCGCCGGCAAGGGCGACGTGGGCGAGGGGGCGGTGGGCTATCTGGTCGGCGAATTGAACCGCGGCCTGGAATACATGTTCATCATGATGAACGCGGCGCGCTATTCCGTGGGGCAGCAGGGTATCGGCGTGTCCGAACGCGCTTACCAGCACGCGCTGGCATATGCGCGCGAACGCGTGCAGGGGCGTGCGGTGGAAGGATCGGCGGGGCCGGTGGCCATCGTGCGGCATCCCGACGTGCAGCGCATGCTGCTGACCATGAAAGCGCTGACGGAGGCCGCTCGCGCGGTGTCTTACGTGACGGCGGCGGCGCACGACAAGGGCACGCACCATCCCGATCCCGAGCAGCGGTCGCGCAACCGAGCATTCTACGAATACATGGTGCCCATCGTGAAGGGCTTCTCGACCGAGAGCGCGGTAGAGGTCGCATCCCTGGGCATCCAGGTGCACGGCGGCATGGGCTTCATCGAGGAAACCGGGGCGGCGCAGTACTACCGCGATGCCCGCATCCTGCCGATCTATGAAGGCACCACCGCGATCCAGGCCAACGACCTGGTCAGCCGCAAGACGCAGCGCGATGGCGGCGCTACCGCCTATGCCGCTATCGCCGCCATGCGCGAAACGCTGCGCGCGGTGGAAGCCGAGTCCACGCGCGCCGCCGCGGGGGAACGCGATGCGCTGCGCCTGCTGCGCGACAACCTGGACGGCGCGATCCAGGCCTACGAGGCGGGCGTGGGCTTCATTCTGGAACAGTCGGCCGCCAACATCCGCGCGGTCTACTCCAGCAGCGTCCCCTACCTGATGCTGGCCGGCGTGGTGCATGGCGGCTGGCAGATGGCGCGCGCGGTGCTGGTGTGCCGCAAGCACATTGCCGCCGGGTCCACTGACCCGTTCCACAAATCGAAGATCGCGACGGGATTGTTCTATGCCGCGCACATCCTGCCGCGCGCCTTGGCCCTGTCCGCCGCGGTGCGTTCCGGGGTGGTCGCAGAGGCCTGCGGCGCAGCTTCAGATATTGCATAAGGTTATATGGCTTGCGTATTTCCTCCGTCAAAGGTTTGATGGAAGAATCGCTTTACCCGCGGTACTCTCCGCATGAAACGACCTCCCGGCAGGCAGCGGTCGCGAGCCGCCGGCTCCCCAACTGAATCCGCATACAGGAGACACCATGAGTCATCTACGTCTGGGCGACACCGCCCCTGATTTCGAACAGGAATCCTCGGCTGGCCCTATCCGCTTCCACGAGTATCTGGGCAACAGCTGGGGGGTGCTCTTTTCGCATCCGGCCGACTTCACCCCCGTGTGCACGACTGAACTCGGTTACACCGCCAAGCTGGCGGATGAATTCGCCAAGCGCAACGTGAAGGTGCTGGCGCTGTCGGTGGACGGCACCGATTCCCACTCGAAGTGGATCGAGGACATCAACGACACGCAGTCGACCAAGGTCAATTTCCCGATCCTGGCCGACAAGGACCGCAAGGTCTCCGAGCTCTACGACATGATCCACCCCAACGCCAATGCCACCCTGACGGTGCGCTCGGTGTTCATCGTCGACCCGAACAAGAAGGTGCGCCTGATCATCACGTACCCGGCCAGCACCGGCCGCAACTTCAACGAGATCCTGCGCGTCATCGATTCGCTGCAGCTGACCGACAGCCACAGCGTGGCCACCCCGGTCAACTGGGAAGATGGCGATGACGTGATCATCGTTCCGTCCCTGCAGGACGAGGCCGTGATCAAGCAGAAATTCCCCAAGGGCTACAAAGCCGTGCGTCCGTATCTGCGCATTACGCCCCAGCCGAATAAGTAAATTCGGATTCCGGGGGGTAGCCCCGGCTTTCCGCAGGCGGTTTCCGACCGCCCGAACCGCCGCCTTCCCATAGGGGAACGCGGCGGTTTTTCATTGTTGGGACCCGCGTCCTATATGTCTGGGAGCGATGAGCAATCAAAAAATGATTCGTTCCGTTCAGAATGCGCTGCCCGCACACTTGCTTGCACATTGCCAAATACAGGGAGCAAGGGATGTCTTTCGGGAAAGCCGGTTGGTTGGCCGTTCTGGCGGCGGTGACAGTTTCGCTGGCGGCGGCCGCGCCGGCGCAGGCTCAACAAAAGCAGACGCTGCTGAACGTCTCGTACGATCCGACGCGCGAGCTGTACCGCGCCATCGATGACGCCTTCATCAAGCAATACAAAGAAAAGGCGAATGTCGACCTGACGATCCGCCAATCGCACGGGGGGTCCGGCCGCCAGGCGCGCTCGGTCATCGACGGGCTGGAAGCCGATGTGGTGACGCTGGCGCTGGCCTATGACATCGACGCCATCGCCGACCGTGGCCTGGTGCCCGAGAACTGGCAGACCCGCCTGCCGCAGAATAGCTCGCCCTATACCTCCACCATCGTCTTCCTGGTGCGCAAGGGCAACCCCAAGGCCATCAAGGACTGGGACGATCTGGTGAAGGAGGGCGTGCAGGTCATCACCCCGAATCCGAAGACCTCGGGCGGTGCGCGCTGGAACTATCTGGCCGCCTGGGCCTATGCGCTGGACAAGAACGGCGGCAGCGAAGAGAAGGCCCGCGCGTTCGTCGGCGACCTGCTCAAGCACGTGCCGGTGCTGGACACCGGCGCCCGCGGCGCCACCACGACCTTCGTCGAACGCGGCGTCGGCGATGTGCTGCTGGCCTGGGAGAACGAAGCCTTCCTGGCGCTTGAAGAACTGGGTCCGGACAAGTTCGACATCGTCGTGCCGTCGCTGTCCATCCTGGCCGAGCCGCCCGTGGCCATCGTGGACAAGATCGTGGACAAGAAGGGGACGCGCGCCGCGGCGCAGGCCTACCTGGAATTCCTGTACACGCCCGCCGCGCAGGAGATCATCGCGAAGAACTACTACCGTCCCATCGACAAGACGGTGGCCGCCAAATATGAAAGCAAGTTCCCCAAGGTCAAACTCGTCACGATCGACGACAAGATCTTCGGTGGCTGGCGAAAGGCGCAGAAGGACCACTTCAGCGACGGCGGCACGTTCGACCAGATCTATCTGCCGCAGAAAAAATAAACGGACAACGATCGGAAGATGGCCATGACCACTGCCTCGAACCCGGCGGCAAACGGCGCGCAAGCGCCTTTTGCCGTTCGGCGCAACAGCCCGGGCGTGCTGCCCGGATTCGGCATTTCCATGGGTTACGCGGTGCTGTACCTGAGCGTGCTGGTGCTGATCCCGCTGGCCGCATTGCCCCTGAAGAGCGCCGAGCTGGGGTGGCAGGGGTTCTGGGACGCCGTGACGGCGCCCCGGGTGCTGGCGTCGTATCAGCTGACCTTCGGCGCGTCGTTGCTGGCCGCGCTGGTGAACCTGGTATTCGGCACGGTGGTGGCCTGGGTGCTGGTGCGCTACCGCTTTCCCGGCAAGAAGATCCTGGATGCGCTGGTCGACCTGCCGTTCGCGCTGCCCACCGCCGTGGCCGGGATTGCGCTGACGGCGCTGTATTCCGAAAAAGGGTGGCTGGGCGCGCCGCTGTCCAAATGGTTCGACTTGAAGGTGGCGTTCACGCCACTGGGCATCGTGATCGCGTTGATCTTCATCGGCGTGCCGTTCGTGGTGCGTACCGTGCAGCCCGTGCTGGAAGACGTCGAGCGCGAAATCGAGGAGGCCGCGGCCAGCCTGGGGGCCAGCCGTTGGCAGACGATCCGCCGCGTGCTGCTGCCGACCATCCTGCCCGCGCTGATGACCGGCTTCGCCCTGGCGTTCGCGCGCGCGGTGGGGGAGTACGGATCGGTGGTCTTCATCGCCGGCAACATGCCCATGGTGTCTGAGATCACCCCGTTGCTGATCATTTCCAAACTGGAGCAGTTCGATTACGCCGGCGCCGCTGCCATCGCGACGGTGATGCTGGTGCTGTCTTTTGCGCTGCTGCTCGTCATCAACCTGCTGCAAGGCTGGCAGGCCCGCCGCAACCTGGGGAGGCTGGCATGAGCGCATCGGATCGTCCGCCACATCTGACCGAGCCGCGCTGGGTGCGCGGCATTTTGCTGTTCATCGCGCTGGGGTTCCTGGCGCTGTTCCTGCTGGTGCCCTTGGCGGCGGTTTTCGCCGAGGCGTTCAAGAAGGGCTGGGAACTGTACCTGGCCGCCATCGTCGAGCCCGATGCGCTGTCGGCGATCCGGCTGACCTTGCTGGTGGCCGCGATCGCGCTGCCGGTGAACCTGGTGTTCGGCGTGGCCGCCGCCTGGGCCATCACGAAGTTCCAGTTCCGGGGCAAGCAGTTCCTGATCACGCTGATCGATCTGCCGTTTTCAGTGTCGCCGGTGGTGGCCGGCCTGGTGTTCATCCTGCTGTTCGGCACGCAGGGCTGGCTGGGCGGCTGGTTGCAGGACCACGACTTCAAGATCGTCTACGCGGTGCCCGGCATCATCCTGGCCACGCTCTTCGTGACCTTCCCCTTCGTCGCGCGCGAACTGATTCCGTTGATGCAGGCGCAGGGCAGCGAGGAAGAGCAGGCCGCGCTGACGCTGGGCGCCAATGGCTGGCAGATTTTCTGGCGTGTGACGCTCCCCAACATCAAGTGGGGCCTGTTGTACGGCGCCATCCTGTGCAACGCGCGGGCCATGGGCGAGTTTGGAGCGGTGTCGGTCGTGTCCGGGCAGATACGGGGGCTGACCAACACGATGACCCTGCACGTCGAGATTCTTTACAACGAATACCAGTACTCCGCGGCGTTCGCGGTGGCCTCGCTGCTGGCGTTGCTGGCGCTGGTGACGCTGGTAGCCAAGAACGTGGTCGAGTGGCGCAACGCGCGCTTCCTGCGCGCTGCCGACCTGCCGGTCGAGTATCCCGGCGCGGCGGCGGCAACCCTCAATCCGGCCGTCGCCTGACGCGGCCGGTTCAGACGGAGACAAGCATGAGTATCGAAGTTCGAAATCTATCCAAGCAATTCGGCCAGTTCCGCGCGCTGAACGACGTGTCGCTGCACATCGAAACGGGCGAGCTGGTGGCGCTGCTGGGGCCGTCCGGATGCGGCAAGACCACGCTGCTGCGCATCATCGCCGGGCTGGAGGGGCCGGATTCCGGTAGTGTGCTGTTCGCCGGCGAGGACGCCACCTCGGTCGATGTGCGCCAACGCCAGGTCGGGTTCGTGTTCCAGCACTACGCGCTGTTCAAGCACATGACGGTGTTCGAGAACGTGGCTTTCGGATTGCGGGTCAAGCACCGGTCGCAGCGTCCTTCCGAAGACCAGATACAGCGCAAGGTGCATGAGTTGTTGACGCTGGTTCAGCTGGACTGGCTGGCTGATCGGTACCCGGCGCAATTGTCGGGCGGGCAACGGCAACGCATCGCGTTGGCGCGCGCGCTGGCCGTCGAGCCGCGGGTGCTGCTGCTGGACGAGCCCTTCGGCGCGCTGGATGCCAAGGTGCGCAAGGAACTGCGGCGCTGGCTGCGCCGGCTGCACGACGAACTGAACGTGGCCAGCGTGTTCGTGACGCATGATCAGGAAGAGGCGCTGGAAGTGGCCGACCGCGTCGTGCTGATGAACGCCGGCCGCATCGAACAGGTAGGCACGCCGCGCGACGTCTGGGAACAGCCGGCCACGCCGTTCGTCTACGGTTTCCTGGGCGACGTGAACCAGTTGCAGGGCGTGGCGGCGCGCGAGGTCTGGGAAGGCGCCGGCCTGTCGCTGCCCGCGCCCGGCTTGGCGCAAGCCGAAGCTCAGCGCGCGACCGCCTATGTGCGGCCGCACGAGTTCGACATCGAGCGCTATCGCGCGGGCGGCGAGGGCATTGCGGTGCGCCTGTCGCACGCCTATCTGGCCGGACCCAGTGCCTATCTGGAACTGGCCCGCGAGGATTCCGACGCCATCATCGAAGCCGAGGTGCCCGAATACCTGTACCGGGAATTGAACCTGCGCGACGGCGAGGTCCTGTTGGCGCGTCCCCGCCGCGCGCGTATTTTCGCGGTGCAGCCATGACGACGCTTGTCCCCCTTTCTCCTGATCTTTCCACCGGCCTTCCGGCGAACCTGGACGCGGCGCTGGCCCGTCGCTGGCGCGAGCTGGTCGACCGGCTGGCCGAAGTCCAGCGCCGCTACCCTGACGCGGCGCTCGCGTCCTCGCTGGCGGCCGAGGACATGGTGCTGACGCACGCCATCTACGATTCGGGCCTGGATCTGGAAGTTTTCTCGCTCGATACGGGCCGGCTGCATGCCGAAACCCTGGGCGTGCTGGACGCCGTGGACGCGCGCTACGGGCGCCGCGTTACGGTATACCGGCCCGATGCCGCCGCCGTCGACGCACACGTGGCCGCGCATGGCGCGTATGCCTTCTACGAAAGCGTCGACCTGCGCAAGGCCTGTTGCCAGATCCGCAAAGTCGAACCGCTCAAGCGCGCGCTGGCCGGACGCGGCGCGTGGATCACCGGCCAGCGCCGCCAGCAATCCACGACGCGCGGCGAACTGCCGCTGGAAGAGCGCGACGCCACCTTTGGCCTCCACAAGTTCAATCCGCTGGCCGAGTGGAGCGAAGAAGACGTCTGGGCCGTGATCCGCGCGCTGGACATCCCGTACAACCCGCTGCACGACCAGGGTTACCCGTCGATCGGGTGCGAGCCCTGTACGCGAGCGATCCGTCCGGGGGAAGACCTGCGGGCGGGGCGCTGGTGGTGGGAGTCGTCGGACTCCAAGGAATGCGGCCTGCATGCCGGCAACCGGGTCATCAGCGTCGTGCCACGCGGCGACTGATGCCAATCATGAATTCGAAATCTGTTTTAGGGGAATACCTATGTCTGCTGTGATCCAACGCAGCCACCTGGATTGGCTGGAATCGGAAGCGATATTCATCTTGCGCGAGGTCGCCGCTGAAAGCGAAAAACCCGTGCTGTTGTTCTCCGGGGGCAAGGATTCGGTGGTGCTGCTGCGCCTGGCCGAAAAGGCCTTCCGGCCGGGCCGCTTTCCGTTCCCGCTCATGCACATCGATACGGGGCACAACTTTGATGAAGTGATCGCCTTTCGCGACCGGCGGGCGGCCGAACTGGGCGAGACGCTGATCGTGCGCAGCGTGGAAGATTCGATCCAGCGCGGCAGCGTGGTGCTGCGGCGCGAAACCGATTCCCGCAACGCGGCCCAGGCAGTGACCTTGCTGGAGGCGATCGAGGAATTCGGCTTCGACGCCTGCATCGGCGGCGCGCGGCGCGACGAGGAAAAGGCGCGCGCCAAAGAACGCATTTTTTCGTTCCGCGATGAATTCGGCCAATGGGACCCCAAAGCCCAGCGTCCGGAACTGTGGAACCTGTTCAACACCCGCGTGCACCGCGGCGAGAACATGCGCGTCTTCCCGATCTCGAACTGGACCGAGCTGGACGTCTGGCAGTACATCCAGCGTGAACAGCTGGCGCTGCCGTCCATCTATTTCAGCCATGAACGCGAGGTGGTGCGCCGCAAGGGCCTGTTGGTGCCGGTTACGCGCCTGACGCCGCCGCAGGAAGGCGAGCAGGTCGAACGCCTGCCCGTGCGCTTTCGCACGGTGGGCGATATCTCGTGCACCTGCCCGGTGGCCTCCGATGCCGCCGACACCGTCGCCATCATCGCCGAGACGGCAGTGACCGACATCACCGAGCGCGGTGCCACGCGCATGGACGACCAGACTTCCGAGGCCTCGATGGAGCGCCGCAAGAAGGAAGGCTATTTCTGAATGCAGGACACGCCGGCTACGGCCGGCGGCAGGGGACGCAAATGAACGCACTGAACGACTCTTTTCTTTCCGGCGCCGGCAACGGCGTGCTGCGCCTGATCACGGCCGGTTCCGTCGACGACGGCAAATCCACTTTGATCGGCCGCCTGCTCTACGACAGCAAGGGCGTGTTCGCCGACCAGCTCGACGCGATCTCGCGCGCCAAGCACAAGCGCGTGGCCGGCGACGGGATCGATTTTTCGCTGCTGACCGACGGGCTGGAAGCCGAGCGGGAGCAGGGCATCACCATCGACGTGGCCTACCGCTACTTTTCCACGCCTGCGCGCAAATTCATCATCGCGGATGCACCGGGGCACGAACAGTACACGCGCAACATGGTCACAGGCGCATCGACGGCGGACGTTGCTGTCATCCTGATCGACGCCACGCGCGCCGCCGACGGCAAGCTGCTGGCGCAGACCAAGCGGCACAGCACCATCGCGCGCCTGCTGGGCATCCGCCATATCGTGGTGGCGGTGAACAAGATGGACTTGGTGGACTGGGACCGCGCCGTGTTCGAACGCATCCGCGAGGCCTACGCCGATCTGGCGGGCAAGCTGGGCATTGCGCATTTCGATGCGCTGCCGCTGTCGGCGCTCAATGGCGACAACGTCGTCACGCTGTCGCCGAAAACGCCATGGTACGAAGGGCAGCCGCTGCTGGCGCTGCTGGAGTCGCTGGACCTGGCCAGCGATGGCCGCGCGTTGCCGCTGCGCTTTCCCGTGCAATGGGTGGCGCGCCACGATGGCAACCGCAAGGAAGATTTCCGTGGCTACGCGGGCCGCGTGGCCAGCGGCGTGCTGCGCGCGGGCGATGCGGTCACGGTGCAGCCTTCGGGCGTGACGGCGGTGGTGCGTGAAGTGCGCGTCTTCGATCGCGTGCAGGAAGAAGCGGTGGCGGGGGATTCGGTGACGCTGGTGCTGGACCGCGATGTGGACGTGTCGCGCGGCGACGTGATCGTGCATTCGTCCTCGCCCGCCCAGGTCACGCGCGAGTTCGAGGCCGAGCTGTGCTGGCTGGACGCGCAGGCGTTGAATCCCGCGCGCAAGTATCTGCTGAAGTCCGGCACCCGCCTGACGTCGGCGAAGATCCGCGCCGTGCTCTCGCATCGTGACATCCACGAGTTGCAGGAAGTCGAAAACACCGAAGGCACCTTGCGCATGAACGACATCGGACGCGTGACATTCACCACGCGCGAAGCGCTGGCAGTCGATCGCTATGCCGATGTGCCGGCTACCGGCGCCTTCATCCTGATCGACGAAACCACGCATCAGACGGCGGCGGCGGGCATGTTGCGCTGACCCGCCGATGGGTTGGAAAACAACGGATTTTTCGCTCGGATTTTGTTGTTGTTTTTCTTCCAAATTCAATGCTGGTGCGGCTCTCCGGTCGATATCGCCTGATGAAATCGATTTGTTCAGACGGCGCCCGCGTCTTGCGGTAAAGTGGGGCTGTCTTACGAAAAGGTCTTTGGTGCTTGTCAAAACCACTGTGTTTTTGTACAGTAGTTTTTATGGCACGCACCGATCATTCTTTTCCCGCCGGTTCTGGGTCCCCGGCTGCCGCCCCCGCCGCCTTGCGCGGTCGGGGTGCGGTTACTAATGTTCGGCATCGCTTTCAGCGCGATGACCGCGTGCAGGTCGATGACGGCTGGTCCGCTTCCGGCTTGCCTGCCGATTACGTAGATTCCGTCCCCGAATTCTTGGCCGATGCGCCGTCCGGCGAACGGGTCATTCCGATCCTGCCGGATTCCCGCGTGGCGCCTGCCGCGCCCAAGACCACGGTCACGGCCGAAGAAGCGCGCAAGATGCTGTCGCGCAACGATTCGCCCGACATTCCCTTTGACGTCGCCGTCAATCCGTACCGGGGTTGTGAACATGGCTGCGTGTACTGTTATGCCCGGCCTACGCATTCCTACCTGGGGCTGTCCCCCGGGCTGGACTTCGAAACCCGGCTGGTTGCCAAGGCGAATGCGGTGCAGGCGCTGCGGGCGGAACTCAGCCGCCCCGGCTACCAGCCGTCACCCATCAACATCGGCTCCGCCACGGACGCCTACCAACCCATCGAACGCGAATGGCGGCTGACCCGTGGCCTGCTGGAGCTCATGCTGGAATCCCGGCATCCGGTCACGATCGTTACGAAGAACGCGCTGGTTGCCCGCGATGTAGACCTGCTGGCCGCGCTGGCCGAGCAGAAGCTCGTGGTGGTCTACATGAGCATCACCTCGCTGGATGCCGGCATGGCCCGCACGCTGGAGCCTCGCGCCGCCGCCCCCTGGCGCCGGCTGGAAACCGTGCGCACCCTGACTGACGCGGGCGTGCCCGTCGGCGTGCTGGTGGCGCCCGTCATCCCATTCATCAACGACGAATCCATGGAACACATTCTCCAGGAGTCCAAGGCGGCCGGCGCGCATTACGCCAGCTACACCGTCTTGCGCCTGCCCTGGGAGGTCAAAACCTTGTTCGAGGACTGGCTGAACGCCCATTTCCCGGATCGCGCCCAACGAGTGCTGCACCGCATTGAAGACCTGCGCAATGGCCGCCGCAACGACCCGAATTTCGGGTCGCGCATGCGCGGCACCGGCATCTGGGCGGACTTGCTGCGCCAACGGTTCGCGGTGGCCACCCGCAAGCTGGGCCTGAACCGCCATCGCCTTGCCCTGGACTGTGACCGTTTCCAGCCGCCCCTGGCCGCGAACGCGACACCGTCGCTGTTTGCCGCGGCCAAGGCTGACGCGCTCGCCGCGTCTTCTTCCGCCGCGTCTTCTTCCGATTTCCTATCCCCGGTTGGCGCGAAAGCGTCTTCAGGGGTCCCCTTTTCTGATGGGTTGCCTGCTGTCGGCGGCGCAGTGGGCCGCGGTACGCGCCAACTGCGTGCAATGGCTGCAGGCCAGTTGTCATTGTTCGACTGATTGCCGGTCGATGCCGCGGTGCCCGCCGCGGCATGGAATCGATTCTCCAAGGAGTTCCTATGAACACCGCTGATATTTCCGTTTTATCGGACGAGCTTGCCGTCACGCTGAACCCGTTGCGCCGCAGCGCGCATCGCGCCCGGGCGGCGTGCGCCAAATTGGCGGGCCTGGCGATGCCCTGGACCACGACCTCGGCTGACGCCCTGCCGCGCCATCGAGCACGTCCTGGCTCCATGCCCGCGCGTTGGCCGTTTCCGCCGGCGCCGGTCGAAGAGGGCGCCGCGGATCGCGGGGTGGTGCCGGCCCAGGCCCCGCCCCCCGTCGCAACGATTCGCCCCGTGGCACCGGTTGCCACCAGCGTGCTCCCGGCCTCCGTTGTGCGCGAGCGCAGCTTGGGCAACGCCACGGTCGAACCCGTGACGTCTCAGGTCACCATGAAGGCCATGGTGATCGATGTGGCGATGGTGTTGGCTTGGGGCGCAATCATCCCCGGTCTGATGTGGCTGGGCGCGGCCGCCGGATTCTAAGCGGCCGGGTGTTCAGCTCGGGGGTTCAACTGGAGCCCAGCAGGATGACGCCCGCCAGAATGGACAGGCAGCCGGCCAGACGTCCGGGTCCGACCTTCTCGCGCAGCAGGAACATGCCGGCCAAGGTGCCCAGCATCATGGACATTTCGCGCGCAGGGGCTACCAGGCTTAGCGGCGCGCCGTTGCGCAAGGCGTAGAGCACCAGGATGTAACCCAGCGGTGACAGCAGGCCCACGGCCAGCGCCAGGTGCCAGTGCCCGCGCATGGATTCCCAGGCTTGAGCACGGCGGCCCAGCATGTGGGGAGTCATCATGGCCGTGCGGGTGACACAGGTGAACCAGTCGAACAGCACCGGGCTGATCAGCAGGACCTTGACGCCGTAGGCGTCCACCACGGTGTAGGCGGCGATGAACAGGCCGATCACCACGCCCCAGCGTACGCCCACCCAGGCCTGCGCCTGCTTGAAGATGGTCAGCCGGCCCTGAGTCGCGATCAGCAACACGCCGACCACGACGCACAGCATGCCGATGATGCCGGTGCTGGTCGCGGGTTCACCCAGCAGCAGGAAGGCGCCTGTCGTCGAAAGCAGGGGGCCGGTGCCCCGGGCGATGGGGTACACCACGGACAAGTCGGCCACCTGATAGCCGCGCTGCAGGCACAGGCTGTAGCCCAGATGCAACAGGCTGGACGTCAGGATGGCGGCCACGACCGGCCAGGTCCACGTCATACCGTCGTGCATCAACACCCAGATCACCCAAGGCGCATACAGCACCGAGGCGCATAGTCCGTACGCGAAGACGAATGGGGCGCCCACCATGGCCGCTCGCTTGGCAAGCAGGTTCCACGTTGCGTGGGCCATTGCCGCCAGGACAACCAATAACAGGGACGTATACGACATGAGGGAACAGCGTCAGATGACGTGTTTGTTACAGAAGTGGCAAGGGTACAGCAAAGCCACCGGAAGGTCGCCATTCTACCCGACGCTCAAGCGAATTTTTGGTGTAGAATCATTGGTTTGCCAAATCTCATCCTCTGCTTGCGGTACGAGTATTGTGCGTTGACCCTCCGGGTTGCCGGCAATACACACGCGTAGTCAGCCCCGCGGCTTACCCCAGTGGTGCGCCTCGATGGTCCAGCTT
This sequence comes from Achromobacter sp. Bel, assembly GCF_012928505.1. Classification (GTDB taxonomy): domain Bacteria; phylum Pseudomonadota; class Gammaproteobacteria; order Burkholderiales; family Burkholderiaceae_B; genus Achromobacter. Next base: position 37,872 of record NZ_JABBJN010000013.1, on the reverse strand, counting down.
CACGTGAACAACATCGAACGGCAAAAGTTTTAGTCCGCAAAGACATGATGATCTAGGAGTTCTAATGAACCTTATCGCTATCCTGGAACAGGAAGAAATTGCCCGTCTGACCGGCGGCCAAGCCAAGCCTGAATTTGCTCCTGGTGACACCGTCATCGTGAGCGTGAACGTCGTTGAAGGCACCCGCAAGCGCGTGCAGGCTTTCGAAGGCGTTGTCATTGCCAAGCGCAACCGCGGCCTGAACTCCGCGTTCACCGTGCGCAAGATTTCGTCGGGTGAAGCCGTGGAACGTACGTTCCAGCTGTACTCGCCGCAAATCGCCGGCATCGAAGTCAAGCGCCGCGGCGACGTGCGCCGCGCCAAGCTGTACTACCTGCGCAACCGCTCGGGCAAGTCGGCGCGTATCAAGGAAAAGCTGGTCAGCAAGCAAGCCCCGTCGGCTTGATCGCTTATCGGCACACGGCCCTACCAGTGTCGGACGTCCGCGCCATCCAGCGTTTCCGTCCGGCACAGGTTTCCGGGTTAAAAAGGCACCTGCGAGGGTGCCTTTTTCTTTTTGCAAAGCCGTATGTCTGATTCCTCGTATTCCGCGCGGCCTAGAAGGCCGCTTGCACGTCCCGGCTTCGATCCCGCGACGCAACCGTGGGTGGTGGCCAACGAGTCCTTGCCGGCCGTGCCCTCCAGCCTGCTGACCCCGGATTCCCTGCGGGGCACGCTCAGCCAACCGGCCACCTGGACGCTGGAGCTTTCTCGCGACAACGACCTGCGCTATCCAGGCCGCGAAGGCACGCCCGTGCCCGCCGCCGTGCTGATTCCGCTGGTCACCCGCGACAACGGTGTGCACATCATGCTGACCCAGCGGGCCGCGCACCTGCACGACCATGCCGGCCAGATCAGCTTTCCGGGCGGGCGCATCGAGACCAGCGATTCTACGCCGGTGGCCGCTGCCCTGCGCGAGGCGCAGGAAGAAACGGGACTGCCCTCCAACCATGTGGAAGTGCTGGGCAGCATGCCGCCTTACCTGACGGCGACGGGCTTTTCGATCATTCCGGTGGTGTCGCTGGTGCGCCCGGGGTTCGATCTGGCGCCCGACGCGTTCGAAGTGGCGGAAGTGTTCGAGGTGCCGCTGTCTTTCCTGATGGACCCCGCCAACCACCGCCTGTACGAAGCGCGGCTGGAGGACGGGCGGGTGCGCAACTACTACGGCATGCCTTACGGCGACCACTTCATCTGGGGCGCTACCGCTGGCATGCTGCGCAATCTCTACCACCTGCTGCGCAACGGGTTCCGGCCGCGCTGACGCCGCCGGCCCGCCGCGTCCAATGAAAAACGGCTCCTCTCGGGGCCGTTTTCATGCCAGGGCGACCGATATCAGGTCGTACTCAGGTCGTACTTATGGTGGGTCGCCCCTTACCGGGCCGCGGCTTGCATCGGCCTTCAATAGCGTTGCTGGCCAGCCAGGTTCTCTTCCAGGATGCGTTCGTAAAGCGCATAGCGCAGCGGATTGATCTCGCCCGCCTGCAGGGCCGCCAGGACGCCGCAGCCGGGCTCCTGCCGGTGCGTGCAGTTGTAGAAACGGCACGCTTCGATGGGCTTCGTGAATTCCGGGAACCCGCGGATGATGTCTTCGCGGGTCAGGTGCTGCAAACCGAAGGCCTGGAATCCGGGTGAATCGATCAGATCGCCGCCCGGCTCGGGCAGGTGATAGAGCCGCGTGCTGGTCGTGGTGTGCTTGCCCATGTCCAGCGCGGTGGAGTGTTCACGCGTGGCGGCGCCGGCGGTGGGTATCAGCGCGTTAAGCAGTGTGGATTTCCCCATGCCGCTTTGGCCCAGCAACAGGTTCGTGCGGCCCGCCAAGTGTGGCGCCAGCAGCGTATGGACCTTTTCGGGTTCCAGCGCGCTGAGTTCGATGACCGGTACGCCCAGCGCGGCGATCGGCGCCAACCGTGCGCGCGCAGCGGGCAATTCATCGGTCAGGTCGGTCTTGTTCAGGATGATGAGCGGCGAGATGCCTGCGCTCCAGGCGCCGGCAAGCGCGCGGCCCGTCAGATCATCCGAGAAGGTCGGCCGCACGGCGATCACGATCAGAAGCTGGTCCACGTTGGACGCAAACTGCTTGGAGCGCATGTCGTCCGAGCGGTACAGCAGATTGCTGCGGGGCAGGATGGTGTCGATGGCGCCTTCGTCGTTGCCCTGCGGCGTGATCTGGACGCGGTCGCCCACGGCGGCGCCGGCCTTCTTGCCGCGCGGAAAGCACTTGCGCACCGACCCGTCGACCAGTTCCACCGTGTAATGGCGCCCATGCGCCGCGATGATGCGGCCTTCGAGCCCGGTTTCTGCCACGGGGGCGCCGGCCGGCGCCGTATTGGGGGGTTTCCTGCTGCTGTTGTTGCGCGCGTTCATGCGGCGGACGCCATCAGGTGGCGGATGCGCTCGGCGGCGGGGGGGTGGCTATCGTAGAAGGCGGAGTGCACGGGATCGGGGGTCAGCGTAGAGGCGTTGTCGTCGTAGAGTTTGACCAGCGCGGAAACCAACCGTTCCGCGGAAGCTTGTTCGGCCGCGTAGCGGTCCGCTTCAAACTCGTTCCGGCGCGAAAACCGGCTGATCAAAGGCGTAAGAATGAAAGTGAAGACGGGCAGGACCAGGACGAACAGCAACAGCGCCATGGCGTCATTGCTGCCGCCCAGTTGCGGCAACACGCCCAGGCCCACGTAGAACCAGGGTTGCTGCGCGACCCAGCCCAAAATCGCGAAGAACACCAGTGTCACGGCAAACCCGATGATGATCTGTTTGGTGATGTGCCGTTTGGCGAAGTGGCCCAATTCGTGCGCCAGTACGGCTTCGATCTCGTCGCCGTTCAGCCGCGACAGCAAGGTGTCGAAGAACACGATGCGGCGCGACCGGCCGAATCCGGTGAAGTACGCGTTGCCATGGCCGGAGCGGCGCGATCCGTCCATCACGAACAAACCGTTGAGCGCAAAGCCGCAGCGCTTGGCCAGGCCTTGGATGCGCTCGGCCAGCGCCGGGTCGGTAAGCGGGGTGAATTTGTTGTAGAAGGGGGCGATGAAGCGGGGGTAGATGACCTGCATGGCCACGCTGAACGCCGACCAAAGCGCCCAGGCCCAGATCCACCAATACGTGCCTGCGCTACCCATGAGCCACAGCACGGCGGCGATCAAGGGCAGGCCGAGCAGCAACGCGAAGAACGCGTTTTTCGCGCAGTCGCTGATGAACAGTTCGGGTGTCATCCGGTTGAAGCCAAACCGGGCTTCCAGCCTGAACTGGCGCCATATCGCGAAGGGTAGTCCCAGCAGGCCCAGCAGCACGCCCATGACCGTCAGCAACAGCAACTGCCGCAGGAAGTCATTGCTGGTAAGCTGGCCTACCGCCTGGTCGATGAATTGCAGTCCGCCCAGCAGCGTCAGGCAAACCAGCACGATCGCGTCGAAGGTATGTTCAAGCATGCCCAGCTTGACCCGCGCCACCGTGTAATCTGCCGCGCGCTGGTGGCTGGCCAATCCGATTCGGTGTGAAAATTCGGCGGGCACCTGGTCGCGATTGCGCACGACGTGGCGGATCTGGCGTGTCGCCAGCCACATGCGCACGGCAATATCGGTCAGCAGGAAAGCAACGAACAGCAATGTGAACATGGGCGAAGCGGTCGGCTCAAGTAGGGATGTGCGAAAATCGCGCGTTTTATAGGCAAATTATATGGCTGTGAACGAAAATCGCCTGGTTTGGCTCGACATGGAAATGACGGGCCTGGAACCTGAGAAAGAACGCATCATCGAGGTGGCCGTCGTGGTGACGGAGCCTGATCTCACGGTCGTGGCCGAAGGCCCCGTGCTGGTGATCCATCAGCCCGACAGCCTGCTTGACGCCATGGACAACTGGAACAAATCCACGCACGGCAAGAGCGGCCTGATCGACAAGGTCAAGGCATCGACGGTGTCCGAGGCGCAGGCAGAGGATACGCTGTTGGCGTTTCTCGCGCAGCATGTGCCGGCCGGAAAATCGCCGTTGTGCGGCAATACCATCAGCCAGGACCGTCGCTTCATGTTTGCTTACATGCCGCGCCTGGAACAGTTCTTCCACTACCGCAACCTTGACGTCAGCACGTTGAAGGAACTGGCGCGCCGCTGGGCGCCGGCGGTGTACAAGGGCTTCGAGAAGAAAAGCCGCCACGAAGCGCTGGCGGATATCTACGAATCCATCGACGAACTCAAGTACTACCGCGAGCACTTCCTGAAGGTGTAAGCGGCGGGCCGGGCAGCGGCGTAAACTGGAAAAGGCCTGCTCTCTGGGTAAGGCCTATCTGCCGTGTCCTGTCCGCAGGGCAAGGCCCACTCGCCGCACTTTCGCCATGCCGTCCTACTCCGTCGCTCAGATTCGTCGCGCCGAACAGCTTGCCCTGGCCTCGGGCCGGGCGCTGATGCCATTGGCCGGCCGGGCCGCTGCCGAATTCATCGCCGCCCGCTTCCCCCCTGACCGTACCGTCCTGGCCCTGGCCGGCCCCGGCAACAACGGGGGCGATGCGCTGGAAGCCGCGACGCGCCTGCTCGCCCTGGGATATGCAGTACGCGTGCTGCTGCCCTCCGGTCCGGCCGGGTTGCCGCCGGACGCGGCCCGCGCCTGGGCAGGCTGGCATGCCGCCGGCGGCGAGACGCAGACGGCGCTTATGCCCGGAGCCGCCCCCGACGTCGTCATTGATGGCTTGTTCGGCATCGGCTTGAACCGCACATTGGACCCAGACTGGCAGGCGCTGGTCGATACGGTCAACGGGTGGAATGTGCCGGTGCTGGCGCTGGATGTGCCCAGCGGTATCGACGCCGACACCGGCGCGGCGCTGGGGCGGCCGATCCAGGCGCACTGGACGCTGTCCTTCATCGCCGCGACGTGCGGACTATCGCGCCCCGGGCCCGGCCAGATGGCCGCCGGTGAGCGTCATGTCGAGACGCTGGGTGTGACCTTGTCCGCGCCCGACTGAGGCGGAACGTTCAGGCGGGCCTTCCGCCGAAGCGCGCCGCAATGTCCCCCGCCAGCGCGCCAAAGCGTTCGTTGTCTTGTCCGGCCAACGCCTCCAGGTGCGCTTCCGACGCGTCGAACACCTTCCAGTAGATCCGCCCGCACAACTCGCGTGCAGCGTGGCCGGGCCAGTTGTCGGGCAGCATCGGGCCGGGCAGTTGCGGATCGTGCAGCACGATACGCCGCCAATTGTGCAGCAGCATGACGCGGATGACGAACGCCTCGGACGGAGAGGGCGCTTCTTCCAGCAGCTTTTCCAGCGGGCCGAAGTTCCGGGAGAACTGGCGGTATTGCTCGGCCACGTCGTCCAGGTTCCAGCATTGCGACGCCAGGCTGGCGATCGGCAGGCCGCCCGCGCCGGCCAGGTCGCGGGCCGATAGCACCAGCGCACGGTCCGGGATGCCCAGTTTTTCAAGGATGTCGTGCGCCGCGCGCGCCTCGGTGTGCGGATGGGCGAACAAGCCCGGCGCGATCATGCCGAAGCCTTCCCAGACCAGCTCGCGGCGCAATTCCGCCCGCTCGGCCAGGCCGTTGCCCGTGCGCGGCAGCGCCACCAGCGTCCATTCCCCGTTCCAGTCTTGCGCCGCGCCCTCGTAGATGCGCTGCGAGGCATGCGCGGTATGGCGCAGGCCTTGTTCGGAAATCAGGTAGAGGCTGCGGCGGCCATGGCGTTCGGATTGCAGCCAGTTCTGGGCGACCAGCCGGAATACGCTGGTGCGCAGCAGCCGTTCGTTGATGCCCAGCGGCGCCAGCAGCGCGATCAAGTCGCCCAGCCAGATGGCGCCGCCGTGGGGCGCGAGCGCGTCGCCCAGCAAGCTGACGCACAGGGATTTGGCGCGGGGCGGATCGCTTTTCAATAAGCGGGACAGGAAGCGGTCCAGGGGCGACTGAGGGTTTGCCATAAGGGGGGCCGCAAGCGGCCGATATCGGGATCCGCAATATGATACATAAATCCAATGTGATACAGATTTGAGTTTGACAATGGTTTTTTTGTATTAAATAATCCGCCTATGACATGACGGCACTGCGGAACGTTTGCTTTGCGTTTTCGCAAACCGTCTCTAGGAGACAAACATGTACGCTCAACTCGTCGAAACCGGCGTCAAGCAGGTCAAGACCGCGGACCAGCTTGAAGGCCGCGACCAGACGTTCCAGCGCCGCATTGACGACGGCGTGCGCATCGAGGCCAAGGACTGGATGCCGGACGCCTACCGCAAGACGCTGGTCCGCCAGATCTCGCAGCACGCGCATTCGGAAATCGTCGGGATGCTGCCCGAAGGCAACTGGATCACGCGCGCGCCGTCGCTCAAGCGCAAGGCGATCTTGCTGGCCAAGGTGCAGGACGAAGCCGGCCATGGGCTGTACCTGTATAGCGCCGCGGAAACGCTGGGCGTGTCGCGCGACGACCTGATCGACGACCTGCATGCCGGCCGCGCCAAGTACTCCAGCATCTTCAACTACCCCACCCTCAGCTGGGCTGACATCGGCATGATCGGCTGGCTGGTCGACGGCTCTGCCATCATCAACCAGATCCCGCTGTGCCGCTGCTCCTATGGCCCGTACGCCCGGGCCATGGTGCGCGTCTGTAAGGAAGAGTCCTTCCACCAGCGCCAGGGCTACGACCTGTTGATGCAGATGTGCCTGCACGGCACGCCGGAACAGAAGGCGATGGTCCAGGATTCGCTGAACCGCTGGTGGTGGCCCGCACTGATGATGTTCGGCCCGTCGGATGCCGACTCGCCCAACAGCGCCCAGTCCATGGCGTGGAAGATCAAGCTGTTCTCCAACGACGAACTGCGCCAGAAGATGGTGGACCAGACCGTGCCGCAGGCCGAATACCTGGGCCTGACCGTGCCGGATCCCGATCTGAAGTGGAACGCCGAGCGCGGCCACTACGACTTCGGCGAGATCGACTGGAGCGAGTTCTACGCGGTGCTCAAGGGCCACGGCCCTTGCAACCGGGAACGCCTGGCCGCGCGCGTCAAGGCGCACGAGGATGGCGCCTGGGTGCGTGACGCGCTCGTTGCCTACGCGGACAAGCAGGCGCAGCGCAAGGCCGCCTGATGAGTTCGACCTCGAAGCGCTGCGCGCGGCCCCGTCGAGGGGGCGCCGCTACGAACCGGCCAAGCCGGCTCCGCACGGCCGCGCCGCTCCGATAGCCGAGTTTCCAGGTTCACTCTTCTAACCATTGCAGATCAGGGCGCGCGGCGCGCGCCCGGTATTCCAAGGATATCCATCATGAGCAAAGACTGGCCTCTGTGGGAAGTGTTCATCCGCAGCCAGCACGGCCTGGCGCACAAACACGTCGGCAGCCTGCATGCGTCCGACGCCGAAATGGCGATCAACCACGCCCGCGACGTCTATACCCGCCGCAATGAAGGCCTGAGCATCTGGGTCGTGCGCGCCTCCGATATCTCGGCCAGCAGCCCCGGCGACAAGGAACCCCTGTTCGAACCGGCCAACAGCAAGGTCTACCGGCATCCCACGTTTTTCCCGATGCCCGAAGAAATCAAGCACATGTAAGGCGGCGGGGGAGACATGGACAAGACTCTGTTTGAATATCTGCTTCGCCTCGGCGATTCGTCGCTGATCCTGTCGCAGCGCCTGGGCGCCTGGACGGGCCACGGCCCCATCCTGGAAGAAGACCTGGCGCTGACCAACACCGCGCTGGACCTGCTGGGCCAGGCTCGCATGTGGCTGACGCTGGCCGGCGAAGTCGAAGGCGCAGGCCGCGACGAAGACGCGCTGGCCTACCACCGCGACGCGCACCAGTTCCACAACGTGCTGCTGGTCGAACGCGCCAACGGCAACTACGCCGACACCATGGCGCGTCAGTTCCTGTTCGACGTGTGGCACTACTTCCTCTTGCAGCGCCTCGCGCAATCTTCTGACGAACGCGTGGCCGGCATCGCCGCCAAGTCGATCAAGGAAGTGACGTATCACGTGCGGCGCTCGTCGGACCTGGTGGTCCGCCTGGGCGACGGCACGGCGGAAAGCCACGCCAAGATGCAGGTCGCCATCGATGACGCCTGGCGCTTCACCGGCGAACTGTTCGCTGATGACGCCGTGGATCAGGACGTGGCCTCCCGCGGCATCGGCTGTGAGCTGGCCGCCCTGCGCCAGCCTTGGCTGGCCCACGTGCGCGAAGTGCTGGAAGAAGCCACGCTGACCGTGCCGGACGAAACCGCCGCCAACCATCTGGCCTACCGCGGTGGACGCCAGGGCAAGCACACCGAAGAACTGGGCTACGTGCTGGCGGAAATGCAATACCTGCCGCGCGCCTATCCAGGAGCCACGTGGTGAACGCGCTGGCGCCCATTTCCGCCGACCAGGTCTACGCCTGGCTGCAGGAGGTCCCCGATCCGGAGATCCCCGTGCTGTCCGTGGTGGATCTGGGCGTGGTGCGGGACGTGTCCTGGGATGGCGAGGCCTGTGTCGTCGTCATCACGCCTACGTACTCCGGCTGTCCGGCCATGCGCGAGATCACGCAGGACATCCAGCGGACGCTGGCGCGCCACGGCATCGACGAGGTCCGTGTCGAAACCCGCCTGGCGCCCGCCTGGACGACAGACTGGATGAGCGAGAAGGGGCGTGAAGCGCTCAAGGGTTACGGCATCGCCGCGCCTGCCGAACGCGCCATCGACATCTCGGGCATCAGCCGCCGCGCCGCCACCCCCGCCATCGCATGCCCGCGCTGCGGTTCCCGCGACACGCGGATGGTCAGCAACTTCGGGTCCACGTCATGCAAGGCGCTGTACCGCTGCGTTGCGTGCCGCGAACCCTTCGACTATTTCAAGACTCACTGAGAGCGGTTTCGAGATGAGCCAGAACCAATTCCATTCGTTGAAGGTGGCCTCGGTGGCGCGCAACACGCGCGACGCCGTCGTCGTGACCTTCGACCTGCCCGATGCGCTGACCGAGGAATTCGCTTTCCTGCCCGGCCAGTACCTGACGCTGCGTACCCAGTTAAACGGCGAAGAGCTGCGCCGCTCGTACTCGATCTGTTCCGCGCCGCATGACAAGCTCTTGCGCGTGGCGATCAAGAAGGTGGACGAAGGTGCGTTCTCCTGCTGGGCCAACCAAGAGCTGCAACCGGGCCAGACGCTGGAAGTCATGGCGCCGGCGGGCAACTTCACGGTCGATTTTTCTCCCGAAAACAAGCGCCACTATGTGGCCTTCGCCGTGGGCAGCGGCATCACGCCGGTGTTCTCGCTGGTCAAGACCGCGCTGTCCACCGAGCCGGGCAGCAAGTTCACGCTGTTCTTCGGCAACCGCGCATCGTCGGCGGTGCTTTTCCGCGAAGAGATCGAAGACCTGAAGAACCTCTACATGGACCGCTTCTCGCTGGTCTACGTGATGAGCCGCGAGTCCCAGGACATCGAACTGTTCAACGGCCGCCTGGACGGCGACAAGGTCGATCAGCTGATGTCGGCCTGGATGAGCCCCGAAGATATCGATTACGCTTTTGTCTGTGGTCCGCAGACCATGACCGAAAGCGTGGTGGAGCGGCTGCAGGCCCGCGGCATTCCGAAGTCGAATATCAAGTTCGAGCTGTTCGGCGCGCCCAAGGGGCCGCGTGCGTTGCGCACTGGCCACGAGGCCCGTCAGGCGCCCGGCAAGGGACAGTGCGAAGTCACCGTGGTGCAGGACGGCCACAGCCGCAAGTTCGTCATTGAAAAGAATAAAGACAGCGTGCTGGATTCGGCGCTGGCGCAAGGGATCGAGTTGCCGTATTCGTGCAAGGGCGGAGTGTGTTCCACCTGCCGTTGCAAAGTGGTCGAAGGCGAGGTGGACATGGATGCCAACTTCGCCCTGGAAGACTACGAAGTTGCGCGCGGTTTCGTCCTGAGCTGCCAGAGCTTCCCGGTCAGCGACCGCCTGGTCATCGACTTCGACCAGGAAACCTGATCCGGCGCACGCCAGGCAGATATCCCTAATTCATTGGAGAGACACAGTGTCCCAGAAATTCTTCGAACGCCATCAGCCCCTGCTGGAACAATCCCTGGCGGCCGCCGCGCTGCGCGGCTACTGGAGCCCGTTTGCCGAATCGCCCAGCCCCCGCAACTATGGCGAGACCGCCAACGACGACGGCCGTGCCGCCTTCGAAGCGCTGCAAGGCAAGCCGTTCCCGCTGAACCTGCATGACGCCGACGGCACCGTGGGGGGAGAGAAATCCCCCTACGGCTTCGACCTGGGCATCACGTATCCGCACGTGCCCGTGGACAAGCTGATCGCCGCCTCCAAGCGCGCGCTGGAAGACTGGCGCCGCGCCGGCCCGCAGGCATGGGTGGGTGTGTCGCTGGAGATCCTGGCGCGCCTGAACAAGCTCAGCTTCGAGATCGCCTACGCGGTCCAGCACACCACCGGGCAGGGCTTCATGATGGCCTTCCAGGCCGGCGGTCCGCACGCGCAGGACCGCGGCTTCGAGGCCGTGACCTACGCGTGGCAGGAAATGTCGCGCATTCCGGGCGTGTCCATCTGGGAAAAGCCGCAAGGCAAGAACGACCCGATCCGCATGGAAAAGCAGTTCACCGTGGTGCCGCGCGGCGTCGCGCTGGTGATCGGCTGCTCGACTTTCCCGACCTGGAACGGCTACCCGGGCATGTTCGCCAGCCTGGCCACCGGCAACACCGTCATCGTGAAGCCGCACCCGGGCGCGATCCTGCCGCTGGCCATCACGGTCAAGGTGGCGCGCGAAGTGCTGCAGGAGGCGGGCTTCGATCCCGACGTCGTGCTGCTGGCCGCGCACGAAGCCGGCGACGACACCGCGCAGAAGCTGGCGCTGGACCCGGCGGTCAAGATCGTCGACTTCACGGGCAGCACCGCCAACGGCGACTGGCTGGAAAACAACGCCCGCCAGGCGCTGGTCTACACCGAGAAGGCCGGCGTCAACCAGGTCATCATCGATTCCACGGATGACTTGAAGGGCGTAGCGCGCAACCTGGCGTTCTCGCTGGCGTTGTATTCCGGCCAGATGTGCACGGCGCCGCAGAATATCTACGTTCCGCGCGACGGCATCAACACGCCGGAAGGCCGCCTCAGCTTCGACGACGTCGCCGCCGCCCTGGGCATGGCGCTGGAGAAGGTCAGTGCCGACGCCGCGCGCGCCGTTGAACTGACGGGCGCCATCCAGAACGAGGGCATCGTCGAACGCATCGAAAAGGCCCGCGCCCTGGGTCTGCCGGTCGTGGCCGAGAGCAAGACGCTCGTGCACCCGCAGTTCGAGAACGCCCGCGTGCGCACCCCGTTGCTGCTGCGCACGGAAGCCGGCAATGCCGCCATCAGCCAGGAATGGTTCGGCCCCATCGCTTTCGTGGTGGCCACCGACTCCACCGCGCACAGCATCCAGCTGGCGCGCGACAGCGTCGTCCAGCACGGCGCCCTGTCGCTGTCCGCCTACACGACGGATGCGCAGGTGGCCGAGCAGGTGCAGGACGCCGCCGAAGTGTCCGGCGTGTCGCTGTCGCTGAACCTGACGGGAGCGGTGTTCGTGAACCAGACTGCGGCTTTCAGCGACTTCCATGGTACCGGCGCCAATCCGGCCGCCAATGCGGCACTGTCCGACACGGCGTTCGTGTCGAACCGCTTCCGCGTGGTGCAAACCCGCCGTCATATTTAAGCCCCCCGAAGCGCTACGCGCTTGCCCCTCGAGGGGGCGCCGCTGCGGTCCGGCAAAGCCGGCTCCGCGCGGCCCGGATAGGGCGTTACCGATTACCTTTGATGCCAGTAGCGTGCCCGCAATGGATAACTGATATGAGCTACCAAGATATTCAATTCGACCTGTCCAACGGTATCGCGCGCCTGACGCTGAACCGCCCGGACAAGCTGAACAGTTTCACCGCCAACATGCATGGCGAAGTGGCCGACGCGTTGACGCGCGTTGAAACCGAAGGCGCGCGCGTGCTGGTCCTGACCGGCGCGGGCCGCGGCTTCTGCGCGGGGCAGGACTTGAGCGAGCGCAAGCCCGCCGAAGACGGCACGCCGCCCGATCTGGGCGAAACGGTCGACAAGTTCTACGGCCCGCTGGTGCGCCGCATCAACGCCTTGCCCCTGCCTGTCGTGGTGGGCGTGAACGGCGTGGCGGCGGGGGCGGGCGCCAACCTGGCGTTCGCCGGCGATATCGTCATTGCCAAGGCTTCAGCCAACTTCATCCAGTCGTTCTGCCGTCTGGGGCTGATCCCCGACACCGGCGGCACCTTCGTGCTGCCTCGCTTGGTCGGCCGCGCGCGCGCCATGGGGCTGGCGATGCTGGGCGACAAGCTCAGCGCCAAGCAGGCCGAAGAATGGGGCCTGATCTGGCAATGCGTGGCGGACGAGGAATTCGACGCCACCCTGGACCATCTGGCCCAGCACTTCTCCACGGCGCCCACCAAGGGTCTGGCATTCACCAAGCGGGCCATGCAGGCCAGCCTGGGCAACGACCTGTCCACGCAGCTGGACCTGGAACGCGACATGATGCGCGAACTGGGCCGCAGCGCCGATTACGCCGAAGGCGTGGCCGCCTTCCTCGGCAAGCGCGAACCGCAATTCAAGGGGCAATGATGAACGCGCACGTTCCCGCTGTTGAAGTGCCGGCTGATCCCCAGGAACTGGCTCAGGCCGTCGGTACCGTGATGTACGCAGGTGATGCGGCCTCGCAGGGCCTGGACATGAAGGTCGAGGAAATGGCGCCGGGCTATGCGCGCCTGACGATGCGCGTGCGCGCCGACATGCTGAACGGGCACAAGACCTGCCATGGCGGCTTCCTCTTCGCCCTGGCCGACAGCGCCTTCGCGTTTTCGTGCAATTCGCGCAATGTCAGCACGGTGGCGTCCGGTTGCACCATCGATTACCTGGCGCCGGGTTTCGAAGGCGATCTGCTGACCGCGGTGGCCCAGGAGCGGTCGCTGGCTGGCCGCACGGGCGTGTATGACGTGACGGTGACCAATCAGGACGGCCGCAATGTGGCGCTGTTCCGCGGGCGGTCTTATCGCATCAAAGGCCAGATCGTCGGCGTTCCCGCCGACGCGTAAGGCAACCTACCAAAGACAAGGCCGCCGGCAGGGCGGCGAGCGCCCGGGGCTCAGGCCCCCGTCGCCGCCCCGACCGGCGTAGCGAGAATTTCAGGAGAGAGATAACCATGTCCAACACCATGAGCAAGCCGGGGCTGGACCCCATCGAGCATGCCAGCGAGGATGAGCTGCGTGCGTTGCAGCTGGCGCGTCTGAAGTGGACGCTGAAGCATGCCTACGAGAACGTCGCGCACTACAAGAAGGCGTTCGATGACGCCGGCGTGCATCCAGACGATCTGAAGCAGCTGTCCGATATTTCGAAGTTCCCCTTCACGACGAAGAAGGAACTGCGCGATAACTATCCCTTCGGCATGTTCGCGGTTCCGCGTGACCGGATCTCGCGCATTCACGCGTCCAGCGGCACGACGGGCAAGCCGACGGTGGTGGGCTACACCAAGGGCGATCTGGACAACTGGGCCAATCTGGTGGCGCGTTCGATCCGTGCGGCCGGCGGCAAACCCGGCGACACCGTGCACGTGGCCTACGGCTACGGCTTGTTCACGGGCGGCCTGGGTGCCCATTACGGTGCCGAGCGCCTGGGGTGCACGGTCATCCCGATGTCGGGCGGGCAGACCGAAAAGCAGGTGCAACTGATCAGCGATTTCCGTCCGGACATCATCATGGTCACGCCCTCCTATTTCTGCAATATTCTGGAAGAACAGCGTCGCCAGGGCATTGATCCGCGTCAAAGTTCGTTGCGCATCGGCATCTTTGGCGCCGAGCCGTGGACAGGCCAGATGCGTGCCGACATCGAGACCGAAGCCGGCATCGACGCGGTCGACATCTACGGCCTGTCCGAAGTGATGGGTCCGGGCGTGGCCAGCGAATGCGTCGAGACCAAGGACGGTCCGGTGGTTTGGGAAGACCATTTTTACGCCGAGATCATCAATCCGGATACGGGCGAGCCCGTGGCCGATGGTGAACCTGGCGAACTGGTGTTCACGTCGCTGACCAAGGAAGCGATGCCCATCATCCGCTACCGCACGCGCGACCTGACCCGCCTGTTGCCGCCAACCGCGCGCAGCATGCGCCGCATTGGCAAGATCACCGGCCGCAGCGACGACATGCTGATCGTGCGCGGTGTGAACATGTTCCCGACGCAGGTCGAGGAGCTGGTCCTGAAGATCGCCCAGCTGGCGCCGCATTATCAACTGGTGCTGTCGCGTACGGGCAATATGGACGAGCTGGAGATCCTGACCGAGGTGCGAGCCGAGTTCTCGGGCCTGTCGGATGCCGAGCGCAATGACCTGGGCAAGCAGCTGCAGCATGCCGTGAAGACGCACATCGGCGTCAGCGCGCGTATTCAGGTGTCGGACTCCGGGCATGTGGAACGCACGCTTACCGGCAAGGCACGCCGCGTGATCGACAAGCGGCCGAAAGTGGTCTGATCCCCACGATCGGAGACAAGAAAGGCAGCCCTTGGGCTGCCTTTTTTTGTTCGCTTGCGGTCTTTACCGTTACGCCAGCGTCCGCACGATCCGCCGATACCAGAAGTGCAGCAGGGCGGCGGACAGGGCCAGCCCCACCATGGCCATCAGCCACATGCTGCCCGCGCCGACGGGGGAGCCTGGCACCAGGACGTTGCGGATGCCGTCCAGGCCGCCTTTGCCGGGGCCGAAGCCGAACCACCAGCCGCCGACCAGGCCCACGCCAGCCAGCGCCACCACCTGCAGCAGCAGCGGCACGACGGCGACCTTGTAGGCGCGCAGGAGGTAGGAATTGATGCACTGCATGGAATCGAACAGGTGGAACAGCGGCAGCACGGCCAGCAGGGTCGTGGCCACGGCCGCCACGCCGGCGTCATCGGTGTAGGCCGCCAGGATGAGCGGGCGGCCCACCAGCAGCACGGCCGCCGTCAGCAGCGCGCCGATCAGGCCCAGCGCCAGCCCGGCCATGCCGGTGCGATGGGCATGGGCCAGGTTGCCGGCGCCGATCGCCTGGGCGGTCAAGGCGGCGGTGGCCACCCCCAGCGCCATCGGCATCATGTAGCACAGCGCGGCCAGGTTCGACATGATCTGGTGCCCACCGGTCACGAATGTGCCTTCGCGGGCGACCAGCAAGGCCATGAACGTGAACGCCGACACTTCCACCAGGTACGAGCCGCCCATCGGGATGCCCAGGCGCAGCAGTTCCTTCAGCGTCTTCCAGTCGGGCTTGCCGATCCGCAGCTGGAAGCGGCGGTAGAAGCGGTCATGGGTGATCACCCACAGGCCCAGCCCCAGGCTCATCCACGACACCAGCGCGGTTGCCAGGCCGGCGCCGGTGGCGCCCATGGCGGGCAGGCCCAGCTTGCCGTAGATGAAGAGCCAGTTGAAGAAGGCCTTGAAGCCAATGGCCGACAGGTTGATGGCCATGACCAGTTTGGGGCGCGACACCGAGGTGCCCAGCGCATAAATGGTGCGAAACACCAGCGCGGCGGGCAGGGCAAGCGCCAGCGCCTGCAGGTAGGAGCCGATTCGCTCCCGTACCGCGGGCGCCACCTCGCCGGACATCGACAGCCAGACGTCCGGAAACAGCATCAGGATCGCGCCCACCCCCGACAGGCCCAGCGCCAGCCAGACGCCCTGGCCCCAACTGCGGCCGACTTCCAGGTTGTTGCCGGCGCCGTAGTGCTGGGCCAGGATAGGGATCAGGGCATGGACCACGCCCATCAGGCCGACGAAAACGGTGATGTAGATCGAGGCGGACAGGGCCATCGCAGCCAGGTCGCTGGCGCTGGAGTGGCCCGTCATCGCGGTGTCCAGCACGCCGAACGAGATGCCGGCCCATTGGCTGATCAGCACGGGCCAGGCCTGCTTGGCGATGCCGCGCAGGGTGGCGCCGAAGGTCATCGGCGCCGCGTTCACGGAACTCATCGGTTGGCGCCGACCCGAAGCAAGCGGAACACTTCCTGCCGGTCGGCGCGGCGGCCGCCCTGCCACAGCACGTCGGCGCCGTCGCTATAGGCGGCGGTGTTGTCGCGCAGGCTCTGGTTGCTGGTCTGTTGCAGGATCAGCGTGCACTTCGCGTCGAACGTGAAGGTCAGGTTGTTGAAGATCAGGAAAGATGCGCGCTGGCCGCTGCCCAGGCTCAGGCCGCGTACGCATTCTCCCGGCCGCGTGTTCTGTTCCAGTGCCTGGGCCAATTGTCCCGAGACTGTGCGATAGCTGCGGGCGTAGTCAACGGCGGGCTGCCACAGCAGCACCAGCAGGATCCACGTCACGGTCAAGCCGCCGGCCGATAGCACCGTGCCGCGCCATAGGGCTTGCGGACGCACGCGCAGGCGCCAGACGACCAGCGCAATCCAGGCCACGGTGAAGATGGCCGCCAGCGTAAATGCGGTCCAGGAAATCACGGGCTCATAGCCCGTTGTCTGGCGGGCGATGTTGCGCGATATCTGCGCCGGCCAGTTGAAGTGCAGTGCCACCCAGCCCAGCCAGGCGGTGGCGGCGGTCAGCGAAAAGCACATGACGGCGAACCAGTCCAGCGTGTTGACCACGCCGCGCCGCAGGGTCGGCAGCGAGAACGCGCCGAGCACGGCGCACGGCACCGCTAGCAACACATATTCTGAATCGGTCGCTTCATCCAGACCGAACAACACCAGGGCGGAACACGCCAGCAGCATCAGCGGCAGCCAGATGTGGGGCGCGTAGATCCAGGCGCGCCAGCGCCAGACGGCCAGAAGCGCCAGCGGCCAGGTCGGCCACAGGTACCAGGGCAGGTCGCGCAGCGTGCGGCCAATATCGTGCCAGGACGGCCACGCGAACGACGCCAGGTTCCAGGTCTTCCAGTTGCGGACCCAGTACTGGCTGCTTTCGCTGGCCGGGATCCACCAAGCCAGGATCAGCGCAACGGTCACCAGCACGGTCCAAGGCAGCCAGCGCTTGCACTTCCACAGTTGGCTGCGCGGATAGAACGCCAGCAGGGCGCCGATCATGATGGGCAGTGCGCCCACCCAGCCGCGGGTCAGGAAGCTGGCCGCCAGGGCAATCCCCAGCGTGGTGGTGCCGGTCACCGGACGGTCCACGCTGCGGGCCAGCGAATAGAAGGCCAGTGCCTGGCAGGCCATGATGGCCGGCACGACAGTGGTTTCGTGGGTGCGTTGCAGAATGCCTACCGTGGCCAGCAGCAGCAGCAGGGCGGCGTCCGCCAGCATGCGCCCGTAGTCGCGCGGGGCGGGCTCGCCGCCGAAGGGCAGGGCCAGCGGTTGGGCTTCCGCGCGGCGCCCCAGCAGGTAGGTGCCGTACCAGACGCTGGTCGCGGTGATGCCGAACCACAGCAGATTGGGCAGGCGTCCGGCCGTGATGTCGCCGACGAAAGGGCCGAACAGCCAGATACTGGCGGCGCCGACCCAGGTGATCAGCGGACCTTCCTCGGCATGCGCCAGAA
Source organism: Achromobacter sp. Bel (assembly GCF_012928505.1). GTDB lineage: Bacteria > Pseudomonadota > Gammaproteobacteria > Burkholderiales > Burkholderiaceae_B > Achromobacter. Next base: position 20,428 of record NZ_JABBJN010000013.1, on the reverse strand, counting down.
GGCCGACTTGCGGCAGCAGCCAGGTGATGCCGCCTTCGCGGATCGCCGTGATCATGGTCGCCAATCCGACCGCATCGTCCGTCTTCCACGGGTCGCGCATGAACAGGCCGGCCACGATATAGGCCAGCGACAAGCCCAGCAGAATCAGTCTGGGGAGCTTCGCGGTAGCCACGGACGTGAGCCGGGCCGGAGTGGAAAGAGAAAGTGGGGACACGGGCGTTAATGTAACCGAGTGATCTGGTTGCGCCAGCCCCAGCACGTAACAGGCCGGCTAGGGGGAAAAAAAAGCAGCCCGGAGGCTGCCTTTTTGCTGCGACTCCCGGGGGAGCGACAGGATCAGGAAGCGGACTTGACCGTGCCAGCCGTACGGGCGAAGCGGGCGCGGAACTTTTCCACACGGCCGGTTTCGACGATACGCGTTTGGGCGCCCGTGTAGAACGGGTGCGATTCGGAGGTCACGTCGCACTTGAAGAGCGGGTACGTCTTGCCGTCGATCTCGACGGTTTCGCGCGTGTGCACGGTCGAACGGGTGATGAACTTGTTGCCCGTTTGCAGATCGGCGAAAACGACGTCGCGGTATTCGGGGTGAATGCCTTCTTTCATGGTGCTTTCCTAGGACTCGCGAGGAGTCTTTCTCAAAGTGTTAGGGTCGCCAGCCAGGACGCGCTAAACCATCCACAAGGAATGTCGGCGCAAGAACGCTAGCCACGTATCCGAAAAGTAACCCCAAATTCTAGCATGGGAAATTCCGGATGCGCCAGTCCGGAAGGCAGGCGCGGCCCGTTCCGCCTTCCTTCCTTTAATAAGGGGACGGGCTTCAGAGCTCGGTGCGCAGCTTCCAGATTTCGGGGAACAGCACCACGTCCAGCATGCGCCGCAGGTAATCGACACCGGACGTGCCGCCGGTGCCGCGCTTGAAGCCGATAACCCGCTCGACCGTCGTGACGTGGCGGAATCGCCACAGACGGAACGCGTCTTCCAGGTCGGTCAGCTTTTCGCCCAGCTGATACAGATCCCAATAGCGGTCGGTGTCGCGGTAGACGGCCAGCCAGGCCGCCTCGACGCCGGCCGAGGATTCATAGGGCTGCGTCCAATCCCGCTCCAGGCGATCGGCCGGCACGGCGACGCCGTGGCGGGCCAGCAGGCGCAGCGCTTCGTCATAGAGGGAAGGGGCCTCGTAGGCGGCGCGGACCTGGGCCAGCAGGTCTTCGCGGTGCGCGTGGGGCTTGAGCATCGCCGCGTTCTTGTTGCCCAGCAGGAATTCCACCTGGCGGTACTGATAGCTTTGGAAACCGCTGGAACGGGCCAGGTATGGGCGCAGTGCGGAATATTCGGGGGGCGTCATGGTGGCCAGCACGTCCCACGCGTGGACCAGCTGCTCCATGATCTTGCTGACGCGCGCCAGCATTTTGAAGGCGGGCTGCAGCCGGTCGGCGGCCACATTGGCGATGGCGGCGCGCAACTCGTGCAGCATCAGCTTCATCCAGAGTTCGCTGGTCTGGTGCTGGATGATGAACAGCATCTCGTTGTGCTCGGGCGACAGCGGGTGCTGCGCCCCCAGCAATTCGTCCAGATGCAGGTAGTCGCCGTAGGTCATGTCGCGCGCGAAATCCAGCTGCGCCTTTTCCTCTCGGACGATGTCTTCGGGGCGGTGCGGGCAGCTCATGCTTGGCCTCCCGGGCAGGGGGGGGCCGCACGGCGGGCGGATGCGGGCAACGCGCGCCAATGGGGCGCGTAGGGGGAAACAGATTTCATGGTCGTGCCTAGTCGAAAACGGGCAGCCGGCGCGGCCGGCCGCCCAATGGCCAGCGGACCAGCCTACAGTTCGCGCAGGACGGCGCGAACCGGGCTGGCATCAGCCTGGACCAGCGCCAACGGCAGGGCGATCAATTCGTAATCGCCTTCGGGCACGTCATCAAGCACCAGGTTTTCCAGTACCCGCATGTCGTGCCGCAATATCGTGTGGTGGCTGTCCAGGGTCTTGCTGGACGCGGGGTCGATGCTGGCGGTATCCAGACCGATCAGCATGACGCCGCGTTCGGCCAGCCATTCGATGGTCTGGGGGGCGTAGGCGGAGAAATCGTCCGTCCACCAGTCCTGGGCCGCATGCTTGGCCGTGCGCACCAGCACGCGGGGTGGCAGGTTCAGGGCCGCATGGGCCAGGTGGTCGGTGGTGATCAGCGGGCCGCAATCGATGGCGTGGATGACGCGGCAAGGACCCAGGAAGGGTTCCAGCGAAACCGCGCCAATGGCCGAAGCCCCGTTCTGATAGTGCAGCGGGGCATCCGCGTGCGCGCCGATATGCGGAGACAGTGTGATTTCACTGACATTGACCGGACAGCCGGGCGTAAGCGACCACTTCCATTGCTGGCGGTACGGCGTATCGCCGGGAAAGACAGGCGAAGCCGTGGAGACGGGAGGGGAAATATCCCACAGGCGTTTCATGGTGGCGGGAGCGGTCGGATGATGCCGGAACAGGTTAAAGCCTAAAGCAATTCAGGTTGGTAGTCTAACGAATTCCGGCACGCCGCGCTGCGGTTACAGGCCGCCAAGTTCGGCCATGGAGACGACCGTCGAACCCGCGACGATCAGGTGGTCCAGCAGTTTGATGTCCACCAGCGCCAGGGCCTGTTTCAACTGTGATGTGAAGCCGCGGTCGGCGGCGCTGGCTTCGGCCAGGCCCGAGGGGTGGTTGTGGGCCACGATCAGGGCCGCGGCATGGTGGCGCAGGGCTTCGCGGACGACCTCGCGTGGGTAGACCGAGGCCTGGGAAAGCGTGCCCCGCGCCAGTTCGCCCGTGGCGATGACGCGCAATTGGTTGTCCAGATACAGGGCGATGCAGTGCTCGACCCGGCGATGCCCCAGCGCCGTCATGCAATATTGTTTCACTTGGCCGGGATGGCGCAGGGTGTCGCTGTGGGTCAGGTCTTCTTCGATGGTCCGGCGCGCCAGCTCCAGCAGGGCGGCAAGCGTGCAGGATTTGGCCGCCCCCAGGCCGGATACGGTCATCAATTCCTCCGGTGTGGCGCCCAGCAGGCCCCGCAGACCCGAAAAACGCTCCAGCAAGCGGTAGGACAAATCCATCACGTTCAGCCCGGGAATGCCGGTCCGCAGGGCGATGGCAAGCAGTTCCGCGTCCTGGAGCGCGCCGGCCCCGTGGCGCAGCAACCGCTCCCGGGGACGCTCGTGTTTCGACAGCCGCACAGACAATTTCATAAGAGGCTCTAAAATCAGGGTTTATCCAATATCTATACGGTGGCAGATCTTGAGCATCGCCTCTAACGAAGTGAACGTTTTTGTCCGTCAGGATTCCTACCTAACGCTGCACTACCGGATCACGCTGGCTTCCGGGCCGGGCAAGGATTCGGTATTCGCCGATACCTTCGACGGGCGTCCCGGCACGCTGCAGATGGGCGGGGGGCAGTGGGCGCCCGGTCTGGAGGCTGCGTTGATCGGCCACGCGGAAGGCGAGCGGTTCAGCGTCACGCTGGAGCCGGCCGACGCCTATGGCGACCGCAACCCCGAACTGATTCAGCGCGTCACGCGCGCGATGCTCGCCGAGCACGCGGGGGCGAATGCCGGTTTTGAGCCGGGCGACCTGGTGGAATTCACCGCGCCCAACGGCGGCCGCTATTCGGGCGTCCTGAAAGAAATCAACGACGAGTCGGCGCTGTTCGACTTTAACCACCCGCTTGCGGGCATCAGCTTGCGCGTGGACGTGGCGCTGCTGGGAGTCCTTTGATATGAGCAAGGCCGTAACCGCCTCGGGCGCCGAAGTTCTGCTGGCGCAGCCGCGCGGCTTCTGTGCCGGCGTGGACCGCGCCATCGATATCGTCGAACGCGCGATCGAATTGCATGGCGCGCCGATCTACGTGCGCCACGAGATCGTCCATAACCGCTATGTGGTGGAAGACCTGCGCGCCAAGGGCGCGATCTTCATCGATGAGCTGGACGACGCGCCTACGGGCTCGATCGTCGTGTTCTCGGCGCATGGCGTGTCCAAGGCCGTGCGTGCCGAAGCGGAGTCCCGCGGCCTGCAAGTGTTCGACGCCACCTGCCCGCTGGTCACCAAGGTCCATATCGAAGTGGCCCGCATGCGCGCCGCCGGCCGCGAGATCATCATGATCGGTCACAAAGGCCATCCCGAAGTCGAAGGCACGCTTGGCCAGGCGCAAGGCGGCATGTACCTGGTCGAGACCGTGGAAGACGTGGCCGGGCTGGACGTGGTCAACCCGGAAAACCTGGCTTACGTGACGCAGACGACCTTGTCGGTGGATGACGCGGCGGCGGTATCGAAGGCGCTGAAGGCGCGCTTTCCCACGATCGTCGAACCCAAGAAAAGCGATATCTGCTACGCCACGCAGAACCGCCAGGATGCGGTCAAGGTGATGGCGCCCGATTGCGATCTGGTGCTGGTCGTGGGTAGCCCCAACAGCTCGAATTCCAACCGGCTGCGTGAAGTGGCCGAGCGCAAGGGCGTGGCGTCCTACCTGATCGACGGCGCCGACTCCATCGACCCCGCGTGGCTGGTCGACCGCAAGCGCATCGGCGTGACGGCGGGCGCGTCCGCTCCCGAAGTCCTGGTGCAGCAGGTGATTGACCGGGTCAAGGAATTGGGCGCGGTGTCGGTGCGCACGATGCCGGGCCTGGAGGAGAATGTGGCGTTTCCGCTTCCCAAGGGCTTGTCGCGCAAGGCTGCGCAGACCGAGTCGCTGGAATAGCGCGGGGCGGGATGCACCGCTGAAAAAAAACAGGCGCCGCTCGGGTGGCGCCATCAGTACATCGAGGAGACTTCATGCAGTTGTACAGCTATTTCCGCAGCTCGGCCGCGTACCGCGTACGCATCGCCCTGAACCTGAAAGGCCTGTCGTACGAATACCTGCCTGTGCATCTGCTGAAGGACGGCGGGCAGCAGCTGTCGGAAGGGTATCGCAAGATGAACCCGACGGCGCTGGTGCCCACGCTGATCGATGGCGACGCCGTCATCGGGCAGTCGCTTGCCATCATCGAGTACCTGGAAGAAACGCATCCCCAGGCGCCGCTGCTGCCGGCCGACGCCATTGGCCGCGCCCGCGTGCGCGATCTGGCGCTGGGCATCGCCTGCGACACGCACCCGCTGAACAATCTGCGCGTGCTGAAGTACCTGAAGCACACGCTCGGCGTGGACGAGGCTGCCAAGAACGCCTGGTATAAGCATTGGGTGCATCAGGGGCTGGAAGCGCTGGAAGCGCAACTGGCTCGGTCCGGTGCCACGGGCCGCTTCTGCCACGGCGATACGCCGACCATCGCCGACCTGTGCCTGGTGCCGCAAGTGGCCAACGCGCAGCGCTTCGAGTGCGACTTGTCCGCGATGCCCAACGTCGTGCGCATCGATGCGGCCTGCCGCGAACTGCCGGCCTTCGCGGATGCCGCGCCGGGCAAGCAGCCCGACGCGGAGTAACGCCAGCGGATCGGCTTAGCCGATCTGCACCGGCACGAAGATCTTGTCTTCGCCGCGCTGGACCAGCAGGGCAACGGTCTTGCCCGCCTTGGACAGCGCTTCCTTCACTTGCCCGACGTTGTGCACGGGCACGCCATTCAAGGACAGCAGCACGTCGCCCGGCTCGATGCCCGCCTTGGCGGCCGGACCAGCGGCACGCTCGATCAGCAAGCCTTCGGTGCCCGACGCCTGCTGTTCCTGCGGGCTTAGCGGGCGCAGGGCCAGGCCCAGTTGGCCGCGCTGCACGTCCTGCTCACCCGCCGACGCTTGCGTCTTGTCCTTGGGGATGCCGCCCAGCGTGGCCACCAGTTCCTTGGGACCGCCGGCGCGCCACACGTCCATCTTGATCTTTTCTCCCGGCGAGGAAAGCGTGATCAGGGATGCCAGATCGCCCGAGGACACGATGGTCTTGCCGTCGATCTTCCGGACCACGTCGCCGGGTTGCAGGCCGGCCTTGTCGGCGGCGCTGCCCTTTTCGACGCTGGACACCAGTGCGCCCGATGGCGACTCCAGCTTGAAGGAGTTGGCCAGGTCCTGGTTCACTTCCTGCACCGTCACGCCCAGCCGGGCATGCTGCACCTTACCGTGCTCCAGGATCTGGTCTTTGATCTTGTAGGCCACATCGATGGGGATGGAGAACGACAGGCCCTGGAAGCCGCCGGTGCGGCTGTAGATCTGGGAATTGATGCCCACGACTTCGCCGCGGTCGTTGAACAGCGGGCCGCCCGAATTGCCGGGGTTGACCGCCACGTCCGTCTGGATGAAGGGGACCGACGTGTCGTCGGGCAGCGACCGGCCCTTGGCGCTGACGATGCCTGCGGTCGCGGTGTTTTCCAGGCCGTACGGCGAACCGATGGCCAGCACCCATTCACCCACCTGCAGCTGGTTCACGTCGCCGACTTTGACGACGGGCAGGTCCTTGGCGTCGATCTTGAGCACGGCCACGTCCGTCTGCGGGTCCGCGCCCAGCACCTTGGCCTTGTATTCGCGGCGGTCCGTCAGCTTGACGGTGACTTCGCGGGCGTCTTGCACGACGTGGGCGTTGGTCAGGATGATGCCGTCGTTGCTGATGATGAAGCCGGAACCTTCCCCGCGCATCGGCACTTCGCGCGCGGGCATACGGCCGCGGGATCCGGGGATCTGGCCGAAGAATTGGGCGAAGGGATCATCGTCGTCGGCGGACACCTTGCGGGTGCCGCTGACGCTGATGTTGACGACGGCGGGCCCGAAATCGCGGGTGATCTGCGCGAAATTGGGCGGGCTTGAGGTATTGATCGTCTGGGGGGCGGTTGCGACGGACGGCGCGTTGGCCGCCATCGATACGCTGCCGCTCACGGCGGTTGCGCCGGCGCCGCCAATGGCGCCAGCGGCCAGCAGCGCCAGCACCAGGCGCGAGGGGGTCAGTTGCGAGGTCTTCATGTCGGCTCCTGCGTTCATGTTTGAGGACATGGCGCTATCTTCGGGCCTGACACTTAGGTGAATCTTAAATCGCGGGGATCAATGGGGGCGGGGGAACACCACGCGGGCGCGCAGGCCGTGGCCGCCCGGCGCGTCTTCCAGAAATATCTCTGCGCCGTGGCGCTCGGCGATGGCGCGGGCGATCGACAGCCCCAGGCCGCTGCCATGCTGCGTGTTGCCCTCGGCGCGGTAGAAGCGGTCGAATACGCGCTCGCGTTCGCCCGGCGGGATGCCAGGGCCTTCGTCGTCGATCGCGAACGAGGCCGTGTCCGCCGACTGTTCCAGGCGCAGGCGGATGTGCTTGCCCTCGGGCGTATGCTTGACCGCGTTGTCCAGCAGGTTGCGCGCCAGCAGCACCAGCGCGTCGCGATGTCCTTGAAGCCAGGCGTCGGTCGCCCCTTCCATGTCGATGCCGATCGACTTGGCGTTGGCTTGCGGCAGTGTTTCGGAAAGCGCTTGGCGCAAGACGTCGGCCAGGTCCACCGGACCGGCAGGCGAGGGCTCCGCCGCGCTTTCGTGGCGCGCCATGGACAGCAACTGTTCGACCAGGCGGGTGGCGCGGTCGATGCCGGCCGCCAGCCGCTGCTCGGCCAGTTGGCGGCTGTCGGCGTCGCCGGCGCGTTGCAAGGCCTGCAACTGCAGGCGCAGCGCGGCCAGCGGCGAACGCAGCTCATGCGCCGCATCGCCCACGAATTGCTTCTGTTGGGCGAATGCGCCTCGCATCCGTTCCAGCAGCAGATTCAGTTCCTGGATCAGCGGCTGGATCTCGTCGGGCAGGCCCTGCACGTTGACGGGCGACAGGTCCTCGGGCTGACGCGCCGCCACCTGGGCGCGGGCGCGCTTGACTGGACGCAGCGACCAACTGACCACGCACCAGATGATCAGCATCAGCAAGGGGGCCGCGGCCGCGATGGGGGCGATGGTGCGCAGGGCAAGCGCGCGCGCCATGTTCTTGCGCACGTCCATATCCTGGGCTACCTGGATGACCTGGAACGGCGTGGCCAGCGAATACACGCGGTAGGTGATGCCCTCCATCCGGACGTCGGAAAAGCCCAGCACGATCTGGTCGGGCAAGGGGCGGCGCGACCGCGAATTGAACACGCGCAGGCCGTCCGGGGTCCATATCTGGATGATCAGGTCATCGGCGACGGGCGAGCCCGCCCCGCGCGCATGGGTGGGGCCAGTCCGGAGCAGCCCGTCGCCGGTGCCCAGCGACAGGGCGGTGCGTTGCAGCAGGGAATCAAAGATATCGTCGGCCTGCGCCAGCGTGCTGCGGTAGGCGACTGCGCCTTGCACCAGCGCGCCGACGGCAATGGCGGCCAGCAGGAAGAAAAGCAGGCGGGCTCTCAGCGAGTAGCTAAGCCGGATGCTCATGTTTTGGGAATGACATAGCCGACGCCTCTGACGTTCTGGATCAGGTCCGGACCCAGTTTCTTGCGCAGGCCATGAATATAAACCTCAACGGCGTTGCTGCTGACGCTGTCTTTCCAGCTGTAGAGCTTTTCTTCCAGTTGGGCGCGCGAAAAGATCATGCCCGGGCGGGCGATCAGGGGCTCCAGCACCGCCCACTCCCGCGCGGTCAGGGCGACCGGAGTGCCGTCCACCATGGCCGCGTGCGATTGTGGGTCGATGGTAATGCCGTCGTGTTCGAAAACCGGCTCGGCGCGGCCGGCGCTGCGGCGGATCAGGGCGCGCATGCGGGCCAGGAGTTCGTCCACGTCATAGGGTTTGACGATGTAGTCGTCCGCGCCCGCGTCCAATCCGGCGATGCGGTCGCTGACGGCGTCGCGCGCGGTGGCGATCAATACCGGCGTGCGGTCCTTGCGGGTGCGCAGGTCGCGCAGCAAGGTCAGGCCATCGCGTTTGGGCAGGCCCAGGTCTAGCAGGATCAGGTCATAGGTGTCGGTGCGCAGTGCCAGTTCCGCGGCGTTGCCGTCCTTGACCCAGTCGACGGCGTAGTGCTCCGCGCGCAGGCAGTCCAATACGCTTTCACCGATCATGATGTCGTCTTCGACGAGTAGGATGCGCATGGTGGTCTTCGCTAGATGTTGACGGAAAATCCAGCAAGTTGGACGCGCGGCAGGCGGATGGAGTTCCCGTGATCGGGGCGCCAGCAAGAGCGGAGGAGAGCGGAAATGAAAAAAGCAGCCCGAGAGGGCTGCTTTTTGAATTTGGTGCCGGCAATAGGAGTCGAACCTACGACCTTCGCATTACGAATGCGCTGCTCTACCAACTGAGCTATGCCGGCAAGACCATTTGCTTTGATTCTTGCGTGCCGGTGTTGAATTCGGCAATGCTGAACGACAAGCAAAACATCTTCGTTCTTCCCAGTTCGCTGCCCTGTTTATGGGGCCTGATCTGGAAAGACCGAAATCATATCAGAGTTTTTTCGCGATGGGAAATAAACAGCCCAAAAAAACTAAGAAAAAACGCGATTTGCATGCGTAAAAAATTTAGGTCATAATTGCGTTCTTGGCAGATCCCCGATAGCTCAGTCGGTAGAGCGACGGACTGTTAATCCGCAGGTCGCTGGTTCGAGCCCAGCTCGGGGAGCCAAAAGAATTCAGTACCGACAGTTCAGTGCGCCAGCACCGAACACGCAAGGGTCATTCACGAAAGTGGGTGGCCCTTTTTGTTTTCCGCGATGTCTTCTGCGAGACCCATGTTCTTCACATGGTTCTCTTGCCGCCCGGGTTCCTGAGGCGGTTTCAGCTATTCCTTGATTGCCAGACGCCAGGGCTCCATCAGGCTCGTCGGGTGGTTGTTGTTTGCGCTTCAAATGTTATGTAATAACATTCTAATTTTGGAGCAAAGCCATGATGCAGATAAGCGGAGCGGGCTCGTTGCGCGACGGGCGCTTGCCGGTAACGGTGCTGTCGGGATTTTTGGGGGCGGGCAAGACGACGTTGCTCAACCATGTGTTGAACAATCGCGAGGGTCGCCGGGTGGCGGTCATTGTCAACGACATGTCTGACGTCAATATCGACGCCCGCCTGGTGCGCGAGGGCGGGGCCGCGCTGTCGCGCGCCGACGAAAAGCTGGTTGAGATGAGCAATGGCTGCATCTGCTGTACGCTTCGCGAAGACCTGCTGGTCGAGATCCGCCGCCTGGCCGCCGAGGGACGTTTCGACTACCTGTTGATCGAATCGACCGGGATCTCCGAGCCCTTGCCCGTCGCCGAGACCTTTACCTTCCGTGACGAAGCGGGCGTCAGTCTGGGCGACGTCGCCCGGCTGGACACGATGGTCACCGTAGTGGATGCTTTCAACTTCTTGCGGGACTACGCCAGTGAGGATCTTTTGGCGGCGCGCGGCGAGGTCCTTGGGGACGAGGATGCGCGCACGGTCGTGGATCTGTTGATCGAGCAGGTGGAATTTTGCGATGTCATGGTCTTGAACAAGACCGATCTGGTGGAGCCGGGCGAACTGGCTCGCCTGGAAGCGATGTTGGGCCAGTTGAATCCGCGTGCGCATATCATTCGCAGCGAGTTCGGCCAGGTGCCGATGGCAAGCGTGCTGGATACGGGACGGTTTGATTTCGAAGCTGCCGCTCAGGCGCCGGGCTGGCTGAAGACGCTACGCGGCGAGCACATCCCGGAGAGCCAGGAGTACGGCATTGGCAGTTTTGTGTTTCGCGCCAAGCGCCCCTTCCATCCGCAACGCTTCTGGGATTGTATTCATCAGGAGTGGCCGGGCGTGGTGCGGTCGAAGGGCTATTTCTGGCTGGTGACCCGTCCGGCGTTCGCGGCCTCCTGGTCGCAGGCGGGGGCGATCCTGCGGCATGGCGCGGCGGGCTATTGGTGGGCGGCCATGCCGCGCGAGCAGTGGCCCGAGGATGCGGAGTCGCGGGCGGCAATCGTGTCGGAATGGGATCCGGTCTATGGCGACCGATGCCAGGAATTGGTGCTGATTGGCATCGGCATGGATGAGGCGGTGCTGCGGGCGCGCTTGCAGGCCTGCCTGATGACGCAGGAAGAAATGACTCGGCCGGCCAGCGAGCTGGCTGCGCTGGCGGATCCGTTCCCGGTGTGGGGGCGGCCGCAACATCCGGGGTAGCGCCCGTTGGACAGGTGGGTATGGACGAGGACAAGCGCATCGGCGTGACTGTGGTTTCGGGGTTTCTGGGCAGCGGCAAGACCACGCTGCTCAACCGTTTGCTGCACGAGCCGGCGTACGCCGACGCACTGGTCATCGTCAACGAATATGGCGACGTCGGGGTCGACCATCATCTGGTGCGCCTGGCGCCGGCGAACGTCGTGCTGATCGAAGGCGGTTGCCTCTGCTGTGTCGTCAGTGGCGCCGTGGTGGATACACTGCGCGACCTTTTCATGCTGGCGCTTGGCCGCCGGATCAAGCCGTTTCGCCACGTGCTGATTGAAACCAGCGGGTTGGCGGACCCCGCGTCGATCCTGTTCATGCTCAAACACGACCGGTTCCTGGCTGAGCGTTACGCATACCGAGGCGCGATCGTGGTAGTGGATGTTCAGCACGGCGAGGGCCAATTGGCATCGCAACCTGAAGCAGCACGGCAATTGGCGTTGGCCGATACCGTCGTGCTCAGCAAATCGGATTTGGCGGACGCGGCGCAATTGCGGCGGGTGGAACAGGCGGTCATTGCCATCAATCCTGGTGCGCAGCGTTGCGTCCAGCGCCAGGATGCGCCTTTGGCTGGCGTGCTGCGAGACGGCTCCGACGGGCTGGCGCGCCGGGATGGTGTCGCGCTGGCGAACTGGCTCCAGGCGTTCGCGCGTCCGGTCGCTGACCGCCACGCCCAGGTCGCCAGCTTTTCCCTGCTCTTGTCGTCGCCGCTGGGCCGGGCTGCCTTCCTGGCGGGCGTGTCGCGCATCCAGGAGCGCTTCGGTCAGGGGCTGTTGCGGATGAAGGGGCTGGTGTGCTTTGAGGGCGAGGCGCTGCCATGCGAGGTGCATGGCGTCCATGGCGAGCTTTACCCGCTGCGCGCGCTGTCGCAATGGCCCGGCGACGACCGGGCATCGCATTTGGTCTATATCCTGCGCGGGCTGGACGTCGACAGCGTGCGCGTCGAGGTCTCCCGGGCGCTGGGCCAGTTGCCCGCCTGAGTGCCGTCGTCCCGGCCGCTGAATCCTCGTGTCGCTATTTCTGCACGGATGTTGCACGGAAATACGGTATAACCGGTACGGTCTGATGCAAGAACCGAGACAATCATGGATCGTCTGAAAGCCATGCAGGTGTTCGTCGAAGTCGCCGACCGGGGGAGCCTGTCGGCGGCGGCGGTCCATTTGGATATGTCGCGAGCGATGGTGTCGCGGTATCTGGCCGAAATGGAACAGTGGGTTGGGGTGCGTTTGCTGCACCGCACGACGCGCCGGCTCAGCCTCACGCCTGCCGGGGCGGAAACCTTGCCGCGATGCCGGCAGATGCTGGACATGGTGGGCGATCTGCGCAGTGCGGTGTCCACGCCCGAAGATACCCCGCGCGGCCTGCTGCGCATCACGACCAGCATGTCCTTTGGGTCAAGGCATCTGGCCAGCGCGGTCACCGATTACGTCAAGCAGCACCCTGGCACCTCCGTGGATCTGATGCTGGTCGAGCGCGCCGTCAATCTGGTGGAAGAGCGGGTGGACTTGGCGGTGCGGATCACCAATGATCTGGATCCCAACCTGATCGCCCGAAAATTGGCTGTCTGCCGCTCGGTGGTGTGCGCGTCGCCCGAATACCTGGCGCGTGAAGGGGTGCCCGCGCGCGTCGAAGATCTGTCCTTGCGCAACTGCCTGACGCATTCCTATTTCGGCAAAAGCCTGTGGCGTTTCGAGCGCGACGGCCAGCCCGTGGATGTGCCGGTCAGCGGGAATATCAGCGCCAATGAGGTTTCCGTGTTGTCGCGCGCCGCGCTGGAGGGGGCGGGCATCGCCATGCTGCCAACTTACTACGCGGCCGAATATGTCGCCGCGGGGCGCCTGAAGCCCATTTTGCCGCAGTGCAAGCCGCAGGAACTGGGAATTTACGGCGTCTACGCCTCGCGCCGCCAGATGCCGCTGATCTTGCGTTCGATGCTGGATTTTCTGGTGGAGCGGCTGGGTTCCGCGCCCTGGGATAAGCCTGCTGCGGCGCCCTCCATGCCGCCTGTGGCGACGTCCTGACCCGCAGCCTTGCGGGCGCCTGGGCTTGAGGGCCGCGGTTATGGCGGTATAATTTGGGTGTTGCTTTGGCGTGCGGGCCGTGTTTTATCCCGGATTTTTGCCAGCAAACCATTATGCGGCGGGCCAATGTCCGCTAGCATGTAGACGTCGAAAACATCTAAGAATCGTAAGGCCGGCCAAGGGTTGGTCATCGCATCACGAAGCCGGTCTTTGTGTGCGCGAGGGGGCGCGTGGGGTTCAGGGGTGGCGGCCAGCCACAATGCCGAATCCAATGCGTGACGATCCAGGTCTTGATACTGATCGCGGCAGGAAACAGTCGCCGGGTGCCGGCGTATCCCGCAGGCTTGTGTTGGCGAGTAATGCCAGCTTTTCCAGAATTTGCTTAAGGCGTCTGCCGTGATGGAAATCGGGCAGGCATATTGCCCTATCTTGAATGGTGCGGCCGTTTCGGCGCATGGCCATGGCGCGATCCATCATGCATGGCAGTCAACCCAGGAATGTTTTGAACACTACGCAAACCAATGTCGCCTGTCGCGAGCCCGCTTTTGCCGGGGTCTTGCTGGTGGGCGCGGGCGTGGCGTTCGCGGGTTCTGTCGCGGGTTCCGTCGCGGGTTCCGCTTTGCCGGCACAAATGATTTTGCAGGCAAAAATGATTTTGCGGGCACAAATGATTTTGCGGGCACAAATGAAAAAGGCCCGGCGCATTCGCCAGGCCTTCGTCAATTTGGTTGCGGGGGCAGGATTTGAACCTACGACCTTCGGGTTATGAGCCCGACGAGCTGCCAGACTGCTCCACCCCGCGTCTGAGAAAAGAATATTAACCTTATTTTCAACCTAGCGCAAGTTAGCCCTTTTTGAATTTGAATGTCGATGAACGATAGCGAGGCAATACTCGTGCTGGAAACCGCGCTGCTATGCGCGGTGCAGCCGATGCAACTGTCCGATATGCGCAAGCTATTCGGGGACGATGAACAATTCGACAACAGCAAGCTGCGCGGGCTGTTGGAGACGTTGCAGAGCAATTGGGCCGATGGCGGCCTGGAGCTGGTGCAACTGGCAAGCGGATGGCGTTTCCAAAGCCGCCCGCACATGCAGCGCTACCTGGAGCGGCTGAGCCCTGAAAAGCCGCCCAAGTATTCGCGCGCCGTCATGGAGACGCTGGCCATCGTGGCCTGGCGCCAGCCGGTCACGCGCGGCGACATCGAGGATATCCGCGGGGTCACCGTGTCTTCGCAAATCGTGAAAGCGCTGGAGGACCGGGGGTGGATCGAGGTCATCGGGCATCGCGATGCGCCTGGCCGTCCCGCCCTGTTCGGCACCACGCGCCAATTCCTGGACGATCTGGGCTTGAGGGCGCTAGACGAACTTCCGCCGCTGGAATCGGCGCAAGCCGCTGCGGCGCTGGCAGGGTTGGACCTGGGTGAAGTGCAGCAGCTGACGGGCGAGGGCGCTGCGCCCGAGGACGCGTCTGCGCCGGAAGGTGGCGCCGCGATGGCCGAAGGTGAAATCGGCGGTGAAATCGGCGGTGAAATCGCTGGGGTGCAGGGTGAAATCGCCGTTGAAGCGCCGGATGGCGTGGACGAAAATGACAATGTCCCGGTTGCGGAATTGTCTGTTTCGGAACACGATGTACCCATAGCCCCGAGCGATAGCGTAGAATCCGTCGTTTCGCGCACAGAAGAAGGCGCGGATCCCGCAGACGAACCCACCGTCCGGGAGCAAGCCGAAGGCTTGTCCAATACGCCGACCCCGTCCGGTTTTCCCGACGAAGGGGCTGGCAACGACATTTCCGATATGGCCGCCGACGTCACAGAGGCCGGTGCTGCAAAGGAAAGTGTCGAGAACGCAAAACACGCGGAACCGACCGAACCGATTGACGAGACCGATCACGCAGCGCCTGGCGCCGCCGGGCATGAGCCCGCCATCGGCCTTGACGAGCATGTTCGGCCCGACCCCGATGCCGCCTCCGCGGCGCCGGGCGAGGCAGATCCGGAGCGGCCTCGCGCCGGCCGTGAGTCGGCGTCCCCTGATGATGACGAGCCTGCCTCTGGCAGGCCTACCCAAGTTTGAAATTCGGAGCTGTCCCAGTGACAACGAATACAGCAATGCAGGACGACAATCCCCGTTCGGATGACACCGTTTCCAACGGTCAGCCGGACGCTTCCGCCGCGCGCGAGCCGGCAGCCGAAGGTGAAGCGGGCGCCCGTGGGCGCGGGCGCAAGCTGAGGACGCCGTTCCGCCGCCGGCGCGGCGACGCGACGGCCGAGCAGGCGCCTGCCTCCGAAGGCCAGCAGCCTGTGGCGGCCGCAGCTCCGGTCGAGTCGCCAGATTCCCGTGGCGGCGAGCAGGAAGCCGAGCAGGCCCTGTCGTACCTGGACTCGGCGGACCGCATGGAGCAGCGCCTGGGCAAGTACCTGAACAGCGATTCGGTCATGCCCAAGCTGCATAAAGTGCTGGCCGACGCCGGTATCGGTTCGCGCCGGGAAATGGAAGAGTTGATCGTCGCGGGCCGGGTGTCGGTCAATGGCGAGCCGGCCCACATCGGCCAGCGCGTGGCGCCGAATGATCAGGTCCGCGTCAACGGCAAGCCCATCATGCGCGTGAATACCAAGAAGCCGCCGCGCGTGATCCTGTATCACAAGCCGGCCGGCGAAATCGTCAGCCACGACGATCCGGGTGGCCGTGCCAGCGTCTTTGCGCGCTTGCCCAAGCTGCGTACGGGTAAGTGGCTGTCGGTGGGGCGCCTGGACTTGAATACCGAAGGTCTGCTGATTTTCACGACCTCGGGCGATATGGCCAACCGCATCATGCATCCGCGCTACGGCACCGAACGCGAATACGCGGTCCGTGTGCTGGGTGAAATGGACGAGGCGCAGCGCCAATCGCTGGTCGACGGGATTGAGCTGGAAGACGGCCTGGCCGCTTTCGGCGCGCTGGACTACCTGGGTGGCGACGGCAGCAATCGCTGGTATCGCGTGACCTTGCAGGAAGGCCGCAACCGCGAAGTCCGCCGCATGTTCGAAGCCGTGGGTGTCACGGTCAGCCGCCTGATCCGCACCCGTTTCGGCGATGTGGTGCTGCCGCGCACCCTGCGGCGCGGCCGCTGGGAAGAATTGGATGGTTCGCTCGTCACCGCCCTGATGGTCCAACTGGGACTGTTGCGTGAAGACGACGAATCCGGTGGCAACCGTCGCCGCTCGAAACAACCGCAATCGCATGACAGTGCCTTGCCTCCGGGTTTCGGCACCATGGATCGCAATGGCATGAACGGCGCTCGCATCGGTCGCCGCGGCAAGTTGCAGGGCGGTCGTCTGGGCAGTGCTGGCCAAACGGCCGCGTGTCCGTCGGACCCGTTCGGCACTGGTTTGATGATTGCAGGCGGCTATGCCAACGGTCATCCGTTGGCGGCCGAAGGCGCGGGTGGCAATCGCAAGGGCGGCAAGCCCGGCGGCGGCCGTTCGGCGGCACCGGCAGGCGGTGGCCGGCCGGGTGGAAAGCCTGGCGGCAAGCCCGGTGGCAAACCGGGCGGCAAGCCTCGCGGTCCGCGGTCGGCGGCGGCCAATGGCCCGTCGAGTCCCGTGGCGTCGGCGGATGCTATCGGCAATGTGGCCGAGGCGCCCGTGGGTGGTGGTGGCCGCAAGCCTTCCGGCCGTAAGCCGGGTGGCGGCAAGCCGGCCGGCGCGGGCGGCAATAGCCGTGGCGGCAAGCCGGCGGGTTCCGGTCGTGGGGGCAACAAGGCCGAAGGCTCGCCGCGTGCGGCGGGAAGTGGCGCTGGCAACAACAAGGGACCAGGCGCGGGCGGCAAGCCGCGCCCCCCCCGCAGCGCCTCGTCGTCGTCCTCGCCCCGTGGCGATGATTGGCAGCCGCGTGGCGCGTCGGCCCACGAATCGCGCCTTGGCGTGATGGGCGGGCGTGGCCGTCAGGGCCGATAAGCGCTATCAGGCGGCGTGCTGGGCGCGCCGCCGGGTCCGATGTGTCCCATATAAACGTAAGCCCGTGACGAATCAGGCGTTTTTCCGGTTTATCTGGTAAAATCAATGGTTTTCATGGCTTCGCGTCATTGCTTTTTGCCCGGCAGCCTGTCTGGCAGCGGCACTTGGCGTGGCTGCAAAGCAGTGGCACCGCAGCAGGCCAAGCAAATAGCTTGGCAAATAGGCTCGGCAAATAGGCTTAGCAGGTGGGCTCGGCAAATAAGCTTGGCAAATGAGTCGGGCGGTTAGCAAGAGCGGTTGGCAAGAGCAGTTGGCATCGGAGTTGCGCCAAGTGCCGTCGGGCCCGGATTGACGGGTTGGGGCGGGGCTGTGTGGGGGAAACCCGTGGCGCAAACCACAAATTAGGTCGCAATATAGGGCGCTGCCCAGCATTGCTCCTTACGTGCAGTAGGGAAGCGGCTGGGCTCTGCGCAATATCGGTGGGCTGGGCGTGCAGCCCATTTTTTTTGAGTATATGGCTGATTTATTCGCATTGACCGAAGAGGCTTTGGCCGGCATGGACCTCGAACTCGTAGACGTCGAGCGTGCCGCCCTGGGCCTTTTGCGCGTGACGATCGATCGGGTCGGCGGTGTGCGCATCGAAGACTGTGAGCAGGTGTCTCGCCAATTGTCGCGGGTGTTTGAAGTCGAAAACATCGACTACAAGCGGCTGGAAGTCGGTTCGCCGGGCATTGACCGCCCGCTGCGCAACGAGAACGAGTTCCGCCGTTTCGCAGGCGAGCGCATCGAAATCAAGCTGCGCGAGGCATTAGACGGACGTAAGGTCTTCTCCGGCACGCTGACTGTGCCTGAAGACGACGCCGCTGCCTCGGACGCTGCTGCTGGCATGCACAAGACCGTGTTCGGTCTCGAATTTGAGGCAAAAAAGAACGATGTCCAGGTTTTGAATTTCACGGTCGATGACATCGAACGTGCAAAACTGGATCCCGTTCTGGATTTCAAGGGCAAAAAGCGATGAGTCGCGAAATTCTTCTGTTGGTCGATGCCTTGGCGCGTGAAAAGAACGTCACGCGCGACGTCGTGTTCGGTGCGCTGGAAAGTGCGCTGGCCTCGGCCATGAAAAAGCGCTTCAAGGATGATGCGGACATTCGTGTCGCCATCGATAGGGAAACCGGCGATCACGAGGGCTTCCGCCGTTGGCTGGTCGTGCCTGACGAAGCCGGGCTGCAAGAACCCGATAAGCAGGAAATGCTGTCGGATGCGGTGGAAATCGTCCCTGGCATCCAGGAAGGCGAATACATCGAAGAGCCGCTTGAGCCCATCGAATTCGGCCGTATCGGCGCGCAGGCGGCCAAGCAGGCCATTCTGCAAAAGATCCGTGACGCCGAGCGCGAACAGGTGCTGAACGACTTCCTGGACCGTGGCGAAACCATCGTGTCCGGCACGATCAAGCGCATGGACAAGGGTGACGCCATCGTCGAAACCGGCAAAATCGAAGCGCGCCTGCCGCGTTCCGAAATGATCCCGAAGGAAAACCTCCGGGTGGCCGACCGCGTCCGCGCCTTCGTGTTGCGTGTTGACCACGCCGCGCGTGGCCAGCAGGTGATCCTGTCGCGTACCTCGCCCGAGTTCATCCGCCAGCTGTTCGAGAACGAAGTTCCGGAAATCGAACAAGGCCTGCTGGAGATCAAGGCCGCCGCCCGCGATGCTGGCGTGCGTGCGAAGATCGCCGTGGTGGCTTACGATAAGCGTATCGACCCCATCGGCACGTGTGTGGGCATGCGCGGTTCGCGTGTGACCGCGGTCCGCAACGAGTTGGGTGGCGAGCAGGTCGATATCGTGCTGTGGTCGGAAGACCCCGCGCAGTTTGTCATTGGCGCCCTGGCGCCGGCCAACGTCGAATCGATCGTCGTTGATGAAGACAAGCATGCGATGGATGTCGTCGTCGACGAAGAGAACCTGCCCAAGGCCATCGGCGCCAAGGGCCAGAACGTGCGTCTGGCGTCCGAACTGACTGGCTGGCAGATCAACATCATGACGCCGGAAGAAAGCCTGAATCGCCAGGAAGTCGAGCGGTCGGGTCTGCGCGCCACGTTCATGAGCAAGCTGGACGTCGACGAGGAAGTCGCTGACATCCTGATCGACGAAGGTTTCACCGGTATCGAGGAAATCGCTTACGTGCCCATGCAAGAGTTGCTGGAAATCGAAGCGTTTGACGAAGACACCATCAATGAATTGCGCGCCCGTGCCCGCAATGCGCTGTTGACTGAGGCGATTGCCCAGGAAGAGCGCCTTGAGACCGCACAGGATTTGCTTGAACTCGAAGGCATGACGCAGGAATTGGCCAGCAAGCTGGCCGAGCGTCAAGTGCATACGCGTGATGATCTGGCCGAATTGGCAACGGACGAACTGGCGGAAATCGCCGGTTTGACCGAGCAGGAAGCCAGCGACCTCATCATGCGTGCCCGCGCCCATTGGTTCGACGAAGAATAACCAAAAGGACACGGGTCTGCGGTGGGTAGTGCAGGTTTCATCCACCGCAAGTTCACGTTGTTTGTAATAGCTGCATATAGGGAAGAGAGAGCCTAATGTCGAGTAACACCGTCGCCCAGTTCGCTACCGAGCTGAAAATGCCTGCCAATGTGCTGCTGGATCAGCTGCGCTCGGCTGGCGTTGACCTCAAATCGGTTGACGATTCCGTCACCGACAGCGACAAGGCGAAATTGCTCGAATCGCTGCGTCGCGCCCACGGCGCGACCGAAGGCAAGAAGATCACCCTGACGCGCCGCCAAACGTCCGAAATCCGGCAGGCTGACGCCACCGGCCGTTCGCGCACGATTCAGGTCGAAGTGCGCAAGAAGCGCGTGTTCGTCAAGCGTGATCCCTCCGAAATCGCCCTGGAACAGGCCGCGTCCGCGCGCGCCGAAGATGAAGCCTCCGTCGAAGACGAGCAGCAGGTGTCCGCGCCGGCTGCACCCGAGGCTCCTGCCGTGGTCGAGCCCCGCGAGGCCACTCCCGTCCAGGCAGAGGCTCCGGCCCCGGTCCAGGCGGAAGAGCCCGTTGTTGTAGAAGCGCCCGCGCCGGTTGAAGCGCCCGCGCCTGTTGAATCCGTCGCGGCCGAAGTGCCCGCCCCCGTCGAGGCGCAAGCCCCCGAAGTCCAGGCCCAGCCTGAACCCGAACTGACGCCGGCGCCTGCTCCTGCCGAGCCCGTGGCCGAAGAGGCCAAGCCCGAAGTTAAGACTGAATCCACCGAGCCCCAGGCTGAAGAGGCCAAGCCGGAACCCGTTGTGCTAGCTAATAAGTCAGAAACATCTTCCTCCCAGGCCAACGCGCCTGTCGCCCAGGCTCAGCCTGCTGCGAAGTCCGAACCCGTCAAATCCGCCGCGCCCGCGCCGGCCGCGCCTGCCGCCAGGGTAGGCAACCGCGCCGACAACCGCCGCC
>NZ_JABBJN010000121.1 GCF_012928505.1 Achromobacter sp. Bel | reverse complement strand
ATATAGCTGTTAGGTAAAACCTAACTCATAGCGCTGACAACAGCGCTATGAGTTAGCCTCTACATCACCACCAGGGCGATTATTTGAGAATCAATGGTGGAGGTGAACGGGATCGAACCGATGACATCCTGCTTGCAAAGCAGGCGCTCTCCCAGCTGAGCTACACCCCCATATCCCACACAGTGACCAGCACTACGCGAAATACTTTGGTGGGTCTGGTTGGATTCGAACCAACGACCCCCGCCTTATCAAGACGGTGCTCTAACCAACTGAGCTACAGACCCAAAACCTTCTCGGATCAGTAGTCAGGTAGCTGAAGACCCAGGGAAGATTCCCTCGACCCAAGCCTACAACTGATCCCAGCTATATCAAACAACCGATAAGAGTGGACGGTCGCCTGCTGTTTTCAGCAGCAGAGAAGCGAGATTATGAAGGAGTTTTTATCGCTTGTCAAACCAGTGTCGTATTTGTCTGCGCTTTCGCGCCTCAACTACTCCACCACCTTGCACGCAGCCCCTTCAGGCCTCATCAGCACTTTCGCGCTGACTTTTCTCTTCCTAGCAGCTATCGAAATGTCGGGGTAAACCCTGATCTTTCGGTAGCAGCCAAGCCTGAAACTATAACATCATTTTTGCAGATCTTGCAACCGGCTTTTGCCTGACTTGCAACGTTCTTGCAAAACTACTGTTCCGCTGGATCTTTCCATCTTTACAGCAGAGAAGTATAGGTTCTCACTCTATATAAAAGAGAAACCCCGCAGGATCACCTGCGGGGTTCTCGGAATAAAAGCCTGGTTCAAGGCCTGGGCGCTGGCAAGACCCTGACCGAAACGTTTACGGTCACCACCGCTGACGGCACGACGGGTCAAGTGGTCGTGACCATCGTGGGTACCAACGACATCCCGGTCCTGACCGGCAAGGCCGATGGCGCTGTTACCGAAGACGGCACCCTGGTTGCCACCGGCAAGCTGGATGTCGCTGACGTTGATACGACTGACACGCACGCCTGGACCGTCAACAACGGCGGCAAGGGCACGTACGGTTCGTTCTCCGTGGACGGCAGCGGCAACTGGACTTACAACCTCGACAACACCAACAAGGACGTCCAGGGCCTGAAGTCCGGCCAGTCGATCACCGAAACGTTCACCGTTACGGTGGATGACGGCAACGGCGGCGTGGTCACCAAGGACGTCACCGTCACCATCAACGGTACCGACGACGGCGCCATCATCAACCCAACGACTCCGGGCAGCGATGCGGGCACGGTCACCGAAGACGTGAAGCTGTCTGTCGGCGGCCAACTCACCGTCACCGATCCGGACGCGGGTGAAGCGGTCTTCAAGCCGCAGACCGATGCGGCCGGCCAGCACGGTACGTTCTCCATCGACGCCGATGGCAAGTGGACGTATAACCTGACCAACAACGACCCGGCTGTTCAAGGCCTGGGCGCTGGCAAGACCCTGACCGAGACCTTCACCGTCACGACGGCTGACGGCACCACGGGTCAAGTAGTTGTCACGATCGTCGGTACCAACGACATCCCGGTCCTGACCGGCAAGGCCGATGGCTCAGTCACCGAAGACGGCACCCTGGTTGCCACCGGCAAGCTGGATGTCGCTGACGTCGATACGACCGACACGCACGCCTGGACCGTCAACAACGGTGGCAAGGGTACGTACGGCTCCTTCTCGGTCGATGCTTCGGGCAACTGGACCTACAACCTGGACAACGCCAACAAGGACGTCCAGGCGCTGAAGACCGGCCAGTCCATCACCGAAACGTTCACCGTGACCGTCGATGACGGCAACGGCGGGGTCGTGTCGAAGGATGTCACCGTCACGATCAACGGTACCGACGACGGCGCCGTCATCAACCCGGCTACCCCGGGCAGCGATGCGGGCACGGTCACCGAAGACGTGAAGCTGTCTGTCGGCGGCCAACTCACCGTCACCGATCCGGACGCGGGCGAAGCGGTCTTCAAGCCGCAGACCGACGCGGCCGGCCAGCACGGTACGTTCTCCATCGACGCTGATGGCAAGTGGACG
>NZ_JABBJN010000120.1 GCF_012928505.1 Achromobacter sp. Bel | reverse complement strand
GGGAGTGTCATAAATTTTGTGTTTGAGGCCTAACATGTGCTCAAGGAGCATGTATGGCTACCAAGACAAAGACACCGCTGAGAGAACTGCCGGCGATTCCCGCCGAGTTGGTTGATCAATTCGTCAAAGGTCCGATGACCGCCGAAGCGGTTCAGGACCTGTCGATGGCGTTCAAGAAGGCGCTGATCGAACGGGCCCTGGGAGCGGAGTTGGGCCACCATCTTGGCTATCCCACGGGCGGCGAGCGCCCCGAGGAGGTCACCAACCAGCGCAATGGCAAGAGTCGCAAGACGGTCCTGACCGATGACGGGCCATTGCGGGTGGAGATCCCGCGCGACCGCGACGGCAGCTTCGCCCCGATCCTGATCCCCAAGCACGAGCGCCGTTTTACGGGGTTCGACGACAAGATCATCGCGATGTACGCCCGTGGCATGACGGTGCGCGAGATCCAGGGGTTCCTGGCCGAGCAATACGGGACAGAAGTCTCGCCGGAGTTCATCAGTTCGGTGACCGACGCGGTGATGGACGAGGTCACTGCCTGGCAGACCCGGCCCCTGGAGACCATGTATCCGGTGGTGTTCTTCGACGCGCTGCGGGTCAAGATCCGCGAGGATGGCGTCGTGCGCAACAAGGCCGTCTACCTGGCGCTGGCGGTGCTGCCCGACGGCACGCGCGACATCCTGGGCCTGTGGATCGAGCAGACCGAGGGCGCCAAGTTCTGGATGAAGGTGTTCAACGAACTGAAGACCCGAGGTACGCAGGACATCCTGATCGCCGTCACCGATGGCCTAAAGGGCATGGAGCAGTCGCTGAACGCGGTGTTCCCGGCCACGACGCTGCAGACCTGCATCGTGCACCTGATCCGCGCCAGCCTGGACTACGCCAGCTGGAAGGAGCGCCGGACGGTGGCTGCGGCCCTAAAGCCGATCTACACAGCGGCGACCGTCGAGGCGGCGCTGGCAGCGTTAGCGGCGTTCGAGCAAGGCCCTTGGGGACAGCGCTACGCGCCGATCGCAGACGCATGGCGGCGGGCCTGGGACCGCGTGATCCCGTTCTTTACGTTCCCGCCGGCGATCCGCAAGGTGATTTACACCACCAATGCCATCGAGAGCATCAACGCGCAGTTGCGCCGGGCGGTGAAAACGCGGGGCCACTTCCCGAGCGACGAGGCCGCCACCAAGCTGCTGTGGCTGGTCCTGCGCAACATCACAGGAGCCTGGGGCAGCGCCACGCACGACTGGAAGGCCGCCATGAACCAGTTCGCCGTGATTTATGCAGAGCGCTTCACTGACCCGTATCGCTGAGATAGCATCAATAGGCCTGATCGAAACAACGATCAGGCTTTTACTGCCTCAAACACAAAAATACTGACACTCCCT
>NZ_JABBJN010000012.1 GCF_012928505.1 Achromobacter sp. Bel | reverse complement strand
CTCTTCCGATCTCAGCCTGCCCAGCAGGCGGCGCCGGCCGCCGCGGCCGTCGACCCTGTCGCGCGCTTGCAGCAGCTGAAAGACTTGCTGGACAAGGGCTTGATCACCGCTGCCGACTACGACACGGCCAAGGCGGAAGTGCTGAAGAAACTCACCAGCTAAGGCCCTATGCAGCAGGTTCTGTGTCCGCAGTGCGGCGCTCCGGTCAAGTTCACGTCCACGGCTTCGGTCATGGCGGTGTGCGGCGCTTGCCGCAGCACCTTGTTGAAGGATGCGGATTCGGTCAGGCGCATCGGCGAAATGGCCGATGTGCTGGAAGACTATTCGCCCCTGTGCCTGGGCGCGACCGGCAAGTCCGACAACAAGCGCTTCGACGTGATCGGCCGCATCCAGCTGCGCTTTGACGAAGGCTACTGGAACGAATGGTATGTCTGGTTCGAAGACGGGACCGACGGCTGGCTATCGGACGCCTCGGGCCAGTACGCCCTGACGCGCCGGCGCAAGGTCAAGTCCACGCAGGGCATGCCGGCGTTTGCCGACATTGCGCCCGGCGACGAACTGAAGCTGGACGGCCAGCGCTTCATCGCCGCCGACGTGCGAACCTGCAAGGCGGGCGGGGCGCAGGGCGAACTGCCGTTCGTGCCGGGCGACGGCTGGGAGGCCAAGGTGGCGGACTTCCGCAGCCTGGACGCTTTCCTGACGCTGGATTTCTCCGACGGCCCCGAGCCGGAGCTCTATATTGGCCACGCTTTCGACCTGTCCGCCATGCAGGCGGGCTCGTTACGCACTAACGAGCAGGTCGAGGAAACGGCCGGCCGGTTCCGCGGCCAGATCAAGGCGCTGGATTGCCCGAATTGCGGTGGCCCCATCAGTTTCGTGGCCGCCATGGCGACCCAGGTGGTCTGCCCGTCGTGCGCCGCCACGGTGGATTGCTCGGGCCCCACGGCCGAAGTCATCGAGAAGGCCCGCAAGGTCAAGGCCATCAAGACCACGCTGTCGCTTGGCGCGGTGGCCAAGATCGACGGCGCCAGCTTCACGTTGATCGGCCTGATGAAATGCGCCGATCCCGACCCCGAAGAACCGTCCGACTGGATCGAGTACCTGCTGTTCAACCCGATCAAGGGCTTCATCTGGCTGGTCGAGACGG
The DNA here is from genome assembly GCF_012928505.1 of Achromobacter sp. Bel. Lineage (GTDB taxonomy): Bacteria > Pseudomonadota > Gammaproteobacteria > Burkholderiales > Burkholderiaceae_B > Achromobacter. The sequence goes on along the minus strand of NZ_JABBJN010000012.1, from coordinate 131,354 downwards.
ACGAAGGCTGGGAGCGCGTGCAGGTATGCGACACCTGGCCCAGCTACAACAACGCGACCAGTGTGCGTTGGCGCTCCAAGCTGTACCAGAAACTGTACGACTACACCTCGCGCGTCGACGTGCCGCTGGGCGCGTTCAACTGGCGCGTCAAGGCGGGCGACACCACGAAGATCACCGACTACAAGGCCGGCACGCTGAAGCTTACGCGCGAACTGGGCGACGCCGAACTCGGCTGGTCGGCCGCCGCGCCCGTGGCCCCTGCGCAACTGGCGGAGTGGTTCGGTGACGCCGAACTGGCCAAGCAGAAGTCCCTGCCCCTCGGCGGCAAGCGGGGCGGGTACGGCAAATGGGCGTGGTTCGCGACGATCGGGATGCTCTTCTTGAACATGGGGAACATCTTCAATGGCCGCTTTGTGCCGATCTTGATCGGCCTGGCGTTCCTGTGGTTCCCCGCCAAGCTGGCGGACAAGCTTTCCGGAAAGGACGAATAGGACGATGGGCAAGTTCCTGTATGCCATCTATGCCCTGGTCGTGGTGATGGCCGCCACCGGCGCCAGCTCGCCCGGCGTGCGCATGGCCGGCGGAAGCGGCAGCAGCAGTAGCAGCAGTTGGGGCAGCAGTTCGTCCGGCAGTTCGGGCTGGTCCTCGGGCGGCTCGCACAAGTGACGGCGCATGCCACTCCGGGCCGCCACGTGCTGGCGGATTTCCGCGGCGTCGCGGCCGAGCGCCTGACGGACCCGGCCGCACTGGAATCGCAGATGGTCGCTGCCGCCCAAGCGGCGGGGGCCCAGGTCCTGAGCGCCCATTTCCATCATTTCGGCGAAGGCGCTGGCGTGACGGGCGTGGTGCTGTTGAGCGAATCCCACATCAGTATCCATTCCTGGCCCGAACACCGGTTCGCGGCCCTGGACATCTTCATGTGCGGCGCCGCGCAGCCCGAACTGGCGCTGGCCAGCCTGCAAGACGCGCTGGCGCCCGAATCGGTGCGCGTCACCACGGTCGCCCGCGGCTGATCCCGCCTTTTTCCTCGTTTGACCTGGCTCAATTTGGGCGTTGGCGGCAAATTGACTAGCGTTATATACCTACGTATATTTCGTTACCGCATCGCGATTCCCCGAGGAGAAGATCATGACCTGCAAACGCCCGATTTTGGCGCTGTCCGTGGCGCTGTCCGCCATGTGGGGCGCCAGCGCCCACGCGGGCGACCTGGTTGTGTCCGCCGCCGCCAGCCTGACCAACGCGTTCAAGGAAGTGGCCCAGGGCTACGAGAAGGAAAACCCCGGCACCAAGGTCGTCCTGAATTTCGGCGCGTCCGATGTGCTGCTGCAGCAGATCGTGAAGGGCGCGCCCGCCGACGTGTTCGCTTCGGCGGACCAGAAGGCAATGGACCGGGCCGTTGAAGAAAAGGCCGTCAAGCCCGCTTCCCGTGTGGACTTCGCGGCCAACCAGATCGTGCTGATCGTCCCGACGGACAGCAAGGCCAACATCACGGCGCTCAAGGACCTGACGCGCGACGACGTCAAGCGCATCGCCTACGGCAACCCGGCGTCCGTGCCGGTGGGCCGCTACACGCAGGGCGCGCTGGAAGCCGCCGGTCTGTGGACGGCAGTGCAGGCCAAGAGCGTGCTGGCCCAGAATGTGCGTCAAAGCCTGGACTACGTGTCGCGCGGGGAGGTGGACGCCGGCTTCGTGTTCGCGACCGACGCCGCCATCATGCCGGACAAGGTCAAGGTCGCCGTGCGCGTGCCGTCGCAGACGCCGGTGACCTATCCCATCGCCGTGACGGCGCGCGAGGCCGCCGCCAAGGAAGCCGCCGGCTTCGTGGCCTATGTGCTGTCGCCCGCCGGTCAGGCTATCCTGTCGCGCTACGGCTTCCAGAAGCCCTGAGTCTTGTTGAATTGCAGGTTTTGATGACTGATCCGGTTTGGGTGCCCCTGCTGCTATCACTGAAAGTGGCGGGCTGGGCAACGCTGCTGGCCACCTTGGCCGGCACCGCCGCGGCGTTCGCCTTGTCGCGCTGGCGCTGGCCGGGCCGCGACCTGCTGGACGCCATCCTGACCTTGCCGCTGGTGCTGCCCCCGACCGTGCTGGGCTACTACCTGCTGGTCCTGCTTGGGCGGCGCGGCGTCATCGGCGAAACGCTGGCGGGGTGGGGCATCGAACTGGTCTTCACCTGGCAGGGCGCCGTGATCGCGGCGTCCATCGTGGCGTTTCCGCTGGTGTTCAAGTCGGCGCGGGCGGCCTTCGAAAACGTGGACAGCCAACTCGAGAACGCCGCGCGCGTGCTGGGTGTCGGCGAGGCCGGCGTGTTCTTCCGCGTGACCTTGCCGCTGGCCGCCCGCGGCATCGCGGCGGGCGTGCTGCTGGCGTTTGCGCGGGCCCTGGGCGAATTCGGCGCGACCTTGATGATCGCCGGCAACCTGCCGGGCCGGACCCAGACCTTGTCGGTCGCCATCTATGAAGCCGTGCAGGCCGGGGACGACCGCACCGCCAATCTGCTGGTGCTGGTGACGTCGGTGACCTGCGTCGTGGTCCTGCTGGTGGCGGGCAAGCTGGTGCCCATCGGCGCCGGCCAGCGCAACGGAGGCGGGCGATGAGCGTCAGCATCCAGGTCAACAAGCGCATGGTGTCGGGCGACCGGCATTTCGAGCTGGACGTCGCGTTCGCGTCGTCGTCCAAGCGCATCGCCTTGTTCGGGCCATCTGGCGCGGGAAAGAGCCTGACGCTGCGCGCGGTGGCGGGCCTGCTGCGGCCGGACGCCGGGCGCATCGAGATCAACGGCCGGGTGTTGTTCGACGCGCAGGCGGGCGTCTGCCTGCCGTCGCAATCCCGCCGGGTGGCATACCTGTTCCAGGACTACGCGCTGTTCCCCCATCTGACGGTGGCGCAGAACATCGCATTCGGCTTGCGGCGCGGTTGGTTCAATCCGCCCAAGCGCGAGGTCGGGCGCGACGCGCAGCGCTGGGTCGACGCGTTCGAGCTGGGCGCCATCGTGGGCAGCTATCCGAACGAGATCTCGGGGGGGCAGAAGCAGCGCGTGGCCCTGGCGCGCGCCTTGACGCTGCAACCCGACATCCTGCTGCTGGACGAACCGTTTTCCGCGCTGGATTCCCAGTTGCGCGGCAAGATGCGCCAGGAGCTGAACACCTTGCAGCGGCAGCTGGACGTGCCGATGCTGCTGATCACGCATGACCCGGCGGATGTCGATGCCTTGGCCGACGAGGTCTTTGAAGTGCGCGACGGCAAGGTGCGCCGCCGCGACGAGGACGTGGGCGTCTGAGCGCGGCTCAGTCCAGGACGCCCAGGATCACGCTGGACGCCTTGAAGATGGCCACGGCCGGCGCGCCGACGGCCAAACCCAGGTCGGTGGCGCTGTCATTGGTGACGATGGCCACGAGCGTCGTGCCGCCATCCATGCCGATCAGGATTTCGCTGTTGACCGCGCCCGGGCGGACATCGCTGATCTTGCCCTGTAACTGGTTGCGAGCCGACAACCGCAGGCCCGGGCCGGGCGCGCCGACGATGACGGTGGAGGCCTTCACCAGCGCAATCGCCTCTTTGCCAGGCGCCAGGCCCAGTTCAGCCGTGCTTTCGCGGGTGATGGTGGCCGTGATGGTGTGGCCGCCGGCGATGCGCAGCAGGATCTCGTCATTGACGGCGCCGGTGCGCACGTCGATGACGGTGCCCAGGAATTTATTGCGTGCACTGGTTTTCAGCATGAAACGCCTCATCAGGTCGAGGTCGCCGCTGGCGTCCAGGCCGGCGCGCGTCAGATTGTCCATGAACTTCCGATGTTCGGATTCCAGCGCCCGGAATGTCGCGATCAGGCGCCGGGCGCGATCGGTCAATTGCGTGCCGCCGCCGCCCTTGCCGCCGGCCGCCCGCACGACGAGGGGTTCGCCCGCCAGGTTGTTCATGGCGTCGATGGCGTCCCAGGCCCCTTTGTAGCTCATGCCCACGGCGCGGGCGGCAGCCGTGATCGAGCCGGTGGCGTCAATCTGCGCCAGCAGGTCTATGCGGTTCTTTCCGCCCCATGTCTGGGCGCCGGAACGAAACCAGATCGAGCCGTCTAGTTCCAACATGGTCAAGTCTGTATCGGGTCAGGAGTCATCCCGGAGTGTAATGGACAGACGCCAGCGGACCCGGTGCTTCGGCGGGCGGGAATCGTGGGATGCGAATGAGATTCTGTTGAAACTTTATGGGGTTCGCGGCACTATGTTCAGGCCCTGGGCTCTCGGAGAGAACGACATGAAAGCGTTTAAAGCGTTGAAATGGGTGACGGCGGGTTCCATGACGGCATTGCTTGCGGCTTGCGCATCGGGCCCGACGGTAAAAGGCGATTACGACCACCAGGCCGACTTCGCGCAATACCGGACGTTCGGCTATATGAATCCGCTGGGCACGGACAAGGCGGGCTACAGCAGCCTGCTGACGGAACGGCTCAAGGATGCGACGCGCGGCCAGATGGAAATGCGCGGCTACGCCTATAGCGCGACCAATCCTGACCTGCTCGTCAACTTCAGCGCCAAGCTCCAGCAAAAGACACAGGTCACGCCCGCGCCGCCGCCCATGGGGCCATACTACGGTTACCGTTCGGGCTTCTACGGCGGCTGGCCCGGTTACGGCTGGGGCGACGACGTCTACCAGTACACTGAAGGCACGCTCAACATCGACCTGGTCGACACGCGCCGCAAGCAGCTGGTATGGGAGGGGGTCGCCGTGGGCGAAGTCCAGAATCCCGAAACCGCCGGCTCGCCGCAAAGCGTGGACAAGGCCGTTGCCGAGATCTTCGCCAAGTATCCGTTCCGGGCCGGCGTCGCCGCCCCGCAAGTGCCGGATAAAAGCAAACGCTAGCCTGAGGTAGTTGAATGACCACTCGCCGCAAGTCCAAGTCCAACGACACCGGCGACACGCCTCCCTATGAAACCGTCGCCCTCGTCCTGCAAGGCGGGGGCGCCTTGGGGTCCTACCAGGCAGGGGTGTACCAGGGCTTGCACGAAGCGGGCATCCGGCCCAACTGGATATCCGGCATCTCCATCGGCTCGATCAACGCGGCCATCATCGCGGGTTCCCGCGAAGATGAGCGCGTTGACCGGCTGCGGGGGTTCTGGGAAAGCATCTGCCGCCCGGCGGGGTTTGCCTCGGTGCCTTGGGGCGACACCTTGGCGGGCATGTTCGAAGGCATCCCCTTCGGATTCGGTTCACCGGCCATGAACGGCCAGTTGTCGGCGTTCCAGGCGCTATTCTCCGGGCAACCGGGCTTCTTCAAGCCGCGCTTTCCGCCGCCGTACTGGGCGCACGGTCGCGGCGCCGCTTCCACCAGCTTCTACGACACCACGCCGCTGGCCGCCACCTTGCGCCAGTTCGTGGATTTCGACTTGCTCAATAGCGGAGCGGTGCGGGCCAGCTTTGGTGTCGTGAACGTGCGCACGGGCAATTTCGCCTATTTCGACAGCCTGAAAGACACGCTGGGCCCGGAGCACATCATGGCGTCGGGCGCCTTGCCGCCGGGTTTTCCGTCTGTGGAGATCGATGGCGAACACTATTGGGACGGCGGCGTGGTGTCGAACACGCCGTTGGCCCAGGTGCTGACCACCGACAACATGCGCGACACGCTGGCGTTCCAGGTGGACTTATGGCCGGCGCGCGGCGGTTTGCCGACCACGCTGGAAGAAGTGGCCGAACGCCAGAAAGACATTCAGTATTCCAGCCGGACCCGCCTGATCACGGATCAGCTGCGGCGCGTGCTGAAGCTGCGCCATGGCCTGCAACGCCTGCTGGAGCGCCTTCCCGAAAACGAGCGCGGCGCGCCGGAGCTGGCAGAAATCCGCAAGTTGTCTCATACGCCGGCCACCAACATCATCAACCTGATCTACGAGTCCAAGCACCTTGAGCGCTTCTCTAAAGACTACGAGTTCGGCACCGAAGCCATGCGGGAACACTGGGAATCCGGCTTGTCCGATATTCGCCAGACGCTGGCCAAGCCAGGCATTCTGGCCCGGCCTACCGAGGACAGCTGCTTCGTGACACACGATATCCACCGCAACGGCAAGCGCAGCTAGGGGCAGGAATAAGACCGGTCTGATAGTTGCCGCAATTCGCCGCCAGATGCCGGAGACCCCGGTAGGCTTTCGGGACAACCTGCAACCTTGTTCCCGGATTCCGCTGCGGCCCTGCCAGGCGCGGCGGTCCTGGTGGAGATACGCCATGAATGCCCGTCAGTCCATTGCCCCTGTCCCCGACCGCATCGACGGCTGGTGGAGCCTGCTTTATCAGGGGTGGACGCTGATGGCGCCCGGCGGCGCCCGCATCGACCTGACCAGCATGGAGCGCGCCTGCTTCCTCTGCCTGCTTGGAAATCCCAGCCGCGAGCTGCTGCGCGAAGAATTGATGGCATTACGCAGCCGCACCAGCATGCGCACCCTGAATGTGGCTATTTGCCGGCTGCGCCACAAGGTTCTGCAGACCGGTACGCGCTTGCCGCTGCATACCGTGCACGGCGTGGGCTATGTGTTCCTGGGCAATCTCCGCAGCATTTCGAACGGCTGAGCCTGTTACCGATTTGTCTCTTTTGTGTATCGAGTCAAGGGCCGAAAGTCCGTAATTTCCCCAATAACTGAGTTACATTATCGGGCTATTCACGTGTCAAGCTTGCCGCATGCTTTATTCTGACCGCGCCACATTGCCGCGGTTGGCAGGCGTTGCGCCGGCTGGACACGGTTAATTGAAGCGGTTAACTACGCTACGCGGGGGTTTCAATGCGGTTTTCGCCTAAACGTGTTTCAGGTCTGGCTTTTTCCGGTGGCGTCCTCGCGCTGATATTGGCGGGATGCGGCGAAAAGCCACAGATGAACCCCGGCATGCCTCAGGTCAGCGTCATTACCGTGCAACCAGAGCGTGCGCCCATCGTCTCTGAATTGCCCGGCCGCGTGGATGCGGTGCGCGACGCGCAGATCCGTTCTCGCGTGACCGGCATCGTCCAGAAGATCACCTTCGAGCAGGGCGGCGACGTCAAGGAAAACCAGCTGCTGTTCAAGATCGATCCGGCGCCCTACAAGGCCGCCTACGATCAGGCGACGGCGCAGTTGAAGCAAGCGCAGGCGAATCTGTTCAGCGCCAAGCTGCTGGCTGACCGCTACGCGCCGCTGGTCAAGGCCAACGCCGTCAGCAAGCAGGAATACGACAACGCGGTGGCCTCGTTCCGCCAGGCGGACGCCGCCGTGGCGGCCGCCAAGGCCACGCAGGACAATGCGGCCATCAACCTGGGCTACACCGACGTCATCTCGCCCATCACGGGCCGCATCGGCAAGCCGCTGGTGACCGAAGGCGCGCTGGTCGAAGCCACCTCCGCCACGCAGATGGCCACGGTGCAGCAACTGGACCCGATCTACGTGGACTTCACCCAGTCCACCGCGGAGCTGGCGTCCCTGCGCCGCGCATTCGCCAGCGGCCAACTGCAGCAGGTGGGCAAGGACACGGCCCGCGCGACCATCGTCCTGGAAGATGGCTCCGAATACGGCCAACCGGGCAAGTTGTTGTTTACCGGCATCACCGTGGATCCGTCCACAGGGCAGGTGAACCTGCGGGCTGAAGTGCCCAACCCGGACGGCATCCTTCTGCCCGGCATGTACGTGCGCGTGCGGCTGGAGCAGGGCGTGGACGATAAGGCCCTGATGGTGCCGCAGCAGGCGCTGCAGCGCACGGCGGACGGCTTGCAGAGCCTGATGCTGGTCAAGGACAACAAGATCGAACAGATCCCCGTCACGACCGGTGGCGCCATCAAGAGCAATTGGCTTGTCACCAGTGGCCTGAAGGCGGGCGACGTGGTCGTGGTGGAGGGATTCCAGAAGGTTCGTCCTGGCGCGCCCGTGCAGGCCAGCGAGTGGAAAAAGAATGGCACGCCCACGCCGGGTGGTCAGGCTCCTGCGCAACCGGGGGCCAAGCCGGCGCAATCCGCCCCGCAGCCAGGCACCCCCCAACCTGCGCAACAGGACAAGGCCGCAGGCCAGAAATCTTAAGCGGCACGCGGCTCAAAACGCCGCGTGCCTCTTTGGTGAGCATCGCTTTCAGAGTCAGCCCACATGCCGCAATTCTTCATTGATAGACCAATTTTCGCTTGGGTAGTCGCCCTGTTCATCCTGCTGGCCGGGGTGTTGGCGATCCCGAACATGCCGATCTCGCAGTACCCGGACGTGGCGCCGCCCGCGATCACGATCACGGCTACCTACCCGGGGGCGTCGGCCAACGAAGTGGCCGAGCAGGTCACCAGCATCATCGAAGACCAGCTCAACGGCGCCAAGGGTCTGATCTACTACGAGTCGGTCAGCGATTCCTACGGCACCTCGACCATCACCGCGACCTTCGCGCCCGGGACCAATCCCGACCTTGCGCAGGTGGACGTGCAGAACCGCGTGTCCAACGTGGTGGCGCAGTTGCCCACCGCCGTGCAACAGCAGGGCCTGCAATACGAGCAGACCAGTACCGGCTTCCTGATGGTGGCGGCCGTATCGTCCACCGACGGGTCGCTGGATCAGACCGCACTGGCCGACTACATCACCCGCAACATCAAGAATCCCGTGTCGCGCGTGCCGGGCGTGGGCCAGTTCCAGCTGTTCGCCGCGCCGCGCGCCATGCGCATCTGGGTGGATCCTGCCAAGCTGGTGGGCTTTAACCTGAGCATGTCGCAGGTCAACCAGGCGATTGCCGGCCAGAACGTGGTGATCTCGGGGGGTAGCGTTGGCGCTCCGCCCAATCCTGAGTCTCAGCGCATCACCGCGACGGTCACGGCCAACGGCCAACTGAGCACGGTGGAGGGCTTCGGCAAGATCGTCCTGCGTGCCAATACCGACGGGTCTTCCGTATTCCTGCGCGATGTCGCTCGCATCGAGGTCGGTGCCGACAATTACCAGTTCGGTGCACGCCTGAACGGCAAGCCGACGGCGGCATTCGCCATCGTGTTGTCGCCGAACGCGAACGCGCTGGCCACCGCGCAGGGCGTGCGTCAGCAGATGGAGGAATTGTCAAAGTACTTCCCCGGCAACATCACCTATTCCATCCCGTACGACACCGCGCCTTACGTGAAGGTGTCCATCGAGCAGGTGCTGCACACCCTGGTCGAAGCCATGGTGCTGGTGTTCCTGGTGATGTACCTGTTCCTGCAGAACGTACGCTATACCCTGATTCCGGCGCTGGTGGTGCCGGTGGCCATGCTGGGGGCGTTCGCGGTGATGCTGGCGCTCGGTTTTTCCATCAATGTGCTGACGATGTTCGCCATGGTGCTGGCCATCGGGATTCTGGTGGACGACGCCATCGTGGTGGTGGAGAACGTCGAGCGGATCATGTCAACGGAAGGCCTGCCGCCCAAGGAGGCCACGAAAAAGGCCATGCCGCAGATCAGCGGCGCCATCATCGGCATCACACTGGTGCTGGTGACCGTGTTTCTGCCGCTGGCCTTCATGAGCGGCTCGGTGGGGGTGATCTATCGCCAGTTCTCGATCGCGATGGCGGTGTCCATCTTCTTCTCCGCGCTGCTGGCACTGACCTTTACCCCGGCGCTGTGCGCCACCATCCTCAAGCCGGTCGCCAAAGGACACCACGAGGACAAGAAGGGTTTCTTTGGCTGGTTTAACCGCAAGTTCGACGCCACCACCCACGGCTACCAGAACTGGGTATCTCGAATGCTGCACAAGGGCGGTCGCATGATGCTGGCCTTTCTGGTGCTGGTGTTGCTGCTGGGCTGGCTGTATCTGCGTCTGCCTTCGTCGTTCCTGCCCGAGGAAGACCAGGGCTATGTGGTCAGCAACATTGAACTGCCCACGGGCGCGACCGCCAACCGGACGGTGGAGGTCATCGAGCAGGTCGAGAAATACTTCTCGGACGTGCCGGCCGTCGAGAACGTGATCGCGGTGCAGGGCTATAGCTTCAACGGCAACGGTTTGAATGCGGCTATCGCCTTCGTCACGCTGAAGGATTTCAGCGAACGCAAGGATCACAAGGATTCCGCTGGCGCGATCGCCTTCCAGGCTTTCGAGAAGCAGTTGATGGGCATCCATGACGCGCAGGTGTTCACACTGGTGCCTCCCGCCATTTCGTCCCTGGGTAACGCCACGGGCTTCGACTTCCGCTTGCAGGATCGTGGTGCAGCGGGTTCCGCTGGCCTGGCGGCCGCAACTGGCCAGTTGATGGGCCTGGTCATGAAGAGTCCCGTGCTGTCGCAGGTGCGGATCACCGGCCTGGCGCCGGGCGCTCAGCTCAGCCTGACGATCGACCGCGACAAGGCGGCGACGTTGGGCGTGGATTTCAACGAGGCTGCCTCGCTGATTTCCACAGCGGTCGGTTCCGCCTATCTGAGCAAGTTCCCCAACATGGGACGGATGCAGAACATCTGGGTACAGGCCGACGCGCCATATCGCATGCAGCTCAATGATGTCCTGCAGCTCAACGCGCGCAACAGCCAGGGCGGAATGGTGCCGTTGTCGACCTTCGTCAAGGCCGAATGGAAGCAGGGCCCCGTGCAGGTGGTGCGCTACAACAGCTACGAATCCATGCGTATCAGCGGAGATGCCGCGCCAGGCTACACGACGGGCGAGGCAATGGCCGAAATGGAACGCTTGGTCGGGCAACTGCCCCAAGGCTTCGGCTACGAATGGAATGGCCTGTCCTATCAGGAACGGCAGGCCGGTAACCAGGCTCCCATTTTGATGGGTCTGTCGTTGCTGGTGGTGTTCCTGGTGCTGGCCGCGCTGTATGAAAGCTGGGCCATTCCGATCTCTGTGATGCTGGTGGTGCCGCTGGGCATGCTGGGCGCCGTGGCGTTGATTAGCGCGCTGGGCATGTCGAACGACGTGTACTTCCAGGTGGGGATGGTGACCGTGATTGGGCTGGCGGCGAAAAACGCCATCCTGATCGTGGAATTCGCCAAGGACCAATATGCGCGGGGCATGGGCCTTTACGAGTCCGCGGTGGAAGCCGCGCGGCTGCGGTTCCGGCCGATCCTGATGACGTCGCTGGCGTTCATCCTGGGCGTGGTGCCGTTGGCCATGGCCACGGGCGCCGGCGCAGCCAGCCAGCGCGCCGTGGGTCTGGGCGTGCTGGGCGGCATGTTGGCCGCCACCCCGTTTGCCGTGATCTTCGTGCCGACGTTCTTCGTGGTGGTGCTGGGCTTGTTCAAGACCCGTCCGCGCCTGCTGGGCGCCGAACTGCGCCTTTGGGAAGAAGAGCAGGCGGCCAAGAAGGCTGCCGGCGGCACGACGCCCGAGGCGCCCGGCGCGACCCATACTCCCGCACAACCCAACGGTGGCCCGGAGGGCAAGGTATGAAAGCCCTGATGTTCAAACAGACCGCCTTGTCCGCCTTCGTGGCGGTGGCGCTGGCCGGCTGCTCGCTGGCCCCTGATTACAAGCGTCCGGACGCCCCGGTGACGGGCGCCTGGCCCGATCAGCCCAAGGTCCAGTACGGCGGATACGCTAATCCTACGTCGCTGGGCTCGCAGCCTTCTACGGCGGTGATGCCGCAAGACGGCACGCCCGCGGCCGATCTGGGCTGGCGCGAGTTCTTCCGCGATCCGCGCCTGCAAAGCCTGATTTCGCTGTCGCTCGTCAACAACCGCGATCTGCGCGTGGCCGTGCAGCGCGTGGAAGAAGCGCGCGCCCAGTACGGCGTGCAGCGCGGCGCGCAATGGCCCAGCATCGGCGCCGGCATCCAGGGCCAGCGCCAGCACCTGCCCGCTAATATGCGCGTGGGCGACAGCTCGATCAGCAGCACCTACCAGGCCGGCATCGGCTTGACGACCTTCGAGATCGATTTGTTCGGCCGTTTGCGCAACCTGTCCGAGGCGGCGTACCAGCAATATCTGTCGACCGAGCAGGCGCAGAAAAGCGTGCAGATCACGCTGGTCGGTTCGGTGGCGCAGTCGTACTTCAACCTGCGCGCCGCCGAAGTCCAGCTGGAACTGACGCAGCGCACGCTGGCCTCGCGCCAGGAATCCTACAACCTGGTCAAGCGCCGTTTCGATGGCGGCGTGGCGTCCGAACTGGACTTGAACCAGTCCAAGACCTTGCTGGATACGGCATCGTCCGATCTGGCGCAGCTGGCCCGCGCTCGCGCGCAGGCGCTGAACGCGCTGGTGTTGCTGGTGGGCGCCCCGTTGCCGGAAGACTTGCCGGCGCCGGCGACTTTCGGCCGCGACCAGTTGCTGGCTACGGTGCCCTCGGGCCTGCCGTCCGACCTGCTGGAGCGCCGTCCCGACATCGTCGCGGCCGAGAACCAGCTGAAGGCGGCCAACGCCAACATCGGCGCGGCGCGCGCGGCGTTCTTCCCGACCATTTCGCTGACCGGCCTGTTGGGCGTGGCCAGCCCGTCGCTGGGCGACCTGTTCAAGGGCGGCCAGGGCTATTGGAGTTTCTCGCCATCGATCACGACGCCGCTGTTCGCGGGCGGCAGCATCCGCGAAGGGCTGAACCTGGCGAAGGCGCGCGACAACATCGCCGTGGCGCAATATGAGCAGTCCATCCAGCAGGCGTTCCGCGAAGTGTCGGACGCGCTGGCGGGCGAAGCCACGTACGGCGCGCAGCTTGACGCCCAGCGTGCGTTGCAGGATTCGTCCGCCCGTACGCTGGAACTGTCGAATCTGCGCTATACCAATGGTATCGACAGCTATCTGCAGGTGCAGACCGCGCAGGTGGACTTCTTCAATGCCCAGCTGTCGCTGGTGCAAACCGGTTTGGCCGCGCTGATCAACCGCGTGGAGCTCTACAAGGCGTTGGGCGGCGGCTGGGAAGAAACCACGAAAGAACCGACCAAAGTGACGACGACTGCTCAATGATAGAACTTGGTGTAAATATCGATCACGTTGCCACATTGCGGCAACAGCGCCATACGGCGTACCCGGATCCGGTGGCCGCCGCGCTGCGCGCGGAAGACGCCGGGGCCGACCTGATCACGCTGCATCTGCGCGAAGACCGGCGCCACATTCAGGACGCGGATGTCTATGCCATCCGCCCGCTCTTGCGTACGCGCATGAATCTGGAATGCGCGATCACCGCCGAAATGCTCGAGATCGCCTGCGCGGTCAAGCCCAGCGATGTGTGCCTGGTGCCTGAAAAGCGCACCGAACTCACTACCGAGGGCGGGCTGGAAGTGGCGGGCGCGATGGGGCCGGTGTCGGACGCCGTGGGGTTGCTGGCCGAAGCTGGCATCCGCGTGTCGCTGTTCATCGATCCGGACCCGGTGCAGATCGCCGCGGCGGCCAAGGCCGGCGCGCCGGTGATCGAATTGCACACGGGCGCCTATGCCGAAGCCGAGGGCGACGCCGCCCAGGCGGAACTGCAACGCATCCGTCTGGCCGTCACCGAAGGCCTGCGCCATGGCCTGCGCGTGAACGCGGGGCACGGCCTGCACGTCGGCAACGTGTCGCCGGTCGCTGCCATCGACGGTATTTCCGAACTGAATATCGGCCATGCCATCGTGGCGCAAGCGGTGTTCGACGGTTGGGAGAAAGCGGTGCGCGACATGAAGGCGCTGATGGTGCAGGCCCGCCTGCAAGCGCTGCGCGGCCGGTGACGAGGCCTTTGCAAGCCCATGTCTGACGCGCCCAAAACGCCTGCGCCCGCTGGTGCCATCGCCGGCATCGGCATGGACCTTTTGCGCATCGACCGCATCGAGCGCGCACTGGAGCGCCACGGCGATCGCTTTGCGGAAAAGATCCTGGGCGTGGAAGAATTGCAGAAGTTCCAGGCGCGCCGTGCCCGGGATCCGGTGCGCGGTGTGCGTTTCCTGGCCACCCGCTTTGCGGCCAAGGAAGCGTTCTCGAAAGCGATCGGCCTGGGCATGCGCATGCCCATGACGTGGCGTCGCGTGCAGACCCTGAATGCCCCTGGCGGGCGCCCGGTGCTGGTGATCGCGCCCGAACTGCTGGATTGGTATAACCAGCGCTTCGGCGCGGCGCACGTCTCCATCACCGACGAATCCGACATGGCCGCCGCGTACGTGGTGGTCGAACGCAAGCCCTGAGCCCGGCCCCGACAAACGGGGGCCCCGGCGTAGGATTGCCTGACTTAGACACAAGGACAGCCCCATGGCCAAGAAAAAATCCAAGGCGGTCCTGCCCCCCGGCCCCGTGATGGTCGATGTGGCGGGATACACGCTGACCCAGGAAGAGAAGGTCCGCCTGCGCCATCCGTTGGTGGGCGGCGTGATCCTCTTTGCCCGCAATTTCGAAAGCCGCAAGCAGCTGACCAAGCTGACGCGCCAGATCCACAAGGCCCGCAAGGAGCCGCTGCTGATCCTGGTGGACCACGAAGGCGGCCGCGTGCAGCGCTTCCGCGAGGATGGTTTCACCGCCTTGCCCGCCATGCGCGACCTGGGCATGTTGTGGGACCGCGATCCGCTTCAGGCCATGCGCCTGGCGACCGAGGCCGGCTATGTGCTGGCCGCCGAGCTGCGCGCCTGCGGCGTGGACATGAGCTTCACGCCCGTGCTGGACCTGGACTACGGCGTCAGCAAGGTGATCGGCAACCGCGCGTTCCACACCGATCCGCGCGTGGTCGCCATGCTGTCGCGCGCCTTGATCCAGGGGCTGGCCCTGGCCGGCATGTCCGCCTGCGGCAAGCATTTCCCGGGCCATGGCTTCGTGGGCGCGGATTCCCATCACGAGATTCCCGTGGACCCGCGCGGGCTGGACGAGATCCTCAAGGACGACGCCGCGCCGTACGCCTGGCTGGGCGATGCCGTGCTGCCGTCCGTGATGCCGGCGCACGTGATCTACCCCAAGGTCGACAAGCATCCGGCCGGTTTCTCCAAGCGCTGGGTGCAGGACATCCTGCGCAAGCGCCTGGGCTATGACGGCGTGGTGTTTTCGGACGACCTGACGATGGAAGGCGCATCGGTGGCCGGCGACATCCTGGACCGTGCCAACGCCGCCTTGCGCGCCGGCTGCGACATGGTGCTGGTGTGCAATCGGCCGGACCTGGCCGACGAGCTGCTGTCGCGCCTGAAGTTCGACCACGCGCCCGAATCGGTCGAACGCATCCGCCGCCTGATGCCGCGTTTCGATGCGCCCGACTGGGATACCTTGCAGGCAGAACGCCGCTATCAGAATGCCCGACGACTTCAATCTCAAATCGTTCCTGGCTGACCTGCCGCACCTGCCGGGTGTCTATCGGCACCTGGATGCGGCGGGTGAAGTCATGTATGTCGGCAAGGCGCGCGACCTGAAGAAGCGCGTCTCGTCGTATTTCCAGAAGAACCTGGCCAGCCCCCGCATCGCCCAGATGGTGTCGAAGGTGGCCCGGCTGGAGGTGACGGTCACGCGCTCGGAAGCCGAAGCGCTGATCCTGGAAAACAACCTCATCAAGAGCCTGAAGCCGCGCTACAACATCCTGTTCCGCGACGACAAGTCTTACCCCTATCTGCTGATCACGGGCCATGAATGGCCGCGCATCGCCTACTACCGCGGCGCGACGAACAAGCGGGGCCAGTACTTCGGGCCGTTCCCCAACGCCTGGGCCGTGCGCGAGACCATCCAGATCCTGCAAAAGGTCTTCCGCTTGCGCACCTGTGAGGACACGGTCTTCGCCAACCGCTCGCGGCCCTGCCTGCTGCATCAGATCGGGCGCTGTTCGGCGCCTTGCGTGGGCGCGATCGAAGCGGCGGAGTATGAACGCGACGTACAGCGCGCGGTGCGCTTCCTGAACGGCGAAGCCAAGGATGTGATGGGCGAGATCGAGGCCCGCATGCAGCAGGCGGCGGGCGAGTTGCGCTTCGAGGAAGCCGCGGCGCTGCGCGACCAGATGGGATCGCTGGCGCGCGTCTTGCACCAGCAGACCATGGAGAACACCAGCGGTGAAGACACCGACATCATCGCGGTGGCCGTGGCCGGCGGCAAGGTCTGTGTGAACCTGGCGATGGTGCGGGGCGGCCGCCACCTGGGCGACAAGCCGTTCTTTCCGTCGCATGCCGAAGGCGAAGCCGCGCCCCAGGTGCTGGAGGCGTTCGTTGCCCAGCACTACACCGACAATGCCATGCCACCCGTGCTGGTCGGTTCCCACGCCTTGCCCGACCCGGACCTGATCGGCCTGCTGGTCGAGCAGGCGGGCGGGCGGCCGTCCAGGATGCTGACGCGTCCACAGGGCGCCCGCCGTTCGTGGCTGGAGCAGGCGCTGAAAAACGCCGAAATGGCGCTGGCCCGGGCCTTGACCGAATCCGGCGCCCGCGCGGGTCGCACCCTGGCGCTGGCCGAAGCGCTGGACCTGGACACGGACGAAGCCGCGCTGGACGCGCTGCGCATTGAATGTTTCGACATCAGCCACACCGCTGGCGAGGCGACCCAGGCGTCCTGTGTGGTGTTCGAGCACCACGACATGCAGCCGTCGCTGTATCGCCGTTACAACATCGCCGGCATCACGCCGGGCGACGACTACGCCGCGATGCGCCAGGTGCTGACGCGCCGCTTCGCCAAAGTGGCCGACGGCGATGCGCAGATGCCCGGCCTGGTGCTGATTGATGGCGGCAAGGGCCAGGTGGAAGTGGCCCGCAAGGTTTTCGTGGAATTGGGCCTGGATATCCAGACGCTGGTGGGCGTGGCCAAGGGAGAAGGGCGCAAGGTCGGCCTGGAAACGCTGGTGTTCGCCGACGAACGGCCTCCGGTCGCTCTGGGGGGCGAATCCGCCGCGCTGATGTTGATCGCCCAGGTGCGCGACGAGGCGCACCGTTTCGCCATTACCGGCATGCGCGCCCGGCGCGCCAAGACGCGCAACGTGTCGCGGCTGGAAGAGATCGAAGGCGTGGGCGCCCGGCGGCGCCAGCGGTTGCTGGCCCGGTTCGGTGGGTTTTCGGGGGTGGCTTCCGCCAGCATCGAAGACCTGGCGTCGGTGGACGGCATTTCCCAGGATCTGGCCGAACGTATCTACGAGGCCTTGCGTGGATAACCGCTACGCCTGCCCCCGGCACGGCCAGCGGGCGGCCGCCGTGGCGTGCCGATACAGCCAGCGTCACCCGGCTGATGTAGCATACGGACACTATGCCAATTAACGTTCCCATTATCCTGACATGGCTGCGCATCGCCATGATTCCGCTGGTGGTCGGGCTGTTCTACCTGCCCGAAAGCTGGATGTCGGTCCCCACGCGCGACACGTTTGCCGCGTGGGCGTTCATCATTGCGGCGCTGACCGACTGGTTCGACGGATGGCTGGCCCGCCGCTGGAACCAGACTTCGGCCTTCGGCGCCTTCCTGGATCCCGTCGCCGACAAGCTGATGGTGTGCGCCGCGTTGATCGTCCTGCTGGACTTGAGCCGCGTCGACGCGTTCATCTCGCTGATCATCATCGGCCGTGAAATCACCATTTCGGCGTTGCGCGAATGGATGGCCAAGATCGGCGCCAGCGCCAGCGTGGCGGTGCACCGCCTGGGCAAGTTCAAGACGGCGGCCCAGATGGTGGCGATTCCCTGCCTGCTGTACAACCAGCCCGTCTACGGCGTCAGCACCAAGCTGCTGGGCGACGTGCTGATCATCGTCGCGGCGGTGCTGACGGTCTGGTCGATGCTGTACTACCTGCAGCGCGCCTGGCCCGCCATCCGCGAGAAGGCGCTGTAAGGCGTCTGGCGCTACCCTGATTCCCACACGGCGGCGCGGCTCGCGCAAGGCGGCCGCCGTGACAGTCCAAGAGCGATGGCCGGCATGATCCGGCCCGGCCTTGCCGCCGCATTCGCCAAGAACACGACGCCCGGGCCGCCCGGACGTCGCCGGAGACAACCCGCGCACCGCCTCAAGGCGGGCGCCACTCGCCGCTGCCGCGGCCTTTTGCAATGAACACCCCTGCGAATACCTTGCCTTCGGACGCCGACGTCCGCCGGCGTGACTGGAAGACGATCCTGCTGATCGGCGTCGCGCACGCCGCCTCGCATTTCTTCCAACTGGTGCTGCCCTTGCTCAACGTGTCGCTGGCCAACGAATTCGGGCTGGACTTCGCCCGGGTCGGCGCGCTAGTGGCGACTTTCTACGTGGTGTCCGGCATCGGCCAGGCATCGTCTGGCTTCGTCGTCGATCGCATCGGGGCGCGGCCCGTGCTCTGGTTCGGGTTGACGTGCTTCGTCCTGTCCGGCCTGCTGATCGGCTCGGCCAACGGCTACACCATGCTGATGGCGGCTGCCGTGGTTGGCGGCATCGGGAATTCGGTCTTCCACCCGGCCGACTATTCCATCATCAACCACCGCATCACGGCGTCCCGCCTGGGCCACGCGTTCTCGGCGCACGGGCTGACGGGCAACCTGGGCTGGGCATTGACGCCGGTCTTCATGACGACGATCACCTTGCTGGCCGACTGGCGCGTGGCGGCCTACAGCGCCGCCGGCCTGGTGGCCGCGGTGCTGTTGCTGACGGTGTTGGGCCGCGACCTGCTTGGCGGCCCGACGGGTATGGAAACGGATACCCACGGCGACACGAAGGCCGCGAAACCGGCGGCCAGGCCGCAAGAGAGCGTGCTGACCACGCTGGCGACGCTGCTGTCCAAGCCGGCGCTGTGGGGCGCGTTCCTGTTCTTCGCTTGCACGTCGGTAGCCCTGTCTTCCGTGCAGAACTACACGATCCCGTTGCTGGACCAGTTGTACGGCCTGTCCGAAGTGCTGGCCAGTTCGGCGCTGTCGGGCTACATGGTGGCGTCCGCCGTGGGCATGGCCGCCGGCGGCTTCCTGGTGTCCGCCAACCCGCGCACCGAACGCACGGTGATGGTGGCGCTGATGCTGGCCGGCCTGACGCTGGTGGTGCTGGCGCTGGGCCTGGTGCCTGCCGCGCTGGCGGCGCCCGTGGTAGGGCTGGCTGGCTTCTGCTCGGGCGTGGCCGCGCCGTCGCGCGACATGCTGATCCGCCGCGTGACGCCGAAAGGCTCGACCGGTTCGGTCTACGGCCTGGTGTATTCGGGCATGGATGTGGGGTCGGCGCTGGGGCCCTTGGCCTTCGGCCTGTTGCTGGACGCGGGATTGCGCCAGGGCCCATGGGTGGGCGCCGGCGTGGCGTTCGCCGTGGCCGCGTTGCTGGCCCAGTGGATCGCGGTGCAGGCGCGCCGCGCGGATCCCGTCGTGGCGGGGGGCGTGGCCGCCCGATCCTGATCGGGACGCCGCTTAAAGCGGCACGCAGCAAAAAAGGCGCACCCGAGGGTGCGCCTTTTTTGCTTTCCAAGGGTCAGGCGTGCGCCTCGATGTGCGCCGCAATGGCGCGGCCAATGTCTTCGGTGCGGGCGTTGCCGCCCAGGTCGGGCGTGCGGGGGCCGTCCTTGAGGCAGTGTTCGATGGCACGCAGGATGGCGTCGTGCGCGTCCTGGCTGCCCAGGAACTGCAGCATCAGCGCGCCTGACCAGATCATGGCGATGGGGTTGGCGATTCCCTGGCCGTAGATGTCCGGCGCCGAACCGTGCACGGGTTCGAACAGTGACGGAAACTTGCGTTCCGGGTTCAGGTTCGCGGACGGCGCGATGCCGATGGTGCCGGTGCACGCGGGCCCCAGGTCCGACAGGATGTCGCCGAACAGGTTGGACGCCACCACGACGTCGAAGCGCTGCGGTTGCAGCACGAAGCGCGCCGCCAGGATGTCGATGTGCTGCTTGTCGGTTTTGACATCTGGATAGTGCTTGCCCATTGCGTCGGCGCGTTCGTCCCACCACGGCATGCTGATGGCGATGCCGTTGCTTTTGGTGGCCACAGTAAGTTGCTTGCGTTCACGGCGGTTGGCCAATTCGAAGGCGTAGCGCATGACGCGGTCGGTGCCGTGCCGCGTGAACACGGATTCCTGGATGACGATTTCGCGGTCGGTATCGGCGAACAGGCGGCCGCCCAGATTGGTGTATTCGCCTTCCGTGTTCTCGCGCACGATGAAAAAGTCGATGTCGCCCGCGCGGCGGCCGGCCAGCGGGCAGGGTACGCCGTCGAACAGGCGCACATGGCGCAGATTGATGTATTGGTCGAATTCGCGGCGGAATTTCAAGAGCGAACCCCACAGCGAAATGTGGTCCGGCACGGTCGCGGGCCAGCCCACGGCGCCGAAGAAGATCGCGTCGTAGCCTTGCAGCTGGGCCTTCCAGTCGGCCGGCATCATCTCGCCATGTTGCGCGTAGTAGTCGCAATTGGCCCAGGGGAACGTATCGATCTGCAGGGCCAGGCCGAAACGCTTGGCGGCGGCCTCGACGGCGCGCAGGCCTTCGGGCATGACTTCATTGCCGATGCCGTCGCCGGCGATGGCCGCGATTTTGAAAACGTGGGTCATGGTGTGGGATAGCGGAGTTGAAAATGGAATGGGCCATCGTAGGCGGAGGCGGCGGCAATCTACAATGGACCATGTCGTGAATTGACTATGCACATATCGTGAATAATGACCTGCTCCCCGCCGACCTCCGCGTTTTCAACGCGGTGGCGCGCGCGTCCAGCTTTTCCAAGGCTGCGGAAGACTTGGGCATGTCGCCCGCTTATGTCACCAAGCGCATCCGCCTGATGGAGGAAAGCCTGGGCATCAAGCTGTTCCACCGCACCACGCGCCGCGTGGTCATCAGCGAGGGCGGCGAACGCGTCTATCACTGGGCGCAGCGGGTGTTGGACGACATGGACCATCTGGTCGAAGAGGTCAGCGTCGCGCGGCGCGAACCGCGTGGCCTGCTTCGGGTATGCAGCAGCTTCGGCTTTGGCCGGCGCGTGGTGGCGCCGGCGCTGTCGGCGTTCGTGGGCCAGCATCCCGCGATGCAGGTGCGCTTCGACGTGGCCGACCGCCTGATCGATGTGGCGGCCGAAGGCTATGACCTGGACGTGCGGGTGGGTGACGACATTGCCCCGCATGTGATCGCGCGCAAGATCGCCACCAATCATCGCGTCCTGTGCGCGGCGCCTTCCTATCTGGCGGCGCGCGGCGTGCCTCGCACGCTGGCCGACTTGCCGGCGCACGACTGCCTGGTCATCAAAGAGCGCGACCATCCCTTCGGCGTGTGGCGCGTGCATCGCGGGCGCAGCGCGCATACCGTAAAGGTGCGCGGGCCCCTGTCCGCCAACAACGGCGAAATGGTGGTGCAGTGGGCCGTGGACGGGCGCGGCATCATTCTGCGTTCGATGTGGGACGTGGGGCCGCTGATCGCCCAGGGCAAGCTGGTGCAGGTGCTGGCGCAATACCGCCAGGAAGCGAACGTGTGGGCCGTGTATCCGACGCGCCTGAACGCGTCGGCCAAGGTGCGGGTGTGCGTGGACTTCCTGGAAGCCCATCTTCGTACCCACGCGCCGCTCGACTGACTGCGGACCAAAGGCTGATCCGCTTGTTGCGGCATATCAAACCGGCGTTACGCCGGTTGCCGGGCTGCGCCGCGGGTTGACACGCAGCAAGGCCGCGGCAGGTTCCTCCCGATGTAATAACCATAGACAAGTGGTGGTTATTCAACAGGAGAATGCAGATGAGAAAGCAGCGCGCGTTGCTGGCGGCAGGTGTCGTCCTGGGCTTGTGGGCGGGCCACGCGGCGGGGAACCCCAGGCAGGAACCGATCCAGCCTATCGAAGCGGCGGGGGTCAAGGACCCGGCCAAAGTGGAACTGGGCAAGAAGCTGTTCTTCGATCCGCGCCTGTCGCGCTCGGGCGCCATTTCTTGTAATTCTTGCCACAACCTGGGTATGGGCGGCTCCGACAACCTGAAGGCCTCCATCGGCCATAAGTGGCAGCAGGGCTCGATCAATTCGCCCACGGTGCTGAACTCCAGCCTGAACATCGCACAGTTCTGGGACGGCCGCGCGAAGGATCTGCGCGAGCAGGCGGGCGGCCCCATCGCCAACCCGATGGAGATGGCGTCTTCGCACGAATTGGCGGTGCAGGTGCTGAACTCCATCCCGGGCTACCGTGCGGAATTCAAGCAGGTGTTCGGCAAGGACGGCATCACGATCGACGAGGTGACGGGCGCGCTGGCTGCCTTCGAGGAAACGCTGGTGACGCCGAATTCGCGTTTCGACCAGTGGCTCAAAGGCGATGACCGGGCATTGACGGTGAAGGAACTGGCGGGCTACACGCTGTTCAAGAACAGCGGTTGCGTTGCCTGCCACAACGGCGTGGCCGTGGGCGGCAATTCATTCCAGAAGATGGGGCTCGTCGAGCCCTACAAGACCGACAATAAGGCCGAGGGCCGGGCCGGGGTGACGGGCAAGGACGCCGACCGTTTCAACTTCAAGGTGCCGACGCTGCGCAATGTGGCGCTGACCTATCCGTACTTCCACGACGGCGAGGCCGCCACGCTGACGCAAGCGGTGGATGTGATGGGCCGCCTGCAACTGGGCCGCAAATTCACGCCGGAAGAGAACGCGGACATCGTCGCGTTCCTGAAGACGCTGACGGGCGACCAGCCGGTGATCCAATACCCGGTGCTGCCGCCGTCCGAAGACGGCACGCCCCGGCCCGAGCCCTTTGTGAAGTAGGCCGGGGGCAGGGCGCGGCACTTATTGGCGGACGGTGCGCACGTCCGCCGGGGGCGCGGCTTCGACATTGCTGCGCCACGGGTTGATGTCGAGCCCGCCGCGTCGCGTGTAGCGCGCGTAGACCGTCAATTGCTCGGGCGCGCAGGCCTGCATGATGTCGCTGAAGATGCGTTCGACGCAGTGCTCGTGGAATTCCGCGTGCTGGCGGAAGGACACGACGTAGCGCAGCAGCGATTCGCGGTCGATGGGGGCGCCGCGGTAGCGGATCTGCACGCTGGCCCAGTCCGGCTGGCCGGTGACCGGGCAGTTGGATTTCAACAGGCGCGAGGCCAGCGTCTCTTCGACGATGTCGCCAGGGCGGGTGCGCAGCACGTCGGGCGCGGGCTCGTAGGTATCGATCTCGATATCCAGCTTGTCGATATAGATGCCGTCCATCTCGCCCATGCGCAATTCGGAAAAGCGCTGCGGCAGGAAGAAGTCCAGGCCTACGGGCGCGCCGGCGGCGGCGCTCAGATCGCGTTCCAGGCGGCCCCGCAGGGCGGCCGAGTTGACCAGGCGGGTCTGGTTGAACGAGTTCAGATACAGCTTGAACGACTTGGATTCGATGATGTTGGGGCTATCGGCCGGCACCGAAAACGTGGCCATGGCCACGCGCGGCTTGCCTTTGGCGTCCAGCCACGAGAGCTCGTAGGCGTTCCACAGGTCCACACCCGTGAAGGGCAGGTTGCCGGCGGTGAGGTTCAGCGCCGCGCGGTTGTGCGAACGCGCAATGGGAAAAAGCAGCGAGGGGTCGTATTGCGAGGCGTAGGCCACGCTCTGGCCCAGCGGGCCGTGAGACAGGGTCATAGCGGAATCAGGGAATCAGCGGGAATGGAGGCATTGTAGGCGGTCCGAAAACCGGTGATTTTTCGTATTGTGAAATGTAAGTCTCGTCATGTGAAAGTCCCTGCTGCTCTGCAACGAGCGCCCATTTCACAGATGACAATATCGTTCCATAATGCGAAACGATGAGTCTAAGTTGATGATTATAAAGATAAACATTTTTCATCTTCTATAAGACATAAGCCCGCATTGCTCCGCAGCAGAGGCATAGACTTTGTCCAACGATTCACGCAATGCAAGACGCGAATCTTTTTGAAGTCTTCTCATCACTGACCAGGAGCATCACCATGAGCACTCGCGAAACCGAAATCCGCAATCTGCAGAAAGACTGGGCTGAAAACTCCCGCTGGCAGGGCATCAAGCGCGACTACAGCGCCGAGGATGTCATCCGCCTGCG
This sequence comes from Achromobacter sp. Bel, assembly GCF_012928505.1. Classification (GTDB taxonomy): domain Bacteria; phylum Pseudomonadota; class Gammaproteobacteria; order Burkholderiales; family Burkholderiaceae_B; genus Achromobacter. Next base: position 107,654 of record NZ_JABBJN010000012.1, on the reverse strand, counting down.
CGGTTCGATCAGCGTGCAGCACACGCTGGCCCAGCGTGGCGCCACCCGTCTGTGGGAACAACTGCATAGCGAGCCTTTCGTGAATTCGCTGGGCGCCCTGACCGGCAACCAGGCCATGCAGCAGGTCAAGGCCGGCCTGAAGGCGATCTACCTGTCTGGCTGGCAGGTCGCCGGCGACGCCAACCTGGCCGGCGAAATGTATCCCGACCAGTCGCTGTACCCCGCCAATTCGGTGCCGCAAGTGGTCCGTCGGATCAACAACTCGCTGGCCCGTTGCGACCAGATCCAATGGATGGAAGGTAAGAACCCGGGCGACGAAGGCTACATCGACTATTTCGCCCCCATCGTGGCGGATGCCGAGGCCGGTTTTGGCGGCGTGCTGAACGCCTTCGAACTGATGAAGTCCATGATTGACGCCGGCGCGGCGGGCGTCCACTTCGAAGACCAGCTGGCGTCGGTGAAGAAGTGCGGCCACATGGGCGGCAAGGTGCTGGTGCCCACCCGCGAGGCCGTGGCCAAGCTGGTGTCGGCCCGCCTGGCGGCGGACACGATGGGCACGCCCACGCTGCTGCTGGCCCGCACCGACGCCGATGCGGCGGACCTGGTGACCAGCGACGTCGACGACAACGACCGCCCGTTCATCACCGGCGAACGCACGGTTGAAGGCTTCTTCCGCACCAAGGCCGGCATCGACCAGGCGATTTCCCGCGGCCTGGCTTATGCGCCTTACGCCGACTTGATCTGGTGCGAGACGTCCACGCCCAACCTGGAATACGCCCGCAAGTTCGCGGACGCCATCCATCGCCAATTCCCGGGCAAGCTGCTGGCGTACAACTGCTCGCCGTCGTTCAACTGGAAGAAGAACCTGGATGACGCGACGATCGCCAAGTTCCAGCGCGAGCTGGGCGCCATGGGCTACAAGTTCCAGTTCATCACGCTGGCCGGTTTCCACTCGCTGAACTACGGCATGTTCGAGCTGGCCCACGGCTACGCCCGCCGTCAGATGAGCGCGTTCGTGGAACTGCAGCAGAAGGAATTCGCCGCCGCCGAAATGGGCTTCACCGCCGTGAAGCACCAGCGCGAAGTGGGCACCGGCTACTTCGACGCCGTGACGCAGACGATCGAAGGCGGCCAGTCCTCGACCACCGCGCTGACCGGCTCGACGGAAGAGGCCCAGTTCGAACACGGCAAGGCGCAGAAGGCGGCCTGATCGCTTGAGCAGGGATTTGCAGTTGCAGTTGTAGGTGCTGTTGTAGGGTGGATTCAGGGTGCCTTCGGGCACCCTTTTTTTTCACCCCACCGGCGCACGAGTGCTACGCCGCAGCCGGTTCCGTGGCCAGCGAGGCCATGTCGATCACGAAACGGTACTTCACGTCGTTCTTCAACAGGCGTTCGTAGGCGTCGTTGACCGACTGGATCGGCACGATTTCGACATCGCTGACGATGCCGTGTTCGGCGCAGAAGTCCATCATCTCCTGCGTTTCTTCCATGCCGCCGATGGCGGAGCCCGCCAGCGATTTGCGGCCCATGATCAGGTTCGCGCCGGGGATCGGGTCCAGCGGCGTCAGCGCGCCCACCAGCGCCATGGTGCCGTTCAGGCCCAGCAGCGCCACGTAGGGGTTCACGTCGTGGCTGACGGGCACCGTGTTCAGCAGGAAATCGAACGTGCCGGCGTGCGCCGCCATGGCCTCGGGGTCGCGTGAGACCAGGACTTCATCGGCGCCCAGGCGCTTGGCGTCGCGCCCCTTGTCGGCCGAGGTCGTGATCATCACCACGTGCGCGCCGAGCGCGTGGGCGAACTTCACGCCCATGTGCCCCAGGCCGCCCAGGCCGATGACGCCGACTTTCTGGCCTGGCCCGACTTTCCAGTGGCGCAGCGGGGAATAGGTAGTGATGCCGGCGCACAGCAGCGGGGCGACGGCCTTCAGGTCCAGCGTGTCGGACACTTTCACGACGAAGTGTTCGCGCACGACGATACGGTCCGAATAGCCGCCGAAGGTCAACTGGTCGCTGCCGCGCTCGTGGTCGTTGTAGGTCAGCGTGGCGCCTTCTTCGCAGTATTGCTCCAGGTTCAGGCGGCAGGCCTTGCAGTGCAGGCAGGAATCCACCATGCAGCCGACGCCAGCGTAGTCGCCCTCCTTGAACTTGGTGACGTTCTTACCCACCTGGGCCACGCGGCCGACGATTTCGTGGCCGGGCACTATCGGATAGACGGAGTTACCCCAATCGCCGCGCGCCTGGTGCAGGTCGGAATGGCAGATGCCGCTGTAGAGGATGTCGATCAGCACGTCGTCGTCGCCGGGTTCGCGCCGGGTGAAACTGAACGGAACGAGCGGGGTATCGGTGCTGTGGGCGGCGTAGCCTCGGGCTTGGATCATGACGGTCTCGAATAAATTCTGTTGAGCAAGCGTTCACAATATTCCTGCGAACACGGGGTATCAAGCTAGAATTTCCGCATGTTTTATTCGAATAATTTGCATAATCATGTCGCCCGATAACCTGTCGCACCTGGCCTCCTTTTCCGCAGTTGCCCGTCACAGCAGCTTTCGCCGTGCTGGTGAGGAACTGGGTTTGTCGACCTCGGCGGTCAGCTATGCCATCCGCAACCTGGAAGAACGGCTGGGGGTGAACCTGTTCAACCGAACCACGCGCAGCGTGGCATTGACGGACGCCGGCCAGCGCCTGGCCGAACGCCTGCTGCCGGTGCTGAGCGACCTGGGCGACGCGCTGGAGGAAATGAACCACTTCCGCGGGGCGGCGTCCGGCACCTTGCGTATCAACACGTCGCGCGCGGCTTCCTACATGCTGCTGATGCCTTTTGCCGCGCGCTTCCTGGCGGCCTACCCGGACATCCGGCTGGATATCGGCGAAGACGACAGCTTTGTCGATATCGTCGCGTCGGGGTTCGATGCGGGCGTGCGCCTGCTGGAGGCCGTGCCGGAAGACATGGTGGCCGTGCCTATCGGCCCCAGCTTGCGCGCGGCGGTCGTGGCGTCGCCCTCCTATCTGGCCGGGCGCGACATTCCCCGCCATCCCAACGACCTGATGCGGCACGAATGCGTGCGCTACCGCTTTGCCAGCGGCCGCTACTACAAATGGGAATTCGAGAAAGACGGCGTAGCGATCGAAGTGGACGTCACGGGCCGCATCGCGCTAAGCGACGTGCACGCCGAGGTGCGCGCCGCCGTCGACGGCATCGGGATCGGCAGCGTGCCGGAACACTACGTGAACGATCTGCTGGCAACGGGCCGGCTGGTGCGGCTGCTGGAGGACTGGTGCCCGCCGATTCGAGGCTTCATGCTGTATTACCCGCGGCAGCGGCGCGTGTCGTCGGCGCTGCGCGCGTTCATCGACATGGCCAAGCTGGAAGGCGGCGCCTGAACACGGCAGCGGCTCACGCGTCTTTGGGTGCTTACGGGGGTACGGGTGCTTACGGGTGCGGACGAGCGCCTTCCAGCAAGGCCTGCACCAGCCGGTTGTCCTGGTCGGTCAGCCGGCAGACGAACGAGATCTGGCGGTAGGGCGCCTGTTTGCCCAATGACAGCACGCGTACCGGGTGCACGTTCAACAGGTTCGGGCCGGGTTCGGGCAGCACGCATACGCCCAAGCCCGCCGACACCAGCGCCGTCAGCGCCGCCAGCGACTGCATTTCGATGCGGCAGCGTGCGTGCGGCGCATGCTGCGCGACATAGCGTGCGGCCAGCCGGCCGCCGATGGTGGTCTTGTCGAAGCGGATCCATTCGTACTGCTGGAATAGATCGGCGACGCGTGTCCCGTGCGAGTCGGGGGGCGCGATCAGCACCAGCGTTTCCCGGAACAGCGGCGTCCAGGCCAGGCGGCTCGAGCCACCCGTTTCGGGCTGCGTGATGATGGCGGCGTCGATCTCGCCTTTTTTCAGCTTTTCGGTGAGTTCCGTGGCGCGTCCTCGCACCAGCCGCACGTCCAGAAGCGGATAGCGTTCCCGCAGCGTGCGCAGCAACGGCGGCAATAGCGTGACTTGCAGCGGTTCGATCGTACCCAGCCGGACGCGGCCTTCCACGGCGGGCGTGCTGCGCCGCCGCAGTTCGTCCAGCCGCGCCAGGGCCTCCTGCAGCACCGCATCCACTTCGGCCGCGAAGGCGTTGGGCCGTACCTGCAGCGCGGACCGGTCGAACAAGGGCTGGCCGAAGTACTCCTCCATCTGCTTCATCTGCAGGCTGACGGCGCTGGGCGACAGGTTCATGTCCGCCGCGCCCGCCGCGAAGCTGCCGCCGCGCAGCACGGCGTTGAGCGTACGGAAAGATTCGATCTTCATCAGAAATCCTCACGTAGTGTTTTAAGAATCCTCGCTTTATATCACCAGGCGGGCGTCCTAGTATTCGCTTCAGACAAAACGACAAGCGGCACGCAGGCGTCGGACGCCCGCCGGACCGCAACCGAGGAGACCCCCATGACGAAGTCCTTTGCCGGCCTGCGCGCCGCCTTATTGCCCGCCTTGGCCTTGACCGTGGCGCTGGGCGCGCCAGGATTGGCTGCGGCGCAGGCGGCGCCCGCCGTCCCCGCGACGATCACGATGGTCGTGCCGTTCCCGCCGGGCGGCAGCAACGACGTGTTTGCCCGCGTGCTGGCCGAAAAGCTGGGCGCGCGCCTGTCCACGACCGTCATTGTCGAAAACCGGCCCGGCGCGGGCGGCGCGATCGGGGCGGAATATGTGGCCCGCGCACCGAAGGACGGCTCCGTGCTGATGCTGTCGTCGTCCACGCTCACGACCAATGCCGCCGTGCAGACCAACCTGAAGTACGACGTCGTGCGCAGTTTCGCGCCGGTGGCGATGCTGGCGCGCAGCCCGATGGCGCTGGTCGTGGGCAAGGATTCACCCTACCAGTCCATGGCCGAGCTGCTGGCGGTGGGCCGCAAGGAGCCGGGCAAGCTGACCTACGGCAGCGCCGGCTTGGGTTCGGTCAACCAGATGGCCAGCGAAATCCTGGCCGGGGGCGAGAAGACATCGTTCACGCACGTGCCCTACAAGGGCATGTCGCATGCGCTGAACGACCTGGCCGGCGGCCGGGTCGATTTCGTGATCGGCAGCTTCGCATCCACGGCCTCGCTGCTCAAGGGCGGCAAGCTGCGCGTGCTGGCCGTGACCTCGCCCGAACGGTCGCAGTTCTATCCGGCGCTGCCCACCATCGGCGAAGGCCAGCCTGGCTATTCCGTGGAGCTGTGGTGGGGCGTGCTGGCGCCGGCGGGAACGCCCGCGCCCTTGGTGGACAAGCTGAACGCCGAGATCCGCAGCATCGTCAACGACCAGAAGATGCGCGCCATGTTCGCGGAAGAAAGCGCGGTGCCGGCTGAGCTGACCGTGCCGCAATTCGCGGAACTGGTAAAGGCCGATGCCGCCAAATGGAAGCAGGTGGCCCGCGACCGCAGCATCTCCATCCAGTAGACGACCGCTCCGCATCAACCCCTGATTCCCTGAGTGCCAAGCATGAGAAGCAAACTGTTCGTACCCGGATCGCGTCCTGAGTTGTTCGCCAAGGCGCTGGCGGGCGCCGCCGACGCCTTGTCGTTCGACCTGGAGGATGCGGTGGCGCCGTCGCGCAAGGACGAAGCACGCGGCCATCTGGCCCGCATGTTGGCCGCGCCCGAGGCCGCCGCGTCGGGCAAGACGCTGATTGTGCGCGTCAATGCGCTGGATTCGGGGCAGTTCCATGCGGACGTGCAGGCCGTGGTGCGACCGGGACTGCATCTGGTGAACCTGCCCAAGGCGGAAAGCGAGGCCGACGTCGTGGCGGCAGCCAGCGCGGTGGAACAGGCGCGTCGCGCCAACGGCGTGGATCAACCGGTTGGCTTGCTGCTGAACATCGAGTCGCCGCGGGCGCTGCGCCGGGCGGCCCGCCTGGCGGCGGCGCATCCCAGCGTGGAGGGTTTGCAGTTGGGGCTGGGCGATCTCTTCGAACCGGCGGGCATTGCCCGCCGCGAGGCCGTGGCGGTGCAGCAGGCCATGTTCGCCTTGCGCCTGGCGGCGGCCGAGGCGGGCGTGTTCGCCTACGACTCCGCCTTCGCCAATATCGAGGACGAAGCGGGTTACCGGGCCGAGGCTGAATTGGCCCGCCGCCTGGGTTACATCGGAAAAAGCTGCATCCATCCGCGCCAGGTGCCGTTGGCCAACGCGGCGTTCCGTCCCACCGATGACGAGATCGCGCACGCGGGCCGCGTGGTGCAGGCCGCGCGGGAAGCGTCGGCCCAGGGCGTGGCGGCATTCGTGGTGGACGGCCGCATGATCGATGGCCCCTTCCTGCGCCGCGCCGAGGCGATATTGCGGGCGGCCGCCGGGCTTGGGCTGGCGACGGCGCACGCGGCGGAGGCGCAATGATGACGGCAGCAACGCAATCGCCGGGCGGTCCGCTGGCGGGCGTCCGCGTGCTGGACCTGAGCGCCTACATCGCCGGGCCATATGGCTGCACGTTGTTGGCGGATCAGGGCGCGGACGTCATCAAGGTGGAACCGCCCAGCGGCGACAACCTGCGCAAGTACCCGTCCACGCTGGATGCCGAAAGCCGCGCCTTTCTTGGCGTGAACCGGGGCAAGCGCGGATTGGTGCTGGACCTGAAAAACCCGGAAGCGCTGGCTGTCCTGCACGATCTGGCGCAGCAGGCGGACGTGCTGGTGCACAATTTCCGTCCCAGCGTGCCGGCCCGCCTCGGGATCGCCTATGAGCAACTGGCCGAGATCAATCCCAGGCTGATCTACTGCGCCGTCACCGGCTATGGCGAAACCGGCCCGTTGAAGGACAAGGCCGGCTACGACCAGGTGCTGCAGACGATGACGGGCATGTGCGCGTTGCAGGGCAAGGCCGAGGGGCCGCCCGAGATCCTGTACGGATCGGTGGTGGACTACTACGCCTCATCGATGGTGGCCGCGGGCGTGGCCTCGGCGCTGTACGAGCGTGAACGCAGCGGTCGCGGCCAGTTCGTGGGCGTATCGCTGTTGCGTAGCGCGCTGGCCTTGCAGTCCGCAAGGTTGATCTGGGCCGAAGGCGAGCCGCGTGACATCGGGCGCGACATGCGCTCGGGCGGCATCACGGGCATCCATCCCACCGGCGAGGGGTATCTGTACATCTCGGCCAATACGCCGCATTTCTGGCAGGCGCTGTGCGCCAAGACCGGCTTGCCAGAGCTTGCCGCCAACGAACGTTACGATTCGGTGCGCAAACGCGCCGAACACCGTGACGAGATCGTGCCGCGCCTGCACGACGCGCTGCGCGCACGCACGGCGCTGGAATGGGAGGCCTGGTTCGGCGAAGAGGTGCCTTGCGCCGCCGCGCGCGGCGTGCAAGACATGTTCGACTTCCCGCAAGTGCAGGCCGAAAACATGGTCACGACGTTTACGCATCCGGTGGTGGGCAGCTACCGCGGGTTCGCCCAAGCCATCAAGTTCGGCCGCAGCCAGCCGGCTGCGCCCCGCGCCGCGCCCGCGTTCGGCGAGCATAGCGAGGCGGTGCTGACAGAGGCGGGGGTGTCGGCCGAGCGGATGGCGGCGTTGCGGGAACGGGGGGCGCTGGGATGAGGAGGGGTATGCCAGCAAGATGGGGGCGGCCGCAGTCCATTAGCCGGCCACCGCCGGCGCCCCGCCCAATGCCGCCAGGCAGTCTTCCAGCGGCGGGATAGTCCGCGCCAGTGCGTCGACGGCGGCGGCGTCCACTTTTGACAGCGGCGGGATTTCGGCCAGCACGCGCACGTCGCCGAAGCGTTCGATGGCTTCCTTGTTGCCCGCCGACAGCGGGCCGCTCATGACGACGCCCAGCACGGGGATGCCGCGACGCTTGAGCGCTTCCAGGCTCAGCAACGTGTGGTTGATAGTGCCCAGGCCGCTGCGCGCGGCCAGCACCACCGGCATGTCCAGGCGGGCGATCAGGTCGATCATCATGTGCGTGTCGTCAATAGGCACGTATAGGCCGCCCGCGCCTTCCACGATCAACGGGGCGTCCGTCTTCGGAGGCACGATGGTGGTCGCGTCGACCACGGTGTCTTCCAGGTTGGCGGCGGCCCAGGGGGACAGCGGCGCTTGCAGCACGTAGGCCGGCAAATGCAGGCGTTCGGGCGGCAGCCGGGCCAATTGGGCGACGGTGTCGGTGTCCCCGGGTTCTTCCGAGACGCCGGTCTGCACCGGTTTCCAATAGTCGGCGTTCCAGGCGCGCGCCAGGATGGCGGATACCAGCGTCTTGCCGATGCCGGTATCCGTGCCGGTCACGAAGACCCCGGCGGGGCGTTGCGTCGTTTTTTTCCACATACCGTAGGCCAGGTGATACGTCACCGTGGCTCCTTGTTCGTCAAATGCGGCCAGCACGCGGCGCAGCGCGGCAGGGCCGAGCGGCGGGCGGCCGGGGGCGGGCGTGGTGGCGCCGATGCCTTTCAGGCTCTTCAGGAAACTCAGGCCGTCAGGATGATTTTGTATCAGGCGTTCGCCGCGCACGCCACCGGCCAGATTGCCAATGGCCGGACGGATGGTGGCTCGCGCAGGGTAGGGTGGCGTGGCTGCCACGAGGCCGGCGGCCTGGTGCGCAGCCTGCCATTCGCCGAAGGTGCCGTCCGCCAGCGTCGCGACGGCCAGATGGCCGCCGGGCGCCAATAACGCGGCCAGCCGGCCCAGGCCGGCGTTCAGGTCCGTGAACCACTGAACGGCCAGGCTGGAGCAGATCAGGTCGTAGGGGCCGGCAAGGGACTCGGGATGTTCGCCGTCCAGCACCTGATACCTGGCCGTGCCCGGCAGCGCCGGGCCACGCTGCGCCGCGGCCAGCATCGCGGGCGAGATGTCGGTGATCGTCCAGTCGGCAGGCCCCAGCCGGCGCGCCAGCGCCTGGGTCAGCAGCCCGGTGCCGCAGCCGATCTCCAGGATGCGGGGGCGCGGGGGCAGGCGCAGCCGGGCGATGTCGCCAGCCAGCCGTTCGGCCGTGGTGCGCTGGATGGGCGCATGGTCTTCATAGCGGTGCGCGGCCGCGCCGAAACGGGCGGCGACTTGCAGGTTGCGAGGGGCTTGCGTCATGGTGCTTGCGGTCAGGCCAGGCAATCAGGCCGCCTGGGTCAGTCGGGTGATGAATCCGGCGATATGGCGCGCGCACCACGACGCGTCCGATACCGGCAGCAGATGGCCACCCTGTTCCCGCTCGTGCCGTTCGTCGCCCGCGCGGCCGCCAAACGCGGCCTGCGTCATCGGCGCCGGCACAATCGGGTCGTCCTGGCCCGCCAGGATCAGTAGCGGAACGGGCAAGGCCGCCAGCGCGTTACGCTGGTCCTCGTCGCGCAGGGCTTCCAGGTCTTGCGCCAGCGATTCCAATTGCGGTTCGCCAAACGTGGAGATGTCGCCGCAGCGCTGGCGGAAATCCTGCACGACCGCGGCGGGATCGGCCGACAGGCGCTTGGCCATGCGGTCGAGCATGCGGCGCGGCACGCCGGCGTCGAAGTCCGGCGCGGCGCCAAAGCGCGGGAAGCCGTTGATCGACACCAGGCCGAGGCAATCCGCCGGCAAGCGGCGCAACAGCCGCAGCACGCCCATCGAATGGCCGATGGCGATGACCGGGCCGTTGGTCGTCGGGAAGTGCGCCGGCCCGAAGTAGCCAGCGTCGGCGACGGCGTGCGGCCAATCGCGCAGTTCGGCGCGCAGCGGCGCCCAGACCGAGGCGTCGAAAGCCCAGCCATGGACGAACAGCAGGGTGGGGCGCGCGGGCAGGGCGCGGGCGTCCGTCATGCCAGCACCGCCGCAAAGCCGGCGATCAGCTGCGCCACGTCGGCGTCGCGGTGGGCGGCGCTGAGCGTCACGCGCAGCCGGCTGGTGCCGGCGGGCACCGTGGGCGGGCGGATCGCCACGGCCAGCAGGCCTCGCTGTTCCAGGTCGGCGGCGATCGCCAGCGCGCGGCCTTCGTCGCCCACCATGGCGGGCACAATCTGCGTGGACGAGGCGCCGGTGTCCAATCCCAGGCCCTGGAACGCGGCGCGCAGATGGTCACCGGCGGCCGCCAGCCGGGCGCGTTCGGCGTCCAGCGTGGGCACCAGGTCCAAGGCAGCGTCCATCGCGCCCAGCACGGCGGGCGGCAGCGCCGTGGTGTAGATGAATCCGGAGCACGTATTGATCAGGTAGTCGCACAGGGCGCTGGAGCCGGCCACATAGGCGCCAAAGCCGCCCAGCGCCTTGCTGAACGTGCCCATGGCCAGATCAATGCGGCCGGGCGCCAATCCGGCTAGCCCCATGCCGCCGGGGCCGAGCACGCCCGTGGCATGGGCTTCGTCCAGGTAGACGAAGGCCTGATAGCGGTCAGCCAGTTCAGCCAGCCGGACGACGTCGGTGCGGTCGCCGTCCATGCTGAACACGCTTTCGGTGACGATGAATCGGGAGGCGGGCTTAGCCGACCCTTGTTCGGCCCTGGCCGCCAGCAGGCGCTCCAGATGGTCCAGGTCGTTGTGCCGGAAGCGGATCTGCTTCACGCCGGCCGCCTGGCAGCCATGGTGCAGGCTGGCGTGGTTCAACTTGTCGGCATATAGCTCGACCTCGCCTCGGGTGGCGGCGGCGCGCAGCAGCGCGGGCAGCACCGCGGCGTTGGCCTGCCAGCCGGAGGCCAGCAGCACCGCGGCCTCGGTGCCTTTCAGGCGCGCCAGCTTGGCTTCCACCTGCTCGTGCAGGTCCAGATTGCCGCAGACCAGGCGCGAGGCCTGGGCGCCGGCGCCATGTCGCGCCGCCCATTCCCGGGCACGCTCGATCAAGAGCGGGTGCTTGGACAAGCCCAGATAGTCGTTGCTGGAAAAATTCAGCACAGGCGCGCCGTTCAGCACGATCCGGCCGGGCGGCGCCGCCGTGGCGGTGCGCAGGCGGCGTCGCACGCGGCGGGTGTCGGCGAGGGCCAACTCGGAGGAAAACAGGGAATCCAGCTTTGACATCAATCGATCCGGCAGCGGCCGGCTGCAGGGGCTGCCCGCGCCAGGCCGTAGAATGCGGGCCATTGTAGTGGAGGCGCGCGCGGCGGCTTTCAGGGGGCAATCCCCTCCCGAGCCCCGGGCCGCAACCGGTTTTTGCGGAGTCCAATCATGCACACGCCCGACTGGGTGGCCCAGGGCCAACCCCATATCTGGCTTCCCTATGCCCAAATGAAGACGGCCACGCCGCCGCTGCCGGTCGTGCGCAGCCACGGCAGCCGGCTGGAACTGGCTGACGGGCGCAGCCTGATCGACGGCGTGGCGTCCTGGTGGACGGCCTGCCATGGCTACAACCACCCCCACATCGCCCAGGCGGTGCGCGCGCAGCTGGACGCCATGCCGCATGTGATGTTCGGCGGGCTGACCCACGAACCCGCGCTGAAGCTGGCGCGCCGGCTGGCCGGCTTGCTGGGCCCGGGGCTGGACCGGGTCTTCTATACCGATTCCGGTTCGGTGGCAGTGGAAGTCGCCATGAAGATGGCCGTGCAGTACTGGCTGAACCAGGGCGAGCGCGGCCGCAGCCGGTTCCTGGCGTTTCGCGGCGGCTACCATGGCGACACGTTCGGCACCATGGCGGTGTGCGATCCGGACGAGGGCATGCACAGCCTGTTCCGCGGCATGCTGGCCGAGCACGACATCGTTGACCTGCCGCGCGACGAGGCTGCGACGGCGGCACTGGACCAATTCCTTGAGGCGCGCGGGCCGCAACTGGCCGGCATCCTGGTCGAGCCGCTGGTGCAGGGCGCGGGCGGCATGCTGCTGCATGATCCGGAAGTGCTGCGCCGCCTGCGCCGGCTGGCCGACCGCCACGGCCTGCTGCTGATCTTCGACGAGATCTTCACCGGATTCGGGCGCACGGGCACGATGTTCGCATTCGAGCAGGCCGGCATCCGGCCCGACATCATCACCCTGTCGAAGGCGCTGACGGGCGGCACGCTACCCTTGGCCGCCACGGTGGCCAGCAACCGCGTGTTCGAGGCGTTCTGGTCTGATGACCCGGCGCACGCGCTGATGCATGGCCCTACCTTCATGGGCAACGCGCTGGCTTGCGCGGCCGCCAATGCCTCATTGGACCTGTTCGAGTCCGAGCCCCGGCTGGCGCAGGCGCAACGCCTGTCAACGGCGCTGGCCGCCGGCCTGGAACCCTGTCGCGACTTGCCCTGGGTGCGCGACGTGCGCGTGCTGGGCGCCATCGGCGTGGTGGAACTGGACGGCATCGCCGACCGCGAGGCCTTGAAGCGTCGGCTGGTCCAGGCCGGCGTCTGGGTGCGCCCGTTCGGCAACGTGGTCTACCTGACGCCGGCATTGACAATCGCCGACGACGAACTGGCGATATTGATGCGCGCCGTGGTGGACGTGTTGCGCCAGCAACGGCCCTGACGCGGCCGGCGGCTTCGGCCGCGTCAGGGCCCCGGCAAGAGGCGGAAAGCGCCTTGATCCAGATCAAGGCGCCACGCCAGGGGGCTGGTTACCATCGGGCCATGCGAGCAAAATCGATCTTCGCCGTCCCTGCCTGCCTGCCGGATGCCGACCGCCAGCAGCGCCGCCACGCGCTGGTGCGGCTGTCGCTCGCCTGGTTGGCCATGATGCAGGTCATGATGTTCGCGTGGCCCGGCTACCTGCGCCACGACAGCATGCCCGCCGACGCCCTGGAAACGCTGGACTGGGCCATCGTGCTGATGAATTGGGCCAGCTTCGCGCTGACCATCCCCGTAGTGCTTTATTCGGCCTGGCCCATCTGGCGCCATGCCGGCGACAACCTGCGCCACGGCCGCGCCGGCATGGACGTCCCGGTGGCGCTTGGCATCGTCGCCGCCTTCATCCCCAGCGTTCACGCCACCTGGACGGGCCGCGGCGAGGTCTATTTCGATTCCGTCACGATGTTCGTGGCGTTCCTGCTGACGGCGCGCTACCTGGAACTCTGCGCACGCCAATCCTTCGGCGGCGCGTCGGGCGGGCAGCGGCATGAGCGGGTCGAGGCGCAACGCCTGGACCTGGGCGCCCGCGCCGACCGGCTGGCATCCCGTTTCGTCATGGCGCAGGTGGCCCTTGCGCTTGCCGCGGCCGCTGCCTGGGCCTATATCGATCCTGCGCACAGCCTTCCGGTGATGGTGGCGCTGCTGGTCATGAGCTGCCCCTGCGCCATGTCGATGGCGGTGCCCACGGCCATGGCGTCGGCGCACTCCGCGCTGGCGGCCCACCCGTCCATGCCCGACGCCGCGCTGGACGCGCTTTTGCAGCAGGCGCGCCACAAGGCCCGCCAGAACCTCTACGGGTCGCTGGTCTGGCATCTGCTCATGACGCCGCTGGCGCTGGTGGGGTGGGTCACGCCGTGGCTGGCCGCCATCACCATGCTGGTGTCGTCGCTGGCGGTAGCCTACAACTCCTGGCGCCTGTGCCGCCGGGACTGGTCCGGCGACGCCACGCCGTCCGGCATGCTGGAAGCCGCCCAATGACCATCCTGTACCTGTTGTTGCCGCTGTCCCTGCTGTTCGTGCTGGCCATCGGCATATCGCTGTGGTGGGCCGTGTTCAACGGCCAGTACGACGATACCGACAACGCCGGAACAGCCATCCTGCGCGACGACGACAGCGGTCCGGCAAGCCGCGGCTGAACGCCGCTGCGCATCGCGTTTCTGGGGCGGGCCATGCGCCCGATTCGCGTCGCGCCGACGGCAAGTCGGCTTCAATTCGAGCGCAACGCGATCGCAATTCGACCACAACATTCGCATTTCTCCTTGCCGTTCCGTTGTGCGTGCGCCGCGTTCCCCGTCCGGACCTCTGGCGCTTGATCCATATCAACGCCGACTTGTGTGACTAGTCCCATCATCTGAGCCTGGAGCTATTTGTTACTTTAGGGGAAGGGTGATGAACGATTGCGCCGCAATCGCAAGCAAGGCCGATACCTTCAACTACAAGATCGTGAGGCAGTTCGCGCTCATGACGGTGGTTTGGGGCATTGTCGGCATGGCTGTGGGCGTTTTTATCGCCGCGCAGCTGATTTGGCCTCAGTTGAATTTCGATACCGCATGGTTGAGCTACGGCCGCCTGCGTCCGCTGCACACCAACGCGGTGATCTTCGCCTTCGGTGGCAGCGCGCTGTTCACGACGTCTTACTACGTCGTCCAGCGCACCTGTCAGGCCCGCCTGTTCTGTGGCCCCTTGGCCGCGTTCACGTTCTGGGGCTGGCAGATCGTCATCGTCGCCGCCGCCATCACGCTGCCGATGGGTTTCACCAGCAGCAAGGAATACGCGGAACTCGAATGGCCGATCGACATCCTGATCACGCTGGTCTGGGTCGCCTACGCCATCGTGTTCTTCGGCACGATCATCAAGCGTCGGTCCAAGCACATCTACGTGGCCAACTGGTTCTTCGGCTCGTACATCCTGACTATCGCCATCTTGCACATCTTCAACAACATCGAAATGCCGGTGTCGTTGTGGAAGTCGTATTCGGCGTACGCCGGCGTCCAGGACGCCATGGTGCAGTGGTGGTACGGCCATAACGCGGTGGGCTTTTTCCTGACCACCAGCTTCCTGGGCATGATGTATTACTTCGTGCCCAAGCAGGCTGGCCGCCCCATCTATTCGTACCGCCTGTCCATCGTCCACTTCTGGGCGCTGGCCTTCACGTACATGTGGGCGGGCCCGCACCACCTGCTGTATACGTCGCTGCCGGACTGGACCCAGTCGCTGGGCATGACGTTCTCGCTGATCCTGCTGGCGCCTTCCTGGGGCGGCATGATCAACGGCATCATGACCCTGCAGGGCGCCTGGTACAAGCTGCGCACCGATCCGATCCTGAAGTTCATGGTGACGGCGCTGTCGTTCTACGGCATGTCGACCTTCGAAGGTTCGATGATGTCGATCCGCACGGTCAATGCGCTGTCGCACTACACGGACTGGACCATCGGCCACGTGCACTCCGGCGCGCTGGGCTGGGTCGCCATGATTTCGTTCGGCTCCCTGTACTACCTGATCCCGCGCCTGTATGGCCGCGAGAAGATGCACAGTGTGAAGGCGATCGAATTGCACTTCTGGATCGCGACCATCGGCGTGGTGCTGTACATCGCCGCCATGTGGATCGCCGGGGTGCAGCAAGGTTTGATGTGGCGCGATACCGCTTCCGACGGCACGCTGGTCTACAGCTTTGTCGAAGAACTGAAGACGCGCGTCCCGTACTACCTGATCCGTTTGCTGGGTGGCACGTTGTTCCTGTCCGGCGTGTTCGTCATGGCCTGGAACGTGTGGATGACGGTGCGCGGTGCGCAACCCGTTAACCCCGCCATTCCGCAAGACGACCCCCACGCCGCTCGCCCGCCGGTTGTTGCGACCGCCGCGCCGGCTACTGTTTGACGAGGACATCATGGCCAACAAGAAACCTGGCTTCTTTTCTCACCAGACGCTTGAGAAGAACATCGGCTGGATGATCATCGCCAGCATCCTGGTGGTGTCCTTCGCGGGCCTGGTTCAGATCGTTCCGCTGTTCTTCCAGCACAGCACGACCCAGCCCGTCGCCGGCGTGGAGCCCTACAGCCCGCTGCGGCTGATGGGCCGCGACGTGTACATCCGTGAAGGCTGCGTCGGCTGCCACTCGCAGCAAGTGCGTGTGCTGGCGGCGGAAGTGCAGCGCTACGGCTCGTACTCGACGGCGGCGGAATCGGTCTTTGACCATCCGTTCCTGTGGGGTTCCAAGCGCACCGGCCCGGATCTGGCCCGCGTGGGCGAACGCTACTCCGACGACTGGCACCGCATCCACTTGCGCGATCCGCGCAAGGTGGTGCCCGAGTCGAACATGCCCGCCTATCCCTGGCTGGAAAAGACGGTCATCACCGGCCAGAACGTGGCCGAACGCATGCGGGCGCTGCGCGCCCTGGGCGTTCCCTACACCGATGCCGACATCGCGGCCGCACCCAAGGCCATCGAGGGCAAGACGGAAGAGGACGCGCTGGTCGCCTACCTGCAGGAGCTTGGCGTAGGCGTGCGCAAGGCCCAGGCCAAGCTGGCCGAAGACGCCCGGAAGGCCGAAGCGGCCAAGAAGGCGGCAGCACCTACCGCGCAGTCCGCTGTGCAACCCGCCGCGCAAGCGGCCACGGGAGGCTGATCATGGTGGGCTACCTGAGCGCGATCGTCACCGCCATTTCGATGGCAACCTTTTTCGGCATCGTCTGGTGGGCCTGCTCGCGCGGCCGCCAGAGCGCCAACCGCGAATCGGCCATGCTGCCGTTCGCCCTGCCCGACGAGTTCGGCCAGGCACAACAAGATGGAGCGAATCGGTCATGAGCGATTTCGTTAATGGCTTCTGGGGGTATTTCATCTCGGTCGTCGCCGTGGGCGGCGTGGTCTGGTGCCTGTGGCTGCTGTACACGCAGCGCCGCTGGCTCAGCACCAAGCCGGCCAGCGGCCAGGTCGAAGACACCGGCCATGTCTGGGACGGCGACCTGACCGAACTCAACAACCCGGTCCCCACCTGGTGGACCTGGATGTACCTGCTGGCGTGCGTGTTCGCGCTGGGCTACCTGTTTTTCATGCCGGGCCTGGGTTCGTACAAGGGCCAACTGGGCTACAGCAGCACGGAAGAAGTCGCGCGGCACCAGGCGAAGATGGCCGAGGCCGTTCGCCCGATCTACGCGCGCTTCGAAACCATGACGGTGCCGCAGGTGGCAGAGGACCCGGCCGCCTTGGAAATGGGGCAGCGCCTGTTCTTGAACACGTGCGCGCAATGCCACGGTTCGGACGCGAAGGGCGGCCCCAGCTTTCCCAACCTGACCGACGGCGACTGGCTCTACGGCGGTTCGCCCGAAACCATCATGGAGACCATCACCAAGGGGCGCCACGGGGTGATGCCGCCCTGGAAGGCCGCGATCGACGCCAAGACCGCCGGTGATATCGCCCAGTACGTGCGCTCGTTGTCGGGGCTGACCTCTGACGATATCCGCGTGTTCCGCGGCAAGCGCGAGTTCGCCAACTATTGCGTGGCCTGTCACGGCGTGGACGGCAAGGGCAACCCGTTGCTGGGCGCGCCCAACCTGACGGACGACGTGTGGTTGTACGGCAGTTCGGAAGCCACGATCGTAAAGACGATCCTGGATGGCCGCGACAACCGCATGCCGGCGCACGAACACATCCTGAACCCCGAGCAGATCAAAGTGCTGACGGCCTGGGTGTGGGGGCTGTCGAACAAGCCGGGCACCACCGCGCCGGAAGCGGCAGCGCAAGGCGCGGCGACGGCGGCGGCACCCGTCGCCGCCAATACCGCAACGCCGGCCGCCGCCAAGTAACGCGGCAAGCAGGTGCTTAAGTGGGGGGCGCGTCATGCGGCCCCCACATCATTGGACTTACAGGACGGAGCAGCAAATGGAAGATGGGTCAACCGCAAGCGTCGGCACACCGCCTGACGGCGACCCGCCGCCCTGGCGGCCGCACACGCGGCCGCCACGCCCCGGGCAGGAAACGCTGGAACAGACCCTGGCGGGTGTACGCAGCAAGATCTATCCGCGATCCGTCAGCGGCATTTTTGCCCGCTGGCGCATCGCTTTCGTCTTTATTACTCAACTGATCTTCTACGGCCTGCCCTGGTTGCAATGGAACGGCCGCCAGGCTGTGCTGTTCGACTTGGGCGCACGCAAGTTCTACCTGTTCGGGCTGGTGCTGTGGCCGCAGGACGTCGTCTATCTGGCCGTGTTGCTGGTGATATCGGCGCTGGCGCTGTTCCTGTTCACCGCCGTGGCGGGTCGGCTGTTCTGTGGCTACGCCTGTCCACAAACGGTCTACACCGAGATCTTCATGTGGATCGAACGCAAGGTCGAAGGCGACCGCATCGCGCGCATCCGCCTGGATGAATCACCCTGGACCTGGCGCAAGGCGCGCCTGAAGATCACCAAGCATTTCTTGTGGATCGCGCTGGCCTGGTGGACGGGCTCCACGTTCATCGGCTATTTCGCACCGATCCGCGAGCTGGGCCATGAGCTGTTCACACTGCAACTGGGACCGTGGCAATGGTTCTGGATGCTGTTCTACGGCTTTGCCACCTGGGGCAACGCGGGTTTCATGCGCGAGTCCGTCTGCAAGTACATGTGCCCCTACGCCCGCTTCCAAAGCGTGATGGTCGACCCCGACACCTTTGTCGTCACCTATGACAAGCGCCGCGGCGACCCGCGCGGCGGACGTTCGCGCAAGGTCGACCACAAGGCGGCCGGTCTGGGCGATTGCGTGGACTGCAGCCTGTGCGTACAAGTTTGCCCCACCGGCATCGACATTCGCGAGGGCCTGCAATACATGTGCATCGGCTGCGGCGCCTGTATCGACGCCTGCGAGCAGGTGATGGACAAGATGCAGTACGAGCCCGGCCTGATCCGCTACACGTCTGACCGCGCCATGCAGGACGGCCTGTCGGCCAAAAGCGCGCGTTCGCACCTGCTGCGCCCGCGCGTGCTGATCTACGGCACGCTGATCCTCATCATGGCGGTGGCGTTCGTGGCGTCGTTGGCGATGCGTAACCCGCTGCGGGTGGACGTCATCCGCGATCGCGGGGCGCTGGGCCGCGAAGTGGCGGGCGGCCAGATCGAGAACGTCTACCGGCTGCAGATCATCAACACGTCGGACACCGCCATGCGGCTGCGACTGTCGGCCGACGGCATGCCGGGACTGGTTGTGATGACGGGCCAGCAGGGGTCGGATGTGGTGGAGGTGGAGCCCGCCGCCAACAAGCTGGTTCCGATGGTGATCCGGGCGCCAGCCGGTGCCGAACCCGGCGCACATGCCATCACATTGCGCGCGCGCGGTCACGACGGTGGAAACCAGCCGATTGAAACCGACGAACCCGCCAGCTTCTACGTGCCTGATTGACTACGTAAAGGACAAACCTCATGACCCTTGCACAAACCGCCCCGGCGTCCAAGCCCTGGTACTACGAACCGTGGCCCTGGATCCTCATGGCCGGCCCGTTCGTGGCCATGGTCGGGTGCTTCATCACGATCTACTTCGCCTACTCCAACTTCACTCACGAGCCGATCGTGGAGGGCGTGGTCAAACGCGGCCTGGTGATTGAACAGGTCGCGCCGAAAGCCGGCGAAGGCGCGGGCGCCGTGCGCGCCAATCCCTGATGGGAGGACACAGATGGGCTTGCGTTCATTGATGTGGATATTGTGGCCGTCGTTCCTGGCGGCCGCGGCGGGAAGCGCCTTGATATTCGCCCTGATCGACCCGTTGGACGTGGCGATATTCGGGCACGTCCCCACCGGGCGCGTGGGCTTCTACACGGTGTCGTTCTTTGTGTTGTGGGTCATGGCTGGCCTGTCCAGCACGCTGACGGCATACCTGATGCCGAAAGCCGCCGAGGAAGACCCGCTGTAACCCCTCGGCCTGCCTGTGGGGCGGGAGGAGGGGGGAAAGACCGGGGCTGAGAGAGAGGGGCCCGCCAATCTGGCGGGCGCCGCGTCAGACCTTCTTGACGAACTCTGACTTCAGGCTCATCTGGCCGAAGCCGTCGATCTTGCAATCGATGTCGTGGTCGCTGTCGACCAGGCGGATGCCTTTGACTTTGGTGCCCATCTTGATCACCCCGCCGGACCCCTTGAGTTTCAGGTCCTTGATGACGGTAATGGTGTCGCCGTCCTGCAGGACGTTGCCGGCTGAATCGCGGTAAACGCGGGCGTCGTCGTCCGAGGGCGTGGCGTCTTGCGCCGACCATTCATGCGCACATTCCGGACAGACGTAGCCGCCGCCATCCTCGTAGGTGAATTCGGATTGGCATTTCGGACAGGCGGGCAATGCACTCACGGGTGTACCTCAGGTGAAACGCGCGAATCGCGCAATGCTTGATTGTACTGCTCGCAGTGTCTATTTTTTCCCTAACAGGCGCCTATCTTCACGCATTTTCGTGCAGTAAGTCGACAAAGTGCTGCCCTGCGGCGCTTAAGGGGCGGTCGCGCGGCACGATGCTGCCGAACGCCGCCAGCGACTGCCGGATCTGATAGGGCAGGATCGCCAGCAGGCCATGCCGGGCATACCGGCTGGCGACCGATTCCGGAATCACGCCCAGCATGTGCGACTTCATGGCCAGGTTGGTGGTGGTCAGGATGGATGCGGATTCGATCAGCCCCGGCGGCAGGGCCGTATTGTGCGACCGGAACTCGTGTTCGATCACCTCGCGCATCGGGCTGCCCTGCGGTTGCAGGATCCACGGATACGCCTGCATCGCCTCGAAGCCGATGCGCCGCTTGCGGGCCAGCGGATGGTCCACCGCCGCGATCACCGACAGAGCCTCGTCGCCGATCGGGCGGAACACGTAGTTGCGGTCCGACAGGGTCAGCATGCGGCCGATCACCACATCCAGCTTGCCCTCGTTCAACTGCGCGATCAGCAGGTCGCTGGTGCCGGTGGATATTTCCACGGCCAACAGCGGATAGGTCTGCTTCAGGCGCAGCAGCGCATCGGTCAGATGACCGGGCGAGGCCGCCATGATGCTGCCGATGAAGAGCTTGCCGGCGCTGCCCAGCCGAAGCTCATCCAGTTCGCGCGCCAGCGACGACACCGTTCCGCGCATGCCGCGGAAATGTCCCATGACGCACTCGCCGGCGGGTGTCAGGGCCAGCCCGCGGCCCACACGTTCAAACAGCGGTTGCCCTAACGCCGATTCCAGCTCGTGCAGCATCTTGCTGGCGGCGGACTGGGTCATGTTCAGCTGCTGCGCGGCGGCGCGCAGCGTGCCGCGGTCGTCGATGGCAAGCAGCAGCACGACCTGGCGCATGCGCAGTCGAGCCAGCAGGGCAGAGACGTTCAGGTTGCGTTCCATGATTGATCGCCTGAGGTGAACAGTTGGTGCAAAAGTTTCATTTTACGGAAACAGATCTTCTCCCTAAGATGACTTCACAACAAATTGCCCATCAGCGGCAAAGAACCACTCAAGGAGACAACCATGAAGATCCGCGCATTGGCCGCATTGGCGGCGGGCGCCCTGTGTCTGTCGACCCTGGCATCCGGGACGGCGCAGGCTCAGGCGCAAGCCGCCGACTGGCCCGCCAAGCCCCTACGCCTGTTGGTCGGGTCCGCGCCCGGCGGGGGCACCGACGCCATGGCGCGCGCCGTGGCGGACAAGCTGGGGCCCATGCTCAAGCAGACGGTCGTGGTCGAGAACAAGCCCGGCGCATCCAACACGCTGGCGGCCGACCTGGCCGCGAAGTCGGCGGACAGCCACACCATGGTGATGGGCGTGTCGACGGCGCATGCGATTGCGCCCCACCTGTTGAAACTGGGCTATGACAACGACCGCGACCTGACGCCCGTGGTGTTCGTGGGGGCGGTGCCGAACATCTTGGTGGTGAACAACCAGGTGCCCGCGAAATCGGTGCAGGAACTGATCGCGCTGCTCAAAAGCAAACCGGGCGAATACAACTTCGCCAGCAGCGGCTCGGGCAGCACCCAGCACATCGCGGCGGAACTCTTCAAGGACGCCACCGGCGTACAGATGACGCATATTCCGTACCGCGGCAGCGGCCCGGCGATGGTTGACCTGATGGGCGGGCAGGTGCAGATCGCCTTTGAAACCGCCTCGTCCGTCATCCCCCACATCAAGAGCGGCAAGGTGCGTGCGCTGGCGGTGTTGAGCGCCCGCCGCAACGCCCAACTGCCCGACGTACCGACGATGGCCGAGGCAGGCGTGCCTGGCGTCGAAATGAGCGCCTGGTACGGCATCTACATGCCCAGCGCCACGTCCGCCGCCATCCAGAAACGCATCCATGACGACGTCAACCGGATCCTGGCGCTGCCCGACACACAGGCCCGCCTGCAGGCGATCGGCGCCGACATCACCCCGATGAGCCAGGAGCAGTTCGCGCAGTTCCACCAAGCCGAGAACCAGCGCTACGCCGGCATCATCAAGAAAAACAACATTTCCGTGGAATGAATCCCAGCATGAATCCGCAGCCAAAACCCGTTATCGCCCTGACGCTGGGCGACCCCGCCGGCATCGGCGCCGAACTGATCGCCCGCCTGCTTGCCAAGCCGGAGGCCTGCCAACGCGCCAACATCGTGCTGGTGGGCGACGCCTGGCTCTGGCGGGAAGGCCAGCGCGTGGCCGGCGTGCAGGTGGCGACCCAGCCGGTGGACAGCTTCGAGGCGGTGCGCGCCCGGCCCGACACCGGCGTGCCGGCCTGGTTGGAAAGGGACACGGTCCGGCCCGACCAAGTGACGGTTGGCCAAGCGCAGGCAGCGGGCGGCGCATCGGTGCTGCGCGTGTTGGACGCCTGCATGGACGCCGCGCGCGACGGCCACGTGGACGCCATTTGCTTTGCGCCGCTGAACAAGTTCGCCATGAAGCTGGGCGGCTTGGCGCACGACGACGAACTGCACCACTTCGCGCAGTACCTGGGCGTCGACGGCTATTTCTGCGAATTCAATACGCTGGGCGAGCTGTGGACGTCGCGCGTCTCGTCCCATATCCCGCTCAAGGACGCTGCGGCGGCGCTCAGCGTCGATGGCATCAAGGCGGCGACGCGCCTGATCTACCGGTCGCTCGAGGCCAACGGCATCGCCGCGCCGCGCGTGGCGGTTGCCGCCTTCAACCCGCATGGCGGCGACGGCGGTACTTGCGGGCGCGAAGAGGTCGACATCATTGCGCCTGCGGTACGCCAGATGAATGAGGAAGGCCTGCCCGTGCAGGGGCCGTTTCCGGCCGACACCATATTCCTGAGAGCGCAGGCCGGGGAGTTCCAGGCGATCGTCACCATGTATCACGACCAGGGGCAGATCGCGATCAAGCTGCTGGGCTTTGCGCGCGGGGTGACGGTGCAGGGCGGCCTGCCCATCCCCATCACCACGCCAGCGCACGGCACCGCCTACGACATTGCGGGCCAGGGCCGCGCCAATGTGGAGGCCACCTGGCAAGCCTTCCAGATCGCCTGCCGCATGGGCGCATCGCACCGTTTCCCGTCTTCCCAGTAGGAACCCGACATGAAGATCAAATCCGTCCGCGCCCGCGTTTTCGAATGGACCGGCAAGACCGTGCCGCCGCAGGGCAACTTCTGCTCCAACGCGATGGACCTGCTGTATTCCAGGCAAGAGACCATGAGCACGTTCCGCTTCCACGGCTGGACCGTCGTCGAAGTGGAAACCGATGACGGCATCGTGGGCCTGGGCAATGTGGCGCTGGCCCCGCGCGTGGCCAAGGCCATCATCGACCAGTACCTGGCGCCGCTGGTGGTGGGGCACGACCCCTGGGACTACGAATACCTGTGGCAGCGCATGTACCGCGCCACGCACGCCTGGGGGCGCAAGGGCGTGACGATGGCGGCAATCTCGGGCATTGACCTCGCTATCTGGGACATCCTGGGCAAGTCGGTGAACAAGCCTGTCTTCAAGCTGCTGGGCGGCCGCACCAAGGAGAAGATCCCCGTCTACTACTCCAAGCTGTACCGCACGGACCTGAAGGCCATGCAGGAAGAGGCGCAGACGTACCTGGACCAGGGATTCACCGCGTTCAAGATGCGTTTCGGCTATGGCCCGGCACATCTGCAGAAGGGCGTGGTCGAAAACCTGAAGTCGGTCGAGGCCGTGCGCGAAGTCATCGGGTATGACACGGACCTGATGCTGGAATGCTATATGGGCTGGAACCTGGAATACGCCAAGCGCATCCTGCCCAAGCTTGAGAAGTTCGAACCCCGCTGGCTGGAAGAGCCCGTCATCGCCGATGATGTCGACGGCTATGCAGAGCTGAACCAGCTGACGTCCATCCCGATCTCGGGCGGCGAGCACGAGTTCTCGCTGTACGGGTTCAAGCAGCTGCTGGACAGGAAGGCGGTGTCGGTGGTGCAGTACGACACGAACCGCGTGGGCGGCATCACGGCGGCGCACAAGATCAATGCGCTGTGCGAGGCCTACAGCGTGCCCGTCATTCCGCACGCCGGCCAGATGCACAACTACCACCTGACGATGAGCACGCTGGCCTCGCCCATGAGCGAGTATTTCCCGATGTTCGACGTGGAAGTCGGCAACGAACTGTTCTACTACATCTTCGACGGCGAACCGGTGGCCAAAGAGGGCTTCATCGACCTGGACGACAACAAGCCGGGCCTGGGGCTGACGCTGAAGACCGAGTATCTGAACGATTTCAACATCATCGAATAGGACCGCGGATGACAACGACCCCCACGACCCAGGCGCCGCGCTATCGCGGCATCTTCCCGGTGGTGCCCACCCCGTTTACCGAGGCGGGCGAGCTGGACCTGCCCAGCCAGAAGCGGGCAGTGGACTTCATGATCGACTCCGGCGTGGACGGCCTGTGCATCCTGGCGAATTTCTCCGAACAGTTCGTGCTGTCGGACGAGGAACGCGAGGTGCTCACCCGGACCATCCTGGAACACGTGGCGGGCCGCGTGCCGGTCATCGTGACGACCACGCACTTCAGCACCCAGGTCTGCGCGGCGCGCAGCCGGCAGGCGCAGGACCTGGGGGCGGCCATGCTGATGATCATGCCGCCGTACCACGGGGCCACGATCCGCGTGCCCGAGGCGCAGGTCGAGGCCTTCTTCCAGCAGGTGTCGGACGCGGTGGACATCCCGATCATGATCCAGGATGCGCCCGTGGCGGGCACGCCGTTGCCGGCAGCGCTGCTGGCCAAGATGGCGCGCGAGATCGCCCAGGTGTCGTACTTCAAGATCGAAACCGCGGGCGCGGCCTCAAAGCTGCGCGACCTGATCGCGCTGGGCGGGGCGGCGGTGGAAGGGCCCTGGGACGGCGAAGAGGCCATCACGCTGCTGCCCGACCTGGACGCGGGCGCCACTGGATCCATGACGGGCGGCGGCTTTGCCGACGGCATCCGTCCCATCATCGAGGCACACCGCGCGGGCCGGCGCGACGAGGCCTACCGCCTGTACGAGCGCTGGCTGCCGCTGATCAACTACGAAAACCGCCAGGGCGGCATCCTGACGGCGAAGGCCTTGATGCGGGCCGGCGGCGTGATCGATTGCGAGGCGCCCAGGCATCCATTCCCGCCCATGCGCGCGGAGGTCCGCCAGGGTCTGTTGGAAACCGCCCGCCGATTGGACCCCCTGGTGCTGCGCTGGGGGCGTTAATCCCTGAAACGGGAACACTGCGTTCCGCCACGCCGAACAAGCTGTAACGGCGTGGCGGGTAAAATCTCCGGCTATCGATCACGTCGGGGGCTCGAGTGCAGCCGGTCATATCAGTTCAGGGTTTATCCAAGCGGTACGCGTCGGGGTTCCAGGCGCTAAAGAGCGTCAACCTGGAAATCCAGCGTGGCGAGATCTTCGCCTTGCTCGGGCCGAACGGCGCGGGCAAGACGACGCTGATCAGCATCATCTGCGGCATCGTCAACCCCAGCGACGGCCGGGTGCTGGCCGACGGCCATGACATCGTGTCGGATTTCCGCGCCGCGCGTTCCAAGATCGGCCTGGTGCCGCAAGAGATTTCCACCGACGCGTTCGAAAGCGTCTGGAACACCGTGACGTTCAGCCGGGGCCTTTTCGGCAAGCCGGCCAACCCCGCCTACATCGAAAAGGTGCTGCGGGACTTGTCCTTGTGGGACAAGAAGGACAGCCGCATCATGGCGCTGTCCGGGGGCATGAAGCGCCGCGTCATGATCGCCAAGGCGCTGTCTCACGAACCCGCCATCCTGTTCCTGGACGAGCCCACGGCGGGCGTGGACGTGGAGCTGCGACGCGGCATGTGGGAAATGGTGCGGCGCCTGCGTGAAAGCGGCGTCACGATCATCCTGACCACGCACTACATCGAAGAAGCGCAGGAAATGGCCGACCGCATCGGCGTGATCCGCAAGGGCGAGATCATCCTGGTCGAAGAAAAGGACGCGCTGATGGCCAAGCTGGGCAAGCGCCAGCTGAGCCTGACCTTGAAAGCGCCGTTGCCGGGCATTCCGACCGCGCTGGACGCGTATCAGCTGGACTTGTCCGCCGACGGCTACAAGCTGGTCTATACCTACGATAACCAGGGCGGCGGCCAGATTTCCCAGCTGCTGCACGACCTCAGCCGGCTCGAGATCGAATTCACGGATCTGAATTCATCGGAAAGCTCGCTTGAGGATATCTTTGTCAGCCTGGTACACGGTCAATCATGAACTTCTACGCCATCCGCGCTATCTACCTGTTTGAAATGGCCCGCGCCTGGCGCACGCTGATGCAAAGCGTGCTGTCGCCGGTCATTTCCACGTCGCTGTACTTCGTCGTGTTCGGCTCGGCCATCGGTTCGCACATGGTCGAGATCGACGGGGTCAGCTACGGCGCGTTCATCGTGCCCGGCATGATCATGCTGTCGCTCTTGACGCAAAGCATCGCCAACGCGTCCTTCGGCATCTACATGCCGCGGTTCTCGGGCACCATCTACGAAATCCATTCGGCGCCCATCTCGTATGTGGAGATCGTCATGGGCTACGTGGGGGCGGCCGCCAGCAAGTCCATCATCCTGGGGCTGATCATGCTGGCCACGGCGCGCCTGTTCGTGTCGTTCGAGGTCGCGCATCCGATCTGGATGCTGGGCTTCCTGGTGCTGACCGCCGTTACGTTCAGCCTGTTCGGCTTCATCATCGGCGTCTGGGCCGACGGCTTCGAAAAACTGCAGATCATTCCCCTGATGATCATCACGCCGCTGACCTTCCTGGGCGGCACCTTCTATTCCATCAAGATGCTGCCGCCGTTCTGGCAGACCGCCACCTTGTTCAACCCGGTGGTCTACCTGGTCAGCGGCTTCCGCTGGGCGTTCTACGGCGTGTCGGATGTCAGCGTGGGCGTCAGCGTCGGCATGACGCTGGTGTTCCTCGTGGCGTGCCTGATCGGCGTGCGCTGGATCTTCAAGACGGGCTATCGCCTGAAGACCTGATCAGCCAGCCGCGGTGGGCGCACGGCGCGCCAGGCCGTCGAAGGCGTCCAGCAGCCGTTCGCGCCATGCGTGGACGGCGTCGTCCTCGGCCAGCAGTTCCAGCGGGCTGGTGCAGCGGGCCCACATGAACATGCCGAACACCGCATAGTCGGCATAGCCATGCTGGCTGCCCGCCAGAAAGGGCTGTTTGCCCAGCGTCAGGCGCAGCGGCAGCAAGGCCGTCCGCAGCGCGGCGATCTGGTCGGCGTAGCCTGCGGCGAGGTCTTCGAGCTTGCCGAAGCGCTTTTCGCGCGAGGCGCGGAAATACTCCTGGTCTTTTTCGTGGATCAGGCCATGGATGGCAGGCAGCAGCAGACGCGCCAGCACCGGCACCAAGGTGGTATCGGCCCAGGCGTTGATGAACAGCGTGGCCGCGCGGCCGCCCGGCCCGCCGAACAGGGACGGCCGTTCGGGAAACGTGTCTTCCAGATAGCAGGCGATCTGCCACGAATCGCTGACCACATGGGTGTCGTGCACCAGCACGGGAACGAGCTTCTGGCCGGAAAAGTCGATCGCTTCCTTTTCGGTGAAGCGCCAGGGCACGGTCTTGGCGGACAGGCCCTTGTGGGCCAGCGCCATGTGCGTTTTCCAGCAATGCGGGCTGAAGCGTAGCGACGCGTCGGCGCCGGCCAAATCGTACAGGGTGAGATCCGGGGTCAAGATGCCGCGCTCCTTGGACATGCCAGTGGATAAGGACGGCATTCAGGATAACGCTTTCCCCCCGTCGCGGCGCAAGAAAAAGCGCCACACGCCCGAGGACGCGTGGCGCAGGCCGGACAATCCCCGGTCCGACCTTGGGTTACTTCGGCGCGCCCTGGCTCATGTTCATGACCCGCTGCTTCAACTGCGGGTTTTGCTGCACGGCCTGGCCGATGCCATTGAATTCTTCGACGGTCAGTCCGTCCGCACGGACCAGTTGCACCATCTTGGCGTCCGCTTCCTGGACGACCTTCTGCTTGGCGTCGTCCGACTTCGCGGCGTCGACCTTGGGACGGTATTCGTCGACCACGCCGGACACCTTCTGCGACGCCGACGCGAAGCGTTGCAGCTGCTGGTCGGTGGGCTGCGTGATGGCGGGGGCCATTTGCGGTTGAGCCGACGGCTGGCTGGCGTTCTGCGCCATGGCGGGGGCACCGGACAGCGCCGTCGTCAGAATGGCGGCGGATAGGAATGCGTAAGTGGAACGCTGCATGAAACCTCCTTGTTCCGGTTGAATGTCCGACCATAATGACTACGGGACCCGGGACGGGACAAGTTTCGCGATGTGTTTTCCTGTGTCGGCAGGCCACGGGATCCGGGCGCGCTGCGGGAGGGTGGCCCCAGGGGCGGCGCCAGAAACGTTTTGCGCGGTTTCGTAGTCGCTGCTGGCCGCGATGTGTCCTTAGGTTTGCGCACGGCGGCCATGGACAGGCGCCCCGCGCTCAGATCAGCAGCATGCTCAGCATCACCAGCGCAAGCAGCAGGACGTAGACCCGGGCATGCAAGCGGTCGGGAATGCGGGGAATCAGCGGGGCGGCCAGGCGGATGCCGGCCAGCGAACCCAGAGCCAATGCCGCGAAAGCCAGCAGATCGACATAGCCGACGATCCACGGCGCGAGCGCGGTGGGAAGGCCGCGCGCCGCCGCCATGTAGGCGAGCGTGCCCACGATGGCCACCGGCAGCGTCAGCGGGTTGGCCATTGCCGCCGCCTTGGCCATGGGCAGGCCGCGCCGGCGCAGCAAGGGCACGGTCATCACGCTGCCACCCACCCCCAGGAAGGTCGCGATGGCGCCGATGGCCACGCCGCCACCCACCACGACGCCTTGTCCCAAGGGCTGCGGCGCCTGCGTCTCATGCTGCTGCGCCAGGAAACCCTGCCGCAGCAGGCAGTCCAGGATCGTCACGCCCAGATAGGCGATGAAGATCCAGCGCACCAGGTCGCCGCTGGCGCGGGTGGCAGCCCACGCGCCCAGCAGCGCGCCTGCCGCGATAAAGGCGGCCAGCGGCCAGACGTAGGCGCGCACGATATTGCCGGCGCGCTGATGTTTGCGCGTCGCGGCGATGGAATTCACGATCATGACGCAGGTGGAGGTCGCCACGGCGATATGCATGGCGGACTGGCCGATGGCGTCGCCCGTGCTATGCGTGGCGGTCAGCACGCCATATAGCACCGGCACCACGACGAAACCGCCGCCGAAGCCGAACAGGACCGTGGTGACGCCGCTTGCGCAGCCGAACAAAGCCAATACGAGATACAGCATGCCGTCCATCCTTTCTGGAGAACCGTCACGAAACGGTGCGACGGATTGGCCTGCTTTATAGGATTGGACAATAATGTTCTTGTTTCGGCCAAGCCGGCCGATGGTTCGACACCCTCCGACACCCATACTGCCGCCTTCCCGGCGTAGTCACGCCCATGCGCAATACCCATATCGACCGCTACGACTCGCTGGACCGCGCCGTGGTCGCCATCGGCAACGACTATGCGCCGGGCCAGTTGCTGCCGGCTCACGCGCACCGGCGCGCGCAATTGCTGTACGGCGCCACGGGCGTCATGCAGGTGGAGACGCGTGACGGCAACTGGGTGGTGCCGCCGCAGCGCGCCGTGTGGATTCCCGCCCGCGTGACGCATCAGGTGCGCATGCTGGAAGTCAGCACGCGCAGCGCCTACATCGAACCCGGGGCGGCGCGGGCGGAGCGCGACGCCTGCGAGGTGATCGAGGTGTCACCCTTACTGCGGCAACTGCTGCTGGAAGCGGTGGACATGCCTGCCGCCTACGACCTGGACGGCCGGGACGGGGCGCTGGCGGCCCTGCTGCTGCATGAGGTCGATCGCGCGCCGGTGCTGCCGCTGCATATTCCGTTGCCGCGGGACAAGCGGCTGGCATCGCTGTGCCGGGCGTTCATCGCCGCGCCCGATGCGCGCGTGCCGCCGCAGGCTTGGGCCGACCGCTTGCACATGAGCTTGCGGACCTTCAGCCGCCATTTCCGCCAGCAGACGGGCATGCCGTTTTCGTCGTGGCGGCAGCGCGCCTGCGTGGTGCTGGCGCTGGCGCGGCTGGCCGCCGGGCAACCGGTGACTGTCATCGCGCTGGATTTCGGCTATCAAAGCCCGGCGGCTTTCTCCACGATGTTCCGCCGCGTGCTGGGCCGGCCTCCTACCGAGTACCTGCGGCAGGACTAGTCTGTTGGTACTATCGCGGCACGAATGGTGGCCCATGCCGGGCCCTTCGCCGATACGGATTCCAAACCTTGCCGCAATCACCGCTTTCCGTGGGCATCGCCGGCGCGGGCAGCGCCGGGCTGGCGACCGCGCTGGCGCTTGCCCAGGCCGGGCATCAGGTGCGCATCTTTGAAAAGCACCCCGATTTCACGACGATGGGCGCGGGCTTGCTACTGCAGCCGCCCGGGGTGCGCGCACTGCGCACGCTGGGGGTGGACGTGGCCGCGCTGAATGTCGGCGCACCGATCGACCGCCTGCTGGGCGTGTCGCATCGGGGGTGGCGCATCGTCGATATCGATTACGTGGGCGACGGCGCGCGCGCGGTCACCCGGGCGGCATTGGGCCGCGTGTTGTTCGACGCTTGCCAGCGCGCTGGTGTTGCGTTCTCGTTCGGCTGTCCAGTCCAGACGCTGGGCCGCCAGGGGGGCAGGGCGCACGTGGTCCATGGCGACAGCGGCGGCCAGGCCGAATCCTCGTTCGACGTGTTCGTGGTGGCCGACGGGGCTGCATCCGCGCTGCGCGAACAGGTGGGGCTGGCCTCCCGTTCCCGTGTCTACCAATGGGGGGCGTTGTGGGGGCAGTTCTGGGTGCCGGACTGGCCAGGCGCGACGCAGCTGCTGCAGCGCTTTCGCGGCACCCGGCAAATGATGGGCCTGCTGCCCACCGAGACGGGGCCGAAGGGCGTCCGGCTGTCGTTGTTCTGGAGCATCCGCCACGATGCCTTGCCTGCGTGGCGCGCGGCACCGATCGGGCACTGGAAGGACCAACTGCTGGCGTTGTGGCCGCAAGCGTCCCCGATCGTTGAACAAGTGTCCCGGCACGAGGACCTGGCCGTGGCCACCTACCGCCATACCTGGCCGCGCGGGCTGGCCGCCGGGCCGTATTGCGCGGTGGGCGACGCCGGCCACGCAATGAGCCCGCAACTGGGCCTGGGCGCAACGCTGGCCGTGCTGGATGCGCTGGCGCTGGCTCGTGCGCTGGGGCAGCACGGCGCGGCCGAGGGGCCGGCGCGTTATGCGCGCAGCCGGCTGCTGCCGTCGCGCATGTACCAGACCTTGAGCCGCGCCTTGACGCCGTGTTTCCAGTCTTCGGGGCCGGGGCTGTGGCGCGATCTGCTGTTCGGCGGTTCGCTGCTGCTGCCCGGGGTGCGCGGATTGATGAAGCGCGGCCTGCTGGCCATGCCCGAAGCGGAAGCGGCCCGCCGCCCTTGAATCGCCGTCAGGCGGCGTACCACAGCACCGCGAAGAAGTGGCAGACGGTGCCGGCAAGCACGAACAGGTGCCACACGAAATGGCTGTAGCGCCAGCGGTTGTCGAACACGAAGAACACCACGCCGCCCGTGTAGGCCAGGCCGCCGGCCACCAGCCACCACAGCCCGCCGGTGGGGACGCGTTCGATCAGCGGATTCACCGCGATGATCACCAGCCAGCCCATCGCCAGATACAGCCCTGTGGAGATAGCCGGGCGGTTCAGCCGCTTGCTGGCCTTCAGCCCGACACCCAGCAGGGCCAGCCCCCATACCAGCCCGAACAGGGTCCAGCCCCATGGGCCGCGCAACGCGCCCAGCGCAAATGGCGTATAGGTGCCCGCGATCAGCAGGTAGATGGCCGAGTGGTCCAGCACGTTGAAGATCTGCTTGGCGCGGCAAAGCGGCAGCGCGTGATAAATGGTGGAAGCCAGATATAGCAGGCACATCGAGGCGGCGAAGACGGCGGCGCCCGCGATGAAGGCGGCGTCGCCCTGGCGGACGGCGGCGACGATCAGGAAGGGGGCGGCGGCCACGGCGCCTGCCGCGCCCACGCCGTGGCTGATGGTGTTGGCGATCTCTTCGCCCAGCGTCTGGGGTCTGTCGTTGGGAAACATGAATGCGTCTTGTTGGTGCGAGGCTTACACCATAGGCGCTTTGCGCCGCAGGCTCAAGGGGCCGTGCACATGCGGCGCAGCTGATGCGGCGCGGCTTGATTTTGTGCAAATCCGGCCAATGCCGAGCGCAAGGAAATACGCAGTCGAGTAGTTACTCTGTGATACATTTCACGCACGAATTGATCCGCCCGCAGAGGCGGCGCACGTTCTATTTCCCAGGCTCGCGTCCGCGGCTGCGCATGCGCGCCCGCACAACAGATACTCTTAGGGGAGGCACCGATGATTCCGGCAATTGGCCTTATGGTGGGGGCGTACATCGTCACGCGGATGACCGCCATGTTGACGCGTCCCGACTCCAGTAAAGTGGTCAGGGTATTGTCCGTGCTGACCATCGCCGTGGCGTTGATGTCCTGTCTGCAATTGTTGACGGGCGGTGCCGGTCCCGCGGCAAGATTCTGAATTCCAGGCGTCCGTGACCGTGCGGGCGCGATGGCCGGCGTGCCGCGGCGAGCGGCCCCGCGGCGCCCGTGCGCCGACGCGAAGTCAAGAAGGTTTACTGGCCGAGGCCTAGCAATGGCACGCAGTTTTACCAGTCTGTTTTTCAAAGCCGCAAAGAAACTAAGCAAACTCCAGCGCGCAGCGCTGCGCATGGCGTCCCCCAAGACCGCAAGGAAACGCCCCGCTTCCGCGCGCAAGACGGCGGCCAAGCTTGCGCCGCCAGCCGCGGCACCCCGCCAGGCGGCCACGCCGTCATTGGGCGGCGGGCGTTGGGAATCGTCGCGGCAGTTCTCCGATGGCCAAGGGCGCCAATTGACTTTCGCGCGCTATACGCCGGTGCCGGGGCCGCGCGCCGACATGCCGGTGGTCGTGATGCTGCATGGTTGCCGGCAGACGTCGCTGGCGTTCGCGCGCGGCACGCGCATGAACCAGTGGGCGGATGCGGGTGGCTTCATGGTGCTGTATCCGCAGCAGTCGATGACACGCCAGGTGCAGCGCTGCTGGCGCTGGTTCCAGCCTGACGCCCAGCACGGCGGTGCGGAAGCCGATCTGATCGCGGCGCTGATCCGCTCGGAAGTTGCGCGGCACGGCCTGGACCCGGAACGGGTCTACATCGCGGGGTTGTCCGCGGGCGCGGGCATGGCGGCGCTGGTGGCGTTGCGGCACCCCTCGCTGATCGCCGCCGTGGCGATGCATTCCGGCCCTGTCGTGGGCGATGCGCATAGCGCGGCCAGCGGCATCGGCACGATGCGCCGCGGCAGCCTCAAGCCGTTGCTGCCGTTGGTGGAAGGCGTGGCGGATCCCGCTGTGTTCCGCCTGGGCATGCCCGCGTTGATCTTGCAGGGGCAACTGGATCCGGCGGTGGCGCCCCGCAATGCCAAACAGTTGTTTGAACAGTTCCGCGCCTTGAACGACGTGCGTCCGGAAGACATCCCCGTCGAGCGCGTGCTGGGCCTGGGCACCGACAAGGCATACCGCCGCGTGGACCTGCTGCGTGGGCGCAAGACGGTATTGCGCCTGTGCGAAATCACGCGGCTGGAGCATGCCTGGAGCGGCGGCGACGCGTCCGTGAAATACCATGCGCGCGGCGGCCCGGACGCGTCGGCGCTGGTATGGCGTTTTTTCCAGGGCTTGCGCCGCACGGGCGCGGGCCGGCCGGAATCCTAGGCGCCATTGCGCAGGTACGATTGTTCGGAAATCGGGAATGCTGTTGTCGAGGCCGGCTGCCGGGGAAACGGCGCGGCGCAGCGGTAAGATCGCCGCATTCCCGATGCAGGCGCAGCGCGTGCTTCGCCCAGGCCGGCTTTTTTGGAAATCTTCGCCATGTCCCTCTCTATCTATCAGGCGTCCGTGCCTGTCTTCGTTCGCGGCATGACCGTGCTGGCCGACTTGCTGGAAAAGGCCGTCGCCCATGCCCAGGCTGAAGGGCTCGACCCCGCCGCGCTCGTCAATGCACGCCTGGCGCCCGACATGTATCCGCTGTCGGGCCAGGTACAGCGCGCCAGCGATGCCGCCAAGTTCGCGGTGCAGCGCTTGTCTCAAGGCCAGGCTCCGAAGTTCCCGGACGAAGAGACGACCTTCGCGCAGTTGCAGCAGCGCATCGCCGACACTATTGCCTATCTGCAAAGTGTGACGCCTGAACAGGTGGACGGCGCGGAAAGCCGCAAGATCGTCGTGAACTTCGGCGACTTCAAGCCGGAATTCCAGGGCGATGGCTACCTGCTGACGTTCGCGCTGCCGAACTTCTATTTCCACATCACGACCGCCTATGCGATCCTGCGCAACGCGGGCGTGAAAATCGGCAAGCTGGATTTCCTGGGGCCGTACCCGCAGTAGGCCCCGGACAGACGTAGAAAGGCCCGCAGTGGCTGGATCTTCTTGGGTCCGGCCGCTGCGGGCTTTCAGCTGTCCACGCGTCGACGCGATGCGTTCATTGCTTGGCGGCTGCTGCCGCCGCCGCGTCGCCGCAGCCGGTCATTTCGCCCATCTTGGCCATGTTCTGCTGGATTTCTTCGGGCGAGTAATCGAACTTGTGCGTGGCAATGGACCAGCGGTGGCCGAACGGGTCCACTACCTGGCCGTAGCGGTCGCCCCAGAACATATCCGCGACGGGCATCGTCACGGTGGCGCCGGCCGCCACCGCCTGCTTCATCGCGGCGTCCACGTCGTTCATGTACAGGTGCAGCGTCACCGGCGAGCCTTTCAGCGCCTTGGGGCCAAGGCTGCCCCATTCCGGGAAGTCGTCCATCAGCATCAGCACGGAGTCGCCGATGCGGATGGCGGCATGCATGATCTTGCCGTTGGGCCCGGGCAAGCGCGCGAGCTCTTCGGCATTGAAGGCTTTCTTGTAGAAGGCGATGGCATCCGAAGCGCCTTCGCACACGATGTGCGAAGTCAGCGTGTGCATGCCGTCGGGGATAGGTTGCTTTGCAGGCGTAGCCATGTTGTCTCTCCAGAATCGTTGACTGTCGGTGGGGACGGAGCGCCTGGGCCGATGTGGTCAGGCAGCTCCTGCTGATACGACGAACGAGCGGTGCCGGTTTCGACACGCCGTCGGAATTTTTTATTTGCCGACCAGCGTGTTGAAGCCGCCCAGGCACATGCGCTTGAAGTCG
This sequence comes from Achromobacter sp. Bel, assembly GCF_012928505.1. Classification (GTDB taxonomy): domain Bacteria; phylum Pseudomonadota; class Gammaproteobacteria; order Burkholderiales; family Burkholderiaceae_B; genus Achromobacter. The sequence goes on along the minus strand of NZ_JABBJN010000012.1, from coordinate 72,646 downwards.
AACACGCCGTCGCAGGACATGCCGGTCAGCCGGGGGTCCTCCATGACCTTGGCGTTGATCCGGTCGCGTTCAGGCTTGCTTTCGAACAAGACCCAGGCGAACACCACCGTTTCGCCTTCCTTCGCACCCGCGGCGGCCGTGAATGAGCCGAAGCCCTCCTTGTCGATGTCGTCGGCCACGCCTTCGCGATAGTCCAATGCCCCGTGTTCCAGCCAGACGTCCTTGGCCTGTTCGGCCATTTTTTTGTACGCCGGCAGATTCGCCGTGGGGACGGCGAGGAGGTAACCATCTATGTACTTTTCCATCAAACGCTCCTTTGATCCATGTTGTTCTATTCGGCGGCGGCCATGCCCGCTGGCCAGGGCCGCCGCCGTCCGGCATGAGAGCCGGCAGATGCCACTGTATCGGGATTGGCGGCGGTTTCAGATAGGGGATTGCGACATTCTTGCGGGTAGATTGCGACAGTCCGCGGGGGTATGCTTGGCGTCATGAAAATCGCCGCTCCGCGGCACCCGTTGCCCGGACTTTCCGCCCCAATGAAAAACGTCGCTTTCCTATTGCCGACAGGAACGAATATCGCTTCCTTGGAGACCGCGCGCCATGGCTTCCTGGTCGCCAACGAATACCTGGCCGCGCAGGGGCGTGAACCGCGTTTCCGGGTGCGTACGCTGGCGCTGACCCGCGAGGTCAGCCTGGACGACGGGCGCATCAAGGTGCAGGCCGACATGGTGCTGGCCGACGCCACGGACATCGACATCTGCATCGCGCCGCCGTTGCTGGGCGCCGTGTCGGATGCCGTGCTGTCCAACCGCGAACTCATCGACTGGTTGTCGCGGCACCACCGCGAAGGCGGCGAAGTCGCCAGCCTGTGCATGGGCGCCGCGCTTTTGGCGGCGGGCGGGGTGCTGGACGGGCAGCAGGCCGTGGTGCATTGGGTGGCGCAGAACCTGTACGCCAGCCTGTTCCCGAACGTGCAGTGGGTCAGCGACCGGATCGTCATGGCCGACAACGGCATCTACACCAGCGGCGGCGCGTTTTCAGCGGCGCATCTGGTGCTGCACCTGATCGAGAAATACACGGACCGCGACACCGCCATCTGGTGCGCCAAATACTTCCAGCTGGACTGGAGCCGGCAGAGCCAACTCCCTTTCGCGGTGTTCATGGGCCAGAAGGGCCACGCGGACGATGTCGTGCGGGCCGTGCAGGATGAGATTGAAGGCCGCTACACGGAGAAGATCACCGTGGAAGCGCTGGCCGACCGTCATGCGATGGGCCGCCGCACGCTGGAACGGCGGTTCCGGCAAGCCACGGGAAACAGCATCGTGGAATACGTGCAGCGGGTCCGTATCGAAGCCGCGAAGAAGCGGCTGGAGACCTCGCGCAAAAGCGTGTCGGAAGTGATGTACGAGGTGGGCTACAACGACACCAAGGCGTTTCGCGACATCTTCAATAAATACTGCGGCATGTCGCCGGTGGGCTATCGCGAACGCTATCAATGACCCTGCGCGCGGATTCCAAAAGTGGCTATATGAACTGCTTGGGATTGGCTATCTGACTTAGCGCCAATTTCCCCTATCATCTTTGGCATTGTCCCTAACCGTGGAACATCCATGCCCGAGCTGACCCAAGCGCTGAAAGCGCGCATTCTCGCGGCCGTCAATGACGGCTATGCCGACCAGACCGATACGCTGGCGCAGTTGGTCCGAATCCCGTCCCAGCGCGGCGAAGAGGCAGCCGCGCAGGATTTCATGGCGGCGCAGTATGAGGCGCGGGGCTATGAGGTGGACCGCTGGCAGATCGACATCGATGCCATCAAGCACATGCCGGGCTTCTCGCCGGTAGCCGTTTCGTACGACAACGCGTTCAACGTGGTAGGCACCCACCGCTCGCGAACGCGCCAGGGCCGGTCGCTGATCCTGAACGGCCATATCGACGTGGTGCCGGTGGGGCCCCGGTCGCAGTGGAGCCGCGATCCCTACGACCCCGCCATCATCGACGGCTGGATGCATGGCCGCGGCGCGGGCGACATGAAATCGGGCCTTATCGCCTGCATGGCGGCGTTGGACGCGCTGCGCCGGGTAGGGCTGCAGCCGGCGGCGGACGTGTTCCTGCAATCCGTGGTGGAAGAGGAATGCACCGGCAACGGCGCGTTGGCCTGCCTGCAGCGGGGCTACCGCGCCGATGCCGCATTCATTCCCGAACCCCTGCTGCCGATGCTGATGCGGGCCCAGGTCGGGCCCATGTGGTTCCAGGTGCAGGTCGATGGCGATCCCCAGCACGCGTCGGCGGCGTTTTCCGGCGCAGGCGCCAACGCCATCCAGAAAGCCATCTTCATGATCCAGGCGATGGACGAACTGGAAGAACGCTGGAACGGCCGCAAATGCGAGCACACCCATTTCTGCGACCACCCGCATCCCATCCGCTTCAACCTGGGCAAGATCGCCGGCGGCGACTGGCCTTCGAGCGTGCCCGCCTGGTGTACCTTCGACATGCGCGTCGCGGTGTTCCCGGGCCAGAGCCTGGAGGCCGCCCGCGCGGAGATCGAAGCGTTCGTCGCGGAAGTGGCCGCGCGGGATCCTTTCCTCGCCAAGCACCCGCCCAAGGTGATCTACCACGGCTTCATGGCCGAAGGCTATGAACTGAAGGATTCCGAGGACGTCGAGGCGGCGCTGCGCGTCAGCCATGAAGCGGTCTTCAATGAGCCGCTGCAGGAATACGTCACCTCGGCTGCGACCGATGCCCGGTTCTACGGCCTCTACGCCGATACGCCGGCCATCGTCTACGGCCCGGAATGCCGCATGCCGCACGGCAACGACGAGTCGGTGAACCTGGAATCGGTGCGCAAGGTGACGCAGACCATCGCATTGTTCATTGCCGAATGGTGCGGCCTGGAAGAGATCGCCGCATGACGATCCGCAGCACGGCGACTCCGACGACCGAACAGGCGCTCTTTGCGGCCGAAGCCCCGAAACTGACCATCGACGATGCCCAGGCGATTGCCTGGGACGTCTTCGGGCTGCGTACCCAGGCGGAATTGCTGAGCAGCGAGCGCGACCAGAACTTTCACCTGCGCCTGGACGATGGCAGCGCCTATGTCCTGAAGGCCACTCATCCCGCCGAGGATCCGGCGGTGACGGACTTCCAGACGCAGGCGCAGCTTCACCTGATGCGCGCCGACAGCAGCCTGCCGGTGCCGCACCTGCTGTTGACGCGCGACGGCCGCTACGTGCATTGGCACGATGGGCCGGCGGGCGTACGCCGCGCCATCCGGGTGATCACCTTTCTGTCCGGCACGCCGCTCTACAGGACCCCACGCAGCGCGTCGCAGGCGCAAGCCCTAGGTCATGCGCTGGCGGGCTTCGATCTGGCCTTGCGGGGGTTCGAACATCCGACTGCGAACCACACGCTGCTGTGGGATCTTCAGCACGCTGAACAGATGGCGGATCTGCTGGCCGACATCGAAGACGCTGGTCAGCGCGCGCTGGCCGAGCGCACCCTGGCGCGGTTCATGGCGCATGTCCGGCCGGCGCTGCCGGGCCTGCGCCGCCAGGTCATCCACAATGACCTGAACCCCTACAACGTCCTGGTGGACGCGGCGCAGCCCGACCGTATTTCGGCCATCCTCGATTTCGGCGACATGGTGCAGGCGCCGCTTGTGCAGGACCTCGCGGTGGCCTGCTCGTACCTGCTGGAAGATTCGGCCAGCCCGCTGGATCGCGCTGCGCTGTGCGTGGCCCGCTACCACCGCCTGAATCCGCTGACGTATCCGGAGATCGCGCTGCTGCCGGACCTGATTGCCGCGCGCCTGCTGCTGACCGTGGCCATCACGGGCTGGCGTGCCAAGCAGCACCCCGAAAACCGTACCTACATCCTGCGCAACAACGCCCCGGCCTGGATCGGCCTGGCGCGACTGGCGGCTTTGCCGCAAGGGCGCGCCCGAGACATTCTGTCGCGGGCCTGCGGCGCCACTTTGGAGAATCCTGCATGAGCAAGGACAAGGCCATGTTGAACGCGTTCGACCCCGCTGCCGCCGGCAGCCTGCCCGCCGCCGAGCGAGCCCTGATCGAACGGCGCCAACGCGTTCTTGGAACGGCCTATCGGCTGTTCTATGACAATCCGCTGCACATCGTGCGCGGCGAGGGCGTGTGGCTGTATGACGCCGCCGGAGAACGCTACCTGGACGCCTACAACAATGTGGCGTCGGTGGGGCATAGCCATCCGCGCGTGGTCGCGGCCATTGCCGAGCAGGCCGCGGTGCTCAATACGCATACGCGCTATCTGCACGACGGCGTGGTGGAGTACGCCGAGCGCCTCGTGGCCACGTTTCCGTCCGCGCTGTCGCAAGCGATGTTTACGTGCACCGGCAGCGAGGCCAACGACCTGGCGCTGCGCATCGCGCGCAGCCACACGGGCGCCAGCGGCGTCATCGTGACGGAGCTGGCCTACCACGGCGTTACGGCCGCTGTCGCGGCGGTGTCGCCCTCGCTGGGCAAGACCGTGCCGTTGGGCGTCGACGTGCGTGCCGTGAGCGCGCCCGACACCTACCGGCACGATCCCGCAACGATCGGCGCGTGGTTTGCCGCCCGGGTGCAGGAGGCCATCGACGATATGTTGCGCCATGGCATACGTCCGGCAGCGCTGCTGGTGGATACGGTCTTCTCCAGCGACGGTGTCTATACCGATCCCGCGCCGTTCCTGGCGCCCGCCGTCGAGGCCATCCGCGCCGCCGGCGGGCTGTTCATCGCCGACGAAGTGCAGGCGGGTTTCGCGCGCACCGGTTCGTGCATGTGGGGCTTCCAGCGTCATGGCCTGGTGCCCGACATCGTCACCATGGGCAAACCCATGGGCAACGGCCATCCGATAGCCGGTGTGGTAGCGCGTCCCGAGATCTTCGAACGCTTCGGCCGCGACGCGCGCTACTTCAACACGTTCGGTGGCAATCCGGTCTCCAGCGCGGCGGCACTGGCGACGCTGGATGTCATCCAGGACGAAGGCCTGCAGGCAAACGCGGCGCGCACCGGCGCCTATCTGCGGGATAAGTTCCGCGAGATGGCGCAGAAGCATCCTTGGATCGGCGATGTGCGCGGCGACGGCCTGTTCATGGGCATCGAACTGGTCAAGGACCAGGCGGCCAAAACGCCGGCCACCGAAGAGACGCACCGATTCGTGAACTTGATGCGCGAACACCGCGTGCTGCTGAGCGCCACCGGCCTGCGCGGCAACGTCATCAAGCTGCGGCCGCAACTGCCGTTCAGCCTGGACAACGCGGACCAGTTGATGCATGCGGCCGACGAGGTGTTTGCCAAGCTGTAGGGACGGGCTGGCGCGGGAGCCATGGCTTGCCCGCGCGACGGTCCACTCAGGCCGGCGCCGCGCGGCGTCGCCTGGGGCGTGCTGCGGGCGCCGTGCTGCTGGCGCGGTCAAGCGCGCGCGCGAAGCGCTCCACGCCCGCCGGAATCTGCGATCCGGGCACGCCGCCGTAGCCCAGCACCACCGCGTTGCGGTCTCCCTGGGCGTGATCGGGCAGGAAGTGGGGCTGGCCCAGCACGATATTCTCGGCTTGCGCGTGGGCGACCAGTTGCGATACCGACACCCGCGGCGACAGGCGCGCATACACGTGCAGCCCCGCCCGGGCCTGCGACAGCTCGACCATCGGGCCGACTTGCCGCAACAGTTCTTCCCGCAGCAGGCGCTGGCGTTCCGCGTACTCCAGCCGCATGCGCTTGATGTTCTGCGAGAAATGCCCGTCATCCATGAAATCCGCCAGCGCGGCCTGCAGATGCAGGTGCCCTGGCCGGTAAATACGCGAGCAGGCGTTGGAGAATGCGTGCGCGATATGTTCTGGAACGACCATGTAGCTCATGCGCAGCCCGGCGAACATGGTCTTGCTGAACGTACCCATGTAGATGACGCGGCCGTCGGTGTCCAGGCCCTGCAGGGACGGAATCGGCGCACCGTCGTAGCGGAATTCGCTGTCGTAGTCGTCTTCAATGATCCACAACCCGCTCGTGCGCGCGGCTTGCAGCAGTTCCAGGCGTCGCGCCAGCGGCATGACGACACCCGTGGGATATTGATGCGAAGGGCTGCTGATCACGAGGCGCGTGCGTTTCGGCACTTTGCTGGTGGAAAGGTTCAGGCCCCCTTCGTCGACGTGGGCGGGATGGACGCGGATGCCCGCCGCGGTCAGCAGCGGCGGGAAGGCCCAGTGACAGGGGCTTTCCACCAGCGCGGCGTCGCCGGTGTCGGCCAGCAGGCGGGCGCAGAGGTCGACGGATTGGTGGGTTCCGGCAGTCACGATGACCTGTTCCGGCTGGCAGACGACCGAGCGCGAAATGCGCAGGTAGTTCGCGATGGCCTCGCGCAGTGGCGCGAAGCCCGCGCCATCCTTGGAATAGCCAGCCAACGCCAGGTTCGATTTGCCCAGGTGGCGCGACAGCAGCCGCCTCCAGACATGGAAAGGGAACAGCGTCGCGTCCGCAATGCCCGGCACGAAGGCGCCCGTGTGCTGCCCCAGTCCGCCCGTGCCGCCGCCCGTGACTTCGCCGCGGGTGGACAGCCCCAGGCGCTGGCGGGCCGCCGTTTCCGGGGAAGGCGCCGCCAGCGGACGTTCGCCGGTGTGTTCGACGAAGGTGCCGCTGCCCTCGCGGGCGGTGAGATAGCTCTCGGCGATCAGCCTGTCGTAAGCCAGGGAGATCGTTATGCGTGAAATCCCAAGCTCTTCGGCCAGCGCGCGCGAGGACGGCAGCCGTTGCCCGGCGACCAGGGTGTGGTCGAGCACTGCCCGGCGCACGATCTCGTAGATCTGCCGTTGCAAGGGCTGCTCGGATTGCCGCGAGAGGGCCCCGGCAAGGAGATCAGAGAGAAGCACTTCTTTCATCAAGTGGCCTTAGAACATTGGCATTTGTGGCTATACAAGATATAGCCAGTCGCTGCTATCGTCAATCACAGCCATCAAGGCATACAAGGGGAATTAAATGGACAGCAAGAGCAGCCGGCGCCAGCCGGTTCGCGCAGCTTCGGCGGCATTCTTTGGCACCATGATCGAGTGGTATGACTTTTACTGTTACGCCACCGCCGCGGCGCTGGTGTTCGGCGATGTGTTCTTCGCGACCGACGATCCCTTCATGGGTACGCTGGCTTCGCTGGGCACGTTTGCCATCGGCTTTTTCGCGCGCCCGTTCGGCGCATTGATCTTCGGCCACCTGGGCGATCGCGTCGGTCGCAAGCAGAGCCTGATCATCACTCTGATGGTGATGGGCATTGCGACCACGCTGATCGGGCTGCTGCCGTCCTATCACTCCATTGGCCTGGCAGCGGTCATCCTGCTGGTGGCGTTGCGGCTGGTGCAGGGCATCGCCGTGGGCGGGGAATGGGGAGGCGCCGTGCTGATCGCGGCCGAGCACGCGCCACCCAAGTGGCGCACGTTGCTCGCGTCCGCGCCGCAGTACGGCAGCCCGATTGGCCTGATCCTCGCCACCGGCGTGTTCCGCATCGTCTCCGACCTGCCCAAGGAAGACTTCCTGAGCTGGGGCTGGCGCCTGCCCTTCATCGTGAGCGGCCTGCTGGTGCTGGTGGCCTTCGTCATCCGCCGCGGCGTGAACGAAAGCCCGGAACTGGAAGAGCGCCTGAAGGAAAAGCGCAAGGAGCACATTGCGCCGATCAGCCTGGTGCTGCGCGAGCGCAAACGCGCGCTGGCGTTGGGAATCGGTCTGTGCCTGCTGGGAATCTCGGGATTCTATTTCGTGACGACCCTGATGATCACCTATACCACCACGTACCTGAACATCACCCGCCCGCAGATCCTGGACGTGGTGACCTGGGCCGGCGTGGTCGAACTGATCAGCTTCCCTCTCGCTTCCTACGTGGCGATGAAGATCGGCGAGCGCCGCTTCCTGGTGTACGTGACGGCGCTGGCCACGCTGTGGTCCGTGCCGATGATGATGCTCATCCTGACGGGCAACATCACCAACATCGCGATCGGCATCCTCGTGGCCATCTTCCTGATCGGCGCGTATTACGCCGTTCTGGCCCCGTACCTGCCGCGCGCGTTTCCGATCGAGATGCGCTATACCGGCATTTCCCTCAGCTTCCAGCTTTGTGGCGCGATCTTCGGCGGCACCACGCCGCTGGTGGGGCTGTGGGTGGCGCACAAGTTCGGCCTGAACTGGCCGCCCCTGGCGCTGATGTTCGCCATCATCGCGGGCGCGAACTTCCTGTGCGCGGTGTACCTGCCCACGGATGAGCGCGACGCCGCGCGCGCCGCGGCCCGCAACCGCAGCTTGACGCCGCAGCGGTCGTGAGTCGGCCAGCTACGAGCTGAGGTGCGTCCCGGTTCGTAGCCGGGATCAATGCCACGTGCCCGCCGCCCCGGTGCGTTGATGGCAGGTGGCCAGCACGCGGTTTGAGCGCATGACGTCAATCATCAACGACCTGCTGTTCCTGTCGCATGCGTGAGTCGGCCGCATGGCGATGGACCTGAACGACATGTCGTTGCGCGAAGAGGCCGCCAAGACCACCCAGTATGTCGAACCGCTGTGCGGGGGCAAGGACCTGACGGTGACGCTCAGGGGCGATGCGCGGCCGATTGTCGGCTGCGCGTCAGGCAAGCGTATCGGTTTGAATTTTGATGTAAAAATTTGTAGGTTATTATCTCGCGGCTTGCGTGATTTGAATGAAAGCCGCATCAGGCATACGCCTGGGTTAATAACCGTCAGATTCAAAATCCGGTATGAAAACGAGAAACAAGAAAGCACCGCATTACGCCACGCAATATGGCGAGTTGGCCAGAAATGAATTTCCCCCAGGTATGACGCGCCGCCCGCTGGCACTCGCGATCTCCCGCAGTTTTGTCCCGGCATGGGCAGTGGGCGGCGCGATGCTGCTGAGCTCGGCGATGGCGCATGGGACGGTGATTGCCGTCGGTGATATATACGAGCTGCCATTTAATCCCCTGGGCAACGCGCCGGTCCATATGGCGGGCGGCACATTGGTGGCGCATTTGGACGCTGCCCTTACGCCGTTGCAAAAACTCGTGTTCGACGAGAATACGGGTAACGTGGTGAAGGCAAGCCAATTTGCCACGCTGACGATCGGTGGCGGCGTGGATTTGCAGGGCATTGCGCAGTTTGGGGACATGGGGGGGGAGGGCGTTATTCAATTGACGGATGGCGGGCCAATCTCCGTCGGTCCGCAGGGTACATTGATCGTACTCGGCGGCACCTTGGCCAATGCCGCAGGGCAAGACGCGCTTGGCAAGCTGACTCGCCAGGCGACGTCCACCGTTGTATGGCGGGACAGCACATTGGACTTTCAGGGCGGCACCGCTTACATCAAGAACCTTCAGGGAAGTGGAACCGTCAATGTCGGATTCGGTTCGCAGGAAGCCTTAGTCGTTGAGCAGGGCAACTTTGCGGGCGCGCTGCTTGGCGGGTCCATGTTCAAGAAGGTCTCCTCCGGCACGCTTGTGCTCCAACATGACCAGGGCATCGCCGGCGCCATCGAAATTGCGGACGGAACGCTGCAAGTGGGCGGAACGGGAAGCTACGGCAGTTCGGGACAGGGCATCCTCAATAACGGCTCGCTGGTGTTCAAGGGGTTCACGGGCGGTGTTTCGGGGGATATTTCGGGCTCCGGCAACCTCAGCGCGACAGAACATTCGCTGGTCGCGCTGACCGGCACGAACACGTACACCGGCACGACGAAAATCGACCCTACGTCGCAGATCATCCTTGCCGACGCGGGGGCGCCGGTGGACTCGTCGAGTACGCTGGGAACGGGTGCGGTCTTGAATGAAGGCAAGCTCAGCAATCAACGAGCCGGCCGCACGCTCATTGCCAATGGCATCTCGGGGTATGGAGCGGTATTTCACAGTAGCCCGGGCTGGTTGACACTGGCGGGAGACAACACCTACAGCGGCGGCACGGAAATCACCAGCGGCGGTACGCTGGAAATCGGCACCGGCGGTTCGGCGGGCAGTCTGGGAACGGGATATTTGACCGCCGCTGCGGGGAGTACGCTGATCTTCAATCGTGGCGATGATTTCTCTGTGGCTAACAACATGTCGTATTCGGAGTCGACCCTTATCAAACAGGGCGCCGGCACGATGACCGTCACGGGCTCTACGGGTGGTTTCAATGCACTGGTGGACATCCAGAGCGGCACGATCCGCTATGTGAACGGGCCGGGCTCATCGATGATCCCACCGGGAAACATTAATATTGCGCAGGGTGCGCAAGTGGTTTTTGATAATGCCGAGATCTTTCCTTCCGGCGAGCGGTTTACGGGGCAGGGGACGATCCGCAAGACAGGTGCGGCCCGATTCCATTACTCGGGAGACGGCTCTGGATTTTCCGGCTCCACCATTGTCGACGGGGGAGAACTCTATCTGGCGAACGGCGCGCTGGGCGGCACCGTGACCATCAACGCCGGCGGACGCCTGCAGGGCACGGGCCGCGTCGGGACGACGGACATCCTGGCGGGCGGCATGCTGGTCAGCTCGGGCTATTCCCGCTTGCGGATCAATGGCGATTTGTCGCTCAAGGACGGATCCACGTTCCGCTACTACCTGGGCGATCCTGGCCCCGACGCGGCCAACGCCGGCACGACCGGTTCCACCCGGGTGGTGGGCAACCTTGACTTGAACGCCAAGCTGCAGATTCGCGACAATGCGCAGCCGACCATCGGCTACTACCGCTTGTTCACCTACGGCGGTACGTTGAGCGGGAACGGGCTGACGCTGGACACGATCCCGGCAAACCATACGCGGGACCAGTTCTTGATCGACACCACGCGTGCCGGTTTCGTCGACCTGCGCGTGGCTCCCCTCACTACGCCTGGTGCTTTGCTCGTCTGGACCGGTGGCTCAGGAACATGGGGATCTGGTGGCATGCAGTGGGAGGCGGATGGACAGTCAGGCTGGTCGGGCACGTGGGGCCAGCAGCATGCTGTATTCAAAGGCACCGCCGGCCAGGTGTCGGTCTCTGGCACCCAGGCATTCAAGGGCCTGCAATTCCTGACCGACGGATGGCAGATCGGCCCGCTCGCAGGCGCCGGCGGGGCGTTGCAGACGGTGGGCGACGGCAGCGAACTGCGTGTGCTTGCCGGCGTGACCGCCACGGTGGGCGCGCCGATTCAGGGCTCCAGCGTGTTGGACAAGACGGGCGGGGGTACCTTGGTGCTGAACGGCGTGAATGTCCACACCGGCGGCACCCGGTTGTCCGAAGGCGTGCTCAGTGTGTCGCAGGACGCCAGCCTGGGCGATGGCGCAAGCGACTTGATGTTCAACGGCGGCACGCTGCGCGTGACAGGCCAGAGCTTCTCGCAGACGTCGCGCAATCTGCAATGGAGCACGCAGGGCGGCGCGTTCGATATCGCGTCGGCCACCAATGTCTTCACCGTGAGCCAGGCGCTGTCGGGCGCCGGCGATCTGGTGAAGCTCGGCGCGGGCACGCTGGTGCTGACGGGCAACAACGCCTACGGCAACACGCGTGTCGAAGCAGGCACGCTGGTGGGCAATACGGATTCGATCCGCGGCAATCTGCAGAACAACGGTTTCGTCGTGTTCAATCAGGCCACTAGCGGAACGTTCGGCGGCGACATCTCGGGCTCGGGCGAAGCGACCAAGGCTGGCGCGGGTGTCCTGACGTTGTCGGGCCGCAGTGCGCAGAACTGGCGCGTGACGGCTGGTACGCTGGCCGCCTCGGGCGGCGCCTTGTCCGGCAATGTGGACGTGGGAGCGGCCGGGGCGTTGCATCTGGACGCCCCGCAATCGAGTACCTATTCGGGCGTACTGTCCGGCACGGGCGGCTTTTCCAAGACCGGCGCAGGCATGTTGGCATTGATCGGCGACAGCGCGGGTTTTGCCGGAACCACCCGCATTGATCAAGGCATCTTGTCGGTCGGCATCAATGGGCAAGGCAAGCTGGGTGGCCAAGTGACGGTGGCCCAAAGCGGCGTGTTGCAAGGCACGGGTACCGTAGGCGGCACCACCGTGCAGGCGGGTGGTGTCATCGCGCCAGGGAACTCCATCGGCACGCTGCATGTGGCGGGCGACCTGACGCTGGAAGCCGGTTCGGTATACCGCGTTGAGGCGGACTCGCAATCCAACGAGAGCGACCGCATTGCCGTCAGCGGCACGGCCAATCTGGGCGGTTCGGTGCTGCATGTGGGCCCGGACGGCAATCTGGCGGGCGAGCGCAGCTATACCATCCTGACCGCCAACCAGATCAACGGGGCATTCTCCTCCGCGTCGTCCGAGTTTGCGTATCTGGACGCGAATCTGGGCTACGAGGCGCAGGCCGTCACCTTGCGCCTGGACCGCAAGCGCGTGCCGGTAGAACCCTCCACGCCGTCCACGCCGGGCACCCGTCCGATGCGCTTTGCCGACGCGGCAGGCACGTCAAACCAGCGCGGCGCCGCGAATGCGCTGGACAGCCTGTCCGGTGCGAACCCGCTGTATCAGTACGTGCTGACCTTGCCGGAGGGCGCACCCGCCGGCGTGTTCGACAGCCTGTCCGGTGAAGCGCACGCCAGCGTGACGTCCGGGCTGAACAATCTGAGCGGACTGTCGCGGAACCTGCCGTTCAAGAGCCTGCGCGCCAATCTGGATGCCGGCCTTGCGCCGGGCGCCGCCACTGCGCAGGCAGGCGGCACGACGCCGGCGTCGGCGTTGCCGGGTTCGATGGCGCAACCCGCCTGGGCCGAGCTCGTCGGCACCTGGCAGACGCTTGGCGGCAACGACAACGCATCTCGCGTGGATCAGCGAACCGGCGGCTTGTTCGTCGGCGCGGACCATGCGGTGGGCGGGGGTTGGCGTCTCGGCGGCGCATTGGGCTATACCGACAGCCGCATCCGTGTCGATGCGAATTCGTCCAAGGCGGATGTCGACAGCTACAGCGCCACGGTCTACGGTGGCAAGGCCTTCCAGGCCGGGCCGGGCAAGATCAACCTGCTGGTCGGCGCCGGCTACACCTGGCACGACATTTCCACGACGCGCAACGTCGCGGTCGCGGGCCAGCAAGACAAGCTGACCGCCGACTACGGCGCCAGCACGGGCCAGCTCTTCACTGAAGTGGGCTATGCGTGGCCGGTGGCCGAGCGGACGCAGCTGGAGCCCTTCGCGGGCGTGGCGTGGTCCGACACGCGTACCCGCGGCTTCCAGGAGTCGGGTGGCGTGGCGGCGCTGAGCGGGCAAAGCAACCGCAATTCGCTGACCACGACGACGCTGGGCCTGCGCGGCAAGACGACGTTCATCGCAGGCAAGACGGAAGGCGTGCTGCGCGCCGCCGCCGGTTGGCGCCATGCGTTCGGCGACGTCGAATCGCAAACGCGCCTGGCGTTCAACGGCAGCCAGCCGTTCACGGTCTCGGGTGCGCCGCTGGCGCGTGACGCGGCATTCACCGAACTGGGCGTGGATATCGCAGTGTCGCGTTCTGCCACCATCGGCATCACCTACAGCGGCCAGTTCGGCGGCGGCAATCGCGAGAACGCCGGTTCCGTGGGCGTGACCTGGCGGTACTGAGCGTGCGTAAGCAAGACCGTCGCTGAGGCCGGGTCGCCGCGGGGGCCGAGAGGCTTTCGTGGCAGTGCCCGGTGCAAGGCCAGACGCCGCCTGCGGGCGGCGTCTGCCGTTTCAAGGGCCGTTTCAGGTCGTCGGCAGCGCCTTCCCGACGCTTGCCGCCAGCATCTGCGCCGTGGCTGCCGACAGGGTCCACCCCAGGTGGCCATGCCCGGTGTTGTAGAACACGCCGGGCCGCTTGCCCGGACCGACGCGCGGCATCATGTTGGGCGTCATGGGACGCAGGCCGCACCACGGCACCACGCGGGATGTCCGGATGCCGGGAAAGTGCTTGCGCGTCCAATCGACCAGCGGCTGCACGCGTTCGGCGCGGATGTCCATGTTGAAGCCGTTGAACTCCGCCGTGCCTGCCACGCGGAAGCGGTCGCCCAGCCTGCTGGTGACGATCTTGGAGGCTTCGTCCAGCAAGCTGACGCTGGGCGCGGCCGCCTGGCTTTGTGCGTCGTCCAGATGCACGCTGATGGAATAGCCTTTGACGGGATAGATATTCAGCGAATCACCCAGTTGCCGCGCGAACTTGCGGCTGACGGCGCCAGCGCAGATGACGATGGCATCGGTCTCGTGCTGTTCGCGCACCGTGCCGTTGTTGCGCAGTACGTCCAGCACATAAGGATGGTTGTCGCGGCTGATCTGGCCGACATCGGCATCCTGCATGAAGGTGACGCCAAGGCGTGCGCATGCCCGCGCCAGCCCACTGGTGAATTTATGGATGTCGCCGGTGGCATCCGACGGCGTGTAGAAGCCGCCATAGCAATCCGTCTGCAGCGTGGGTTCGATGTTGCGGGCTTCGCTGCCCGACACGGCAAAGCGCTCCAGGCCGCCTGCCTGCAGCAGCGTGTTTGAACGGCGGGCCGCGTCGAAACTGGCCGCGTCGTGATAGATATGCAGAATGCCCCGGCGCTCCAGGTCGAAATCGATGCCCTCGGCCTCGGCCATGTCGAACAGGTGCTGCCGCGCTTGGATCGCCAGACGCGTGGTGGCGATGGTGTTTTCCCGGTAATTGGGGATCTGCGCCATGAACTGCGCCAGCCACGAATACTTGTGCCAGCTGAACGCGGGATTCAGCAGAAGCGGCGCGTTCTTGCGCCACATCCAGCGCAATCCTTTCAGGACCGTGGCGGTGCTGTTCCAGACTTCGGCGTTGCTGGCCGACAGCTGGCCACCGTTGGCGTAGGACGTTTCCATGGCGGGATATCGCTGCCGGTCGTAGACGGTGACCTGGTATCCCAGTTTGGACAAGGCATAGGCGGACGTGACGCCGGTGATACCGGCGCCAATGATGGCGATGCGGGGCATGATGGCTCCAGATTGAGTGGCCGCGGCCCGAACTGGCCGTTGCACCCCATCTGTCTTGGTACCTGAGAGCTTCACCCGCTGCGCTGACGGCGGCGGGATCCCCTTCGGTGGGCGCGCACGGCGCCTCTCTCCAGATTGTCTAGACGCGCGCAGTCCTGTTGCCTGAGAGTTTCCGGGGCGGTTGCTCCGTCGGCGCCGGCCGCAAGGGCCAGTCTCTTCTGCGCGGTTTTGAATCGACGGAATAGAGAATAGCCAAGTTCTTGTCGGATTGGATTCAGGGTAAGTACTATGTCGGGCGATCAACAGCAGCCCGAAATGAAGGAATAGGATCATGAGATTGAACGTTGAGCGGACCCGGCGCCTTGCCTTGTCGGGGCTGGCGTTTCTTGCCCTGGCGGCAGGCGCCTCGCAGGTCTTTGCCGCGCCGACGCATCCCGTGGACCCGACCGAGGCCGGCCGCACGATCGACGACGCCGCGCAGGCCGTGATGCGCGAATACGGCGTGCCCGGCATGGCGATCGCCATCACCCGGGACGGCCGGCAGCAGTTCTACAGCTACGGCGTGGCGTCGCGCCAGACGCAGGCCAACGTCAGCCGCGATACCCTGTTCGAGGTGGGCTCGATCAGCAAGACCTACACCGCCACCTTGGCGGCCTATGCGGAAGTGCTGGGCAAGTTGTCGTTGAACGACAGTCCGGCACGGTTCCTGCCCGTCTTGCAGGGGTCCGCTTTCGGGAAGCTGACGCTCGTCCATCTGGGCACGCACACGGGCGGGGGCTTTCCGCTGCAGGTGCCCGACGCCGTGCGCAACGACGCGCAGTTGATGGACTACCTGAAGGCCTGGACGCCCCAGTACCCGGCAGGCACGCACCGCACCTACGCCAACCCCAGTATCGGCATGCTGGGCGTGGTGGCGGCCAAAAGCCTGGGCCAACCGTTCGCGCAGGCGATGGAAAAAACGCTGTTCCCGAAACTGGGTCTGACGCACACGTACATCGACGTGCCGGCCGACGCGTTGGGGGACTACGCGCAGGGCTACAACAAGCAGGATGCGCCGGTCCGCGTGAATCCCGGCGTGCTGGCGGCAGAAGCCTATGGCGTGAAGACCAGCGCGCGCGATCTCTTGCGTTTTGTCGAGGCCAACATGGATACGTCGGGCGACTCGGCCATCCAGCGCGCCGTCGCGCGCACCCATGTGGGCTACTACCGGATCGGGGATATGACGCAGGACCTGGCGTGGGAACAACTGGCCTATCCTGTCGCGCTGGACGCACTGCTGACGGCCAACGCGGGCACGCTGAATAGCCAGAGCCATCCGGCGACCGCGTTGAATCCGCCGCTTGCGCCGCAGCAGGCGGTGTGGATCAACAAGACCGGATCGACCAACGGCTTCGGCGCGTATGTGGCGTTCGTGCCGGCCAGGAAGATGGGCATCGTGATCCTGGCCAACAAGAACTATCCGAACGAGGCCCGGGTGAGGCTGGCTTACCGGATATTGGAAGCACTGCGCTGAGCGTCAGCGCCGGGGTTCAGGGGCGGCAGGGGCGCCGCCCGCGCGCGGCAGCAATCCCATCACGTCCAGCCGCTCGCACAACTGTCCGAGACGCTCCATTTTGTAGGCGTCCACGTCCATGCCGGCGTAGTCGTAAAAGCCCTGGCCGTCGCGCAGGCCGTTGCGGCCTTCCTCCATGTTGCGGGCAATGACGTCTGGCGAGGCGAAGCGGGGGCCGATTTCGGCGGCCAGGTAGCGCGACGCGTAATAAAGGATGTCGCCACCCCCCCAATCGATGAACTCCAGCAATCCCAGCACCGAAAAGCGCAGCCCGAAGCCCAGCCGCACGGCGGTGTCGATGTCTTCGGCGCTGGCGACGCCTTCCTCCACCATGCGGGCGGCCTCGTTCATGGCCAGGGCCTGGATGCGGGGCACGATGTAGCCGGCGGACGGCGCGCACTGCACCGGCACCTTGCCGGCCTGGCGCAAGGTGTCCAACAACTGCTCCAGGGCGGCGTCGCTTGTCGTCGGCCCGCGGCTGACTTCCACCAGCGGGATCAAGGCGGCCGGATTCAGCCAGTGCGCGTTCAGGAAACGCTCGGGGTGCGGCACCAGTTCGGCCAGTTCCGTGACGAGGAAGGTGGACGTGGTGGAAGCGATGACACCGTCCGGCGCGCATGTCTGCCCCAACCACTGGAAGGCGTCCCGCTTGGCGTCGAGCCGTTCCGGTACGGCTTCGAATACGATGCGCGCCGCCCGCAGGTCTGTCATGGCGTTGTCGCGCCGGCACAGGCGCACGCGACGCATGGCGGCGTCCGTCTGGGCGGCGTCCAACAGGCCCAGCCGGCTGAGCGTGGCGAGCTCGCGCCGCAGGTTGGCCGCTACGCGCGCGTCGTGCTCCGATTGTTCAGCCGATGATCGCGGCTTGATGTCGATCAGCGTCACGTCCCGCCCGGCCAACAGGTACGACAAGGTGATGCCTTCGCCCATGCGGCCGGCGCCGATTACGCAGATTCTGTCGGCCATGGTCAGCATCCTTGCGCCAGCAGTTCGGCCATGCCGCTGCGCGACAGGCGGTCAAGCCCCAGGCGTTCCAACGTGCGGCCTTCCGCGTACAGGTCCCGGCCGGTGATCGCGCTGGCCACGCTTAGCAAGCCTTGCGCCACCGGGGTCGGCACGCCCGCCCACCGACCGGTAGACACCAGGAACGACAGCCCTAGCCGCGTGTCTTCCAGCATATAGCGGTGGGTGTGCAGGTCGATGGTTTCGCGCCAGTCGCCGCTGTCGGTGAGCTTGCCGTGGGCGCCTCGGCCGTACATCCATTCGTCGCCTTCGCTGGCGTAGTGATCGGCCAGCGGGAAGTGCGGCGCGGCGTAGCCCAGCGCCTCGCGGATCGCGATGCGTTCGGCGTCCAGCGCATCGGTCACGCGGCGGATCGAGGCCTGCGTGCCTTCGTTGTGGATGTCCCACTTGTCGAAGTGTTCCAGCGGACCGGCGTTCATCATGATGAGCGGCGGGTGGATGATGGGGCCGGCGTTCATCAGGGCGCCGGACAGGGCGTCTTCGACCGGTTCGATGGCCGGGTAGGCCTGCCGCAGCAGCGCCAGCGCCTCTTCAGAGAGGCGGCTGGGAAACACGCCGGTAGGCAGGCGCGTCGCGTAGCCGCTGACGACGACGGCGTTGCCGTGTTTGCGGGCCAGGTAGGGCAGGGTGCCGGTTTCCGCGTAGGCCACGCGGGCGGGGTTGCCGGCGTGCTTCTGCGCGCGGGCGAAGAGGTAGCTGCCGAAGGTGCCCGGCGGCAGGAATACCACCTGCCCGTCCTGCAACAGCGGCGCCAAGTCAGGGGCCAGCGCGTCGTGCGTCGTGGAGGGCAACGGGATGACCAGCAGTTGCGCATCGGCCACCGCGTCGCCCAAGGCGTCGGCCAGTTGCAACTGGCCGGACCCGTGGCCCAGCGGGACGCGGCGCGTGCCGCGGTAGTCGGTGAGGGTCAGCGCGCCCTCGTCACGCAAGCCTTCGAACGCCGCGCCGTCGCGCCGCCACCAGCGCACGTCGTGCCCCTTCTCCGCCAGCTCGCCCGCCGCCGCGTAGCAGCCGTGGCCGCCGCCTATGACGCTGATTCGCATGATCAAGCTCCTTCTATGAAAGCTTGATCCTAGCGACGGTGACCTGCGGGGGCTGCGCTAAACGCGCAAGCGCCGTTCCGATCCGGCAAGGGAATGGCCGGGCCTATCCGCGATGCCGCCGCAAGGTGTCCGACGGCAGGCAGCCGTAGCGCTTGCGGTAGTGCGTGGCGAAATGTCCGAAGCTCGCCACGCCATGGCGCAGCAGGATGTCGGTCACGCTGTCGCCCGTGCGCGCGGCTTCAAGCGCCGCATGGACCAGTGCCAGGCGCTGGTTGCGCACATAGTCGCTGGGGCTTTGCTTCAAGAACTGCGTGAAGCCGTTTTGCAGAGTGCGGATCGATACGCCGCAATACGCGGCCAGATCCGCCAGCGAAATCGCTTCGTCGACATGCGTCTCGATGTATTCGCGTGCCCGGCGCACATGCTGGGGCAGGGGCTGCCGGCGGTCCGCGCGCAGTTGCGCCGAATAGTTGTGGGGCAGCTGGGTCAACAGCAAGGCCAGCAGATAATCGGAAAAGCCCGCGGCCAGCGTCTGGGTGACGCCGTCGATGGCGGGATGCTGGTACAGCCGGCACAGGTAGTCCAGCGTTTCGCGCACGGCGGCCAGGCCGGGGGCGTCGGCGTCCACCTCCAGGTCGAACACCAGGGCGTGGCGGATCGGCCGGTCCAGCAGGCGTTGCAGCTGCTGTTCCAGCGCCTGCCGTTCCACGCGCAGGATCAGGTTGCGGCAATCCCGCCCGATGCTGATCACGCTGGGTTCCGACGGCGACGAGATCGTCAGGCCGCCTTCGCGCATCGGGGCGCGGCGCTTGCCCAGCGTGACCAGGCCCGTCCCTTGCAGCGTGATGCGGATCAGGTAATAGCTGGCGATGTCTCCGGCGTCGATTTCAACCTCTGCGCCGTAGTGCAGGTCGAACAGCGCCGCGCTGCCGAAGAACACGCCGTACAGCCGCGATTGCAAGGGTTTCCCCTGGGCGACGCACATGCGGTGCGACCACAGGTGCTGGCTGACCTGGTCCTTGATCTCGGTGGCGTTGCCCGAGTCCAGCAAGCAATGGCGGTTCAGCGGATAGGTGTCGTTGAACATGCTTTCCTGCGCGGTGGGAACAGTCGTTGCGTCCGGCGTATAGAGCCGGTTTGCGCAAAGACCTACAACAGATGGACAAACGGGACGCAGTCCGATCCCGGCACACTCCAAGGGAACAACATGACTGACGCCACCCGGCAGCAAGAGGCAGGACGAAGCTACGCCTATGAGTGGTACGTCGTCGTGATCTGCATGCTAGCGTACATATTTTCCTTCGTCGACAGACAGATCCTGGCGCTGATGATCGAGCCGATCAAGCAGGATCTGCAGTTGTCCGACACCCAGTTCAGCCTGCTGCACGGCTTAGCGTTCTCTTTGTTCTACGCCTTCATGGGCATTCCCATCGCCTTGCTGGCCGACCGCTATTCGCGCCCGAAGATCATCGCGATCGGGGTGGCGTTCTGGAGCCTGGCCACCGCGGCCTGTGGCTTGTCCCGCAACTTTGCGCAGATGTTCCTGGCGCGCATTGGCGTGGGCGTGGGCGAAGCCGCCTTGTCGCCCGCCACCTATTCCATGCTTAGCGACATGTTCCCGCGCGACAGGTTGGGGCGCGCGGTGGGCATCTATTCGATCGGGTCGTTCATCGGCGGCGGCATGGCCTTCCTGATCGGTGGCTACGTGATCAACCTGCTGAAAAGCGTGGATATCGTGGTGGTGCCGTGGATCGGCGCGATGCGGCCGTGGCAGGTCACGTTCTTCATCGTGGGGCTACCCGGCCTGCTGGTGGCGCTGCTGATCCTGTTGACGGTGCGCGATCCGCAGCGGCTTGGCCTGCGCCGCAATGCCGCCGGCCAGGCGCAAAAGCCCACGTTGCGCGACACCGCGCGTTTCCTGGGCCGGCACCGGGGCACGTTCTTCTGCCATTACCTGGGCTTTTCGTTCTACGCCATGGTGCTGTTCGCGCTGTTGGGCTGGACGCCCGCGTTCTACATACGGAAGTTCGGCATGTCGCCGGTGGAGGTGGGCTACATGCTGGGCGTGGTGGTGCTGGTGGCCAATACCGCGGGCGTGTTCTGTGGCGGCTGGCTGATGGACTGGCTGGCCAGGCGGGGCTATAGCGATGCGCCGCTGCGCGCTGGCGTGATTGGCGCGGTCGGCATGGCCCTGCCGGCGGTGGCCTTCACGCAGGTGGACAGCCTGTGGTTGTCGGTGGGCCTGCTGCTGCCCGCGATGTTCTTCGCATCCTTCCCGATGCCCACGTCCACGGCGGCCATGCAGATCCTGCCGCCCAACCAGATCCGCGCCCAGGTGTCGGCCCTGTTCCTGCTGATCTCGAACTTGATCGGCCTGGGTCTGGGGACCACGGCGGTCGCCTTGCTGACCGACCGCCTGTTCAAACAGCCGGCGGCCGTGGGGCAGTCGCTGTCCATCCTGGTCGGAGGGGCGACGGTGCTGTGCATCGTGTTGCTGGCGGCGGGATGTGCCCGCTACCGGCGCAGCCTGGCATTGGAGGACGCCGCGGCGTTTGCGCACTTGCAGGGCGCTGGTACACAGTGAAAAATGGCCTGCATCGATGCCGCACGCCGCGGCCGTCACCTGAACAGGAACTTCCATGACGCTTGCCTCCGCAACCCCCTCCCTGGCCGACCTGCGTGTGGACGGCGCGCGCTTGTGGCAATCGCTGATGGACCTGGCCCGCATCGGCGGCACCGAAAAAGGCGGCGTGTGCCGGTTGGCCCTGACTGACCTGGACAGGCAAGGCCGCGACCTGTTCGTCAATTGGGCGATGGAGGCCGGCTGCGAGGTGCGCGTCGACGCCATCGGCAATATCTTCGCGCGCCGGCCGGGCCGCAACAACAGCTTGCCCGCCGTCATGACGGGCAGCCATATCGACACCCAGCCCACCGGCGGGAAATTCGACGGCAACTATGGCGTGCTGGCCGGGCTGGAAGTGCTGCGCACGCTGAACGATGCGGGGGTGCAGACCGACGCGCCGCTGGAACTGGCGGTGTGGACCAATGAAGAGGGCTCGCGGTTCGTGCCCGTGATGATGGGGTCCGGCGTATACGCGGGCGCCTTCACGCTGGAGCACGCATTGTCGCAGCAGGACCGCGACGGCGTCAGTGTGCGCGAAGCCTTGTGCGGCATTGGCTATGACGGCGCCGCCGCCGTGCCTCCGGCGCAGCCGGACGGGGTGGGCGCGTACTTCGAGGCGCATATCGAACAAGGGCCGGTGCTGGAAGCCGCCGATACCGTGATCGGCGTGGTGACGGCCGCATTGGGCCAGCGCTGGTACGACGTGGTGCTGACCGGCGTGGAAGCGCATGCGGGCCCCACGCCCATGCCGCTGCGCCGCGATGCCTTGCTGGCGGCTTCCGAGCTGGTGCTGGCCGTGAACCAGATCGCGCTGGCGCATGCGCCCAACGCGCGCGGCACGGTAGGTTGGATGGACGTGTTCCCCAATTCCCGCAACGTGATTCCCGGCCGCGTGCGCTTGACGGTTGACCTGCGGGCGGCCGACGACGCCACGCTATCGGCGATGGACGCCGCGTTACGCGCGGCGGCTGAGGCGGCAGCGGCGGCGCGGGGCGTTACCGCCCAGGTGGATCAAGTGGTGTACTTCCCGCCGCAGCCGTTCGCGCCCGCGCTGGTGGATTCGGTACGCGAAGGCGCCAAGGCCTTGTCGATGTCCGCCCTGGACGTGGTCAGCGGCGCAGGGCATGACGCTGTCTACCTGGCGCGCGTGGCACCGGCGGCGATGATCTTCGTCCCGTGCAAGGATGGCATCAGCCATAACGAGATCGAGGACGCGCGTCCCGAGCATCTGGAAGCAGGATGCAACGTCCTGCTGCGCGCCATGCTGGCGCAAGCCGGCGTGGCGGCATGATCCGCTTGCGCGCATACCCGCACCACGTCGGCGCATCTTGCGCTGCCGTGGTGCCGTCCGCCGGCGCCGCGCGCCGTTCCTGACTGCATTTCCCAGGCCAAGCCCTGGGGGCTCCAGTGCCCTGCATATGGCACAGAATTTGCTTATACAAATTCTGTGTACTAAGTCTGTGCACGTGACCCTGGAGAACCGCAATGCAGACACGGAGTATCCGCATCAAATCCCTGGCCGCCGCGCTGGCGCTGACGGCGGCAGGCGCCGCCATCCTCACGCCGGCCATGGCGCGTGCCGAAAAGGTGCTGCGCATCGGCATGACGGCGGGAGACATTCCGCGCACGCTCGGTCAGCCCGATCAGGGCTTCGAGGGCAACCGGTTCACCGGTATTCCGATGTACGACGGACTGACCCAATGGGACCTGTCCAAGCAGGACGGGCCCAGCGTGCTGATCCCGGGCCTGGCCTTGTCCTGGGAGGTGGACGCCGCCGACAAGACGATCTGGGTGTTCAAGTTGCGTCCGGGCGTGAAGTTCCATGACGGATCGGATTTCAATGCGGACGCGGTGGTGTGGAACGTGGGCAAGGTGCTGGATAAGAGCGCGCCGCAGTTCGATCCCAGCCAGGTAGGCGTGACCGCCTCGCGCATGCCGACGCTGGTGTCGGCCCGCAAGATCGACGACCTGACGGTGGAACTCAAGACCTCGGAGCCGGATTCGTTTCTGCCGATCAATCTGACCAACCTGTACATGGCGTCGCCTGCGCAGTGGCAAAAGAAGCTGGCCGCGGTGCCGGCGTCCGTGACGGATGCGGCAGAGCGGTCGCAGAAGGCCTGGGCCGCGTTTGCGGCCGACGCGGCGGGCACCGGCCCGTTCAAGATGGCCAAGTTCGTGCCGCGTGAACGGCTGGAAGTCGTCAAATACGACGCGTACTGGGACGAGAAGCGCCGGCCGAAGATCGACCGCGTGGTGATGCTGCCGCTGCCGGAGGCCAATTCCCGCACCGCCGCGCTGATGTCCGGTCAGGTCGACTGGATCGAGGCGCCGGCGCCCGACGCGTTCGAGGCGATCAAGGCCCGGGGCTTTGTCATCTATTCCAACGAGCAGCCGCACGTGTGGCCGTGGCAACTGTCGTTCAAGGAAGGGTCCCCGTGGCTGGACCAGCGCGTGCGCCAGGCCGCCAACCTTTGCGTGAACCGGGGCGAGCTTAAGCAATTGCTGGGCGGCATGATGGCCGAGCCCAAGGGCACCGTCCCGCCGGGGCATCCCTGGTGGGGCAACCCCAAGTTCGACATCAAGTACGACCCGGACGCCGCGCGCAAGCTGATGGCGGACGCGGGCTACTCCAAGGCCAAGCCGGTGAAGGTCAAGGTGCAGACCTCCGCGTCGGGTTCGGGCCAGATGCAGCCGCTGCCCATGAACGAGTTAGTGCAGCAGAATCTGAAAGACTGCTACTTCGACGTGAGCTTCGACGTGGTGGAGTGGAACACCCTGTTCACCAATTGGCGCAAGGGCGCGAAGGACCCGTCGGCCAACGGCAGCGACGCCATCAACGTCAGCTTCGCGGCCATGGATCCCTTCTTCGCGATCGTGCGGTTCGTCAGCACCAAGACCTTCCCGCCCACGTCGAACAACTGGGGCTACTTCGGCAACGCCGAGATCGACGGCCTGATCAAGGATGCGCGCACGACCTTCACGCCCGCGGAACGCGACGCCGCGCTGGCCAAGCTGCATGCGCGCGTGGTGGAGGAGGCGCCGTTCGTCTGGATCGCGCATGACGTCGGGCCGCGCGCGATGTCCCCGAAGGTCAAGGGCGTGGTGCAGCCCAAGAGCTGGTTCATCGATATCGCCACGATGTCGATGGATTGATGTTGAACGCGAGCAGGACGCTGCGCCGTGCGGCGTCCTGCTCGCATTAGCCGGTGACGCCTATGCTGTCCTACATCTTCCGGCGCGTGGTGTACGCCCTGCCCATCATGGCGGGGGTCGCGCTGCTCTGTTTCCTGTTGATCCATCTGGCGCCTGGCGATCCGCTGGTGTCGATCCTGCCGCCCGACGCGTCCGCCGACCTGCAGCGGCAACTGATGCAGTTGTACGGTTTCGACCGTCCGCTCATCGAGCAGTTCGCGGGCTGGCTGTGGCGCGCGCTGCATGGCGATCTGGGCACCTCCATCGCCACCGGCCGCCCCGTCGCCGCCGAAGTGCTCAACGCGGTGGGTAATACCTTGCGGCTGGCCTGTCTGGCGACGATGCTGGGCTTTGTCGTGGGAGCGTTCCTGGGTTTCGTCGGCGGCTATTACCGCAACTCGCCCATGGACCGCCTGGCGTCGTTCGTGTCCGTCATCGGCGTCAGCGTGCCGCACTATTGGCTGGGCATGGTGCTGGTCATCGTGTTCTCGACGCAACTGATGTGGTTGCCGCCTACCGGCGCGGGGCCGGGCGGCTCGGGCGAATGGGCCGCGGACTGGGCGCATTTCCGCCACATGATCCTGCCGGCCGTGACCATGTCGGTGATCCCCATGGGCATCATCGCCCGCACGGTGCGCGCCCTGGTGGCCGAGACCCTGTCGCAGGAATTCGTGGTCGGGCTGCGCGCGCGCGGCCTGACCGACCTGGGTGTTTTCCTGCACGTGGCCAAGAACTGCGCGCCCACGGCGCTGGCCGTGATGGGCCTGCAGCTGGGCTACCTGCTGGGCGGCTCCATCCTGATCGAGACCGTCTTTTCCTGGCCGGGTACAGGCTTCCTGCTGAACGCCGCGATCTTCCAGCGCGACCTGCCGCTGCTGCAAGGCACGATCCTGGTGCTGGCGCTGTTCTTCGTGGTCCTGAATCTGGCCGTCGACATCCTGCAAGGCCTGTTCGACCCGCGCATCGAAAGGAGCTGATCGCATGACCCATTCCCTTGCAAGCCCGGCGGCCGCGCCAGCTGCGGTGCCGGTCGCCCGGTCGCCCGGCTACTGGTCCAACGTGTGGCGCCGCTTGCGCCGTGATCCCGTGGCCGTGGCCGCCGGCGCCGTCATCCTGGCGCTGATCGTCATGGCGGTCCTGGCGCCCTGGATTTCTCCCGCCGATCCTTTCCAGGCGTCGATGCTTAAGCGCTTGCGGCCCATCGGCACCGAAGGCTATCCGCTGGGCGCCGACGAGCTGGGCCGCGACATGCTGTCGCGCCTGATGCTGGGCGCGCGGCTGTCCCTGTTCATGGGCATTGTGCCGGTCATCGCGGCTTTCGCCGCAGGCAGCGCCATCGGCATCCTGGCAGGGTACGTGGGGGGCTGGACCAGCACGCTGATCATGCGGGTGGTGGACGTGTTCTACGCGTTTCCGTCCGTGCTGCTGGCGATCGCGCTGTCGGGCACGTTGGGGGCAGGCATCTTCAACGCCATCGTGTCGCTGACCATCGTCTTCATCCCGCAGGTCGTGCGCGTGGCCGAGAGCGTTACCGCGCAGGTGCGGCGCAGCGACTATGTCGACGCGGCCCGGGCCTCGGGCGCATCGCCGTTCACCATCGTGCGGGCGCACGTGCTGTCCAACGTGCTGGGTCCGATATTCGTGTATTCGACCAGCCTGATCTCCGTGTCCATGATCCTGGCTTCCGGCCTGTCGTTCCTGGGCCTGGGCGTGCGTCCGCCCGAACCCGAATGGGGGTTGATGCTCAATACGCTGCGCACTGCGATCTATACGCAACCCTGGGTGGCGGCGTTGCCCGGCGTGATGATCTTCATCACGTCCATGTCGTTCAACCTGCTGTCCGACGGCCTGCGGTCTGCCATGGAGGTCAAGGAATGAGCGCACTGATCGAAACGGCTCGCGCCGCCCACGACGATGTGGGTGGCCCGGCCCAGCCGCTGCTGAGCGTGCGCGGGCTGGTCAAGCACTTCCCGCTCAAACGGGATCCGTTGTCGCGCAAGCGGGGCGGCAACGCCGTGCGCGCGGTGGACGGCGTCGACTTCGACGTGAAGAAGGGCGAGACCCTGGGCGTGGTCGGCGAATCCGGTTGCGGCAAGTCGACCACGGCGCGGCTGGTGATGCAGCTGATCGCGCAGGACCAGGGCGAACTGGTGTTCGACGGCATGGCGGTCGGCTCGCGCGCGCTGGCGTTGCGGGAATTCCGGCGCCAGACGCAGATGGTGTTCCAGGACAGCTATTCGTCGCTGAACCCGCGCATGACCATCGAAGATTCGGTCGCCTTCGGCCCCCGGGTGCACGGCACGGCCCGGAACGACGCCATCGCGGTGGCGCGCGGTTTGCTGGGCCGCGTGGGCCTGGAGCCGCAGCGCTTTGCCGGCCGCTATCCGCATGAATTGTCCGGCGGCCAGCGCCAGCGCGTGAACATCGCGCGCGCGCTGGCGTTGCATCCGCGGCTGGTCATCCTGGATGAAGCGGTGTCGGCGCTGGACAAATCCGTGGAAGCGCAGGTGTTGAACCTGCTGCTGGACCTGAAGGACGATTTCGGGCTGACGTACCTGTTCATCAGCCATGACCTGAACGTGGTGCGGTACATCTCGGATCGGGTAATGGTCATGTACCTGGGCGAAGTCGTCGAGCTGGGCCCCGTCGACCAGGTGTTCGACGCGCCGCGCCATCCCTACACGCAAGCGTTGCTGCGGTCGATGCCGTCGATGGAGCCGGGGCAGCGCACCGAATCGGCGCCGCTGTCGGGCGATCCGCCCAATCCCATCGATCCGCCTTCGGGTTGCCGCTTCCATACGCGCTGCGCCCAGGCTCGCGCAATCTGTGCGCAACAGGCGCCCGCCATGACGCGGCAGGGCGACGGCCATGCCGTGCGCTGCCTGATCCATCAACCCGATTCCGGCTACGCCGCTTCAGGAGCGCTGGCATGACGTCCGCCCCGCAACCGCTCGTCAGTATCCGCAACCTGGAAGTCGCTTTCCAGGCCGGCGCGAAGACCGTGCATGCACTCAATGGCGTGAACCTGGAAGTGGGGCGCGGCGAGGCCGTCGCGCTGATCGGCGAATCGGGCTCGGGAAAAAGCGTGACGCTGCGTGCACTGATGCGCCTGCATCCACCGCGCCGCACGCGCATCCGCGGCCAGATGCAGGTGGACGGGCGCGACGTGCTGGCGATGAGCCCGCGCGAGCTGGCGGGCATGCGCGGGCCCGTGGTGTCCATGGTGTTCCAGGAACCGCTGCTGGCGTTGGATCCGGTCTACACCGTGGGCCGTCAAATTGAAGAGATGGTCCGCCGGCATACGGGCAAGACGGCCGCCCAGGCGCGCGCGCAGGCTTTGTCGTTGTTCGAACGGGTCCGCATTCCGAGCCCGGAGCGCCGCCTGCAGGCCTTTCCGCACGAGATGTCCGGCGGCATGCGCCAGCGCGCCATGATCGCGCTGGCCTTGTCCTGCAATCCCAAGGTGCTGTTGGCCGATGAACCCACGACTGCGCTGGACGCCACCGTCCAGATCCAGATCCTGCTGCTGTTGCGCGAATTGCAGCGTGAACTGGGACTGTCCATCGTGTTCGTGACCCATGACATCGGCGCGGCCGCCGAGATCGCGGACCGCGTCGCCGTCATGTATGGCGGCCGGATCGTCGAGCAAGGTACCGTCGCCGACCTGTTGCGCGCGCCCCGTCATCCTTACACCCTGGCCTTGCTGAAGGGCAGGGCGCATGGCGCGATGCGCAAAGGGCAACGACTTGAAACCATTCCGGGGTCCCCGCCTGACTTGGCCGCCTTGCCCCCCGGCTGTTCGTTCGCGCCGCGTTGCGGCTTGGCGCAGCCCCGCTGCCAGGCGGCGGTGCCCGGCATCGAGCCCGTGGCGCCGGGGCACGAGGTGCGGTGCATTCGGGTGGCCGAGACGCAATAGCCGGCCAAACCTGTTTCAACGTATCACCGGTGCAATCTGTCCCTGATATGGGTTTTGATTATTGGCCGATAATGCTGGCTGTTGCTCCCAGCCGGACCCCTTATGCCCTGCGTTACCCGTCGTGTTGCTTTGCCGCTGTTCGCCGTCCTGACGGCCGTCTTGGCCGGATGTACCTCCCCCAAGCCGGCCTACGAACGAGAGGATTTCACCCAGAACGAGGTGTTTTCCCGCACGTTCCCCACCGCCAGTACCACCGCCTGCGACGCGGGCCGCCGCGCTTTGCTGAGCCAGGGCTACAACATCGACCGGTTCGATCCGGCGCGGGTGTCGGGGCACAAGAATTTCCAGGGTGAAGACGGGCTGCATACCCAGATCAATTTCAATATCGACTGCGCCTCGGACGGCAGTGCCAACCAGCGTGCCACGGTGTTCGCCAACGCCGTGCAGGACCGCTACTCGATCAAGCGCACCAGCAGTTCCGCCAGCGTGGGCGTGAGCGTGCTGGGCCAGGTGTCCATGCCGTTCGGATCCAGCGACGATTCATTGGTAAAGACGGCCAGCCAGACCGTGTCGCGGCCGAAATTCTACGAAGGCTTCTTCCAGCTGCTGCAGCGCTTCCTGCCGGACGCCGAAGCGGCCGCCGCGCCGCACGTGCCGCCGCCCGCCCGGGCCCGCGCCAACGCGCCCAAGCCTCCTGCGCCTGCCGATCCGGTGGTTGCGCCGGACACGCCTGCCGACACCCTGAACCCGGCCGTCGCGAACGGACCCTCCGGGGCAGGCGACAAGCCGGCGGCCGCAGCGGAGCCGAATCACGCGGCATCGCCGGCCGCGCCGGGCAATACGGAAGCCGACGCGGCAAAGCCGGTGCTGACGCCGGCGGTCGGGCCGTCATCTGGCACCACGACGGTGGCTCCCGCCACGTCTGCCGCGTCGGCGACCCCGCCGGCCGCGGCGCCGGCTGTGACGCCGGCTGTGACGCCGGCTGCGGCGGCTCCCGGCAACTAACCCACGCCTCGATCACGCGGCGCCGATTTGCCTTGGCGCAACCCGGCGCCCGCTTTCGGCGCTTCAGGTTGCGCGCAAGCGGTGATAATGCCGGCCATGACATACCAACTTCTCAAGATGGCCCACGTGGCGGCCGTCGTCACCTGGATCGTCGGGTCGCTATTCGTTTCGCTGTTCCTGCTGTCGTCGCAGCCACAAGACGGCGACGACGCGCCGAAGGAACGCAGGATGCTGGGCGCGCTACGCCGCTGGACGCTCTGGGTAACCACGCCGGCAATGATCGTCTCGTGGCTGATCGGCCTGCATTTGGCGATGACCTTTGGCTGGTTTGCCATGAACTGGATCTGGATCAAGGTTGGCGCCGCGCTGGCCTTGTCGGCCTTGCTGGGCATCCAGAGCGGCGCATTGCGCCGCATGGCCAATGGCAGCCCGAAGCGGCCGCCCGGGGTGGACTTCTACGCGCCGATCACCGTCGTCGCCTGTGCCGTCATCGTGACGCTGGTCGTCGTCAAGCCGTTCTGATCCGCCGCGGACGGCTTATGCCGCCCGACCATATCCAAAGATCCCCGTAATAAGGACTCAACGAAGTATTCGTTCGTGGCCGCCGGGGCCGTCCCTAGAATCGTCTCTCTCATCACCGCATTGACGCAGAGGCGATTCCACCATGACTATCGGTATTCAGGGCGCGCGCGCCGCGCAGGGCCGGACCGCGCCCCTCAAGCGGACGCGTCTCGTCCTTAAGGCATTGCTGGGCGCCGTGCTGGCGTCCGCCGCGATGTTCCATGGCCCGGCGTTTTCCGCCGACTCCCAGCCCCTCAAAGTGGGCGTGCGGGGCGGCGTCGACGAGCAGATCTGGGAAGTGGTGACGCAGGTGGCCAAGAAGAACGGCCTGGCGGTCGAACCCGTGGTCATCACGGGCACTGCCAGCCCCAACGAAGCGTTGAACAACGGCGACCTGCAAGCCAATGCCTTCCAGCATATTCCTTTCCTGAACGACCAGATCAAGCAGCGCGGCTACAGGCTGGTGCCGGTGGCTAACACGCTGATCTCGCCCATCGCTTTCTATTCCAGGAAGTACAAGTCGCTGAAGGATCTGCCGGACGGCGCTCGCGTGGGCATCCCGAACGACCCCAGCAATCAGACTCGCGCCCTGGTGATCCTGCGCGACCAGGGCCTGATCACGCTCAAGGATGGCTTTGATCCGGCGACCGGCACGGCCACGCTGGCCGACGTGACCTCGAATCCGAAGGCGCTGAATTTTGTCGAAAGCGCGTCCGTCGTGTTGGCGCGGTCTTTGCCGGACGTGGACACCGCCGCGATCGTCAACAGCTTCGCCTACCAGGCCGGCCTGATCGCCACGCGCGACGGTATCGCGGTGGAAAAGAAGGAAAACAATCCCTACGTGAACATCATTGCCGTGCGCGAGACAGACAAGAATGCGCCGTGGGTGCCCGAATTGATCAAGGCCTACCACTCGGAAGAAGTCCGCCAGTTCATCCTGAGCAAGTACGAAGGCTCCGTGATTCCGGTTTTCTGAGATGCAGTACGAGTTCTCCCACCCCGGTCCGGCCACGGCGGCCGGGCAGACGCCCGGGCCGGACGCCCATATCGTCTTCGAGGGGCTGCAAAAACGTTATCAAAGTGCGCAGGGCACGGTGACGGCGCTGTCCGATGTGTCGTTCCAGGTCGCGCGCGGCGAAGTCTTCGGCATTATCGGGCGCAGCGGCGCGGGCAAGTCCACATTGCTGCGCTCCATCAACATGCTGGAGCGGCCTTCCGCCGGCCGCGTGCTGGTGGACGGCGTGGATGTGGGCCAACTGGACGAAGACGCGCTGGTGGGCCTGCGCCGCCGCATCGGCATGATCTTCCAGCACTTCAACCTGCTTTCCGCCAAGACGGTGGCCGAGAACGTCGCGCTGCCGCTGCGCGTGGCCGGCGTTGCGTCCGCCGCCGCGCGTGTGCGGGTTGACGCGCTGCTGGACATGGTGGGGTTGCGCGACAAGGCGGATGTCTATCCGTCCAAACTGTCGGGCGGCCAGAAGCAGCGCGTAGGCATTGCGCGCGCGCTGGTGCATCAGCCGGAAATCCTGCTGTGCGACGAAGCCACCTCGGCGCTGGATCCGGAGACCACGCATTCGATCCTGGCGTTGCTGCAGGACATCAACCGCAAGCTGGGGCTGACGGTCGTGCTGATCACGCACGACATGGCGGTGATCCGCGAAGTCTGCCATCAGGTGCTGGTGCTGGACGGCGGTCGCAAGGTGGAACTGGGCGAGGTCTGGCGCGTGTTCGGCAATCCGCAGGCGGACGCCACGCGCGCGTTGCTGCGTCCGTTGCAGCATGAACTGCCGGCCGACCTGGCAGCCAGGCTGGTGCCCGATCTGCATGGCCGCGAAGGCGTCGCCGTGCTGCGGCTGCGCTTCACGGGGCATGGGCGGCCCGACGGCGTGTCGTTGCAGGCATTGGCCGCGATGGGGCCGGCCGCGACGCTGCTGCATGGCGGCCTGGACCGGCTGCGCGGGCATGCGCAGGGCAGTCTGCTGGTGTCGGTGCCGGCGGGCGCATTACAGGAAGAGGCCGCGCGCGCCGCGCGGTTGGCGGATCAGATCAAGGTGCTGGGTTATGTCGCTGCCGATGTTTGATAAATACCTGCAGGCGTTCCTGCAGACCCTCGCGATGGTCAGCGTGTCCGCCGTCATCGCGATCGTGTCGGGGCTGGCGTTGGCAGTCGTCCTGACGGTGACCGCAGCGGGAAATCTGTACCCCAAGCCGCGCTTGAACAAGGCGCTGTCGATCACGGTGAACACATTCCGCGCCATTCCGTTCATCATCCTGCTGGTGGCCATGCTGCCGTTCACGCGCTTTCTGGTGGGCACCACCTTGGGCACTTGGGCGGCCATCGTGCCGCTGTCGGCCAACCTGGTGCCGTTCTTCGCGCGCATCGCGCAGGTCAGCCTGAATGATGTCGATCACGGGCTGGTGGAGGCGGCGCGCGCCATGGGATGCCGGCGCTGGCACATCGTGCGCCACGTGCTGCTGCCCGAGGCCTTGCCGGGCATCATCGGCGGCATGACCGTCAGCGTCATCGCCATGATCAACGCGTCGGCCATGGCGGGCGCGGTCGGTGCAGGGGGCTTGGGCGACCTGGCGATCCGCTACGGCTACGAACGTTACGAAACCCGCGTGATGTTCGAGGTGATCGTGATCCTGATCGCGCTGGTGTCCATCGTGCAGTTCACCGGCGAATGGCTGTCGCGCCGCGCCGACCATAAGCGATAGGCCGGGCGTGGCGATGCGGGCGCGCGGACAAACCGGGTCAGGGCAGCGCCGAGAGAATGCTCGCCAACTGCTGCCTGCCCAGTTTTTCCTGCTCGGCGGACAGTTTGCCGATCGCCGCCATGTGCTGATGAAACCGGTTCAGGTCGTCATTGCGGTCGAACAGCAATTCGTCGTGGTCGGCGTACCAGTGCTGGCGGTTGTCGTCCAGCAACGTGATCATCTGGCCGAACTCGCGCAGGATGCGCGCCTCCAGCGACCAGACCTGTTCCAGGTTGGCGCTGCGTTGGGCCAGCGACGCGTCCAGGCTCGTCAGCATCTTCTGTTTTTCCGGCTCGCGGATCGCCAGCGAGCGGATCAGCGCGGGCATGTCTTTCAGTACCTGCAGGCTTTGCTGCTGGTACTTCGGCACCAGATGCTCGGCCTGCTCCAGGATCATGCGGCTTTCCACCAGGCCGGTGTCGCGCGCCAGCCGGTGCGCATCCAGCAGCCGGGGCATGCCGATGTCGTTCAGATCCTGAAGATAGGCCTTGTGCTGCGCCAGCCGTTCACCGGCCACGGTCTTGATGACGCGTTCCAGTTCACCGTAGAAACCGGTGGCCTTGGGCGTCGGGTCGATGTCGGGTACGGCCTGGGGGCCGCCGTCCGGGTTGCCGACCATCAGGCTCAACGTGTCCGCGACTTTGCGGATTTCGGTGGCGGCCACCTGTTCCTGTTCGCGTTCGCCGGCGTTGCGCAGGCCGATCACCACGGCCGACGCCAGCACCGCCAGCACGGCAATGAGCGCCATACGCAGCCAGCGAGGCCGCGCGCGCGGGGATTGCAGGGGCTTGTCCTGGGAAATCATGGCGCACCAGATATTGGGGACATGGTTTTGAATGTAACGCAGTTTTCCGGCAAGGGCGCGAGGCCTTTGCAATATTCGATGACAGGAGTTCAACAATGTCCGACACCCCTCAGCAAGGTTTCTCCACCCGTGCCATCCATCTGGGCTATGACCCGCGGGAGGAACAAGGCGCGTTGTCCCCGCCGTTGTATCTGACGTCCACATACACCCAGAACAGCATCGAGGCCTTCGATCAGATCCGCCTGGGCGAAAAGCAAGGCTATGTCTATGGCCGCACGCGCAACCCGACGCAAGCGCTGCTGGAAGAGCGGCTGGCCTCGCTGGAGGGGGCCGAGGCTGGCGTCGTCACGGCCTCCGGCATGGCGGCCATTTCCGCCACCTTGTTTTCGCTGTTGCAAAGCGGCGATGAGATCGTCGTGGACCAAATCGTCTACGGCACCGCGTTCACCTTGTTCACG
The DNA here is from genome assembly GCF_012928505.1 of Achromobacter sp. Bel. Taxonomy (GTDB): domain Bacteria; phylum Pseudomonadota; class Gammaproteobacteria; order Burkholderiales; family Burkholderiaceae_B; genus Achromobacter. Next base: position 38,839 of record NZ_JABBJN010000012.1, on the reverse strand, counting down.
CAGGGGTTGAGCCGCTTCGGCATCCGCGCGGTCTTCGCCGATTTCACGCGGCCCGAGACCGTCGCCGCCGTGATCGGCCCCAAGACGCGCGCCGTCTATTTCGAGACGCCGGCCAACCCCAACCTGCGGCTGGTCGACATCGCCGCCGTGTCCGCCATCGCGCGCGGCCAGGGCGCGCTGACCATCGTGGACAACACCTTTGCCACGCCGGTGCTGCAGCGCCCGTTGGCGCATGGCGCCGACATCGTGTTGCATTCCGCCACCAAGTACCTGGGCGGCCACGGCGACCTGCTGGCCGGGGCGGTGGTGGGCAGCAAGGCGCACATTGACGCCATCCGGTTGCAGGGGCTGCGCTATTTCACGGGGGCGACCTTGTCGCCGTTCACCGCTTTTCTGGTGCTGCGCGGCATCAAGACGCTGGAACTGCGCGTGCAGCGCCATAGCGAATCCGCCTTGAAAGTGGCCAAGCTGCTGCGCGAACATCGGGCCGTGGCCGACGTGTTCTACCCGGGCTTGGAAGGCACTCCTGGCGCGGACATCGCGCAGCGCCAGCAAGCGGCGGGCGGCGGCCTGGTGGCGTTCGAGCTGAAGGGCGGGTTGGCCGCGGGCCGGAATCTGTTGAACAGCCTGAAGCTGGCGCGCATCGCCGTCAGCCTGGGTGACCCGGAAACGCTGATCCAGCATCCAGCGTCCATGACGCATGCCAGCTATTCGGCGCAAGACCGCGAGAAGTACGGCCTGTCGGAAGGGCTGCTGCGCCTGTCCGTGGGGCTGGAGACGCCAGACGACATCCTGGCCGACCTCAAGCAGGGGCTGGACCGGGTGTAGGTCTCGACGTGCGGACCCTGATTCTGTAAAAAATGTTACAACGTTTGATTCTCGTCAAATCCACGCCACGGCGCGCGAGTTAGGGTTTCGCCTTTGCCTGATGGGCCGCCGGCGTTTGGCCGGCGGGCGTGGGCAGGCGACAAGCGCAGCAAGGACAGGATTCATGACAGACAAGAGACCCCAAGCCGGACAAGAAGACATTGCCGCCGCGCCGAACCCGCGCGCCGGTGCCGCCGCCAAACGCACCGCCCGCACCCGTGCCGGCACGGGCACGGGCACGCGCCAGCGGCAGCCGGCGACGGTACCGCCCATCGAGCCCGTAGTGCAGGCCCGCAAGCGCGTGGCCGCCCGCGAAAACGCCGCTCGCCAGGAAACCGTGTCGGTGCTGTCCGATATCGCGCGCCGCTACACGGTCGGCCCTGACGCGCAGGCCCACGAAGCCCTGCGCTCCGTCATCGAGGAACTGTCGCCGGATGACGCCCGCGCCGTGCATCGCGCGCTGCTGGACGCCAATACGCAGGGACCAGGCGGGCGCCGCAACCCCGACGAGGAGCTGGCGACCGATTGGCGCGAAGGTATCTATCCGTATCGCCACCGCATGCTGCGCCGCAATTATGAAAAGCAGAAGTACCAGTTGCAGGTCGAACTGCTGAAGCTGCAAGCCTGGGTCAAGGCGACCGGCCAGCGCGTGGTGATTCTGTTCGAAGGGCGCGACGCGGCGGGCAAGGGCGGCACCATCAAACGCATGATGGAACACTTGAATCCGCGCGGCGCACGCGTGGTCGCATTGGAAAAACCGTCGGACACCGAAAAGGGCCAATGGTATTTCCAGCGCTATGTGCAGCACTTGCCCACGGCGGGCGAGATCGTGATGTTCGATCGGTCCTGGTACAACCGCGCCGGCGTGGAACGCGTGATGGGCTTTTGCTCGCAGCAGGAGTATCTGGATTTCCTGCGCCAGGTGCCTGATTTCGAACGCCATCTGGTCACGAGCGGCATCCATCTGGTCAAGTTCTGGTTCTCGGTCAGCCAGGAAGAGCAACGCCGCCGGTTCCTGCAGCGCAAGGTGCACCCGCTCAAACAGTGGAAGCTGAGCCCGGTGGACCTGGCTTCGCTGGACAAGTGGGACGACTACACGCGCGCCAAGGAAGCGATGTTCGCGCACACTGACACGGCGGATGCGCCGTGGATCGTCGTGAAGTCCGATTGCAAGAAGCGCGCGCGCCTGAATGCGATGCGCTATGTGCTGAGCCGCTTGCCGTACGAAGGCAAGAGCGGCGACGCCGGCATGGCACTGGATTCGCTGATCGTGGGCCGGGCGCTGTAGGCGTTCAGGCGCCCAGCGCCTGCAGGTTCAGCGTGTAGCTGCGCCCGATCCACACGGCGCGGTCGCGGTGGTCCCGTAGCGAGTCGCCGGTGTTCGGATGCATGAAGACATCCAGCGCGCCGTGGTTCAAGGTCAGCCAGGTCGCGATCTCGGCAAAGTGCGCCGGGGCGAATGCGATCTGGTAGCTCCATTGCGGATGCGGGCCGACGGGGCGCTCATGGAAGCGCCCCATTTCCATCTTGCCGTCGAACCGGGCGATCACGCGTTCGCGCAGCGCGAATGCGGCGTCACGGCTGGCGCCGTCGAAATACACATGGGCGTGCCAACTGGCGACGCGGTCAATGGCGACATCATTCATGGTTTTCTCTTAAGGTTCAGCCGCCGGCGCGCTTGGCGCGGTGGCCGTTTTTCGTCAGGGCGTCGATGATGCGGTCGCAGTGGTCTCCCTGCACTTCGATCACCCCGTCCTTCACCGTGCCGCCCGACCCGCATGCGGTGCGTAGCTGCTTGCCCAGCACGCCCAGCGCAACCGCATCCAGCGCCAGCCCCCGCACCACCGTCACGCTCTTGCCGCCGCGCCCCTTGGTCTCGCGCGACACGCGCGCCACGCCGTCGCCCGTGGGCACGGCGGCGGCTTTGCACTGGCATTGGACAAGCGCTTGCCGGCAAACGGGGCACATGCGGCCGCTTTCGGTGGAATAGACGAGGCCGCCCGTCGCGTTGCGTTTCATGATTTGCCTCGCATCTGGTCGATCAGCCGCCGGTCGCGCTTGGTCGGGCGGCCGGTTTCGATTCCCAGCGCGGGTTCGGGCGCGAGGCGTCGCATTTCTGCCGCGCGTGCGCGGGCTGCGATGCTCTCAGGTGTTTCGTCGTACAGCAGCCGGGCGGCCGGCGCGGGGCCGCGCACGCCGCTGACGGCGACGACGCGCACGTGCAGCGCCGGATCCTCTTTGCGCAGGGTGATCAGGTCGCCGGGGGCGACTTCGCGCGAGGGCTTGGCGGGCTGGTCGTTCACGGATACCCGGCCCTTGCCGATTTCCTGCACCGCCAGGCTGCGCGTCTTGTAAAAACGGGCAGCCCAAAGCCACTTGTCGAGTCGAATCTTGTCCATCTTGCCTGTCCTAAGCGGAAATCTGCTTCAAGCCGTGATGATAGCCGCGCCGAAATGGCTGCGCCCGGGGGAAAAAAAAACGGCGCTCTTTCGAGCGCCGCAAGTCCGGCTATCCGGCAACCGGGCCTGTCGGCCCGGCAGTACTCAATCCAGCTTCAGGTCGGCTTCCTTCACGACGCGCTGCCATTTGGCGATTTCGGCACGCCGGAATGTGTCAAGTTCGGCAGGCGTCGAGCCAATGGGTTCCGCACCGATGCCGGCCAACTGCTCGGCGATGGCGGGGTCCTTCAGCACCTTGGCCAGCGCCTGCGACACCTGGTCGACGATTGCGGGCGGCGTGCCGGCGGGCGCGAACACGGCGTTCCATTCATACGTCTCGTAGCCCGGGACGCCCGATTCGGCGATGGTCGGCAGGTCGGGGGCGGTCTTGGAGCGTTCCAGGCCACCGACGGCCACGGCCCGCAGTTTGCCGTTCTTCACGTGCTGCCAGGCCGAGCCCATGCTGGCGAACATGACGGGCACCTGGCCGGACATGACGTCGATCATGGCCGGGCCGCCGCCCTTGTAAGCCACGTGCTGCAACTGCGTCTTGGCCAGCAGGTTGAACAATTCGCCGGCCAGATGTTGTGCCGAGCCGGGGCCGGCCGATGCGAAATACACTTGGTCCTTGGCGCCGGGTTGGCCCAGTTTGATCAGGTCGGCCACCGTCTTGACTTCGTAAGACGGCGTGACGACCAGCACGTTCGGCACGCGCAGCAGCAGGGAGACGGGCGCAAACGCGGTCAGCGTGTCGAACTGCATCTTGGAATGCAGCGCGGGGTTCTGCGCGTGGTTGGAGGCGTCCAGCATCAAGGTGTAGCCGTCGGGTTGCGCCTTGGCCACGACCGCGCCGCCGATCATGCCGCCGGCGCCGCCGCGGTTTTCAATGACCACGGGCTGGCCCAGTTCGGCGGCCAGTTTGGGGCCGATCAGTCGGGCCACCACATCCACGGTGCCGCCTGGCGGATAGGTTACGACCAGCGTGACGGCGCGTTCGGGATAGGCGGCGGACGCCGCGCCCGCGGCGCCGGTCAGCAGGCCGGCAGCCAATAGCAGGCCGCCGCGGCGCGCCAGACGTTTGATCAGAGGGTTCATGGGTTGTCTCCTTGGAATTGGAACAGCTTGAGCGGTGTGCCGGAAAGCACGGCGTGCCGTTGCGTGGGATCGTCGATCCAGGCGTCCAGCCATTGCGTCGCCGCAGGGTAGGACGCCAGATGGCGATGTTCGGTATGGGGCCAGTCGCTGCCCCACATCAGGCGGTCGGCGGAATAGGCGGCCAAGAGTCGCTGCGCGGCCTGCCTGCCGGACGCGGCGCAGTCGGCCGCCTGCCAGTTGCGATAGGGCGCCGACAGCTTGACCCACACGCGGCCGCTGCCTGCCTGTTGCAGCAGGTATTGGAAGCCGGGGTCGGCCACGCCGAGTGCCGGGTCGGGGCGGCCGAAATGGTCTACGACCACGCGACAGTCCGCCGCAAGCAGGGCGGGCAGCGCGTCTGGCAGGCGTGCCGCCTGCAGATGGACTTCCACATGCCAGCCCAGCGCATTCACGCGGGCAAGCAGCGCCTGCCAACCGGGGGCGGCCAGATCGGGCACGGGCAGCCCGATCAGGTTCAGCCGCATGCCCACGATGCCGGCATCGGCCAGGGTCCGCAATTCGGCGTCCGCGATGCCGGGCGCGATCACCGCCACGCCGCGCAGGCGGCCGGACGCCGTCCGCAACGCATCAAGCAGATAACGGTTGTCGGTGCCCAGGAAGCTGGGCTGCACCAGCACGCCGTGGCCGAGCCCGTGCCTATCCAGCAGCGCCAGATAATCGGTGAGCGTCGCGTCGTAGTCGGGGGTGTGGCGGCGGATGTCAGCCAGCGCCAGTCCTTGCTGGAATACGTGCGCGTGGGTGTCGACGGCGGCGCCGGTCGCGAGCGGGGGCAAAGCAGTCTCCTGTCTTGTGCACGGACGGGGCCCGCGCTGTTCTATAAAGCGGGATTCTAAGAAGTCGGGGTATAGTTTTCCATTGTGGAAAATTGATTTTTATATATTGGAATGATATGGAAACGCGCCACCTGCGTTATTTCCTGGCGGTGGTGGACCACGGCAGCGTCAGCCGGGCGTCGGAATGGCTGGGGATCGCGCAGCCCGCCTTGAGCCAGGCGCTGGCCCGCATGGAAAAGGACTTGGGCGTGCGCTTGTTCGAGCGCTCGCGTCGGGGCGCCGCGCCCACGCCGGCCGCCCTGGCCATTCTGGAAGACGTGCGGACGAGCGTGGCGCGCATCGACGCGGCGGCGCAGCGGGCGCGCGAGATCGGCCGGGGCAGTGCGGGGCAACTGACGGTGGGCCTGGTGTCATCCGCGCTGTTCGACACCTTGCCTCGCGCACTGCGCGAGATGCGGCGCCAGGCGCCGGGCGTGCGCGTGATCCTGCGCGAGATGAGCAATGCCGAACAGGCCGAAGCCCTGCAGACGGGCGAGATCGATATCGGGCTGATGCACACGCCTGTCGCCGTGGGCGGACGCATGCGTGAACGGCAATTGTTGCGGGACCGCTTGGTGGCTGCCGTTCCGGACGAATTCGTCGTCGCGCAAGACGGGCAGGTGTCGATGGCGCAGATCGCCCAAGCAGGCCTGGTGATGTATCCGCAGGCGCAATTGCCGGCGTTCTACGCGGGCGTCCTGGATGCGATGCGCAAGGGCGGGCACGATGTGCACGTGGCGCAGGAAGCCAACCGGACGCTGACGGTGCTGTCGTGCGTGGCGGGCGGGTGCGGCGTTGCGCTCTTGCCCAGCTGGATCCAGACGATGAACTTCGGCGGCGTGCGCTTCTGCGAAGTGCGCGATGGCCAGGGCCTGCCCAGCTTCGACCTCAGCGCCATCTGGCCGGCCCGTTCGGTGCCCACGCTGGCTGACCTGTTCGCCAATCTGGATCTGGGTCCGCGCTGATGCTGCGCCAGCCTTTCACTACGCATTCGCCAGCCCTTTCAGAACGCTTAAGCCACGCTTAAAACGCCATTTTCTTCGGAACCCCGCTCAGCCGCCCCGTCTAACCAGAAACGGCTTTTCGGGGGCGTGCCCATGGATCTGAACTGGCAGCAGCAATTGGCGGAAAGCGCGCTGTGGCTTGTGCGCGCATTTGGCATCACGGCCGTCGGGACCGCGCTGATGGCGGTGGCGCTGGCCCGCACGACCGATTGGGGCCGAAAATTCTGGCGGCTGGCATGGCCGTACCTGACGCCCCGGCGCAGTTGGCGCCCGTTGCTGATGCTGGCGCTGCTGCTGTTCCTGGCGATGGCCGCGGTGCGCATGACCGTGCTGTTCTCCTTTTGGTACAACGGCTTCTATAGCGCGCTGCAAGCGCTGGACTCCACCGCGTTCTGGCGTTTCCTGGGGATCTTCTCGATACTGGCCTGCTTGCACGTGGTGCGCTCGCTGGCCGACAGTTATGCCGGCCAGTCGTTCGATATCCATTGGCGTGTGTGGCTGAACGACCGCCTGACGCGCGATTGGCTGGGCGCCAGCGCGTACTACCGCGGGCACTTCGTCGACGCGCCCGTCGACAACCCCGATCAACGCATCGAGCAGGACATCGCGATGTTCGTCACCGGGTCGCGCACGCTGGCCGTCGGCGCGCTTAGCGCCGTGGTGTCGCTGGTGGCGTTCACGGGCATCCTGTGGGGCTTGTCCGGCCCCTTGTCGATCGGCGGCATCGACATACCTCGCGCCATGGTGTTCGTGGTCTTCTTGTATGTGATCCTCGCGACGTGGTTCGCCTTCAAGATCGGCCGGCCGTTGATCCAGTTGAATTTCCTTTCTGAACGGCTGACTGCCAACTTCCGCTACGCGCTGGTCCGCCTGCGCGAAAATGCCGAGAACGTGGCGTTCTATCAGGGCGAAGCGGCGGAACGCGCGACCTTATGGACGCGGTTCACGGCCTACATCGCGAACTTGTGGGCGCGGGTCTACCGGGGCCTGAAGTTCGACGGCTTCAATTTGTCGGTCAGCCAGGTCGCCGTGGTGTTTCCGTTCATTCTCCAGGCGCCGCGTTTCTTCAGCGGCGCGATCAAGCTGGGCGATGTGATGCAGACGTCGCAGGCGTTCGGCCAAGTGCAGGATGCGCTGTCGTTCTTTCGCACGTCCTACGACACCTTCGCGCAGTACCGCGCCACGCTGGACCGGTTGAACGGCTTTCTGGATGCGAACGAAGCGGCGCGCGGCCTGCCGTCCGTGCAGACCGCGCCGTGGCCGGACGGTTTGGGCATCGACGGCGTCACGGTGACGCGGCCTGACGGCAGCATGCTGCTGCGCGACTTGAATCTGCAGCTGCACCCGGGGCAGACCTTGCTGATCAAGGGGCCGTCAGGCAGCGGCAAGACGACTTTGCTGCGGGCGCTGGCCGGGTTGTGGCCCTACGCGCAAGGCCATGTGCGACGGCCACAGGGCGCATCGGCGCTGTTTCTGTCGCAGCGGCCCTACTTGCCGCTGGGCGATCTGCGCGGCGCCGTGGCCTATCCCGGGCAGGCGCAGCCGCAGGACGATGCGCGCCTGGCCGACGCGTTGCGTCAAGTGAATCTGGGGCATCTGGCCGGCCGTCTGGACGAGGTCGCGGACTGGTCCCGAATCCTGTCCTTGGGCGAACAGCAACGTGTGGCGTTTGCGCGGGTGCTGTTCAATCGGCCGGCTATCGTGTTCCTGGACGAGGCTACCTCGGCGACCGACGAAGGGCTGGAACACATGCTGTATAGCCTGTTGCGCAGCGCACTGCCCGATTGCATGCTGGTCAGCGTGGGGCATCGGAGCACGCTGGATCCGTTCCACACCCATCGGCTGGTGCTGGATGGCGCGGGCGGCTGGGCGGCAGCCTCGATGACGCCGCCGGCCGCCGGCACGGCGTTGCGCGCCGCGGCCTGATTTTTCTTGTCGACACGCCCGGCCTCGCGGGCCGGGCGCGCCCGTTCAGGTACCCATGCGCAGCGGGCCAGTCAGCTTGCGCAGCGCGGCGACCACGCTTTGCGCCGTGATGCGACCCGTCTTGGGGTTGGCTGACGGAATGTTCTGGATCTCCATCGAGAACGATGCCGAATCGGACACGACTTCCACGCGATGGATATTGCGTTCCAGCGACGGGTCGGCCCAGATCTCCAGCGTGGTGCGGTCGGGCCCGATGCCCGCCAGCGACACGCTGACCGCCACGTTCAGATTGGCCGGAAAGCCCACCGCGGCCTCGCGCGGCGAACCGCGGAAGATCAGGCGCGGTTCGGTGATGTCCGCGATGTCGATGTTGTTGTCGGTCAGGTAGGGCGCACCCAGCAGGCCGCGCACAGGCTTGCGGGTGATCATCGTGACGGAATGGATCACGCCTTCGGCGGCGGCCGTGATGGCGTCCAGGCCCAGGATGGCGCCCGACGGCACGATGATCTGGCCGTGATGCTGGCGCGCCAGTTCGATCAGGTCATCGTGGCGCAGCAGGGCGCCGGAGCTCAGCACCACCATCTTCTTGCCGTGGCGCAGCACGGGTTCGGCGATGTCGCGGAACACGGCGGCAGGCGCGCATTCCACCACGACGTCGCACTGTTCATGCAAGGCGTCGAGGGTGGTGAAGACCGGGGCCGCCTGGGTCCATGCAAAGGCGGGCGGGGCCTTGGGGTCGCGTACCGCGACGGCGGCCAAGCTCAGGCCGGGCACGCCGGCGTCCAGGGATTGCGCCACGGCTTGGCCGATGGCGCCGAAGCCGGCGATGCCGACGCGGTAGCTGTTCATAAGGGTCCAGAGGGGCTAGGAGAAGGGGCGCGGCGGGCCGCGGGCGATTCAGGGACACGCGCGCCGATCACGGCGCAGGGTTGCCGGCCACTGTAGCCACCGTGCCGGCGGGCGTCAATGCGCAATGACCGCAGGGCGCGGCTACACTTCCCGCTTGATCCCAGGGAGGGCAAGCATGTTGATCCTGCCGGAAACCCCGGACGACCACGACGCGATTTTCGCGCTGACGCAAGCCGCGTTCAAAGACCACCCGCACAGCCTGCAGACCGAAGGCCATATTACCGATGCGCTGCGCGAGGCGGGCGCGCTGACGCTGTCGCTGGTGGCGCGGGTGGATGGGCGCATCGCGGGGCACATCGCCTTCTCTCCCGTTCAGATCAGCGATGGGTCGGCCCACTGGTACGGGTTGGGGCCCGTCGCGGTGCTGCCCGGCATGCAAGGCCGAGGCATCGGCGCAGCCTTGATCCGGGAAGGGCTGGACCGTTTGAAGGCGATGGGCGCGGCGGGCTGCGTGGTGATGGGCGAGCCGGCGTACTACACGCGTTTCGGTTTCGCGCAGATGCCGGCGCTGACGTATCCCGGCGTGCCGCCGGCGTACTTCATGGCGCAGGTATTCACGCACCCGGCGCAAGGCCGGGTCGCCTATCACAAGGGATTCGAAGCCGCCGCATAGGCGGGGCGCCGTTCAGCTGCCTTTTTGCGCGCGGGCCATGTAGTCGATGGTCAGGTTCGACAGGGCGCGCACGCCGTTGATCAGGCCCGATTCATCCACATAGAAGCGCGGTGAATGGTTGGGGGCGGCCTTCTCGACATCGGTGCCTTTGGGCGTCACGCCCAAATAGAAGAACATGCCGGGCACCTTTTCCTGATAGAAGGAAAAGTCCTCCGACGCGGTGGACTTCGGTTGCAGGCCGTAGTTGCCTTCACCCGCCACGCGGCGCAAGGTGGAACCCATCTGCTCGGTCAGCGCCGGGTTGTTGACGGTGGCGTTGTAGAGTTCGACCACGCGCACATCCGCCTTTGCGCCGGCGCTTTGCGCGATCATCTCGGCGGTGCGGGCGATGCGCTGATGGATGTCCTTCTTCATGCCTTCGTCATACGTGCGGATGGTGCCCGTCATGGCGACGTTGTCGGGCACGATGTTCATGCGGTTACCGCCATGGATGGCGCCCACCGTGATGACGGCCGGCTCCAGCATGCTGTTGATCTGGCGGCTGGGGATGGTCTGCAAGCCCAGGATGATCTGCGAGCTGACGACGATGGGGTCGATGCCGGACCAGGGGCGCGCGCCGTGCGTCTGCTTGCCGGTGACGTCGATCCAGAACTGGTCGGCGGCGGCCATGGCCGGACCGCTGCGCCACGACAGCCAGCCGGCCGGATAGGCGCTGGACACGTGCAGGCCGAAGATGGCGTCCACCTTGGGATTGTCCAGCACGCCTTCCTGCACCATCATCTTGGCGCCCCAGATTTTCTTGCCGTCGGGCTCGAAGTCGGCCGGGCTCTCCTCGGCGGGCTGGAAAATGAATTTCACGCTGCCGGGCAACTGGTCTTTCATGCCCGCCAGGACTTCGGCCGTGGCCATCAGGATGGCGGTGTGGGTGTCGTGACCGCAGGCGTGCATCACGTCCACTTCCTTGCCCAGATAGGTGCCCTTGGCCTTCGAGGCGAAGGGCACGTCCACTTGCTCCTTGACGGGCAAGGCGTCCATGTCGGCACGCAGCGCCACGACCGGGCCGGGCTTGCCGCCCTTGAGCACGGCGACCACGCCCGTGCCGGCCACGCCGGTTTTCACGTCCATGCCCAGCGCGCGCAGATGGTCCGCCACAAGCTTGGAGGTGCGCGTTTCCTGATTGCCCAGTTCGGGGTGCTGATGGATGTCGCGGCGCCAGGCGATGAGCTTGTCTTCGATTGCTTTCGCGCGCTGGTCGATCTGTTCGGACAGCGCGGCATTGGGCGCGGGGGCCAACGGGCCTTGCGTGCCCGGCGCGCTTTGCGCGGCGGCGGGGCCGGCCATCAGCAGATGGGCGGCAAGCGCCAGCGGGGCCAGCCGGAACAACGTCTTGCGTGACTGCATGGTCTTCTCCTCGTGGTTGTTAACCTGTTATTGGGTGAGGATCTTACCCAAGCGACGCGCGCCCGGCAGCTTTGTTACGGATGCTTAAAATCACCGCGGTTTGATTCCGGAAGGTGGAATTCCGTGCGGCGCAATCAGGTGTTCAAACCGTATGCAACGCGGGCTTGGCGCCGCGCGCCACGATCCACAGCAGCAATGCCGCCAACACGGATGCGCTGCCCGCGATCAGCATCGCGGCATGAAAGCCGCCGGCCAGGGCATCGGCGAAGCCGGCGGCGGCGCCAGCAGGTTGGGCGGGCATCACGTGCCGCGTGACGGCGGCGCGCGCCACGCCCGCCGCATCGGCCACGCCCATGCCGGCCAGCATGCGGGCAAACGTCTCTATCGCGCGCCCGCTCATCAGCGCGCCCAGCAACGCGATGCCTATCGTCATGCCGGTCTGGCGCAGCGCGTTCATGGTGGCGGATGCCATGCCCGAGCGTTCGCGCGGCACCGTCGCCATGACGGCCATGCTGGTCGACGGCACCGCCAGCCCCATGCCCAAGCCCAGCATCACCATCAGCGATCCGGACACGAGCCACGGCGTATGCGCTTCGAACCGCATCATGCCCAGCATGGCGGCGCCGATCAGACTGTAGCCGGCGATCATCAGCGCGGGCAGGCCGAAGCGCAGGTTCAGGCGGCCGAACACCGTCGATACCAGCCCGGCCGCGACGAACTGCGGCGCCAGCCGCCACCCGGCTTCCAGCGCCGACAAGCCTTGCACATGCTGCAGGTACAGCGAAAAGAAGAACAAGCTGCTATAGCCGGAAAATCCCAGCACGAAGGACGCGAAGTTGGCCGCGGCGAAGCCGGCGTCGCGGAACAGGCCCAGCGGCAGCAGCGGTCGCGCCGCGCGGTGTTCGATCATCAGGAACGCGGCCAGGCCCGCGGCCGCCACGCACAGGGAGGCAACGGCGTCCGTCGCATGCCAGCCGTGTTCGCCGGCGGCGATCAAGCCGTAGGTCAGCGCGCCCAGCCAGACCACGCTCGCCGTCTGGCCCGCAGGATCGAAGGCGGCGTGTTCGGGGTCTGCGCTTTCCTGGATGCTCCATGCGCCCAGGGCGACGGCCAGCGCGCCTACCGGCAGGTTGATCAGGAAGATGCTCTGCCAGCTCAGATGCGCCACCAGCAAGCCGCCCAGCATCGGCCCCAAGATCAGCGAGATCGCGTTGCAGGACGCCCATACGCCGATCGCCTGCGCCCGTGCTTTCGGATCGGGAAAGGCCTGCGTCAGCAGCGACAGCGCGCCCGGGACCAGCAACGCGCCGGCCAGGCCCTGCACGGCGCGCCCGATCAGCAGCACGGGCAGGTTGCCGGCCCATCCGCAAATCGCCGAGCCGGCCGTGAACAACAGCACGCCGGCCAACCACGAGCGTTTGCGGCCATAGCGGTCGCCAAGCGGCCCCGCCGAGAGCATGAAGGCCGATAGGAACAAGGCGTATGCGTCCACCACCCATTGCAGGCCGGCCATGTCGATTTTCAGTGCGGTCTGCATGGTCGGCAACGCGACGTTGACGATGCTGATGTCCAGGATGGTGATGAAGCTGCCCAGATTGACGGCGACGGCCAGGGCGCGGCGTCGGGAGGATGGCAATGGCATGGAGGGAAGAACCAGCGGCGAAAAGGCCATTCTAGATATCGACTGACCGTCGGTCAATTGAAAAGAACGCATTCTCGATACCAATCCGGCAAGCGCGGACAGCGGGCGGCCGCCCTTGCCGGGAAGCGCGGGCCTATTGCAACTTGATGCCCAGCTCCTTGATCAGCGGCGCCATTTCGGCGCGGTCCGCCTCGATCGTCGCGCCCAGCTCTTGCGGCGAACTGCCGATCGGGATCATGCCCAGCGTTTCCATCTGCTTGCGCATCGCAAGGTCTTTCAGGATGTCGGACACCGACTTCTGGATCAACGCCACGCGTTCCTTCGGCACGCCGGCGGGCGCCATCAAGCCGATCCAAGGTTGTGGCGCATAGTCCAGGCCGGACTCCTTCAGCGTAGGCGTGCCGGGCAGGCCGCCGAAGCGTTGGGGACTGGTGATGGCGATGGCGCGCAGGCGGCCGCTGTCGATCAGGCCCTTGGCGCTGGACGGCGCATCCAGGCCCACATCCAGTTGGCCGCCGATCAGGTCGTTCTGCGTTTTGCCGGACGAGGACGACGGCACGTACAGGGCCTTGATGTCGGCGCGCCGGGCGGTCTGTTCCCACACCAGATGAAATGCCGTGCCGATGGAGAACGAGCCTACGCTCAGGTTGCGCGCGCGGCTTTCGCGCACGAAGTCTTCCCAAGTCTTGATCGGGCTGTCCTTGGCCACGATGAAGATGAACGGCGTGCGCGCCACCAGGGAGATCGGCTGCAGGTCCTTCTGCGTGTCGAAGGGCAGCGCATCGACCGCGAACGGCACGATGGTGACGGTGGACGCCACCACCATGCCCAGCGTGTAGCCATCGGGCTCGGATTTGACGAGCGCGCTGGTGCTGATGATGCCGGAGGCGCCCGGCCGGTTTTCCACCACGACCGGCTGCCCCCAGGCGGCGCCCAGCTTGCTGGCCAGCACGCGCAGCATCACGTCTACCGGGCCGCCCGGCGGGTTGGACACGATGATTTTCACGGGCTTGTCGGGATAGGCGGCCGACGCGGCCAATGGCGCCAGCAGCGCAAGCGCCAGCGCGGTTTGCTTGAACATGGAATTTCCCCTTGTATTGTTGGTGTGTGCGGCGGCCGCGGTTTCAGGCCAGGACGTGCTGGTGCGGCGCCATCGGCCAGCCCGGTGCATCGCCGCGAATGAACGCGATCCACGCGTCTTGGGTGCGGCGGGTCAGTTGGGCGGCCTGGGCCTCGGGCAACCCTGCAAGCATGGGCGCGGTGTAAGCGTCGACGGTGTCGAAGACGAACGGCAGCTCGATGCAATGGCAGGCGCCAAAGCGCGCCGTCGGCGCGACGTCGAAGCGGGCCAGCCAGGCTTGCCGGCCGCTCGCCACGGCATCCGTCGCCCATTGGCGGGAAGGCGCGCCGAAGACCTGCTCGCCGACTTGCCGGCCTTCGGCATCGGCCGCGTGGCCGGGAAAAGCCGCCATTTCGTCGCGGGTATAGGCCACCAGTACATCCGCGCGGGAAGCGGCCCGTTGCAGCGCGGGCGCGATATCGTGCGGTAGCGTATGGCCGTCCAGCACCGGGCAGAACTGGCTGCGGCTGCTGCCTTCGGCGCGCAGCACCTCCTGCACGGCGGGGGCTTGCTGCGCCGCCAGCAGGGCGGCCACGGGCAAGCCGCGCGCCGCGTCCAGCGAGTCGGCGCCGGCGGCTTGCAGGAACGTCTGCCCCAGCGCGTCGGCTTGCGCGGCGCTGCGAAAGCCCCGGCCCAACGCCGCGCTTTGCAGAATTGCCCGCGAAAAGCGGGGCTGCCGGGCCAGCATCGCGCAGATCGATGACGCGCCTGCCGATTGGCCCATGACCGTGACCCGCTCGGGGTCGCCGCCCAGGTCCTGGATGTTGTCCAGCACCCAATCGATCGCCATTTCCTGATCCAGCAGGCCGACGTTGGCGGTTTGGCCGGGTACATAGAGCCAGCCCAGCGCGGCCAGCCGATAGTTGACGGCCACGACCACCAGGTCGCCCCGGGCCGCAAGATGGGAACCGTCGTACCAGTCCAGCGCGCCGCCGCCGCTTTGCCAGGCGCCGCCGTGCAGCCACACCACCACGGGCCGCCGCGCGGCGTCCGCGCCGGGCGTCCACACGGTCAGGTGCAGGCAGTCTTCGGATTGTGGCGCGTCGAAGTCGCCCATGGCGCCGCGTAGCCGCGAAGGCAGTTGCGGCGCGACAGGCCCGGGCCGCGTGGCGTCGAACGGGCCGCGCCATGCTGCCGGCTGCGGTGGCGCAAAGCGCAGCGCGCCCACAGGGGCCTGCGCATAGGGAATGGCGCGATAGCGGCAGATGCCGCCCGCATCGCGCTCGCCAGTCAGCGTGCCGGCCTGCAGCACCGCCCGGACGGGTTGATTCATATCCTGCCCCTTGCATCGTTGTCGTGCGGCCGGCGCCGGAAGGCGCCGCAGCCGTGGGGCTATGGTAGGGAGGATCGGGGCAGGGCGGCCATGCCGGTTTTGAACATTGCCATGCGGAATCCGCATGGCCGGGGCGCCGCAGGGTGGCTGGCGCTGCCTACTTGGCGATGCGCGCGTCCAGGCTGTTGTCGGCCAGGGCTTGCGCCTGCGCCTGGGACATGCCCAGATGCTCGTACAGCGCGTGGAAGTTCTCGTTGACGTAGCCGCCGAAGTAGGCCGGGTCGTCGGAGTTGACCGTGACCTTCACGCCCGCGTCCAGCAGCGTCAGGATGTTGTGGTCGCGCATGTGTTCAAAGACGCGCAAGCGGGTGTTCGACAACGGGCAGACGGTCAGCGGGATCTGCTCGTCGATCAGGCGGGCGATCAGTTCGGGGTCTTCGGCGGCACGCACGCCGTGGTCGATGCGCAGCACCTTCAGCAGGTCCAGCGCTTCCCAGATGTACTCGGGCGGACCTTCCTCGCCCGCGTGGGCAACGGCCGGCAGGCCTTCGGCGCGGGCGCGGTCGAACACGCGTTGGAACAGGCGGGGCGGAAACCCCTTCTCGCTGCTGTCCAGGCCGACAGCGATGAAGGCGTCGCGAAAGGGCAGGGCTTCTTCCAGCGTCCGCATGGCCTGGGCTTCGGGCAGGTGGCGCAGGAAACTCAGGATCAGGCCGCTGGTCACGCCCAACTGCTTGCGGCCGTCTTCCAGCGCCTGGCGGATGCCGTTGAGCACGACGGCGAACGGCACGCCGCGGTCGGTATGGGTCTGGGGGTCGAAGAAGGGCTCGGTATGCACCACATTCTGTTCGCGGCACTTCAGCAGATAGGCCCAGGTCAGGTCGTAGAAGTCCTGCTCGGTGCGCAGCACGTCGGCGCCCAGGTAATACAGGTCCAGGAATTCCTGAAGGTTGCCGTAGTTGTAGGCGCCGCGCAGGGCATCGATGTCGGGCCAGGGCAGCGCCACGCCATTGCGTTGCGCCAGCCGGAAGAGCAGCTCGGGTTCCAGCGAGCCTTCCAGGTGCAGGTGCAGTTCCGCCTTGGGCAATGCGTTGAGCCAGTCGTACATGGGTGCTCCGATAAAAATGGGTGATGCAAAGGCAGGGGCCGCGCGCTTATGCGGCCAGTGCGATATTGTCCGCCTGGATGGCGTGTTCGACCTGTGCGATGAAGGCGCGCGCCTGCAGCGTGCTGGGGCGGTCGCGGCGCCAGATGGCGGCCAGGGGCGACTTTCCAATGGCCGGGCGGGCGGGCAGCACGACGAGTTCGCCGCGTGCCTGGCGCACGGCGGCCACGCTGCCCGGCAGCATCCATAGATACTGCCCCTCCAGCAGTATTTCGCGGCCGAATTCCAGGGATAGGGCGCCGATCATATCCGGAATCGCCAGGCCAGCCTTGCGCAGGGACATTTCCAGTTCGCCCCGGATGCGGCTGCCTGGCAGGGCGGTGATCCACGGGTAGGCCACATAGTCCGCCAGCGTGGTGCCGGTGCGCCCCGCCAGCGGATGGCCGGTGGCGCAGGCCAGCACCACGGGGTCCTCCAGCAAGGGGGTGGAACGGTAGATCTGCGGGTTGACCGTGGACGAGAAGCGGCTGATCAGCACGTCCAGGCCGCCTGCGTCCAGGTCTTCGATCAGGCGCTCGTGCGTGCCGATCTCAATGGTCAGGGTGATGCGCGGACAGGCTTGCCGAAAGGCGCGCGCAGCCTGTGCGACCGGCCAGCCGGCAAACATCGAAAAGCATCCCACGGTCAGGCTGCCTTCGTCGCCGCGCGACATGGCGGCCAGGTCGATCTCGGCTTTGCGGAAGTCGGTCAACAACAGGCGGGCATGCCGGCACATGGCTTCGCCCAGCGGCGTACAGGTGGTGCCCTTGGCCGTGCGTTCGAAGAGACGGGCGCCCACCAGCTCTTCGATCTCGGCGATCGCGCGCGACAGCCCGGATTGCGTGCTGTGCAACTGCGCCGCCGCCTTGGACAGGTTGCCCAATTCGGAGACGGTCAGCACGATTTCCAGGTGCCGGATGCGGAGCTTGCCTCGGAAGGGTGTCATGGCGCGCGGTCGGTGGGGATGTGCCGATTATTCTCCCGTGCCGGGCGCTTGGCAACGACGGCGCGGGATTCGGATATAGTTCGTCGCCAGGCAAAACAACGGATACGCGGGGATCGCCAGTGGGAGCGGCCCGCAAGCCGGCTCGTAGGGAGACAGCCATGAATGCAGCGGTATTGGGCGCGGGACGGACAATCCGGCTTGCCAGCGCGGGGCTGATGGCGCTGGCCTTAAGCGCATGCGGCGTGGCCAAGGTGGACGAGGTCTCCGTCAAGTGGCCGCCCTTTCGGGACGGTACGCCCGTGGTGCTGCCCTCGGACCCGACGCAATGCCCGGACCTGACGGGCACGTACCTGGCGCAGGGCGACTACCGCTCGGGCGACCGCGAAACGAAATCCTTGAACGACCTCCGCAATTTCTTGAGCTACCCGCTGGATCTCCAGGGCATGCGCGACCAAGTGCTGCCCGAATGGCAGTCGACGCCCGCAGCCACCGTGGCCTTCACGCGCGCGGCGGGCGGATGGGACGTGCTGGCGCTTGACGGACGGGGGGCACGGTCGGCCGCGTATCTGCCTGAGCTGAATGGCGCGCAGGACACGGCCGCCCTGGCCCACGATGCCAGGCCCGGCATTCCGGACGGCATTCGCCGGCACACCGGTTGCGCGCAGGGCCGGCTGTGGGTCAGCGTGCGGCACGACTGGCGCCAGTACGAATCCATGGGCGTGCGGCGGCATGTGGCGTTGTTTCGCCCCGAGGCCGGCGGCTTGCTGGTGACCGTGCGGCGCGAGTCCGATTCCATCGGCCTCTTGCCCTGGTATTCCAACGAAAGCAGCGTGTTCCAGTACTGGTTCGCGCCGGCCGCGCGGTAAGCGCGGTTCCTGTTCCCTGCCTGTCTTTCATGTTCGGGCGGCTGTGGTCGCCCTCAACCTGCTCTATCCATGACCCGTAAAAGCCTGTTCATCTCGATCGCCTTCCTGCTTGTCGCTTTGGTGCTGACCGCGCTGTTCTGGCGGCATCAATTCGCGCACACGCCGCCTTCGCTACGCAATCAGATCGAGGGCGAATTGAGCGGCGACACGCACATCTATGGCGAATCGCCGCGCCAGGACGCCATGGCCCAACGCGCCTTGCTGGCCGATGCCGAGCGCGGCAATCCCGGCGCGCAGTTCATGCAGGCCATGATCCTCGAGCCGGTGGACATGAAGGCCGCGCTGCGTTGGTACGAGGCGGCCGCGGCGCAGGGCTACCAGGACGCCATCGAGCGCTTGCGGCAGCTGCGCGAGCAGCCCTCGACGCAGTAGGCCGCGCTTTGGCCACCCTTGCCCGCGCCGCCACCGCCGATCCGCGCGCCCGCTTCGTCTCCGGGCTGTTGGGCCCGCACGTCCTGGAAATGATCCTGACCGGCTGGGCCAGCATGCTGGCCGTCTTCGCGGTGGAGTTCCTGTCGCTGTTTTACCTGGGCACGTTGAAGGATGAAGCGGTGCTGGGCGCGGTCGGGTTCGGGTCGATGACGCAGTTCACGATCACGTCGGTGTGCATCGGCGTCACCGTGGGCGGCGCGGCGCTGGTATCGCGCGCGCTGGGGGCTGGCGACGCGCGGCGCGCGCGGACGCTGGCCGGCGCATCGCTGATCCTGATGGCGGGATCGGCGGTGGCGGCCGGGGCGATTTTCCTGGCGGCGATCGGGCCGTTTACCGCGGCCATCGCGCTGGCGGAAGACGTGCGCGGCCCCTTGCTGTCGTATGTACTGATCACCACGCCCTTCGCGGTGGTGATGGGGGTCGGCATGATGCTGTCGAACCTGCTGCGGGCGGCGGGCCACGGCCGCCAGTCCATGTGGGTGCTGCTGGCGGGCACCGCCACGGTGGCCGTGCTGGATCCCATCGTCATTTTCGTGCTGGACGGCGGCATGGTGGGCATTGCCTGGGCGAGCGGGGTGGGGCGTCTGGCCACGGTGGCGTTGGGCGCGTGGCTGGTATTTCGCAAGCATCGCCTGGTGACCTGGCCGGCGTTGCGCGCATTGCAGGCCGACCTCGCGGCAATCGGCAAGATTGCGCTGCCTGCCGCCCTGACCACGCTGGCCACGCCGGCGGCGGTGATCTTCACCGTATCCACCTATGCCACTTTCGGCCCTAGCGTCATAGCGGGCGCCACGGTGGTTGACCGCGTGCTGCAACTGGCCTATTCGCTGTTTTTCGTGCTGCCGGGCGCCATTGGCCCCATTCTGGGACAGAACCTGGGCTCGGGGCAGTGGGACCGTGTGAAACAGACCGTAAGACTGGCATCGAGGTGGGCCCTGCTCTACGGGTTTGCCGCCGCCACGGTGCTGGCGGTGCTGGCGCCCTGGATGCCCGATGTGTTCCAGGTCACCGGCCCGGGGCGCGACCTGGTCATCTTCTTCTGCCGCTACGGCAGTTTCGCCTGGGCGGTGAACAGCCTGTTCTTCGTGTCGATCGCCGTGTTCAACAACTTGGGCTACGCCACCTATTCCACGGTCATCGGCTGGTTGCGTTCCACCTTGGGAACCTTGCCGTTTGTGTGGCTGGGCGCGCATTATGGCGGCCCCGAGGGGGTGATGCTGGGGCAGAGCCTGGGCTTTGCCTTGTTCAGCGTGATTGCCATGGCCGTCTGCCTGCGCGTGCTGCGCGAGCCGCCGGGCGCGCGGGTGACCAAACTGACCGCGTAGCGCCAAGTTGCGCTTTGACGTTTTGCGGTTCGATTTCGGCGGCTGGTCGCGGTACGATCCTGCCTGACTTCGATTTTTCAGGATTACCATGCGTCCGCGTTCCTCAGGCCCTCGAATCGATACCCTTTCCCGCGTGTTGCTGGCCGCCGCCATGATGGCGGCAGCCGCCAGCGCCGCGCAGGCGCAATCGCCCGAGTCGGCGACTGGATCGCGCACCCAGTCGCCCGCCCCGGCGCCGGTGCAGCCGGCCTTGACGCCGAAGCGCAGCTTCGACGACGTGACCGCCGCGCAAGAGGCGGCGAAAAAGCCCGCCGCCACACAGGTTCCGGCCGCCACGGCGACCCCGGCTCCAACCCCAACCCCGGCCCAAGTGCCCGCCGCGACGGCCACGCCGGAGCCTGCCGCCGCCCCTGCCGCGGCGCCCACGGTCATCATTCCGACCGAACTGGACACCAAGGCGTGCATCGCGAAGCTGCGCAAAGGCGCCACGGCCAACGGCCTGACCGTCGCCGACTGGGACAAGTACACCGCCAACGCCAAACTGTTGCCGACGACCGTGGCATCCGCCAAGGGCCAGCCGGAAGGGCGCGAAAGCTGGTGGGACTACATTGCCAAGACGGTCGACGACGAACGCGTCAACGATGGCCGCGCCGTGATGAAAAAGGTCGGGCCGCAACTGAACGCGATCGGCCAGCAGTATCAGGTGGATCCGGCCACGCTCGTCGCCATCTTCGGCATCGAGACGAACTATGGGCGCCAGATCGGCAAGACCGACGTGCTGAACGCCTGGTTGACGCGCGCCTGCACCGAGAACAAAACGCTGTGGGAAAAGAACGCCTACGCCTCCGTGCGCCTGTTGCGCGACGGCACGGTGCCGGCGGACAGCTTCGTGGGTTCCTGGAGCGGCGCGTTCGGCATGACGCAGTTCATCCCGACCTCGTTCTACGAGCTGGCCGCGGACGGCGACGGTGACGGCCGCATCGACCTGTACAACTCGCTGCCTGACGCGCTGGCCTCCACCGCCAACCATTTGCGCAAGCGCCGCGCCAAGTGGACGCATGGCCTGCCGGCCGTCGTGGAAGTGCGCGTGCCGGCCGAATTGGCCGCCGCGATCCCGCCTGAACCCGACGCGGAATACGTGGGGTCGCAAGACCGCCGCACCATCGCGCAATGGGCGCAAGCCGGTTTGAAGCAAGGCGACGGCTCGGTGCTGAAGCTGCCGTCCGGCAACGACGAGCAGGCCTATCTGTTCGCGCCTACGGGCGCCAAGGGGCCCGTGTTCCTGGCCACGGTGAACTTCGACGCCATCCTGCATTACAACCAGTCGCGCCGCTACGGCCTGGCGGTGTCGCTGTTGCTGAACCGCTTGCAGGGCGGCCCCGGCATCGTCGCGGCCTGGCCGACGGACGACCCCGGCCTGTCGCGCGCCGAGATCAAGCAACTGCAAGAAGATCTCTACGGCCGCGGCTATGACATCGGCGTGGCGGACGGCATCCCGGGCGCCAAGACCCGCGACGCGGTGCGCGCCGAGCAAGAGCGCCGCAACCTGCCGCAGGACGGCCGCGTGGGCAAGCGCATTTTCGACATCCTGAAGGCCGATCCGCCGTTGGCGGCGCGCGCGCTTCCGCCTAAATAAGGCGGGGATCGTTTCCGGCTTCGAAGATGGCGTAAAACACGGGGCCGCACCGGCAGACTTGACGCCGGTAGCGGCCCGGCGACGCTATGATGGAGCCGTCCCGTCATAGGCCCGTTTGTCATGCCGCAATCCGTGTTTCCTGACATTTTCCTGACTCCCCGGCTGCGCGCGCAACGCATGCGGCAGGGGCACCTGCCGTTCATTACCGACATGCACGCCAACGCCGATCTGATGGAGACGATGGGCGGCACGCGTGATGCCGCCGCCAGCCGGCTCTACGTGGCGCAGAACGTCTCGCATTGGGTCGAGTACGGGTATGGCATGTATGTGCTGGAGGATCGCCACACGGGTGCGCTGGCGGGCCGCGCCGGCCTGAAGTACACGGTGTCCGGCGACCAGGGCGCCATCGAGCTTGCCTATGCCTTCCAACCCCAGTGCTGGGGGCAGGGGTACGCGGGCGAGATCGCCACCTCGCTGATCGAAATGGGGTTCGAGCTGTTGCCGGTGGACGTGCTGTCGGCCGTGGCGTTGCGCTCCAACGCGGCGTCTCGCCGTGTCATGGAAAAGACCGGCTTGCGGTATGTGGGTGAAACGGCAGGCGACGACGCCAGCGCCAAGGTCCGCTACGAAATCCGCCGCCGGGAATGGCGGGCCGCCCACTCGCCGGCCAGTGCCTGAGGGCGGGCGGATCGGCGCTAACATTGCGCCATGAGCACGACGACCCTCCCCGAAGACAACGACCCGCAGCCCGTTCCCCCGGAGCGCCCCGCGCCCGAGGAATGCTGCAACAGCGGTTGCATTCCCTGCGTGTACGACCGCTACGACGAGGCCATGGAAGCCTACCGCGAGGCGCTGAAAGCCTGGCGCGCCCGCCACGAAGTACCGATCAACCCACCAACTTCATGTGGATGATCGGGAACGGTCGGCCGGCATCGTCTTGGGCTGACCTGCCCACGTCTTCGAACCCGTAGTGCTTGTAGAAGCCGTGCGCTTGCGGGTTCTGTTCGTTCACATCCACCAACAGCGTGCCGTGCAGCGACCGCGCGAAGTTCAGCAGCCGGCGGCCGGCGCCCTTGCCGCGCTTGTTGGCGTCCACGAACAGCATTTCGACCTTGTTGCCGGATAATCCCATGAAGCCGGCGAGTTCGCCGGCATCGTCCTCACAGACCCACACGCGCACGGACGGCAGGTAAGTGTTGAGCACCTGCGGGTACATGGCCTGGATCTCTTTTTCGGTCAGGAAGGAATGCGTGGCCCGCACCGAACTGAGCCAGATGTCCGCCAGGACCAGGTCGTCGCCGTGATTGCGTTCTCGGATATTCATTTTCTTATTGATTCTGTTTGTCAAAAGGCGCCGCGGTCCTTGGCCGCCGCGCCTTCATGCCTGCTACAGCCCTGAGCGATACAGCTCGGTCGCCGCCAGGACGGTTTCCATTTGCACAGTATGCGCGAAAACAAAACGGTCGCCGTAGACGGTTTCATCCGGAAACTCCGAGATCAACGCCAGCGGCAATTCTTCGCGGTCGCTTTCCGTGATCTGCACCGGAATGCCGTTCAACACGTCGAAGCCGGATTCGAGCGCGTGCGCCTGAAAGCGTTCCAGCTGTCGCGCATTGAATTCAACTAACCCTGGCACATTGCGGGCCAGCCGGGCCGTCACGCCTTCGATCAGGCGGCGCGCGCGTTCGCTCCAGCCCGAATGGTGGCGCAACACCAGGAAGAAGCCCTTGGGCACGGTCCATAGCTCGAAGTTGCGGGGCAGGTAGCCCGACAGCGGACGCGTCCATTCATGCGCGGGGTAGCCGTGCAGATTGATATGCAGCTGCGCGCCGCTGATCGCATGCGCCTGGTGGCGGCCATCGCGTTCAAAGAACGGCGCATGTTCGCGGTAGGCGATGTCGTCGCCCAGCGCACTGTAGCGCGACGCGTGCAGCATGTGGCGGGGATGGTGTTCGCGCAGGCGGTTGAACAGCGCATAGCCGTCGGGATTCTCGGCGGCGATCAGCGCAAAGTGCGCGTTGCCGCCGGCGGCCAGTGTCTGCGCCGCGCGCAGGGCGCCCACGACGCCAGAGGTCTCGTTGGCGTGCTGCGCGCCTGAAATGAAGACAGCCGGGCCGGGGCCGCGTACATAGGTGCCCAGCACGGGCCGGCCTTGGCGCGATACGGCCTGGAACGCGTCGCCGCCGAACGCCGCCATGCAGCTGGCGATGTGGCCGGCGGTCAAGGGTTCGCGGCGCTGAGCCAGCGCGGTATCGAGCGGCGTGGCGACGACAGGAGCCGGCGCCTCGAACGATTCCACGGAAATCTGCACGCGTGCCGCGCCGTCATGGCGCCGGATGTCGGGGATGATCTGGCCCGGCTGCAGTCCGCGGTCGCCGGAGGGGCGCCCAGAGTGGTGCTGGAAGTGTTCCAGCAACGAAAAGTACACGTCCTCGTGCAGCGCTTCGAAGGTGCTGACGATCTCCTCGTCCACAGGCAGGGCGAAGTCCATGCCGGGCAGGTCGACGCGGATCTCCAGGCGGTCGAAGTACGGCTCGTGCGCGCCCCACGGGTGGTTGCGCACGGTGTCGACGATGCTGCGGAACACTTGCTGGTACTCGGTGGCCTGGGCGGCGTCGGTCTGGACCAGGCCTTCGGCGTCGCGCACCCGCAGCCAGCCGGTGGGCGACAGCTCAGGCTTGCCGTCCTGGGCCTGGCCCAACTGGTTAGGGGCGAAGACGCGCGTCTCTACCTTGTGGCCGTCGGCGTAGGTCAGCGTGACGTCATAGTGCAGGTCGGATGCGCCGGCCTGCATGACCACGCGCACGCCCGCCATCAGCGCCACCAGCGGGTAGGCTTCCAGCGTGAAGCGCTTGGCCTGGGCATGCTCGTGCAGCGGATAACGCACCAGGGCAGACACCAGCCCGTCGTGCTCCACTTCTTCCAGGAAGAAGTGCACCAGCGGCTTGTAGGCGCTGCGAAAGCGTGCCGTGACGCCGGCCTGCGCGAGCCGGGCTTCGGCCGCGCGGCGGGCGTCCACGCCTTCGAACAGCCAGCCTTCCACGACCGCGCCGCGCCAGGCGGGTGCCATGTAGGCGTGGGTCCAGGCGTCCAGCGTGCGGTCGAATGTTTTTTCCAGCAAAGACATGCTTTCAGTTCCTTCGGTGTTCTTTCGTCATCCGGTAAAAGGGAAAAATGCCCCTTGCGGGGCATTTTCCTCACACCTTTCCGGTGGGGTCCAGGCGGTCTCGCAACCAGTCGCCAAGCAGGTTAAGTCCCAGCACGGTCAGCATGATCGCCAAGCCCGGGAAGACGCTGACCCACCATGCGGTCTGCATGTAGGTGCGGCCATCGGCAAGCATACCGCCCCAGCTGGGGATCATGGGATCCACGCCCAGGCCCAGGAAGGTCAGGCTGCTTTCCAGCAGGATGTTGTTGGCCACGTTGAGCGTCATCAGGATCACCAGCGGACCCAGCAGGTTTGGCACGATGTGGTGGCGGATCATCGCCAGGTCGCGCACGCCGAAAGCGCGGGCGGCCAGCACGAATTCGCGCTCACGCAAGGCCAGCACCTGCGCCCGCACCAGGCGCGCATATTGCACCCATTGCGACACGATCATGAAGAAGATCACGTTGTACAGCCCGCCGCCCAGGATGGCGATGAACGTGATGGCCACCAGGATGAAGGGCAGCGCCAGTTGCACGTCAGCGAAACGCATGACGATCATGTCCCAGAAGCCGCGGTAGTAGCCGGCGATGAGGCCCATGATGATGCCCAGCAGGGCGCCGCCCAGGACGGACGCGAAGCCCACCATCAGCGAAATCTTGCCGCCGACGATTACGCGGGCCAGCACGTCGCGGCCCAGCGGGTCGGTGCCGAACGGATGCGCGGCGGACGAGAAGGGCGCCATCAAGCGGGCGGCCAGGTCCATCGATTCGCCGCCATCCGGGAACAGCCAGCCGGAGCTCAGCACCAGCAAAACCATGACGCCGGTCAGCAGGGCGCCCAGCACGAATTCCAGCGAACGGTAGCGGCTGCGCGGCTTGAAGGGCTTGGGGGCGGCGGCGGCGGCGGTGGGGGTGGTTGTCTGCATGATGCTTACCGCGTGCGGATACGGGGATCGACGATGCCGTAGGCGATGTCGACGATCAGGTTGACCAGGACGATGACGGTGGCCAGCACGGTGACCGTGCCTTGCAGCACCGGGTAGTCGCGGCCGGAAATGGCGTCGAACGCCAGCGTGCCCAGGCCGGGCCAGTTGAACACCATCTCGATGACGACGATGCCGCCGATCAGGCCGCCGAACTGCAGGCCCAGATAGGTGATGAGCGGAATCGCGCAATTGCGCAGCGCATGCTTGTACAGCACCACGCGTTCCTTTAAGCCTTTGCTGCGCGCCACCATGATGTACTGCGCCGACAGCGTCTCCAGCATCGTTGTGCGCACCAGGCGGATGTTGGTGGCGCTGAGGATGATGGCCATCGTCAAGGACGGCAGGATCAGGCTGGCGGGGCCGCTCCAGCCCGAGGGCGGCAGCAGCGGGAACGTGATCGACAGCAGCAGTACCAGCATCAGCGCCAGCCAGAAGTTGGGGAACGACAGGCCCACCAGCGACAGGATGCGGATCGCCTGGTCGGTCGCCTTGCCGCGCTTGATGGCCGCCTGGATGCCCAGCGGCAGCGAGATCAGGATCGAGAAGATCAGCGAGGTGAAGGCCAGCATCAGGGTGGCGGGCAGGGCGTCGCCGATCAGCTTGGCGACGGACGTGCCGCCCATGAAGCTGCGGCCGAAGTCGCCATGCAGCAGGCCCTGCATATAAGACAGGTATTGCTCGTGGAAGGGCCGGTTCAAGCCCAGCGCCTGGCGGATGTTCGCCAGGTCTTGTTCGGTGACGCTGCCCGAGCCCTGGCTGAGCATCAGCGCGGGGTCGCCGGTCAGGCGCACGGCATAAGAGACAAGCAGCGTCACGGCGACGATCACGAAGACCGCCTGCAACACGCGTTTAATGAGAAATCCGGTCATAAGGCGCCGCCCCGGCTTGCGCCGGAGAGGGTAGGTTGGGTTAATGCTTCAACAGGCATCGCAACGTGCACCGCTCAAGCGGGATGCCAAGGAGCCGGCTCCGCCGGTCCTTGGGCATGCTCCCTTGAGGGGGAAGCGCGTCAGCGCTCCAGGGGTGGTACCTACTCCACGGAGGCGTTCAAGAAGCGGAAACGGATGTCGCCCGGCACTTCCAGGTTCTTCACGCGCTTGTTCACGCCCACGATCGTGTTCAGGCTGTACAGCGGCAATTCCAACGCCTGGTCGGCGACATAGCTGGCGATTTCCTGCAGCATGGCTTCGCGCTTCTTCACGTCGTAGACGGTGCGTTGCGCTTCCAGCATGCCGTTGAGCTTGGTGTCGTTGTCGTACGGGTTCCACTTCTGGCCCGTGTGGTACATCAGGTAGGCGGTGTTGTCGTAGTCATACGTCCAGCCGCCCCATTGGTTCTGCCACATTTCGCCCGTCTTGCCGCCCGGGATGATGTCGTTGAGCAGCACGCCGGTTTCATACGGCTTGATGGTCGCGCGCACGCCCACGGCTTGCAGGTAGCCCGACACGGCTTGCGCCACTTCGCGGAAGTTCGAATCGCTGCCGCGCACGTCGATCTGCACGGTGGCGCCCGGCTTCACGCCGGCCGCGGCCAGCAGCTTCTTGGCTTCGGCGGGGTTGAACGGCAGGGGCTTCTGTTCGGGGTTGTAGCCAAAGGACTGCGGGCCCTGGAAGCTGGCGATGACCTTGGCCTGGCCCAGCAGCAGCTGCTTGACGATGGCTTCGCGGTCGACCGCCATGATCAGCGCGCGGCGCACGTCGCGGTTCTGGGTGATGCCGCCCTTGGTGTTGTAGCGCAGCGCGAAGGCCACGGGACCGCCGGTCGAGATGACGTCGGCGTTGCCGGACTTCTTCACGGTCTCGATCAGGCCCAGCGGGATCAGGGTGGCGATGTCGATGCGGCCGGCTTGCAGCTCGGCGACCTGGGTGCCGGGTTCGCCGATGAAGCGGTACACGACCTTGTCCAGCTTGGGCTTGCCGCCCCAGTATTCGTCATTGCGCGCCAGGGTCACGTTGACCTTGGGCTGGTAGCTCTCGAACTTGAACGGGCCGGTGCCGACCGGGTTCGTGTTGAAGAAGTCTTCGCCCTTTTCCTTGATGTACTTCGGCGGCACGATCATGGCGCCGTAGCCGGCAAGCTTGGTCAGCAGCACCGGGTCGGGCTGCTTGAGGATGAAGTCGACGGTGTGCTCGTCCACGACCTTGATCTCGCCGATCGAGTCATAGTTGGACTTCTGCGGACCCTTGGCGCCTTCCGCGCCCAGCAGGCGGTCGAAGGTGAACTTCACCGCTTCGGCGTCGAAGGGTTCGCCGTTGTGGAACTTGACGCCTTCGCGCAGCTTGAAGCGCAGGCGCTTGTTGTCGTCCAGGTATTCCCAGCTGGTGGCCAGGCCCGGCTGCAGCTTCAGGTCGGCGCCGCGCATCGTCAGGCCGTCGTACAGGTTGCCGCCCACGGAACCCCAGAAGGTCACGAAGGTGTCGATGGGATCCCAGCTTCCCGGGTCCTGGTTGATGGCTACGCTGAGCGTGCCGGCGGCATGCGCGGTCGAGAAGACGGCGGGCATCGCGCCGCCCAGCGCCAGGGTCAGGGCGGCGGCGGTGAAGGTGGTGCGTAGGGATTGCATGTTCGCTCCAGGGACGGGAAGTCGGATCGGGCCGAGGGAAAAAAGGGGGCTTCAGGCCGCCCGGGCCACTTGGTGGCCGGGCGCGAATTCGATCAGGGGGATGATGGCGGGCTCGTCGCCCACGCGGCGGACCGGGCTGGGGATTTCGCCTTCGATCAACGACGTGTCGATGTGGCGGCCGGGCTCGGCCACCGGCACCGCGGCCAGCAGTTTGCGGGTATAGGCATGCTGCGGCGATTCGAAGATCTGCCGGCGCGTGCCCAGTTCCACGATCTGGCCCAGATACAGCACGGCCACGCGGTGACTGACCTTTTCCACCACCGCCATGTCGTGCGTGATGAAGAGGTAGGACAGGCCGCGGTCTTTCTGCAGGTCCATCAGCAGGTTCAGGATCTGCGCCTGGATGGACACGTCCAGCGCCGACACGGATTCGTCGGCGATGATCAGTTTGGGATTGCTGGCCAGCGCGCGCGCGATGCACACGCGCTGGCGCTGGCCGCCCGAGAATTCGTGCGGGTAGCGCTTGGCGTGTTCGGGCTTCAAGCCCACTTGCTCAAGCAGTTCGCCAACGCGGCGCGCAATGGCCGCGTCGCCGTGCAAGAGGCTGTGCGTGCGGATGGGTTCGGCGATGCTGAATTCCACCGTCTTGCGCGGGTCCAGCGACGCGTAGGGATCCTGGAAGATGTACTGGATTTCCTGGCGCAGGCGCTGGCGGCCGGCGGCGTCCATCGAGAAAATGTCCTGGCCGTTGTAGCGCACCGCGCCCGAGGTCGGCGCCACCAGTTGCTGCAAGGTCTTGCCGATGGTGGATTTGCCGCTGCCCGACTCGCCCACCAGGGCCAGCGTTTCGCCGGGGTAGACGTCGAAGCTCACTTCTTCTACCGCATGCACGCGGTGCGTGACGCGGCCGAACAGGTTGTGGCCCACATCGAAGCGGGTGGTCAGCTTTTCCACGCGCAGCACCGGTTCGTCGTAGCGCGCCGTATCCTGTTCGCGCGTTTCGCCCACTTCGCGCAGGGTGTCGCCTTCCAGCACGGTTTGCGGCGTGCGCAGCGGCAGGTCGCTGCCGGTCAGGCTGCCCAGCCGCGGCACGGCGGCCAGCAGCGCGCGGGTGTAGGGGTGCTTGGGCGCGTTGAAGATCTCGTCGACGGTGCCTTGTTCAACCTTCTTGCCGCGCAGCATCACGACCACGTCGTCGGCCATCTCGGCCACCACGCCCATATCGTGCGTGATGAAGATGACGGCCGTGCCCAGGTCGCGTTGCAATTCGCGGATGGTGTTCAGGATCTGCGCCTGGATGGTCACGTCCAGCGCGGTGGTGGGTTCGTCGGCGATCAACAGGCGCGGCTGGCAGGACAGCGCCATCGCAATCATCACGCGCTGGCGCATGCCGCCGGACAACTGGTGCGGATACCGGTCCAGCAATTGCTCGGCGTCCGGCAGGCGCACCTTCTCAAGCAGCTTGCGCGCCGATTGGCGCGCCGCGGTGCGCGACAGCTGCTGATGCAGCATGATCGCCTCGACGATCTGGTCGCCGATCGTGAACACCGGGTTCAGCGACGTCATCGGCTCCTGGAAGATCATTGCGATGTCGTTGCCGCGGATCGCGCGCATCTGTTCGTCGGTGGCCTTCGTCAGGTCGGTTTCGCGACCGTCGTGGTCGCGGAACAGGATCTGCCCGGTGGCGATGCGGCCGCTGGTGTAATCGGTCAGCCGCATGATCGCCATGGAGGTGACCGACTTGCCCGAGCCGGACTCGCCGACGATCGCCAGCGTCCTGCCGGGCCGGACGTCGAAGTCCAGGCCGTCGACGGCGCGGAACACGCCGGTCTCGGTATTGAAATCGACCGATACGCCGCGTACGGACAACAACGGGGCGGACGAAGAGGCAGTAGTGCTAGACAACGTGGATTCTCACAGCGAGGTGGCGGCGC
Organism: Achromobacter sp. Bel; assembly: GCF_012928505.1. GTDB lineage: Bacteria > Pseudomonadota > Gammaproteobacteria > Burkholderiales > Burkholderiaceae_B > Achromobacter. The sequence continues at coordinate 8,640 of NZ_JABBJN010000012.1, read as the reverse complement.
GGGCAGCCTGGTCATACAGGCCCGACAGAGTGCGCAGGGTGTTGGCCAACTGATGGTTGGCGTCGTCCGCGGCAGGCGAGTCGATGAACGATTTGACGAGGCATTGCTCGCGCACTTCGGCGTAGCGCTGGATGGCGGCGGCGCCGGTTTCGGTGGTCGTGTAGATCACTTCCTTGCCCGTCTTGGCGCTTTGCACCACGCCCAGCCGCTCCAGCTTCTTCAGCGAATAGTTCACCAGGTGGGTGTCTTCGACATTCAACGTGAAGCAGATGTCGGCCAGCTTCTTGCCGCGGCCGCGATGGAACACGTGGTTAAGCACCAGGATGTCCAGCGAGGTCAGTTCGGGCAAGCCGGCGCAGGCCATGCACCGCACCATCCAGCGGTTGAAAGCGTGGGACGCGATGATCAGCCCGAACTCCACCTCGGACAGCTCCGGGGCGGAAGAGGCGAGATGGGCGGAGGAAACAATGGCGTCCCGGACGGATACAGACATGGACAAGGCAGATTAGGGACGTATCGATGACAAAATGTTGGCGAATTATTGACGATTTGTTGATATGGAGGCATTCGGGATAACCCGCAGGAATAAGGGTCAGGTGCGTTGTCGGTGATGGTCGGTGTCGACAGTCCGGAATCTCGCGAGAAGACACGAAATTCGGAGTTATCCGATTTCTTTGCTGCGCAAACTCTTCTAATTTGGGCGCCAAGAGTTCCAAGATAAAAGACACAAATAGATACATGCCGTCCTGGCACGGCGAAATTAGTAACTATAAGTGTCAAAAACAGATAGAAAGCGCGGATTTTCGGCGAGAGACACGTATGGGAGTTGCTTTGTTTAGGCGAGGGAGAGTGTTGGCCGCCGTCGCCGTCGCCGTGGTCGGCTGTTGGAAAGCCGTTTTTGCTCAGCCGCTGCCGGATGGCGGACGCGCCGCTGAGATCCAGCGCCGGCAGGAACTTGAAATCGATGCACAGCGCCAGCGGGCCGCTGAACGTCCCGACGTCCTGACTCCCGAAGCCCGGCGTGCCGCACAAGCCCTGCAATTTCCGGCCGAGACTCCCTGCTTCGTCATCAAACAACTGGTTTGGGATGGCGCGCAGCCGCCCGCATTCGTATTGCAAGCCAGCCGCCCGGTGGTGGATCTATGCGTGGGCGGGCAAGGTTTGCGGACCTTCCAGGAATATCTGACCGGCGAACTGATCGATAGCGGCAGGGTGACCGCTCGTGTGTTGGTACCCGAACAGTCGTTGGCTGAGGGCAGGCTGACGCTGCGCTATGTGCCGGGGCGCATATCCGGCGTCAAGGGCGAAAACACCGTCGGCTGGTGGCGTACGGCGGTGCCTACGGGCCCTGGCGGCGAACTCAATCAGCGCGATCTGGATCAGGCGCTGGAGAATATCCGCCGGCTGGGCGGTCAGGCAGATGCGACGATAGACGTGGCGCCCGGCCCCGAACTGGGCGATTCGGACATCGTCATCCGCCCGGGCTCCGGCAAGCGCTGGCACGGTTATGTTGGCGGCGACAACGGCGGCATGGACGCCATCGGCAAGTATCAGGTCAATGCCGGACTGACATTGGATTCACCGTTGTTTCTGTATGACCAACTATCGGTGTCCTGGAACAGCAATGCGCGCTGGCGCGACTCAAATTCAAACACGCGCGCGGCGTCCCTGAATTACAGCATTCCCTTCGGCTACTGGACGTTCTTCGCGGGCGCCAGCAAGTCAACCTATCGGCAGACCGTGGCGGGCTTTGACGAGCCCATCATCTACGGCGGCGCCACCAAGCAGGTGCAGGCCGGCGTCTCGCTGGTGCCTTATCGCGGCCCTGCCTACAAGGGCTCGTCATCGTTGACGCTGCTGCGCAAGCGCACCACCAGCACGCTTGACGACGTAGACATCGACGTGCAGCGGCGCGACGTCACGGGCTACGAGTTCAACCTCGGACACCGCCACTATCTGGGCCGGGCCGTGTTGGACGTGGGTGGGGGCGTGCGGGGAACACTGGCGGGGCTGTCCGACAGGCCTGGCTACGTCTACGGTGATCCGCACTGGAACGGCCGCAGCACGATTCTCTCGGCGAATGCCGGCCTGCATCTGCCGTTCGAGCTGGCGGACCAGCCCTGGGCCTACCAGGTGAACTGGCAGATTCAGCATGCCAAGACTCCAATCGTGCCGTCCGATTACTTCACCATCGGCAACCGTTACGCGGTGCGGGGTTTTGACGGGCAATTGACATTGGCTGCCGAGGATGGCTGGACGCTTCGCAATGACTTGTCGCTCGGCCTGGACAAGCTCTTGCGCGTGCCCGGCCAGCAGTTGTACGCGGGCTTGGACGCGGGGCGCGTGGGCGGTCCGTCTGCCGCGTCGCTGTCCGGCCGCGCGCTGGTCGGCGCCGTTGCCGGGCTGCGCGGGCGGGTCGGCATGCCCTATGTCAACGCCAGCTACGACCTGTCGGCCGGCTGGCCCTTGAAAAAGCCTGAATCCTTGAAGACCGCGTCTACCGTGTTCGCGGCGGTCCTGATGTTCGAGTTCTGATCTCACTTCCCCCGGATGCGCACGATGTTCAAGCTACGCTCTCTGATTGTCTGGTCCGTTGTCTTCACGCAGATCTGGTCGCCGGTGTGGGCGCAGACCTTGCCGATCTCGGTGGACAAGAGCGTGCCTGGCGCCAAGCCGTCGGTGGGCGTCAACAATGGCGTACCCGTCATCAACATCGCGCCGCCTTCGGCTGGCGGCGTATCCAACAACCGCTACACGCAGTTCAATGTCGGCCCGTCCGGCGCCGTGCTCAACAACAGCGGCGGCGCCAGCCAGACGCAACTGGCGGGCCAGGTGGGCGGCAACCCCATGCTGGGTAATCGGCGCGCCAGCACCATCCTGAACCAGGTCACCGCGCCCAATCCGTCCCAGTTGCTCGGCACCCTGGAAGTGGCCGGCAACCGGGCCAACGTGATCGTCGCGAATCCCGCGGGCATTACCTGCAACGGCTGCGGCTTTCTCAACGCCGATCGTGCCACCCTGACCACGGGCAGGCCGCAGGTCGGCGCCGACGGCAGCATCGGTTTCGACATTGCTTCCGGCAAGATCCGCGTCGAAGGCGCGGGACTGAACGGCACCAACCTGAGCCAAGTTGACCTGCTGGCGCGCACGCTGGAAATCAATGCGGACGTATGGGCCGACCGGCTCAACGTGAGCGTGGGCGCGGCGCGAGTGGATTACGCGTCCGGCGACGTTTCCGCTCGGGTGGGTGAAGGCGCCGTGCCCGAGGTCGCCCTGGATACCGCGGCGCTGGGCGGCATGTACGCCAACAGCGTGCGCCTGATCGGCACCGAGGCAGGAGTGGGCGTGAACATCGGCGGCAATCTGGTCGCCCTGACCGGGGACCTGCAGGTCAATGCCGCGGGCGATGTCCGCATTGCCCCGCGCGCCACCGTGCAAGCGGCGGGAAATCTGCGCGTGGACAGCGGCCGTGACCTGGCCGTGCAGGGAGCGGCGCAGGCCGGGGAAACCGTTGCGCTCGGCGCAGTGCGCGACATCTCCGTCCAGGGCGCCGTCGCGGCGGGCGGGGCCTTGAGCGTGGGGGCGGGCGGCGACGCCGTCGTGGGCACGCAGGGTAGCCTGCGCACGCAAGGCGCCTTGCGCGTGGCGGCCGGCAAGGATCTGTCACTGTCGGGCAATCTGCTGACTTCCGATCAGAACGTGAGCGCGACCTCTGGCCGCCACCTGAAGGTGGCGGGCCAGGCGGTCGCGCCGCAGCCCGGCCAGGGCGGGACCGGCGGCAATGCCGGCGGAAACGGCTCCGGCACGGGTACGGATTCCGGCACGGGTACGGATTCCGGCACGGGTGCGGAAAACGCTGGCAATCCATCCGGCAAAACGCCGGATCCCGCCACGCCCGGTGGGCAGGGCGGCGGCGCTTCCCTGGCGGCGGGCATCGTGTCCGCAAAGGAGGGCGTCACGCTGCAGGCGGGACGTGATCTGGTGTTGCCGAATCGGGTGTACGCGTCCGGCGCGCTGCAGGCGCGGGCTAGCGCAGATGTCGTGTCCGATGCCGGCGGGCAGCTGCAGTCGGCACGCGGCATGACGATACGCGCGGGCGAGACCGTCACACTCGCCGGCGCGGCCCTGACGGACGGCGCGCTGGCTATCGAGGCCGCTAGCGACCTGCGCCTGGACGGCAGCGCGCTGGCCTATGGCGGCGCGCTGAACCTGAAGAGTGGCGCAGATTTGCGCCTGGGTGATTCCAGCAAAGCGCAGGGCAAGCGCGTCGGACTCGATGCGGCGCGCGATCTGCGGGCCGGCGGCGAACTGGTGTCCGAGAGCGCTGTAGAAATCAAGGCGGGACGCGATGCCGCGGTAGGCGCGCGGGTGCTGGCGCGCGGCGATCTGGACGTGCGCGCGCAGGGCGCCGCGGTGGTCACCGGACAGCTGGAATCCCTGGGGCTTGCACGGTTGCATGCGGGCAGCGGCGCCACGCTGGCGGGGAGCATGAGCGGCAATCAGGGCGTGGAACTGCGCGCGGCGGGGCCGCTCGTCGTCAACGGCTCGGCCGGCGCAGCCCAAGGCGCGTTGACCCTGGCGTCGGACGGCGATCTGGCCGTGGGCGGCAGCGCGCAGGCGGGCGGCCCGGTGGCGCTGAGCACGAAGGGCGCGTTGAACGTCGCAGGTACCGTGTCATCCCTGGCCGGACTCACGGCCCAGGCCGCGGGCGATGCCACCATCAACGGCAAGCTGCTGGCCGGCGGCCCGTTGCTGCTGGACGCGATAGGTCGGGTGGCGGCGGGCGTGGACGCGCGCCTGCAATCGGATGGCGCGATGCAAGTGCGCGCTGGGAGCGACCTGGCCTTGGCCGGCATGGCGAAAACCAATGCGGGCCTGGACGTGGACGCGGGCCGCGACCTGCGCGTGGACGGCGCCGCATTGGCCTATGGCGGCAAGTTGTCCCTGAACGCAGGCAACGATTTGCGGCTGGGCAGCGCCAGCCGTGCGCAGGGCGAAGGCGTGACGGCGCGTGCCGGGGGCGATCTGCAGGCCGACGGCGCAATGACCGCGCGCGGCGATATCGTACTGAACGCCGGCCGCGATGCCAGCCTGGGCGGCAAAGCCGCCGCCACGAACGACGTGAAACTCGAAAGCGGCCGCAATCTGGCCGTTGCGCAGGGCGCCCAACTGGATGCCGAAGGCAAAGCGCAACTCAAGGCGGGGCAGGACGTGGCGCTGGCGGGCACCGTGCGCAGCAACAACGGAAACCGCATCGAAGCCGCCGGCGCCGTGCGGCTGGACGGTGAAACCTCTGCGGTTTCGGGCGGGATCGATTTGCTGGCAGGAAGTGGCCTGACGGTGGGCAGCCAGGGCAAGGTGCAGGCAGGTGGCGCGTTGCGCGCCGAAAGCGGCGGCGCCTTGACGGTGGACGGCGAACTGGCCTCCCAGGGGGCGTTGACCCTGGTATCGGCGGGCGGCGCAAAGGTGGGGGGACAACTACTCTCCGGTGACACCCTGTCGCTGCATGCAGGCACGGACTTGCAGACAGGCCAAGCCGCGCAACTGCAATCGTCCAAGAGCCTGACGTTGAGCGCGGGTCAGGACATCAGCTTGGCGGGCACGGCCTTGAGTGACGGCGCCATCGCGATCGACGCCGTGCGTGGATTGCGCGTGGACGGCAGCGCGCTGGCCTACGGTGGCGTATTGACGATGAACGCCGGCGGCGATCTGCTGCTGGGCGACGCCAGCAAGACGCAGGGCAAGGGTGTTGCCGCCCTGGCGGCGCGGGACCTCATCGCGGGCGGCGAGATGGTGTCGGCAGGATCGGCCTCCCTGACCGCCGGCCGCGACGCGGTGTTCGGCGCCAGGCTCAGCGCCGATGGCGACTTGGCACTGCGGGCGCAGGACAAGGCGACGCTCACGGGCGGGGGCGAAACGACGGGTGCGGCCAGTCTGCAGGCCGGGGGCGATGTGGCCTTGTCAGGCAGCCTGCTGAGTAATCAAGGCACCGATGTGCGTGCCGGAGGCGCGCTGGATGTCAGCGGCGCGGCCGGCGCGGCCCAAGGCGCGTTGACCCTGACCGCCGAGGGCGACATGGCCGTGGGCGGCCGCGCGCAGGCGGGCGGACCTTTGTCCATGGTGGCAAAGGGCGCGCTGAGCGTGGCGGGCACGGCGTCGTCGCTGGCCGGATTGACGGCTCAGGCCGGAACCGATGCCACGGTCACGGGCAAGCTGCTGGCCGACGGCCCGCTGCTGCTGGAAGCCATGGGACAGTTGCTGGCGGGCGTCGACGCGCGTCTGCAATCCGAGGGGGGCATGACCCTGCGTGTCGGGCAGGACCTGATCCTTACCGGCCAGGCCGAAACCAATAAGGGCCTGACGCTGGAGGCCGCGCGCGACCTGCGCGTGGATGGTGCGGCGCTGGCCTATGGCGGCCCGTTGACGATGGATGCAGGCAACGACCTGCGCTTGGGCGACGCCAGTCGCACGCAGGGCGATGGTGTGTCGGCGCGCGCGGCGGGCGATTTGCTGGCGGGCGGCGCGATGGCGTCGCGCGGCGACATCCTGTTGACCGCGGGACGCGACGCGCGCGTCGATAGCAAGGCCGCGGCCACTGGCAATCTGTCGTTGGCCGCCGGGCGCGACATCGCCATGGGCACGACGGCGCAATGGGATGCCGAAGGGGGAGCGCAGGCCCGGGCCGGCAATGATATGACGCTGGCCGGTGTATGGCGCGGCAACGGCGACATGACCATGGCCGCCGCAGGCAAGTTGTCCGTCGATGGCGCGCTTGCCGCCAGCGGCGGCCGCCTGAGTCTGGACGCCGGAGGCGACCTGTCGATGAGCGAACTTGCGCGGGTGGCGGCAAAGGGTCCGGTCAATGTGACGACGCTTGGTGACCTGCGCGTGGCGGGTGCGCTCAGTTCGCTGGATGCCTTGACCATGCAGGCCGCGCGTACCGCGACCTTGGCAGGGCAGGTCTACGCGGCGCGCGGCGTGGACATGAGCGCGGGGCAGGCGTTGACGGCCGCGGGCGGTTCGCACCTTCAATCCGACGCGTCGATGACGCTGCGGGCCGGGCAGGACCTGAACCTTGCCGACACGGCGCTGGCCGAAGGTGGCATGACGCTGGAGGCCGCGCGCGACCTGCGCGTGGACGGCAACGCGCTCGCCTATGGCAGTGTGCTGGACCTGAAGAGCGGCAACGATATGCGGCTGGGCGCCGCCAGCCAGTTGCAAGGCAAGGGCGTGCAGGCCGAAGCCGGCCGCGATCTGGCGTTGGACGGCATCCTCGTGTCCTCCGCCGATGCGGCGTTGCACGCGGTGCGCGACATCCGCGTGGACGGCAGACTGGGCGCCGACGGCGCGCTGGATTTCAGCGCAGGGGGCAACCTGCGCGTCGGCGCAGCGGCGCAACTGGACGCGTCGGAGCAAGCGCGAGTGGCGGCTGCGGGCAATCTGGAACTGGCCGGGGCCGTGCGCGGGGACAAGGGCGCGCGCCTGGAAGCGGGCGGCCGGATGGATCTATCCGGAACGGCCGCGTCGGCCAACGGTGCGCTGGACCTGATCGCGGGCCTGGATATGGCACTGGCGGCCGGTAGCCGGGCGCTGGCGGGCGGTGTGCTGCAAGCGCGCGCAGGCGGCACGCTGACAACGGCGGGCACCGTATCCTCGTTGGCGGACTTGATACTGGACGCGGCCTCCGACATCAGCCTGGCGGGACAGAATCTGGCTGCGGGCAAGCTGACGATCCAGGCCGGCGGCGCACTGGCCACGGTGGCGGATTCGAGCCAGCAGGCCGGTGGTTCCGTCGATGTGCAAGCCGACAGCGCGGCGCTGGCCGGCACGCTGGTGGCCGGGCAATCCGCGACGCTGCAAATCGACAAGGACCTGTCGGTGGATGGCACGGTTCTGGCCGATGCGGGAGCGCTTATGGCCCGCGGCGGCGGCGCCATCACGCTGGGCAGCCAAAGCGCGTTGCAAGCGGGCGGGCTGTTGCAGGCGCAAGCCGGCGGCAAGCTGCTGGCGAACGGCACGATCTCTGGCCAGCAAGACATCGTTCTAAAGGCCGGCACGGACGCTGAGCTGAACGGCAAGACGGTGGCCAACGGCACCCTCAACGCTGATGTGCACGACAATCTGACCGTTGGCCAGGTGGGCCTGGCCCAGGGCAGCGGCGGGCTGCTGCTGAACGCAGGCCAGGACTTGCGCATCGCGGGCATCGCGGGCACCGCGGCGGGCGCGGGGGGCGGCGGCGGCGCACTGCAAGCTCAGGCGGGCCGCGACCTGTTCATCACGGGAACGGCGACCGCGGGCTCTCCCATCGTCCTGGGCGCCTTGCGCGATATCCGCATCGACGGCATCGCCACGGCGCTCGAGGGCGGCCTGACGGCCAATGCCGGCGAGAACTTGCGCGTTGGCACGGCCGGCAGAATGCAGGCTTCGGGCGGCTTGAGCGCCAGCGCGGGCGCGGACCTGGACGCCGATGGCGTCATTGCCGCGGGCGGCGGCCTGACGCTTACCGCAACCGGCGACGCCCGCTTGGGCGGCGTCGTGGCCGCGTTGGGCGAGAGCGCGGCCGGCAATGCCACGATCACGGCCGGACGCGACCTGATCGCGAAGCAGAATGGCCAGGTCCAGGCCGCAGGAACGTTGACT
>NZ_JABBJN010000118.1 GCF_012928505.1 Achromobacter sp. Bel | reverse complement strand
TATAACCTGACCAACAACGACCCGGCCGTTCAAGGCCTGGGCGCTGGCAAGACCTTGACCGAGACCTTCACCGTTACGACGGCTGACGGCACCACGGGTCAAGTGGTTGTCACGATCGTCGGTACCAACGACATCCCGGTTCTGACCGGCAAGGCCGACGGTGCAGTCACCGAAGACGGCACCCTGGTTGCCACCGGCAAGCTCGATGTGGCTGACGTCGATACGACCGACACGCATACCTGGACCGTCAACAACGGCGGCAAGGGCACGTACGGTTCGTTCTCCGTGGACGGCAGCGGCAATTGGACTTACAACCTCGACAACGCCAACAAGGACGTCCAGGGCCTGAAGTCCGGCCAGTCGATCACCGAAACGTTCACCGTTACGGTGGATGACGGCAACGGCGGCGTGGTCACCAAGGACGTCACCGTCACGATCAACGGTACCGACGACGGCGCCGTCATCAACCCGGCTACCCCGGGCAGCGATGCGGGCACGGTCACCGAAGACGTGACGCTGTCTGTCGGCGGCCAACTCACCGTCACCGATCCGGACGCGGGCGAAGCGGTCTTCAAGCCGCAGACCGACGCAGCCGGCCAGCACGGCACGTTCTCCATCGACGCCGATGGCAAGTGGACGTATAACCTCACCAACAACGACCCCGCCGTTCAAGGCCTGGGCGCTGGCAAGACGCTGACCGAGACGTTTACGGTCACCACCGCTGACGGCACGACCGGTCAAGTCGTAGTCACGATCGTTGGCACCAACGACATCCCGGTCCTGACCGGCAAGGCCGACGGCGCTGTCACCGAAGACGGCACGCTGGTGGCTACCGGCAAGCTGGACGTCGCCGACGTCGATACGACCGACACCCACGCCTGGACCGTGAACAACGGCGGCAAGGGCACGTACGGTTCGTTCTCGGTCGACTCGACCGGCAACTGGACCTACAACCTCGACAACGCCAACAAGGACGTCCAAGGTCTGAAGTCCGGTGAAAAGATCACCGAAACGTTCACGGTCACCGTCGATGACGGCAACGGTGGCGTGGTCACCAAGGATGTGACGGTCACCATCAACGGCACCGACGACGGCGCGGTTATCAATCCTGCTCAACCAGGCGATGACAAGGGCGAAGTCAAGGAAGACGTTACGTTCCAGACCGGTGGTCAACTCACCGTCACCGATCCGGACGCGGGCGAAGCGGTCTTCAAGCCGCAGACCGATGCCGCCGGCCAGCACGGTACCTTCTCCATCGATGCCGATGGCAAGTGGACCTACAACCTGACCAACAACGATCCGAAGGTGCAGGCTCTGGCCGTTGGCGAAAAGTTGACCGAAACCTTCACTGTTACGACGGCTGACGGCACGACCGGTCAAGTTGTCATCACGATCAACGGCACCAACGACGCTCCCGTTATCTCGGGCCAAGCGACCGGCTCCGTGACAGAGAGCACGTCGCTGAGCACCACGGGTCAGTTGACGCAAACCGATGTCGATACCACGGACACACACGTCTGGAACGTTAGCGACAATGGCAAGGGCGAGTACGGCAACTTCTCGGTCGACGGCACCGGCAAGTGGACCTACAACCTGGACAGCAGCAATCCTGACGTCAAGGCACTCAAGGCTGGCGAGACGGCCACGGAAACCTTCACCGTCACTGTCGACGACGGCAACGGCGGCGTGACCAGCCAGCAAGTCACGATCACCATTAACGGCACGGACGACGGCGCCGTCATTACCCCGGCGCAGCCCGGCGACGATAAGGGCACCGTCACCGAAGACGTGAAGCTGTCTGTCGGCGGCAAGCTCGACGTGACCGATCCGGACGCGGGCGAGGCGGTCTTCAAGCCGCAGACCGACGCGGCCGGCAAGCACGGCACGTTCTCCATCGACGCCGATGGCAAGTGGACCTACAACCTGACCAACAACGACCCGGCTGTTCAAGGCCTGGGCGCTGGCAAGACCCTGACCGAGACCTTCACCGTCACGACGGCTGACGGCACCACGGGTCAAGTGGTTGTCACGATCGTTGGCACCAACGACATCCCGGTCCTGACCGGCAAGGCTGATGGCGCTGTCACCGAAGACGGCACGCTGGTGGCTACGGGCAAGCTCGATGTCGCCGACGTCGACACGACCGACACGCACGCCTGGACCGTGAACAACGGCGGCAAGGGCACGTACGGTTCCTTCTCTGTGGACGGTAGCGGCAACTGGACCTATAACCTGGACAATGCCAACAAGGATGTCCAAGGTCTGAAGTCCGGCCAATCCATCACGGAGACCTTCACCGTGACCGTCGATGACGGCAACGGCGGGGTCGTGTCGAAGGATGTCACCGTCACCATCAACGGTACCGACGACGGCGCCATCATCAACCCGACGACTCCGGGCAGTGATGCGGGCACGGTCACCGAAGACGTGAAGCTGTCTGTCGGCGGCCAACTCACCGTCACCGATCCGGACGCGGGCGAAGCGGTCTTCAAGCCGCAGACCGACGCCGCTGGCCAGCACGGTAACTTCTCCATCGATGCCGATGGCAAGTGGACGTATAACCTGACCAACAACGACCCGGCC
>NZ_JABBJN010000117.1 GCF_012928505.1 Achromobacter sp. Bel | reverse complement strand
TCGTTCTTTAACAATCTGGAAGAAGCACAACGAAATGTACTTATCAAGTACTCGACGCAAGTCGAAGAAGATAAGTACGGGTTGTGATTGCATTATTTTGTTCCAAGTTCTCAAGACTGGGGTGAATAACCTCAGACTGCTTTGAAACTTATGAACGGCACAAACGCTAATACTCAGGTCCTATAGCCTACAGCGTTATAGGATCAAGCGACTAAGTGCATATGGTGGATGCCTTGGCGATCACAGGCGATGAAGGACGTAGTAGCCTGCGAAAAGCTACGGGGAGCTGGCAAACAAGCTTTGATCCGTAGATGTCCGAATGGGGAAACCCACCGCAGCAATGCGGTATCCCTAGCTGAATACATAGGCTAGTGGAAGCGAACCGGGTGAACTGAAACATCTCAGTAGCTCGAGGAAAAGAAATCAACCGAGATTCCGAAAGTAGTGGCGAGCGAAATCGGAAGAGCCTTTACGTTTTAGCACGCAAGATAGTCGAACGGAATGGAAAGTCCGGCCGTAGCAGGTGATAGCCCTGTAGGCGAAATCTTGTGTGTGGAACTAAGCGTAAGACAAGTAGGGCGGGACACGTGAAATCCTGTTTGAAGATGGGGGGACCATCCTCCAAGGCTAAATACTCGTGATCGACCGATAGTGAACCAGTACCGTGAGGGAAAGGCGAAAAGAACCCCGGAAGGGGAGTGAAATAGATCCTGAAACCGTATGCATACAAACAGTAGGAGCCTCCTTGTGGGGTGACTGCGTACCTTTTGTATAATGGGTCAGCGACTTACATTCAGTGGCAAGGTTAACCGAATAGGGAAGCCGTAGCGAAAGCGAGTCCGAATAGGGCGATTCAGTCGCTGGGTGTAGACCCGAAACCAGATGATCTATCCATGGCCAGGTTGAAGGCACGGTAACACGTGCTGGAGGACCGAACCCACTAATGTTGAAAAATTAGGGGATGAGCTGTGGATAGGGGTGAAAGGCTAAACAAATCTGGAAATAGCTGGTTCTCTCCGAAAACTATTTAGGTAGTGCCTCAAGTATTACTGCGGGGGGTAGAGCACTGTTATAGCTAGGGGGTCATGGCGACTTACCAAACTATGGCAAACTCCGAATACCCGCAAGTACAGCTTGGGAGACAGAGCACCGGGTGCTAACGTCCGGACTCAAGAGGGAAACAACCCAGACCGCCAGCTAAGGTCCCGAATTATCGCTAAGTGGGAAACGAAGTGGGAAGGCATAGACAGTCAGGAGGTTGGCTTAGAAGCAGCCATCCTTTAAAGAAAGCGTAATAGCTCACTGATCGAGTCGTCCTGCGCGGAAGATGTAACGGGGCTAAGCGATAAACCGAAGCTGCGGGTGTGCACTTTTAGTGCACGCGGTAGGAGAGCGTTCTGTAAGCCTGCGAAGGTGGCTTGTAAAGGCTGCTGGAGGTATCAGAAGTGCGAATGCTGACATGAGTAGCGATAAAGGGGGTGAAAAGCCCCCTCGCCGTAAGTCCAAGGTTTCCTGCGCAACGTTCATCGGCGCAGGGTGAGTCGGCCCCTAAGGCGAGGCAGAGATGCGTAGCTGATGGGAAACTGGTTAATATTCCAGTACCGTCGTACAGTGCGATGGGGGGACGGATCGCGGAAGATCATCAGGGTGTTGGATGTCCCTGTTGCTGTATCGAAGATGGCGCTTAGGCAAATCCGGGCGCGTAAATCAAGGGTATGGCACGAGCGAGCATTGCTTGCGAAGTGATTGGAAGTGGTTCCAAGAAAAGCCTCTAAGCTTCAGCTGTGCGAGACCGTACCGCAAACCGACACAGGTGGACGGGATGAATATTCCAAGGCGCTTGAGAGAACTCAGGAGAAGGAACTCGGCAAATTGATACCGTAACTTCGGGAGAAGGTATACCCCGGTAGTGTGAAGCGCCTGCGCGCTTAGCATGATGGGGTCGCAGAGAATCGGTGGCTGCGACTGTTTATTAAAAACACAGCACTCTGCAAAGACGAAAGTCGACGTATAGGGTGTGACGCCTGCCCGGTGCCGGAAGGTTAAGTGATGGGGTGCAAGCTCTTGATCGAAGCCCCGGTAAACGGCGGCCGTAACTATAACGGTCCTAAGGTAGCGAAATTCCTTGTCGGGTAAGTTCCGACCTGCACGAATGGCGTAACGATGGCCACACTGTCTCCTCCTGAGACTCAGCGAAGTTGAAGTGTTTGTGATGATGCAATCTACCCGCGGCTAGACGGAAAGACCCCATGAACCTTTACTGTAGCTTTGCATTGATCTGTGAACCGGCCTGTGTAGGATAGGTGGGAGGCTTTGAAGCGTGGTCGCTAGATCACGTGGAGCCATCCTTGAAATACCACCCTGGTTTGTTTGCGGTTCTAACCTTGGTCCGTTATCCGGATCGGGGACAGTGCATGGTGGGCAGTTTGACTGGGGCGGTCTCCTCCCAAAGTGTAACGGAGGAGTTCGAAGGTACGCTAGGTACGGTCGGAAATCGTGCTGATAGTGCAATGGCATAAGCGTGCTTGACTGTGAGACTGACAAGTCGAACAGGTGCGAAAGCAGGACATAGTGATCCGGTGGTTCTGAATGGAAGGGCCATCGCTCAACGGATAAAAGGTACTCTGGGGATAACAGGCTGATACCGCCCAAGAGTTCATATCGACGGCGGTGTTTGGCACCTCGATGTCGGCTCATCTCATCCTGGGGCTGTAGCCGGTCCCAAGGGTATGGCTGTTCGCCATTTAAAGAGGTACGTGAGCTGGGTTTAAAACGTCGTGAGACAGTTTGGTCCCTATCTGCCGTGGGCGTTGGATACTTGACGGAGCCTGCTCCTAGTACGAGAGGACCGGAGTGGACGTACCTCTGGTGTACCGGTTGTCATGCCAATGGCATTGCCGGGTAGCTAAGTACGGAAGAGATAACCGCTGAAGGCATCTAAGCGGGAAACTCGTCTGAAGATTAGGTATCCCGGGGACTTGATCCCCCTAAAGAGTCGTTCGAGACCAGGACGTTGATAGGTCGGGTGTGGAAGCGCAGTAATGCGTTAAGCTAACCGATACTAATTGCTCGTGAGGCTTGATCCTATAACACTGATGGTTATTGACCTGGTGATATAGCGTTCCAAGTGTCGTTCAATACAAAATCTGGCTGCACCGTCGGCAGCCAGCCAACACCAATTACATCCCCCTGTGCATGATCATCGAGCTAGCCTCTGATCATCACACGTTGTGTTTCTTCCAAGATTGGAGCCGTTGCCTAACCGCAGCTGCTCAACCAGTTACGCCTGACGACCATAGCAAGGTGGTACCACTCCTTCCCATCCCGAACAGGACAGTGAAACGCCTTCGCGCCGATGATAGTGGACGGACGTCTGTGAAAGTAGGTCATCGT
>NZ_JABBJN010000116.1 GCF_012928505.1 Achromobacter sp. Bel | reverse complement strand
TGGCCGCGCCGCTGGCGGGACGCGTCGCGGACACCCGTGGCCCGATGGCGGTCGCCAGCCTGGGCGCGGGGCTGACGATGGTGTCGTTCGCCGCCATGCTGTTTTTGCCCCTGCTTTCGCCGCATGCCGCGCTGTGGCTGATCGCGGGCAGCGCGGTCGGCTTTGACCTGGGCATCCAGACCTCGCTCATCGCGCACCAGAGCATCGTCTACGGCATCGACCCCGCTGCCCGCAGTCGGCTCAACGCCATCCTGATGACGGGCGTGTTCATCGGCATGGCCGCCGGCGGCGCGCTGGGCAGCCTGGCGCTGGCGCACTGGGGCTGGACCGGCGTCACGCTGGTCGCAGCCAGCGCGGCGGCCGTGGCGCTGGCCCTGCGGTTGCGGCCCGGCGCCACCCGCAACGGCCACCCCGGCCACTACGCGGCGTAAGGCCCGGGCCAGCCCACGGCGCGTTGGCCCTTATTGCGGCTTGTTGATCTCGTCGGCCGTGATGATTTCGGCCACCAGCACCTGGCCCGGACCGTCCAGGAAGTACTCTTCCTGGGCCGGCCCTCGCACCTTCATGTAGGCGTTTTCACCGATCTGCATCGTGTGGCCGGCGGCCAGTTCCGCGCCGCTCTCGCGCAGATAGCCCATGATGTTGTTGAACATGTTCGAGTAGGTCTCGCCTTCGTGGTGGCCCGCGGCCAGCGCCGCGAAGTCGGGCAAGCCGAACACGTCGCCACCGTACGTACGCATCCACACCCCGTCCACGCCTTCGACCTCGTACTTCACAAAGCCGCAATACAGCATGTTCAGCGGCAGCGTGCGCAGCAGGTCCAGGCTTTCCTCACCCAGCGATTCGGCGTCGAACACGCCGGCGGGCAGCGAGGTGTGCGCATGCTCGTTCAGCACGGCCATCGCACCAAAGCCCGTCAACGCGCCCGCCACGGCGGCCAACGCGACATACTGCTCCAGCGGATCTTCTTCAAAGCCAGCGTAGTACAGGATGATGTGGCTGGCGTGGCCGCGGATCTCGTCCTTGACCGTGGCCGGGTAGTGCGCGGGCGCCACGCAGGCTTCCAGCGAATCCTTGGGATAGGGCGCGTCAAAGCCCACCATCCGCACGACATGCTTATCCCACCCGACCAGGCCCAGGAACTCCGGCATGTCGGGCGCGATCTCGGCGCGCGCCTGGCCCATGGACGGATGGTAGGCGCGCAGCGCCGCCGTCAACGTGTCTTCGGCGACCGCCAGCGGCGCGGCAAACAGCACCTGCAAGCTCAGGGGATTCTCGATGGCGGGGTTGGCGGACAGCGCGCGGGCGTCAGCGCTTTCTTCCTTGCGGCCAAAGAAACGGGAGAAAATGCTCATGGTTCGGGACCCGGAAAATAAACGGGGGCAGTATACGGTTGCCCCTTAGGTCCGCCACGCCGCTGTCGCCAATGGACACATCTCTCACCGCGCGGCCGGCTCCAGGAAGCCGTCCTTGCCGATCGTCTCCACCACGTAGTCGATGAAGGATTTGATGCGCGACGAGATCGCGGTGTTGCGGTAGTACACCGCGTTGATCGGCTGCCTGACGTCCTGCGTCTGCTTGATCAGCAACTGCTGCAATGCGCCGGCGGCGCGGTCGCCGCGCGTCATGAAATCCGACAGGCAGACGATGCCGCCGTCGTTCAACGCCAACTGCCGCAGTGTTTCGCCGCTGAAGGCGCGCACGCCCGGCTTGACGTGCAGCGGTTGGCCATCGCTGTCCAGCAACGGCCATTCGTTCAGCGATTCCAGCTGGGAAAAGCCCAGCAGCGTATGCGTAGCCAGATCCGCCACGCGCTTGGGCGTGCCGTGCGCGGCCAGGTACGCCGGGCTGGCCAGCACGCGCACGCGGCTTACGCCCAGCGGCACCGCGTGCAGCGATGAATCTTTCAGTCGCCCGATGCGAATGGCAAGATCCGTGCGGCGCTCCAGCAAGTCGATGTTGCCCTCGTTGCTGTTGAGCTCCAGCTCCACCTGCGGATAGCGCTTGCGGTAACCCGGCACCAGCGGCGCGATCACGTGCAGCATGAAGGGCGACGCCGCATCCACCCTCAGCAGTCCGGCAGGCTGGTTGCGGCGCACGTTCATCAGGTCCTCGGTTTCCTCCACCGACGCGACGATCCGCCGGACCTGTTCCAGGTAGGTCTTGCCCTCTTCGGTCAGCGCCAGCCGGCGCGTGGTCCGCCGCATCAGCGTGGTCTGCAGCTTCTCTTCCAGCCGGCTCATCGTGCGGCTGGTGGCCGAAATGGTCTGCCCCAGCACGTCGGCGGCGGCGGTGATGGACCCGCTGTCGACCACGGCGATAAAGACCTGCATTTCGTCGAGTGTGGTTTTCATCATTGACGTTATATCAAAAGTCTTTCGCCAATACAGGGCTTTTTTCGCAAGTATCGCGCGGGCACACTGGCTGCATTCCCGGACGACACCGCCCGGCCCCACATATCCCCCTGGAGTTTTACATGAGCATTCCCGCATTTGGCGTCGGCACGTTCCGCCTGCAAGGCCAGGTCGCCATCGATTCGGTGCGCAATGCGCTGGACGTCGGCTATCGCGCCATCGACACGGCGCAGATCTACGAAAACGAAGCCGAGGTCGGCCAAGCCATCGCCGAATCGGGCGTGGCCCGCGAAGACCTGTTCGTTACCACCAAGATCTGGGTGCCCAACACTGCCCAGGGCAAGCTCGTGCCCAGCCTGAAAGCCAGCCTGGCCAAGCTGCGCACCGACTACGTAGATCTGACCCTGATTCACTGGCCGGCGCCGGGCAATGGCGTGACCGTCGCGGAATTCATGACCGCGCTGGCTGAAGCCAAGTCGCAGGGACTGACGCGCCAGATCGGCATTTCGAATTTCCCCATCGCCGAAACGCGCGCAGCCATCGCCGCCGTGGGGCGTGACGCGATCGCCACCAACCAGATCGAGCTCAGCCCGTACCTGCAGAACCCCACGCTGACCGCGTTCCTGAAAGAGCAGGGCATCCCGGTCACGTCCTACATGACGCTGGCCTACGGCAAGGTGCTGCAAGACCCCGTCATCGGCCAGATCGCCGAACGCCACGACGCCACGCCGGCGCAAGTCGCGCTGGCCTGGGCGCTGCAACTGGGCTATTCCGTGATCCCGTCGTCCACCAAGCGCGAGAACCTGGCCAGCAACCTGCTTGCCCAGCAATTGCGGCTGACGGCCGACGACATGGCCGCGATCGCCGCGCTGGAACGCAACGGCCGCGAAGTCAGCCCGGAAGGCCTGGCCGCCGCCTGGGACTAGGAGGAAATCGCCATGGCGACCGCATTGGACACCTTGACGGCAGGCGGCTTCAGCATCGGTCTTGAAGCCCCGCTGGACCACGACTGGACCGCCGCCGGCGAGGCGTCCCGGCGGCGGTCTGGCCGCCTGCCCGGCGAGCCGGATCTGCAGCAGCATGCGGATCTGGCGCGCCTGGCCGACCATCTGGGATTTCGCGCGCTATGGGTGCGCGATGTGCCCGTGTACGACCCCAACTTCGGCGACGCCGCCCAGGTCTTCGAGATTTTCAGCTACCTGGGCTATCTGGCAGGCATCACGCGCGACATCCTGCTGGGCACGGCGGCCGTGGTGCTGCCGTTGCGCGAACCGCTGCTGACGCTCAAGTCCGCCTCCACCCTCCAGCACCTGAGCGGCAACCGCCTGCTGCTGGGGGTTGCCAGCGGCGACCGCCCGGTCGAGTACCCGCTGTTCGGGCGCGACTTCGCCTCGCGCGGGGCGGCGTTCCGCGAGCAGGTCGCCTTGCTGCGCGGCAACGCGAGCGCGCAATTGCCGCCGGGCCTGGCCATGCTGCCGCGGCCTCCGTCGCCCCTGCCGCTGCTGGTGGCCGGGCTGGCGCAACAGACGCCGGACTGGATCGGCACCCACCTGGACGGCTGCCTGGCGTACCCCGGCGCGCCGGACGACCATCTGCACCGCGCCGCGGCCTGGCGTCGCGTGGCGGGCGACAAGCCCTACCTCAGCTTCATCCATCTGGATCTGGTGGAGGACGCGGACGCGCCGCTGCGCCGGTTCCGTTTCGGCGCCCAGGCCGGCCGTCGCGCATTGATCGAAGAACTGCGCGCGCTGCATGCCTCGGGCGTGCATCACATCGGCCTGCACCTGCGCCGCAATACCCGGCCGCTCGCCGAAACACTGCGCGAAATCGCAGAAGAAGTCCTACCCCATTTCCATACCGAATGCCCCGAAGAGCGCCTCCATGAAGACACGCCATCCCTTGTTTGAGCCGCTGACGCTGCGTGGCCTGACGGACTATCCGGCCTACCCGCACAACCCGGAGCAACCCTCATGAAGATCTTCATCACTGGCGCCAGCGGCTTTATCGGCGGCGCGGTGGCGGCCACGCTGGCAAAGGCCGGCCACGCGGTCAGGGGACTGATCCGCGATCCGTCGCGCGCGGACGAGCTACGCGCCTTCGGCATCGAACCCGTTGTTGGCACCCTGGACGATTCGGCGCTGCTGCAGGATGAGTCCCGTGCGGCCGATGCCGTCGTCAACGCCGCCGACAGCGATCACGGCGGCGCGGTCGACGCCATGCTTGACGCGTTGCGCGGCAGCGGCAAGCGCTTTATCCACACCAGCGGCTCCAGCCTGGTCGCGGACAACGCCTTAGGCGAACCCTCGGAGGCGCGCTTCGACGAGACCACGCCCATCACGCCGATCCCGGAAAAGGCGGCCCGCATCGCGATCAATGACCGCATCCTGGCCGCAGCACCCGGCGTGCACAGTGTGGTGTTGTGCCATAGCTTGATCTACGGCAACGCGCTGGGACCGCGCGCGCAAAGCGTGCAGATCCCCCCGCTGGTCGCGCAGGCGCAAGCCAGCGGCGTCGCGCGCCACGTAGGCCGTGGCCTGAACCGCTGGTCGAACGTGCATATCGCAGACGTGGCGGCGCTCTATGCCTTGGCGCTGTCCGAGGCGCCGGCCGGCAGCTTCTACTTTGTCGAGAACGGCGAGGCGTCGTTCAGCGACCTCGTCGGCGCCATCGCCGACCGGCTTGGCCTGGGCGCGGCACAGCCCTGGCCGGCGGCCGACGCGATCGCGTGCTGGGGCAAGGACCTGGGCGCCTACGCCCTGGGCTCCAACAGCCGCGTCAGCGCCGACAAGGCGAAGAAGGAGCTGGGCTGGGTGCCGCAGCACGCCAGCGTGCTCGATTGGATCGAATGCGAGATGCAGCTCTAGGCCGCCCTCGGACCCTCTATAAACGGGGCCGGACTATTCCGGCCCCGTGTGCCTGCGCGCACGGCGCCCACTGCCCCGATCACGTTTCGTTGACAATCCCCTGCATACACTGCCTGCTATAAAGCGCCTGCAAGCCTTTGCCGGCGCGGGTCGGACAGGAGTGGTCCAGCGATGAACGAGGGTTTGGCGGACGATCCGCCGCGATTGCGTGCCAGATTGTTGATTGCGGTCCTGCTCACCGGCGTCGCGGCCGGCCTGGGCGGCATGTTGCTGGGCATGCTGCTGCACGCGGTGCAGCATCTGGCCTACGGCTACAGCCTGGACCGCATCGTCAGCCACGAGTCCTTTCTGGAAGGCGTCGAAGCCGCCGACGGCACGCGACGCCTGCTGGTGCTGATCGTGTGCGGGTGCGTCGCTGGCACCGGCTGGTGGCTGATCTACCGCTATGGGCGGCCCCTGGTCAGCGTGACCGAGGCCGTGCAGGATCCCGCCGCCCGCATGCCGGCCAAGACGACGCTGGCGCACGCGACCCTGCAGATCGTCACCGTGGCGCTGGGCTCGCCGCTGGGCCGCGAAGTCGCGCCGCGCGAAGTGGGCGCGCTGGCGGCAAGCCGGC
>NZ_JABBJN010000115.1 GCF_012928505.1 Achromobacter sp. Bel | reverse complement strand
GCGATGCGGCGCTGGCAGCGGGCGGATCGGTGCCGGACGGCTTGGCCGAGGGCGGCCTGAAGGTGGACGCCGATCCGCTGACGGCGGGCTGGAAAAACGCCAAGGCGCCCGTGCAGACCCGCGCAGACGGGCGTGCCACGGTCACCATCGAGCAGACCGGCGCGAAGGCGGTCCTGAACTGGGAGACCTTTAACGTGGGCAAGCGCACCACGGTCGAGTTCCGGCAGGAATCGACGTGGGCGGTGCTCAACCGCGTCAACGATCCGCAAGCGCGGCCGTCGGTGGTCCAGGGGCAGATCAAGGCTGACGGCACGGTCATGGTCGTTAACCGTAACGGGGTGGTATTTGACGGCACGTCGCAGGTGAATGTGCGCAACCTGGTGGCGGCCGCTGCGCGCATCACCGATGCGCAGTTCGAGAACAGCGGCTTGTACGGGCCTGACGACAAGACGCCCACTTTTGCGGACGCGCTGGGCAAGGTGGAACTGCGGCCGGGGGCCGTCATCGAGACCAACCGTCCCGCGACCGTGACGCAGTCCGGCGGGTATGTGCTGTTGCTGGGCCGCGAGGTCGACAACGCCGGGTCCGTCTCGACCCCACGGGGGCAGGCGGCGCTCGCGGCGGGCGACAGCTTCGTGATCAAGCGCGGCCAGGGCACCGAAGGCAACCTCGCGTCGACCACGCGCGGCAGCGAGATCGCGCCTTCCGGCAGCGGCGCCGTGGCCAATCGCGGCCTGATCCTGTCGCCGCAGGGCGACATTACCTTGGCGGCGCGGACCGTCGAACAGGCCGGTGTGCTGGCGTCCACCACGTCGGTGGATGCGCGGGGCACCCTCCATCTGAATGGCACGGGCGCCGAGGCCGCCGTGACGCTGCGTCCGGGCGCCATCACCGCGATCCTGGTGGATGCGGACACCGCCACCGCGCTGGACGGCCAGCGCGACAACCTGATGCCGCCCAGCGTCAACCCGACCGGCACGCTGGCGGCCACGGACCGCAACCGGCGGGACTTGTCGCTGGTGCAAGTGGACAGCGGCGGCACGGTCGACTTCCAGGGCGAGTCGCTGACGCTTGCCACGGGGGGGCAGGTGGCGGTCAAGGCAGGCGCGCGCACGCTGGTGCGCGATGGCGCGCAGATTGACGTGGGCGGCGCGATCGGCGTGGCCGTGTCGATGGAATCGAACAACATCAAGATCAACCTGCAGGGCAACGAACAGCGCGATTCACCGATCAACCGCGACGACGCCCGGCTCAACAACAGCGACGTGTGGTTGGACAGGCGCGCCCTGATCCGCGTGGCCGGCGGCGTGGGCGCCTACGAAGGCGACCGCTGGTACAGCGGCGGCGGCTTGCTTGAAGTGGGCGGCTATCTGGGCACGCTGGCGGTGCCGGCGAGCCACTGGCTGGCGCAGGGCGGGCAGGTCCGCTTCGAAGGCGCCGAAGTGGTGACGCAGGCCGGTTCGGCCATCAACCTGTCGGGCGGCACGCTGGACGTGCAGGCCGGCACCCTGCAGCAGACCTGGCTGCGCGGCCAGGACGGGCGGCTCTACATGGCCGACCGCGCGCCGGCCGACCTGCTGTACACCGGCATCTATCGCGGCTACGAGCAGCGTTCCGATCGCTGGGGCGAGAAGGCCACGCGCCGTTTCTACAACGCGCTGCTGGCGCCGCGCACGCGCGACGAAGACGGTTATACGGTGGGAAGGGATGCCGGCGCGCTGGTGGTGTCGACCCGCAGCGCCGTGCTGGAAGGCGATCTGATCAGCGATACCTACCAGGGCGTGCGCCAGGACCTCGCGCCACAGGCCGGGCTGGATGGCTACAGCCAGTCGCAACGCGCCATGGCGCGCCGTGCCGCATTGGTGGTGGGCAATGACTTGCGCTACTACGACCCGGCCACGCGCCTGGTCCACTACCAGTTGGGCGCCACGGCTGACACGATCTCCGAGGTGACGCTTGGCGCGGGGCGCGAACGGCTGGCCGACAGCCTGGGCCTTGCCACCGCTTTGTCGCAAGAGAACCAGGGCAAGCTGTTCCTGGACGTGGACCGGCTCAACGGCTTTTCGCTGGGCCGCGTGCGCATCGCCGCGGGACGGGCAATCACGGTCGAGTCGACGCTGCATAGTGCCGATGGCGGCGAAATCACGCTCTATGCACCCGAGGTGGACATCCGGGCTGGCTTGACCAGCCGCGGCGGCCTGATCCAGGCTGGCAACGTTTTGCTGCAGCCCAGCCTCCAGGCCAATCGCATCGAAGATACGGCGCAGGCGCCCGCGGCGAACCAGCCCGCGCGGCTGCACGTCGCCGCCGGGGTCTTGCTGGATGCCCGCGGCGTCTGGGCGAATCTGTTGCGCGACGCCAAGGGCCTGGCCGGATTGCCGTTGCGCGATGGTGGTCGCGTGGCCTTGCGTGGCACCGGTGACGTGAGCGTGGACGCGGCGAGCGTGCTGGATGTGTCGGCCGGGGCGTCGGTGCTGGCCGACGGCAAACTGCTAGGCGGCAAGGGCGGCAGCGTGACCCTGGCGGCCCATGCGCTGAGCCAGGCGGCTTCCACCGGCGGCAATCTGTCGTTCGCGGGCGAAGTGCGCGGCTATGGCGTCACCGGCGCCGGCACGCTGTCGGTCGCCAGCGGCGGCCGCATCGTGCTGGGCGGACCGTTGGATCCGCAAGACGCGGCGGCGTTGCGCCTGGACCCTTCCTTGTTCCGCACCGGCTTCGGGAAGTACGAGATCAATGGCTACCAGGGGCTGGCCGTCGCGGACGGGGCGCAGATCGACGTGGTCATGCCCGTGTTGCGGCTGGAGGGCGGGACCGCGCAGGCGCCGGGCTCCGGTGCGCAGCCCGGCGATGTCCTGACGCGGTGGACGCCGCCCGTGTATGCGGAAGACCCGCTGCGCGGCCGGCTGGCGCAGCGTGGCGGCGCCGACCTGGCGCTTTACTCGGACCGGGCCGCGCAAGGTGGGCCCGTCGTGATCGGCGAGGGCGCGCGGGTAAGCGTTGACCCGGGCCGTTCCATCGAGATCAAGGGGGCCGACCAGTTGACCGTGCTGGGGCGGCTTGAAGCCTGGGGCGGGCGCATTGCCATCCAGGAACCGCGCCTGGGCGAGCAGCCCTACGCGCCCAAGAGCAATCCCCGTTCTGTCTGGATCGGCGATCAGGCGGTGCTGGACGCCGCCGGACGCAGCCACGTCGCGGTCGATGCCCGCGGCCAGCGCTACGGCGTGGTGCAGGCAGGAGGCACGATCGAGATCGGCGGCAAGCTCGACTGGGAAGTCGATGCCGATATCACGGGCCGTCCCATGGACCGGCACCTGATCCTGCGGCCGGGCTCGTTGCTGGATGCGTCGGGCACGCACGCCGTGCTGGACTTGCCGGGGCGCGGCGCCACGGTCGTGGGATCGGATGGCGGCACCATCGTGCTGTCTTCGGCCAACAGCCTGCACCTGGACGGCGCGTTGCGCGCGGCGGCCGGATCGGAGCGCGCAGCGGGCGGCACGCTCGGCGTTTCGTTCGGCGGCGCCTTCTATCAACGCAATCTTTCACCGGAACTGGCGGTGCAGGCAGAGCGGCAACTGGTCCTGGCGCAACGGCAGGGTGACAGCCGATTGGCCGCCGA
Source organism: Achromobacter sp. Bel (assembly GCF_012928505.1). Taxonomy (GTDB): domain Bacteria; phylum Pseudomonadota; class Gammaproteobacteria; order Burkholderiales; family Burkholderiaceae_B; genus Achromobacter. The sequence continues at coordinate 2,514 of NZ_JABBJN010000115.1, read as the reverse complement.
CCTGCGGCCGGGCGAAACCAGTCCGGACCTGGCCTACGGCAAGGGGCGCCTGGGCGTGGACCGCATCGAGGTGGGCGGTTTCGACAACCTGGCCCTGAATGCGGACGTGCGCGTCGACGGCAGTGTGGCGCTGGCCATGCGGCAGAGCCTGCGACTGTCGGGGCCGCTGTCGATGCTGGAGGACTCGCCTGCCGCCAGTATCGCGAACCTCAGCGCGCCGTACGTGCTGTTTAACCAGGCGCGATACAAGCCGCTGGACGGCGCCGATTTCTTCCTGCAGCTCGTTTCCGCGCCGCTGCGGTACTGGAACCTGGGCCACCGGTTGGACGTGTCGGCCGGCCTGCTGGATATGCGCGGCAACCAGAACCTGATCAGCTTCGACGACGTGCGCTTCGATGTGCAGGGCGACATGCGCGTGGGCAGCGTGGGCCTGCTCGACCGTGGCCTGCCCAGCAAGGTGGCGGCGCCCAACCGCCTGACCGTGACGGCGGCCCAACTCTACCCCGTCACCGGCTCCGGCGGTTCCATCGTCGTGGGCGAGTACACGGTCAACGGGCCGCAAGGCGCCGAGAACCGCTACAACCCCGATGCCGTCCTGACGCTGCGGCGCACCGCTGGCGAGACGCCGGCGACGCCTTATTCCGCGTTCGGCGCCATCGCGCTCACCGCGCCGCTGATCGAGCAGGGCGGTGTGCTGCGCGCGCCGCTTGGCACCATCACGTTCGAAAGCAAGTCCGGCACGCCGAGCACGGTGCGCTTTCTGCCCGGCAGCCTGACGTCCATCAGCGGCGGCGGGCTGCTCATGCCCTATGGCGGCACCGTGGACGGCGTCAAGTATCACTACGCTGGCAAGGAAGTGGCGCTGGAGGCGACCCGCTCCGACGGCCGTCAGGGCCGCAAGATCCACATCCAAGGCGGGGTGATCGACGTGGCCGAGGGCGCCGTGCTGGACCTGTCAGGCGGCGGCGAATTGACCGGCGGCGCGTTCGTGCGCGGGCGTGGCGGTTCGGTCGATGTGCTGCGCTACGCCATGGCCGACGCTAATCCCGGGTTCGCCTTCAGCCGCTCGGGCAACGCGGTCTATGCCGTCGTGCCGGGGTTCACGGCAAGCCAGGCGCCGATTGCCCCCGACGCCGGGGCCGGCAGCCCCGCGGTGGGGCGGCAGGTGACGATCGGTGCCGGCGTGCCCGGCCTGCCGGCCGGCACGTATACGCTGCTGCCATCGACTTATGCGTTGCTGCCGGGCGCGTTCCGCGTTGAGCTGGGCGCGCAGGGCGTCAACGAAGCGGCGGTGGCGGCGCGCACGCGCGGCGGCTCGTGGGTCGGCGACGGCTGGCTGGGCACGGCTCGCACCGGGCAGCTGGCGTCGCTGCCGACCCGACTGCTGATCACGCCGGCCGATGTGGTGCGGCGTCATGCGCAATACAACGAGACGTCCTACAACGCGTTCGTGCTCGCGGATGCGGCGCGCAAGGGAATTCAGCGGGGCATGCTGACCAGCGATGCGCGCGCGCTGCACCTGAGCCTGGCGCAGGGCGCGGGCATGGCGGGCAATCCCGCGGTGTCGTTCAAGGGGACGGCGCGTTTCGATGTTCCCGAAGGCAGCGGTGCCTATTCGGGCCGCCTGGTCGTCACGGGACCGGCGGAGGGGCTGGAGATCCTGGCGCCCGGGCAGTCGCCGGTGCTTGGCCCGAAGGCCGCGGCCATCCATGCCGCGGACCTGAATGCGCTGTCCCCCGACGCGTTGTTCCTGGGCGGTCTCTCAAGCGTTGCGGGCTCGTACGAGGTGAGTGCGCGCAATGTGGGCGGCGATGCCAGGCAGTTGCTGGTGCGCAGCGGCGCCACATTGAGGGCCCCCGAGATCTTCCTGTATGCGGTCGATGGCGGACCCGGCATCGTGGTCGAACAGGGCGCGACGTTGTCCACGCTTGGCCAAGGCGCCGTGGCCCAGGATGCGCGCACCGGGCTTTACTACGAGATCACCAGCGGCGCGCTGCTGGCGGTATCGAACGGCCTCGTGAACCTGCTGCCGCCGAACAGCGGCGCCGGCACGGCTGTTGACGTGGGCGGCTGCGTCGCGGATTGCGCGGGTGCCGCCCGCTTGTTGTCGGAGGGCTCCATCGGCGCGTCCACCAATGGCGCGTTCACATGGCGCGATTCGGTGCAGTACGGCACGCGCAATCTGGCGCTAAGCGTTTCCGCCGTCAACCTGGGCAGCGCCAAGTCGCTGGAACAGGCCGCCGCGGCGGGCCGGTTGCCGCCGGGCATGGTGCTGAACCAGGACGTGCTTGCCAACCTGCTGCGCGGCAACACGGCGCTTGAGGCCCCTGCGCTGGAGAGCCTGATCCTGAACGCCGGCGAGTCCGTCAACGTGTATGGCGCGGTGTCGCTGGATGCGCGCGGCACGGGGGGGCGGTCGCTGCAGCGGCTGGTGCTGGGCGCGCCGGCGATCTACGGCTATGGCGCGGCGGGCGACACGGCCACCATCGCCGCGAGCGAGTTCGTCTGGGCAGG
>NZ_JABBJN010000114.1 GCF_012928505.1 Achromobacter sp. Bel | reverse complement strand
TGGCGCTGCGCGTCCAGGTCGCGCCGCAGCGCCGCGACCACTTGGGTGCGGCCATGCGTTTCCAATGCGGCGCGCAGGGCATCGGCGTTCAGCAGGCGGTCCAGCGGCGGGATGTCGGAGACAGCGGCCACGCCGCCTTCTAACGGGTGCTCGGCCATGCTATTGCTCGGCGCCATGCCACAACAAGGGGTTGCCGCTGGCGCGCGAATAGCCCGCTTCGCCCACCAGCACGTCCAGCATCAGGCTGGCCAGGTCGTCGGCCACCGGCTCGACGTGCAGGTCCTTGTCTTGGTAGAAGATCTTGCGGTAGGTGTGGCAGTGGTCGCAGGTTTCGGCCTTGATGGCAGGCGAACGGCCGTCGATGGCCTGATACGCCACCGACTCCACGTCTTCGCAATGCGTGCATTTCACGCGCACCATGTGCCATTGCGTGGCGCACAGGCTGCAGCACAGGTAGCGATAGCCTTCGTACTGCCCGCCCACCCGGACCACGCTGGCCACCGGCAGGCTGGCGCACACGGGACAGACGCCAAAGGGGCTGACCACGGGCAACTGCTTGTCGTCGAAGCGGCTGGCCAGATCGGTCCAATACACCTGCAAGGCCGCCATCACGAACGGCGCCGCGGCCCCATCCACACCCTGGTCCTGCTCGGACAGCACGGCTTCGGCCAGGTCCTCCAGCGACTCCGGGTCATCATCGATCGCCCGACGCAGCGCGGCGCAGACCTCGATGGCTTCGGCCGGCACGTTCTTGCCACCCGACACGTCGTCCAGCAACTGCGCCAGGATGGCGCGCCACATGGGATCACGCGGCCAGCCGACCGCCTGCAAAGGCGGCATGCCGTGCGCCTGCGCCAGCGCGACGCGGTCTTCGGAGGCTTCAGGCGCCGTGCAGTCCTTCAGCGCCCGCTGCTGGGCGTCGACCAACTGCGCCATCAACAGCAGATAGTCGGCCACCGGGCTGTCCGCCGCCAACTGGCGCAAACGCGCCGCGCGCGTGGCGAACACGGAACCGCGATCGGGCAGGCTGACGCGGGGAATGGTGTTGTGGTCTAGCGCTTCGATCTCGCCGCGCGGAAGAATTCGCTGCAATTGCGTCTCCAGAAAAACAAACACGGCTGCTGGCCTTCAAAGAAGGATAGCAGCCGTAGGCAAATACGTGGACGTGCCGTGGGGGCCCCTCCCTCCGCCGGGCCGCCCCAAGGAGGGACAGCCCCCTCGGGGGGCAGGAAGCGCGCATCGCGCGCGCACCGTGGGGGCCCCTCTACTTTCGGATTTGCTCGCGGAACCAGGCGCGGTGGTGTTTCCACGCCCAGCCTGCCGTCACGTAACCCCGCAGCATCGCGGTGAGCGATCCCTTGACCCAGATCGCCGCGTAGATGTGCACGATGATCGAGCAGATCAGCACCAGCGCCGTCACGGCGTGCACCACGGAGGCGACCCGCACGACCCAGATGGGGAAATAGAACGCGAAGAATTCGCGCCAGATCACGATGCCGCTGGCGAACAGCCCCAGCATGCACAGCACCAGCACATAGAACAGCAGCTTCTGGCCGGCGTTGTACTTGCCGACTTCCGGCAGCTTCTCTTCGCGGTTCTCGACCACGTCGTTCAGTTGCTTCAACCACTGGCGATCCGCCTTCGTCATCATGTTGTGCCGCCACATGTGGCCGGCGAACACGACGAAGCAGACGAACATCACCACCCCGATGAAGGGATGCAGGATGCGCGTCCAGGGCCCGCCGCCGAACAGGTTGGTCAACCAGAACATCGACGGATGGAACAGCGCCAGGCCGGAGAGCGCCAGCAGGATGAACGTGAAGGCGATGATCCAGTGGTTGGTGCGCTCGCCCGGCGAATAGCGCTTGATCCGGCGGTGATGGCGGTCTTCAGTCATGGCGCACCTCCTCTTCGGCACGGCGTTCGTCTTCTTCCGAGACCTCGTTGCGCCCGACGCGGGCGTAGTGGAAGAAGCCCGCCAGGGCGGTCAAAGCCATCGCGGCCACGCCCAGCGGTTTGGCCAACCCCTTCCACAGCGACACCATGGGGCTGATATGCGGGTCCTTGGGCAGGCCGTGATACAGCCCGGGCTGGTCGGCGTGATGCAGCACATACATGACGTGGGTGCCGCCCACGCCCTGCGGGTCATACAGGCCAGCCTGGTCGAAACCGCGGGACTTCAGGTCCACGATCCGTTCCTCGGCGTGCTGCTTCATGTCTTCCTTGGTGCCGAACACAATGGCGCCGGTAGGACAGGCCTTGACGCAAGCCGGCTCCTGGCCGACGGCCACGCGGTCGGAGCACAAGGTGCACTTGTACGCCTTGTGGTCCTTCTTCGAGATGCGCGGCACGTTGAACGGGCAGCCGGTGATGCAGTAGCCGCAGCCGATGCAGCTTTCCTCGTGGAAATCCACGATGCCATTCGTGTACTGGATGATGGCGCCCGGCGAGGGACAGGCCTTCAGGCAGCCCGGATCCTCGCAGTGCATGCAGCCGTCCTTGCGGATCAGCCATTCCAGGTCGCCAGCGGGATTCTCGTATTCCGAGAAGCGCATGACGGTCCAGGAATGCTCGGTCAGGTCGGCCGGGTTGTCGTAGACGCCCACGTTGGTGCCGATCTCGTCGCGCAGGTCGTTCCATTCCATACAGGCGCTTTGGCAAGCCTTGCACCCGATGCATTTGGAGACGTCGATCAGCTTGGCGACCGAGCCCGTGATGGGCTCGCGAATGCCCGGCGGCGGCGTGGTCGTGGCGGAGCGCCGCTTGATGTCTAGGGATTGCATGGACATGTCGGTTCTCCTAAGCCTTCTCGACCTTGACCAGGAACGACTTGAATTCCGGTGTCTGGGAATTACCGTCGCCCACGAACGGCGTCAGGGTGTTGGTGAGGAAGCCGGGCTTGGCCAGACCCACGAAGCCCCAGTGAATGGGGATACCCACGTGGTGCACCGTCTTGCCCTCGATGGTCAGCGCCCGCAAGCGCTTGGTGACCAGCGCCACCGCCTTGATGTAGCCGCGGTTGGACGACACCTTCACCCGCGTTCCGTTGGCGATGCCAAGCTCCTTGGCCAACGCGTCGCCGATCTCGACGAACTGCTCCGGCTGGAGGATCGCGTTGATGCGGACGTTCTTGGTCCAGTAGTGGAAGTGCTCGGTCAGGCGATAGGTGGTGGCCACGTACGGGAACTTGTCCACGGTGCCCATCGCGGCCAGGTCGTCCTTGAAGACGCGCGCGGCCGGATTGCTGGTGACGCCCTTGGCCTTCGGATACAGCGGGTTGTACCCCAGCGGCGTCTCGAAAGGTTCGTAGTGCTCGGGGAACGGCCCTTCAGCCATGCCCGCCCGCGCGAAGAAGCGCGCCACGCCTTCCGGGTTCATGATGAACGGGCCCATGCCGCCGTCGGGGTTCTCGTCGCCCTTGAAGTCGGGGATGTCGGCGCCCGCCCATATCTTGCCGGTCCAGGAGATCAGCTTGCGGCGCGGATCGAACGGCTTGCCGGCCACGTCGCACGATGCGCGGTTGTACAGGATGCGGCGGTTGGCCGGCCACGCCCAGGCCCAGTTCAGCGTCTGGCCGATGCCGGTGGGGTCGCTGTTGTCGCGACGCGCCATCAGGTTGCCGCCCGGGCCCCAGGCGCCCGCGAAGATCCAGCAGCCGCTGGCCGTGGAGCCGTCGTCGCGCAGTTCCGCGAAACCCGCCAACTGCTCGCCGCCCTTGCGGGTGACCTTGGTGGGGTCCTTCGGGTCGACCAGGTCCACGAGCGCGCGGCCCGAGTATTCCTTTGCAAGCTCTTCCGCGGTGGGGTTCTGCGGATTCGAGTAGGGCCAGGACAGGTTGACGATGGGGTCGGGATACTTGCCACCTTCCTCCTGGTACATCTTGCGCAGGCGCGTGAAGATCAGCGCCATGATCTCGATGTCGCTCTTGGCCTCGCCCGGGGGCTCGGCGCCCTTCCAGTGCCATTGCAGCCAGCGGCCGGAGTTCACCAGCGCGCCGTCTTCTTCGGCGAAACAGGTGGTGGGCAGGCGGAAGACTTCGGTCTGGATCTTGGTGGGATCCACATCGTTGGCTTCGCCCGCGTTGCGCCAGAACTCCGAGGTCTCGGTGACCAGCGGGTCCATGATGACCAGGAACTTCAACTTGGCGAAACCGTCGTTCAGCTTGGCCTTGTTGGGCGCCGCGGCAAGCGGGTTGAAGCCCTGCGCGATGTAGCCGTTCATCTTGCCCTGGACCATGAGCTCGTAGACTTGAAGCATGTCGTAGAGCTTGTCCAGCTTGGGCAGGTAGTCGAACGCCCAGTTGTTTTCCGCCGTGGCGGCGGCGCCCCACCAGGCCTTCATCAGGCTGACGTGGAACTTGTTGTAGTTCTGCCAGTAGCTGAGCTGGTTGGGACGCAGCGGCTTCTGCGTGCGCGTCTCGATGTACTTGCCGTAGTCCTGTTCGGGTTCGTTGGGCAGGGTCATGTAGCCCGGCAGCAGGTTCGACATCAGGCCCAGATCCGTCAGGCCCTGGATGTTCGAGTGCCCGCGCAACGCGTTCATGCCACCACCGGCGATGCCGATGTTACCCAGCAGCAGCTGCACCATCGCGCCGGTGCGGATGATCTGCGAACCGATGGAGTGCTGCGTCCAGCCCAGCGCGTACAGGACGGTGGCGGCGCGGTTGGGGCTGGCGGTGGACGCCAGCATTTCGCACACCTTCAGGAACTTGTCGCGGGGCGTGCCGCACACGCGCTCGACCATGTCTTCGGTGTAACGCGAATAGTGCTTCTTCATCAGCTGGTAGACGGTGCGCGGATGCGCAAGCGTCGGATCCGTCTTGACGAAGCCGTCTTCGCCGCGCTCGTAGTCCCAGCTGGCCTTGTCGTAGCTGCGCTTTTCGGCGTTGTAGCCCGAATACAGGCCCGCCTCGAACGTGAAGTCCTCGCGGACGATGAAAGAAAAGTCGGTGTAATTGCGCACGTACTCGTGCTGGATCTTGTCGTGATCCAACAGGTACTTGATGACGCCACCCAGGAAGATGATGTCGGTGCCGGTGCGTATGGGCGCGTAGAAGTCCGCCACGGATGCCGAGCGCGTGAAGCGCGGATCCACGACGATCAGCTTCGCCTTGTTATGGGCTTTCGCTTCCGTGACCCATTTGAACCCGCACGGGTGGGCCTCGGCGGCATTGCCGCCCATGATGAGCACTACGTCCGCGTTCTTGATGTCGACCCAATGGTTCGTCATCGCTCCACGGCCAAACGTCGGGGCAAGACCTGCCACCGTCGGGCCATGTCAGACACGGGCTTGATTGTCGAACGCCAGTAATCCCATGCTGCGCACGGTTTTGTGCGTGATGTAGCCCACCTCGTTGCTGCTTGCCGAGGCGGCCAGCATGCCGGTGGTCAACCACCGGTTCACCGTCTTGCCGTCCGCGGTCTTCTCGACGAAGTTCGCGTCGCGGTCGGCTTTCATGAGCTTGGTGATGCGGGTCAGCGCGTCGTCCCACGACATCCGCACCCATTTATCCGACCCGGGCGCCCGGTATTCCGGGTACTTCAGGCGATTGGGGCTGTGGATGAAGTCGATCAGGGCAGCGCCCTTCGGACAGAGTGTGCCGCGGTTGACGGGGTGATCGGGGTCGCCCTCGATGTGCATGATGCTGGCGCGCGCGTTCTTGGCGCCATCGCCCAGACCGTACATCAGCAACCCGCAGGCGACCGAACAGTAGGGACAGGTGTTGCGCGTTTCGGTCATGCGCGCAAGTTTGTACTGGCGCACCTCAGCCATGGCTGTGCCGGGAGCAACCCCGAGCAATGCCAGGCTGGAGCCTGCCAGGGTTGCACCTGTCACCTTGAAGAACTGGCGGCGATTCATGTTGACCATGAAGCACTCCTCTCCTGGTGAATGACGAAAGCCGGAGGCTCGAAGGAAAAAGCCCTACGACTTCCAAGGATATTTCAACAAGTATATTCCGAAGCCGCATCGCCGTGCCATGGGTCAAACCCGCTCACGGCCGGGATTTGGCAGCGAAATGGGAGTTGTTCGCAGATTTTGGATGGTCGCCGGGCTGATACCATTGCCCGCGGCCGTCGCTGGATCATCGGCCGTTTTCACGTCTTTTCCGCCTGATTCGCTGGAGCGCCGATGCGCCGCTTTGCCCCCCTGGCCCTGTCCCTTGCCGCGTTGGCCGGGGCACCCGCGCCCGCCGCCGCCGCCCCTGCCCGCGCCGAGA
>NZ_JABBJN010000113.1 GCF_012928505.1 Achromobacter sp. Bel | reverse complement strand
CCAGCCTGCTGTCGCTGGTCGACCCGCTGGTGCGCGCAGGCGCCTGGGCGGCAGGCACCGACGCGCCCGAGAAGACCGAGGTGAAGATCGGTTTCATCCCGCTGACGGACTGCGCCTCGGTCGTGATGGCGTCGGTGCTGGGCATCGACAAGAAGTATGGCGTGACGATCACTCCGTCCAAGGAAGCCTCGTGGGCGGCGGTGCGCGACAAGCTCATGAACGGCGAGCTGGACATGGCGCACGTGTTGTACGGCCTGGTCTACGGCGTGCACCTGGGCGTGGGCGGGCCAAAGAAAGACATGGCCGTGCTGATGAACCTGAGCCAGAACGGCCAGGCGATCACGTTGTCGAACAAACTGCTGCAGGCCGGCGCGCGCGACGGCGAATCGCTGGCCAAGCTGATGGCGGCCGACAAGCGGGAATACACCTTTGCGCAGACGTTCCCGACCGGCACGCACGCCATGTGGCTGTACTACTGGCTGGCGGCCTACGGCATCAATCCGATGAAGGACGCCAAGGTCATCACGGTGCCGCCGCCGCAGATGGTGGCGAACATGCGCGTGGGCAATATGGACGGATTCTGCGTGGGCGAACCCTGGGGCGCGCGCGCCATCATCGACAAGATCGGTTTCACTGCCGTGACCACGCAAGGCATCTGGCAGGACCATCCCGAAAAGGTGCTGGGCACCAGCGCGGAATTCGTGTCGCGCCATCCGAACACGGCGCGCGCGGTCACCGCGGCGATCCTGGAGGCCGGCAAATGGATCGATGCGTCGCCCGCCAACCGCCAGAAGACGGCTGAAGTCATCGCCGCCAAGTCCTATGTCAACACGGACGCCAGCGGCATCGTGGACCGCATGCAGGGCCGCTACGAGAACGGCCTGGGCAAGTCGTGGACCGATGAGCACGCGATGCGTTTCTATGCCGACGGTTCGGCCAACTTCCCGTATCTGAGCGACGGCATGTGGTTCCTGACGCAGCACAAGCGCTGGGGCTTGTTGAAAGAGCATCCGGACTATCTGGCGATGGCCACGCAGGTCAACCGCATCGACATCTACAAGCAGGCCGTGTCGGCCGCCGGCGCGGCGCTGCCTGCCAGCGAAACGCGCAGCTCCACATTGATCGACGGCGTGGTGTGGGACGGCAGCAATCCCGCGGCCTATGCCGACGGATTCAAGGTCAAGGCCTGAGCGCCGCCACGAAAAAAAAGGGGTATGCGATGACTACCGCAACGAATGTGGGCCGAGCCGACGCGATATTCGCCGCCGGGCGCGAGCGGCTGGAATCGGCGCTGAAGGCCGTGGCGGGCCCGGTGGCCGGCTTCGCGCTGTTCGTGCTGGTGTGGCAGGTGGTGGCCATGCGGATTCCGGAGATCCCGACGCCCGGCGTCACCTGGCATGCGGCCGTGGAACTGTTCTCGGATCCGTTCTATGACAACGGTCCGAACGACAAGGGCATCGGCTGGAACCTGCTGGCGTCGCTGGAACGCGTGGCGATCGGCTTCGGGCTTGCAGCGGCGATCGGCATCCCGGCAGGGTTCGCCATTGGCCGGTATGCCGCGATCAACGCCATGTTCTCGCCCATCGTGAGCCTGCTGCGGCCGGTGTCGCCGCTGGCCTGGCTGCCGCTGGGGTTGTTGCTGTTCAAGGCGGCCAACCCGGCCGCGATCTGGGCCATTTTCATCTGTTCGATCTGGCCGATGATCATCAACACCGCGGTGGGCGTGTCGCGCGTGCCGCAGGACTACCTGAACGTGGCGCGGGTGCTGAACCTGTCGGAATGGAAAGTCACGACCAAGGTGCTGCTGCCGGCGGTGCTGCCCTACATGCTGACCGGCGTGCGCTTGTCCATCGGTACTGCGTGGCTGGTGATCGTGGCGGCGGAAATGCTGACCGGAGGCACCGGCATCGGCTTTTGGCTGTGGGACGAGTGGAACAACCTGAAGGTGGAGCACATCGTCATCGCCATCTTCGTGATCGGCATCGTGGGGCTGCTGCTGGAAACCCTGCTGGTCGCGCTGGCCCGCCGATTCACCTACACCGAGGAATAGCGCCATGAAGAAATTCGTACGCATCGAACGCGTGGGCCAGACGTTCACGACCCGCAAAGGCGCTTTCGTGGCGCTGCAGGATATCGACCTGACGGTTGACCAGGGCGAGTTCATCACGTTGATCGGCCATTCGGGTTGCGGCAAGTCCACCTTGCTGAACCTGATCGCGGGATTGACGCGCCCGACCCGCGGCGTGCTGCTGTGCGCAGAACGCGAGATCACCGGGCCGGGGCCCGACCGGGCGGTCGTGTTCCAGAACCATTCGCTGCTGCCGTGGCTGACTTGTTTCCAGAACGTGTACCTGGCGGTCGAGCGGGTGTTCGGGGGCAAGGAAAAGCGCCCGCAGCTGGCCGAGCGCACGCGTGCCGCGCTGGAGCTGGTGGGCCTGTTGCCGGCGCAGAACAAGCTTCCGCGCGAGATCTCGGGCGGTATGAAGCAGCGCGTGGGCATTGCCCGGGCGCTGGCGATCGAACCGGGCGTGCTGCTGATGGACGAGCCGTTCGGCGCATTGGATGCGTTGACGCGCGCGCACCTGCAGGACGAATTGCTGAAGATCGTGGCCAAGACGCGCACCACCACCATCATGGTGACGCATGACGTGGACGAGGCCGTGCTGTTGTCGGACCGCATCGTCATGCTGACCAACGGCCCGGCCGCGACCATTGGCGAGATCCTGCCCGTGCCGCTGCCGCGTCCGCGCGACCGCGTGCGGCTGGCCAATGACGCCACCTATCTGGCGTGCCGCGCGTCGGTGGTGGATTTCCTGCACCGCCGCCACGGCAATCCCGAGCGTTCGCAGGCGGCGGCCCAGGCCAATGCCGTTCTGGACGCTGCCGATGCCGAGAGGGCGGCGGAGGACGACGTTGCCGCCGTCGCGACCCGCGCCGCGGCTTGAAGGCCGGCCACGGGGATATTCATGGGCGCTAAGCAGAAGCTGGTGGTGGTGGGCAACGGCATGGCGGGTATCCGCACGGTGGAAGAACTGCTGGCGCTGGCGCCCGACCTGTACGACATCACGGTGTTCGGCGCCGAGCCCCACACGAACTACAACCGGATCCTGCTGTCGCCCGTGCTGACGGGCGAACGGACGCTGCAGGACATCGTGCTGAACGACGAGGATTGGTATGCCCGTCACGGCATACGGCTATTACTCGACAGCAAAGTGACGCGGGTGGACCGCCTGCGCCGCGTCGTGCAGGCCGACGACGGCACCGAGGCGCCGTATGACCGGCTGCTGCTGGCCACCGGCTCGAACCCCTTCATCCTGCCCGTTCCGGGCAACGATCTGGACGGCGTGGTCGCCTTCCGCGATATCGGCGACGTGAGCCGGATGATCGAAGCGTCTTCGCGCTACCGGCATGCCGTGGTAATCGGCGGCGGGCTGCTGGGCCTGGAAGCCGCCAACGGATTGGCCGCGCGCGGCATGGATGTCTCGGTCGTGCATCTGGGCCCCGCGCTGCTGGACCGCCAATTGGACGGCGAGGCGTCCGCGATGCTGCGGCGCAGCCTGGAGGCGCGTGGCCTGACATTTCTGCTGGGGCGCCAGACGCAGGCGATCCTCGGGGGCGATGGCGGGCGGGTCCGCGCGCTGCGCTTTGCCGACGGGCAGGAGATACCGGCGGACCTGGTGGTGATGGCCGCAGGCGTGCGCCCCAATACCGAGCTGGCCGAACGCTGCGGGCTGCATGTGGACCGGGGAGTGGTGGTGACCGACACCTTGCAGACCTACGATCCGCGCATCTATGCGGTCGGGGAATGCGTCAGCCATCGCGGCACGGCCTACGGCCTGGTCGCGCCTTTGTTTGAACAGGCCAAGGTGGCGGCTAACCATCTGGCTCTGCACGGCATCGGCCGCTATGAAGGCAGCGTGACCTCGGCCAAATTGAAGGTCAGCGGCATCGATCTCTTTTCGGCCGGGGACTTCGCAGGGGACGGGCAAGCCGAAAGCATCACGTTGTCCGACGCGCTGGACGGCGTCTACAAGAAGCTGGTGATCCGCGGCGACAAACTGGTGGGCGCCTGCCTGTACGGCGATACGGCGGATGGCGCCTGGTATCTGCGGCTGATCCGCGAAGGCCAGGATATCGGCGGCTTGCGCGACCGGTTGATGGCAGGCGAAAACGTGGCGGGAGGGTAGGGCATGGACATGCCATCACGCGTGCGGATTCCCGTCGTCGACGCCAGCGAAGCGCGCGACGTGGCGTCGGTGTGCTGTTATTGCGGAACGGGCTGCGGCGTGCGCGTTCAGGTGCAGGACGGCGCCGTGCTGCGGGTCCGGGGCGACGAGACGCACCCCGCCAACCACGGCAAGCTGTGCAGCAAGGGGCTGGCGCTGGGCGACACGGTGCGTCGGGACGGTGCGCGCGTGCTGTCGGCGCAATGGCGCGAGCGGCGCGGTGAGCCGACGCGGGACATCGCGCTGGGACAGGCGCTGGACATCGCGGCCGGGACGCTGGCCCGCACGATCCGGTCGCATGGCCCCGACGCCGTGGGTTTTTATCTGTCGGGCCAACTGCTGACCGAAGACTATGCCGTCTTCAACAAGCTGGCGCGCGCGCTGGTGGGCACCAACAATATCGACACCAACTCCCGTCTGTGCATGTCCAGCGCAGTGTCGGGCTACAAGCGCACGCTGGGCGCGGACGCGCCGCCCGCTTGCTACGAAGACCTGGAACAGGCGGACACCGTGCTGATCGCCGGTTCCAACATGGCGTACGCGCACCCCGTGCTGTTCCGCCGCCTGGAGGCGGCGCGCGCGCAGCGGCCGCACATGAAGGTGATCGCAGTCGACCCCCGGCGTACGGACACAACGGCCTTCGCCGACCTGCACCTGCCGATCGTGCCGGGCACCGACGTGGCACTGTTCCACGCCATGCTGCATGTCATGGTGCGTGAAGGCCTGATCGACACCGGGTACATCCAGCGTCACACCGAAGGTTTCGAGACGTTGCTTGCGCGGGTGCAGGCCTTCCCGCCGCAAGCGGCGCAGCGCATTTGCGGCGTGCCAGCCCAGGACATCGTCCAGGCGGCCCGCTGGTTCGGCGGCGCGCGATCGGCGCTGTCGCTCTACACGATGGGGCTGAATCAGTCGACCAGCGGCACCGACAAGAACACGGCGCTGATCCATCTGCACCTGGCGACAGGCCAGATCGGCAAGCCGGGCGCGGGCCCGTTTTCGCTGACCGGCCAGCCCAACGCGATGGGCGGCCGCGAGGCCGGCGGCATGGCCACCTTGCTGCCGGGCCACCGGGATCCCGGCAGCAAGATGGACCGCGCAGAAGTGGCCGCGCTGTGGGGCGTGGACCGCCTGCCCGATGCGCCGGGCGCCACGGCGATGGACATGTTCGACGCGGTGCTGGAAGGACGCATCAAGGTGCTGTGGATCGCGGCGACCAACCCCGCGCAGTCGCTGCCGGACCAGGCGCGCGTGCGCGCGGCGCTGGCGCGCGCCGAATGCGTCATCGTCCAGGAGGCCTTCGCGGGCACCGAAACGCTGGCCTACGCGGACCTGGTGCTGCCGGCTGCGACCTGGCCCGAGAAATCCGGCACGGTGACGAATTCCGAACGCCGCATCAGCCGTGTGCAGGCGGCCATCGCGCCGCCTGGCGACGCGCAGCCGGATTGGCGGTTGGCGCAGGCGGTGGCGCAGCGGCTGGCCGCCCGCATCGCGCCAGACAAGGCGGCGCGGTTCGCCTATCGAGACGAAAGCGACGTGTTCGCGGAACATGCCCGCATGACCGCAGGGCGCGATCTGGACTACAGCGCGCTGGACTACGGTGTCTTGGGCCGCGACGGGCCGCAGCAATGGCCCTACCGCGCAGGCCACGGCATGGTCCGCCTGTATGCCGACGGCGTGTTCCCGACGGCCAGCGGGCGCGCCCGCTTTTGCGACGTGGACTTTCGGCCGCCCGCCGACGCGGTGACACCCGAATTCCCGCTGATCCTGACGACCGGCCGCTTGCGCGACCATTGGCACACGATGGCGCGCACGTCGCTTGCCCGCGCATTGACGCAGCATGTCGAAGAGCCGTGGGTCTCCCTGCATCCGGACGATATGCGCCGTTTTGCGCTTGCGGCCGGCGCGCTTGCGCGGCTGCGTTCGCGGCGCGGCAGCGTGGTGCTGCCGGTGCGGGAAGATGATGGATTGCAGCCTGGACAGGCTTTTCTGCCCATGCACTGGGGCAGCGCTTTCATGGCGGGCCTGGGCGTCAACGCGTTGACGAGTCCGGCTGCGGACCCGGTGTCGCGCCAACCCGAACTGAAGTTCAGCGCCATTTCCGTCGAGCCCGCTGGCCTGGCGTGGCAGGCGGCGGGATGGGGGCGGGGCGACGGCGCGGCCTTGCGCGCGAGGCTGGCGCCCTGGCTGCGTCGCTTCGAATACGCGGTGGTGCTGCCCATC
>NZ_JABBJN010000112.1 GCF_012928505.1 Achromobacter sp. Bel | reverse complement strand
CCGGGCTCAGGGCGCGGGACAAGGCGCGCGTGACCATCCCCAGGGCGCAGGCGCGGGACAAGGCGCACGAGACCGGGCGCAGGGCGGGCAGACGCAGCACGCCTCCGGCGCATCCACGCATGATCGGCAAGCCGCGGCGCAACGCCAGCGTGCCGACGAATCCGCGGCGCGAGACCGGGCGCGGGCGTCCAACAGCAGCAGCGCGCTGCACGACGCCGGCAACGGCGACCGCATGCGTCAGCAAAGCCACCGCAGCGACATGAACCGCGGCGGCGGCGGAGGTGGCGTGCAGCGAGGCGGCGGCGGGGGCGGCGGGCGTCATATGGGCGGCCGGAGGTGAGCACCATGGACAAGGGAGCTTTCATGACGAATGCCTGGGATCGTGCCCGCGTGCTGGGCGCCGCGACACTGCTGACGCTGGGGCTGGCGGCCCCGGCGGCGGCGCAAAGCCTGTATCCGACAGCGCAGGCCGCGGGGGACGCCTTTGCCGATGCGCTGGCCACCAGCGATCTGGCCGCGATCGCCCGCGTATTGGGCCCCGATCACAAGCAGATCGTGCCGGGCGGCGTGGCGCAGGACGACATCTACCGTTTCCTGGCGGCATGGGCGAAAAAGCACGAGATCGTCGCGGAAGGCGGCCGTTCCTGGCTGGCCGTCGGCGATTCCGGATGGACCATGCCAGTGCCCATCGTGCAAACAGGCAAGGGCTGGCGGTTCGACCCGGCGGCGGGCAAGGCCGAAATCCAGCGCCGTGCGATCGGCCGCAACGAACTGACTGCGATCGAAACCCTGCAGCAGCTGCAGGCGGCGCAGACCCGCTATCAACAAGGCGTGGGGCAGGGCCGCTATGCAACCCGCCTGGTCAGCCGCCCCGGCACGATGGACGGCTTGTACTGGCCCGAGGTGCCGGGCGCGCCGCCGCAGGCCTTTGGGCCGGACGCGTTGGTGATGGGACCTGAAGTGCCGGTCGAGGACGCCTATGCCGGCTACCGCTACAAGGTGCTGCCGGGTGGGCAAGACACTGCGTATCGCATCGTGGCCTGGCCGGCGCGCTACGGCAAGACCGGCATCGGCACCTTTGTCATCGGTCCGCAAGGCGGCGTGCGGGAAGCCGATCTGGGCCCCTCGTCGGCGTCCCGCGCGGCCGCCTTGCGCGAACGCGATATCGCGTCCGACGCCTGGGCCGATGCTGATGCGCAACCCGTTGGCGCCAAATGACTTTTCAGTGAATTCAGAGGGTTTTCAGGCGGGGGTTGTTGCGGGGTCGCAACAGGCGTGTACGTTTGTCGCCAAACCCCCGGCTGTTGCCCTTTTGAAAGGTGGCTGTGCCTAAAATGGCGGGCATTGGGATCGGTGCCCGATCCTTACTTGCCGGACCTTGAAATTGAACCCCTTGCATTTTGTCCGCTACGCCTTGGCCGGCGTAGGGATGGCGCTTAGCGCAGCGGCGGCATCCGCCCCGATTTTTGTCCTGAACTCCCTGGACGCCAACGTCAGCATCATCGATCCCGTGTCCTACAAGGAACTGCGGCGCGTGCCGACCGGCAAAGAGCCGCATCACCTGTACCTGACCCCGGATGAGAAGTCGCTGATGGTGGCCAATGCCACCGGCAACACCATCACGATGATGGATCCCAAGACGGGTGACGTGCAGCGCACGCTGACCGGTATCGTCGATCCCTACCAGCTGCAGTTTTCGCCGGACATGAAGTGGTTCGTCACGGCGGCCAACCGCCTGGACCATATCGACATCTATGCCTGGCAGCCGCAGGAAAAGGGCGCCGAGCTGAAGCTGGTCAAGCGCGTCCCGGCAGGCAAGACGCCCAGCCACATCATGATCGACAAGAAAAGCACCACGGCCTACGTGACGCTGCAGGACAGCGATCAGCTGATCGCCATCGACCTGGCCACGCAGACGCCCAAGTGGACGGTGTCCGTCGGCAAGACGCCGGCCGACGTGTTCCTGACGCCCGACCAGAAGACGCTGCTGGTGGCGCTGACCGGCGACTCGTTCGTCGAAGCCTACGACGTCAGCAACGGCCCCGCCAAACTGGTCAAGCGCATCCCCACGGCCGCCGGCGCGCACGCTTTCCGCGCGCAGGGCGACAAGCGCCATCTGTTCGTCAGCAACCGCACCGCCAATTCCATCAGCCGCATCGACATGCAGACGCTGGCCGTCACCGACACCTTCCCGGTGCCGGGCGGCCCCGACTGCATGGACGTGCTGGCCGACGGCAAGACGCTGCTGGTCACGTCGCGCTGGGCGCGCAAGATGACTGTGGTGGACCTTGAGCAGAAGAAGGTCGTGAACCAGGTGTCGGTCGGCAAGTCGCCCCACGGTGTCTGGACCCTGAATCATGCGCCAACGAGGTAGGAGCCCCCACGCTGCACCCGCTGTCGCGGGTTTGCTGCCCCCCGGGGGGGCGTTTTCACCTTGGGGCGGCCCGGCGGTGAAAAAGAGCCCCCACGCTGCACCCGCTGTCGCGGGTTTGCTGCCCCCCGGGGGGGCATTTTCACCTTGGGGCGGCCCGGCGGTGAAAAAGAGCCCCCACGCTGCACCCGCTGTCGCGGGTTTGCTGCCCCCCGGGGGGGCATTTTCACCTTGGGGCGGCCCGGCGGTGAAAAGCCTTCTTGCGGCGGTGCTGGCGTTTGCCGTCCCGATGGCGAATGCGGCCGCGCCGACGACGTGCGACAAGCCGGTGTATCTGACGTTCGACACCGGCCACATGGGCGTGGCGCCGCTGATCGCCGACGTGCTCAACCGCCATCACGTCAAAGTCACCTTCTTCCTGGCCAATGAGCGCACCAAGACCGACGGCGCCAGCCTGGACGACGTGTGGGCGCCGTGGTGGAAGGCGCGCGCGGCGGAAGGCCATGCCTTCGGTTCGCACACGTACGACCACGTCTACTGGCAAGGCGACCTGCCCGGCGGCAAGTTCCGCGTCAAGCCCAGCGCCGGCCCGGAAACGGGCAAGCGCGAGGAATGGACGGCCGAGCAGTATTGCGCCGAGATCAAGCGTTCGGCCACCCGATTTCACCAGATGACGGGCCAGAACATGCTGCCGATCTACCGTGCGCCGGGCGGCAAGACCTCGCCCGCGCTGCTGAAGGCAGCCAAGGCGTGCGGATTCGAGCACGTGGGCTGGGCGCCCGCCGGCTTCCTGGGCGACGAGTTGCCCAGCGATAAATACCCCAATGCCAAGTTGCTGGACCAGGCGCTGCGCACCATCAAGCCGGGCGACATCCTGCTGGCCCACCTGGGCATCTGGTCGCGCCAGGACCCCTGGGCGCCCGCCGTGCTGGAGCCCTTGATTGTGGGCCTGCAGCAGAAGGGCTATTGTTTTGCTACCTTGAATACGCATCCCGCTTACCGCGATTGGATCGCCACGCATCACTGATCATGGATACGCTTAGTCAATTCTTCGGGGCCTGCCAGCAATGGCTCTTCGAAACGCTGATCCAGCCTGCGCTGTTTCACCTGGGGATGAGCAACTTCATCGAAGACGGCTACGACGCCACCATGTGGCTGCTGATGGGTCTGGTTCAGGTCGCCGTGCTGGTGCTGGTGTTCGGCCCTTTGCAGCGACTGCGGCCGGTTGAAGGGGTCACCGATCGCCGCCAGATCGGCATCGACGTGCTGTACACGCTGATCCACCGCCTGGGCGTGTTCCGGCTGGCGCTGTTCTTCACGATCGACCCGTTCTGGGACAGCATCTTCGGGCAACTGCACGTCTGGGGCTTCGCGCCGTTCCAGCTGGACCAGTACTGGCCCGGCGTGACGGACAAGGCCTGGGTCAGCCTGATCATCTACCTGCTGCTGTTCGACGCCGTCGACTACGTCTACCACCGGGCCCAGCACCGTTTCAGCTGGCTCTGGGCGCTGCACGCGGTGCATCACAGCCAGCGCCAGATGACCATCTGGAGCGACGACCGCAATCACCTGCTGGACGACATGCTGCGCGACGTGCTGGTCGTGTTCGTGTCGCAGCTGGTGGGCGTGCCGCCCGCGCAGTTCGTGGTCGTGGTGGCTATCACCCAGTTGGCGCAGAGCTTCTCGCATGCCAACCTGCGCATGCATTTCGGCGCGCTGGGAGAACGCTTGCTGGTCAGCCCGCGCTTTCACCGCCATCACCATTCCATCGCCTACGACGCGTCCTCGCCGGGTCCGGTCGGCGGCTACAACTTCGCCGCGCTGTTTCCGATCTGGGACGTGCTGTTCCGCACTGCCCGCTTTGGCGTGGGCTACGGCCCCACAGGCATCCACGACCAGCGGGCGGAACTGGGCGGCCGCGACTATGGCCGCAGCTTCTGGTCGCAGCAATGGCTGGGCATCAAACGCATGGTGGGCCGCGACCGCGAACCGGCGTCCGCGCCGCCCAGCCCGCCGGGCGCCGCGGAACGCGCCTGACGGCGTCTGGCCCCGAGCCCCGGCGCATGAAAAAACCGAGCCTGTAGGGCTCGGTTTTTTTTGTCCGGCGCGGCGCGCTCAGGCGGCCGGGGTGTCGTGCGTGGTCTCGCGCTTGATCTCGTCGTGGCGGCGTTCCATTTCCTGCCGCAGTTCGCGGCGCAGGCGCGCGGCCTCGAAGCGCTGCCTCTCTTCCAGGTTGCGCGGTGCAAGCGGCGGCACGGCGGTCGGTGCGCCCTGGTCGTCCACCGCCACCATCGTGAAATAGCAGCTGTTGGTATGGCGCACCAGTTTCTTGCGGATGTCCTCGGTAACAACCTTGATGCCGATCTCCATCGAGGTGCGGCCGGTGTAGTTCACTGCCGCCAGGAAGGTCACCAGTTCGCCCACGTGGATGGGTTCGCGAAACACCACCTGGTCCACGGACAGGGTTACGACATATTGGCCGGCGTACCGGCTGGCACAGGCGTAGGCCACCTGGTCCAGGTACTTGAGGATGGTTCCGCCGTGCACGTTCCCTGAAAAATTCGCCATGTCCGGCGTCATCAGGATGGTCATCGACAATTGGTGGCTAAAGGCGTCGTCCATGGCGGGCGCTCATCATTCAGAAATAAAACGCCTATGGTAGCGGCAGGCGCCTGTCATGGCGCCGTCATTCCGGCGCCGTCTAGGGTTTCTTCGCGATGGGCCGCCTCCGCCGGCGGTGGCGGCCCATCGCGCACCAGCGGGGGCGGCATCCACAACCCGTCCAGCAGCGCGGGGCCCGGCTCGTAGACGCGCAGCAGCAGCGTTACCGGCCCTGAGGCCGGCACGGGCAGCCAATTGGCCTGGTCTTCGGGGGCGGGCGGCGCGTGGCTTACGTGCAAATCCAGCGAACCATCGGCGTTGTAGCGCAAGGGCGCGCGGTCACCCAGCGCGTAGCGGTTCAGCATGTTGGCCACCGGCATGCCCTGGCCGTCATAGGCGGCCAGCGACCACAGCGCGCCTGCGGGCGGCAACTGGCCGCTTTCAAAGCGCAGCACGTAACGGTGCGCGCCATCGATCGGCGCGCCCTGGCTGTCGGCCGCCAGCAGCAGCACCGCCAGGTCCTCGGGCAGGCCCGAACCGGGTTGCGCCTGGGCGGCCAGCGCGCGGCGCAGATAGGCGCTGCCGTACACGCCGATGCTGGCCGTTTCCTGCTGCCAGCCGTTTACGGCGCGCAGCGTGCCGCCGGCTGCGGCTTCCATGCGCTCGCGTCCCGCGCGCAGGCCCCGGCGCATGCCTTGCTTGGCGGGGTGGTCCAGGCGGTCGAAGTCGAACGTCCTGCCGGGGATCAAGCCCACCCGGCGCAACGGCGCCAGCACGGGTTGGTCGGTGGCGTGCGGCGGGTTCTTGCGCAGCAGCTCCGCCGCGTAGGTGAAGAAGGCGTCGGTGGGCATGGATTCGACTTGTTCGCGCACCGGGATCTTCAGGTCCAGGTTTGGGTCGGACTTCACGCGCTGCGACTGGGCGGGCAGGTTCCATTGCGACAGCGGCGTCAGCGTGAACCCGTCCTGCAAGGCGTTGACCGCGGGGTAGTCCGCAAGACCGCCGGTCTGGATCAGGGCCTTCGCCCAGACGTGGGCCGTGGGGGCGTCGATGCGCGCCATGCCCGATGGCAGCGTGCCGGTCCAGCCTGGCGGCACGATCACCGTATTGCCCTTGGCCGTGCCGGTGGTGCGCTTGCCCAGCGTGGCGAACACGTCCGTCCACATGTCCAGCAGGGTCAGCGTGTACAGCCGTCCCTGGGTGTCTGGCACCGACAGCACCACGGGGCCGGCCGTCAGGTCCAGCCAGCCAGTGCTGCGCAGCATGTCGGGGTTGGCCCATGGCGCGGCCGCGCCCGGCTGGGGCAGGGCGCGGACATGCAGGAAGGCATTGGACGGCGCGCCCTGGGCGCCCTGTGACGGATGGGTGAACTGGCGTCGGGTGAGGTCCATCGTGACCAGGGGATAGAAATACAGGTAGCCGTCCATGGCCGCCTGATGGGCGGCTTCGGTGGCGGCCGCGGCCGGCGTCAAGGCGGCGCGGG
>NZ_JABBJN010000111.1 GCF_012928505.1 Achromobacter sp. Bel | reverse complement strand
CGCCCGCGCGATCGCCATGCGCGGCAACGGCGCCGTCGTGGCGGCCGAGTCGCTGATGCATGCCACCGTGCTGACCTGGTATCTGGAAGACGCGGCCCGGATCGAATGGCAACTGCGCGCGGCGGGGCTGGCCGACGGCGGGCCCGTCCTGTCGCCCAAAGAGGCCGCCGCCCGCGCGGTGGGCACTGGCCGCATCTATGAACGCATGTGGGAATTCCTGACCGCCGGCGACCCCGAGGGCGCGCTGGCCGACCTGTCACAACCGAGGGCGCAATGACCGATTTCCGCAATTTCATCGACGGCCGTTGGGTCGAAACGGGAAAGACCTTTGACAACCGCGACCCGGTCGACAACCGGCTGATCGGGCGGGTGCACGAGGCGGGTGACGCCGAAGTCGACGCCGCGGCGCGGGCGGCCAAGGCGGCGTTGCGCGGCCCATGGGGCAAGCTGAAAACGCAGCAGCGGGTGGAGCTGCTGCACGCGGTGGCCGACGGCATCACCCGCCGCTTCGACGATTTCGTCGACGCCGAGATCGCCGACACCGGCAAGCCGTACGACTTGGCCAGCCATCTGGATATTCCGCGCGGCGCGGCCAATTTCAAGATCTTCGCGGACCTGATCCGCAACGTCCCCAACGAGACCTTCGACCTGGAAACGCCCGACGGCGGCCATGCGCTGAATTACGGCGTGCGCGTGCCACGCGGCGTCATCGGCGTGATCTGCCCGTGGAACCTGCCGCTCTTGCTGATGACCTGGAAGGTCGGGCCGGCGCTGGCCTGCGGCAACACGGTCGTGGTCAAACCTTCCGAAGACACACCGGGCACCGCTACCCTGCTGGGTGAAGTCATGAACGAGGTCGGCGTGCCGGCCGGCGTCTACAACGTGGTCCACGGTTTCGGGCCCGGTTCCGCAGGCGAAAAACTCAGCCGCCACCCCTTGGTGGACGGCATCACGTTTACGGGCGAGACCCGCACCGGCGAAGCCATCATGCAGGCGGCCGCGGTAGGCGTGCGGCCCGTGTCGTTCGAACTGGGCGGCAAGAACGCGGGCATCGTCTTCGCGGACGCCGATTTCGACCGCGCGGTGGCGGGCATCGCCCGCGCGGCGTTCGACAACACCGGACAGGTCTGCCTGGGCACCGAGCGCGTCTATGTGCAGCGGCCCATCTTCGAGCGCTTCGTCGCGGCGCTCGGGGAACGGGCGCGCGGTTTCAAGCTGGGCCGGCCCAAAGATCCGGGCATGAACCTGGGCCCCCTGATTTCGCAGCGCCATCGCGACAAGGTGCTGAGCTTTTACGCGCGTGCCCGCGAAGAGGGCGCGACGGTGGTGGCGGGCGGTGGCGTGCCGGACATGCCCGACGGCCTGGCTGCGGGCGCGTGGATCCAGCCCACCGTGTGGACCGGCCTGCCGGAATCCTCCGCGGTCATCCAGCAGGAAATCTTCGGGCCGTGCTGCCACGTCGCCCCGTTCGATACGGAAGAGGAAGCCATCGCCCTGGCCAACGCCACGCCCTACGGCCTGGCCGCGACGGTGTGGACCAGCAATGTCGGCACGGCCCACCGCCTGGGCGCGGCGCTGGACGTGGGTATCTGCTGGATCAATTCGTGGTTTCTGCGCGACCTGCGCACGGCGTTCGGCGGCGCCAAGCAATCGGGCATCGGCCGCGAAGGCGGCGTGCATTCGCTGGAGTTCTACACCGAGCTGCGCAATGTCTGCGTGAAGCTCTGACGCGTCAAGGCAGGCGCCGCGCAGAACGGCGCCGCCGCCCAACCCCCAAGGAGACATCTCATGCAAGCAATCCCGAGCGGCCTGGCCGCGTTGGCTGCGGCGGCGGCCCTGGTCGTGGCTACGCCGCAATCGGCGCGCGCCGACATCCGCATAGGCTTTACGGGCGTGTTGTCCGGGCCGCAGGCGGCGCTGGGCCAGGACCAGTACGACGGGCTGATGCTGGGCATCGAACAGTTGGGCGGCAGCCTGGGCGGGCAGAAGGCGGTGGTGATCCGTGACGACGATCAGCTCAAGCCCGACGTGGGCGCGCAGATCGTGCAGAAATTCATCGAAAAGGACAAGGTCGACGTGATGGTCGGGCTGGGCTTTTCGAATGTGCTGATGGCCGAGCTGCGGCGCATCAAGGAGTCCGGCGTGGTGGCACTGTCCACCAATGCGGGGCCGGCCCCCATCGCCGGCCGCATGTGCCTGCCGAACCTCTTCGTGCTGGGCTGGCAGAACGACAGCATGTCGGAGGCCATGGGCAAGTACGTCAAGGATCAGGGCTACAAACGCGCTTACCTGATGTCGGCCAACTATCAGGCGGGCAAGGACAAGCTGGCGGGCTTCAAGCGTTTCTATGGCGCGGCGCCGGCCGACGAGGTCTATACGCAGCTGGGGCAGTTGGACTATTCGGCCGAGATCTCGCGCATGCAGTCGGCCGGGCCCGATGCGCTCTTTGCCTTTTATACCGGCGGGGTGGGCGTGAACTTCGTGCGCCAGCTGCGCCAGGCGGGGCTGATGGAGAAGCTGCCGTTCTTCTCGGAAAGCCTGATCGACTCCAACACGCTGACTGCGCTGAAAGAGCAGGCCGTGGGCGCCATCTACGGCACGCCGTGGGCGACCACGCTGGACAACCCGCAGAACCGCAAGTTCGTCGAGTCCTTCAAGGCCAAGTACGGCCGCCTGCCCTCGGAGTACGCCGTGGGCGGCTACGATGCGGCCTACCTGCTGGACGCGGCCGTGCGCGCGCAAGGCGGAAAAGTGGGCGACAGCAAGTCGCTGGCGGCGGCCGTGAAGGCGGCGGGCGCCACCTTCCCGTCGGTGCGCGGCAAGTTCCGCTTCAACACCAACAACATGCCGGTGCAGAACCTGTATGCGTACCAGGTGGTGAAAGAGGGCGACGGCATCGGCCTGAAACAGCTGGCCACCGTGCTGACGGACCATCAGGACGCCTACGTGGCGGACTGCCCGCTGAAGTGATGGGCCGGCGGCCCTCGGGAGACGTCCGATGAACGGATCGCTGCTGTTGTCGCAATTGCTCAATGGCCTGCAGCTGGGCGCGTTGCTGTTCCTGATGTCGTCGGGGCTGACCCTGATCTTCGGCATCATGAACTTCATCAACCTGGCGCACGGTTCCCTGTACATGATCGGCGCCTTTCTGGGGGCCACCGCCTATAACGCCAGCGGGTCGTTCGCGTTCTCCATCCTGGCCGCGGTGGCGGGGAGCGGATTCGTGGGCGTGGTGCTGGAACGCCTGATCGCGCGCCCGCTGTATCGGCACGACCACCTGTACCAGGTGCTGGCCACGTTCGGGCTCATGATGTTCTTCAACGAGCTCGCCTCGGTCATCTGGGGCAGCCGGCCATATTACGCCGCGGTGCCGCAGGGACTGGAGGGGGCGGTCAGCCTGTTCGGCAGCGATTACCCCGTCTACCGGCTGATGATCATCGGGATCGGCGCCCTGGTGGCCGTGGGGGCGTGGTTCCTTATCCAGCGCACGCGCTTCGGCATGTTGATCCGCGCAGGTGCCAGCAACGCGCCCATTGCCAGCGTGCTGGGCGCTAACGTCGACTTGCTGAAGACACTGCTGTTCCTGCTGGGGTCGGTGCTGGCCGGCGTGGCCGGCGCCTTGGCGGGACCGATCCTGTCGGTGCAGTCGGGCATGGGCGAACCGGTGCTGATCCTGGCGCTGGTGGTCATCGTGGTGGGGGGCATCGGTTCGGTGCGGGGCACGCTGATTGCCGCGTTGCTGATCGCGATGATCGACACGCTGGGGCGGGCCTTTCTGCCGGACCTGCTGCGCGCCGTGTTCGATGCGCCGGTCGCCAATGCGGTCGGGCCGGCGCTGGCGTCGATGCTGATCTACGTACTGATGGCCGTGGTGCTGGCGGTTCGCCCGCAAGGCCTGGTCTTTTCGGCGCGCCGTTGAGCCGCGTGCCACTGAACAAGGGCAATCCATCATGCAAGAATCTTCGTACCGGCGCTGGGTGCTGCCACTGCTGTTCCTGGTCCTGGCCGCCGTCCCGCTCGTGGCGCAGTGGCTGGGCGAACCCTTTTATGTGACGCTGGGCGCGCGCATCCTGATCTACGCGCTGGCGGCGCTGGCGCTGAACCTGGTGCTGGGTTTTGCCGGGCTGGTCAGCTTCGGCCACGCCATGTTCCTGGGCCTGGGTTGTTACGCCGTGGGCATCCTGAGCTTTTACGGCATCGGCAACGGCTGGGCGCAATTGGCCGTGTGCATCGTCGTCTGCGCGCTGGTCGCCTTGGTGGTCGGGACGGTGTGCCTGCGCACCTCGGGCATCGGCTTCATCATGATTACGCTGGCCTTTGCGCAGATGTTCTATTTTCTGGCGGTGAGCCTGCGCGAGTACGGCGGCGACGATGGGCTGAACATCTACGAGGCCAGCGCGTTCGGCCTGTTCGATCTGGGCGGCAGCCAGCCGGTCTATTGGGCCGCCTGGGCGCTGCTGCTGGCGGCCAGTCTGGGCATGCTGCGGCTGCGGCGGTCGCCGTTCGGCATGATCCTGCGCGCCACGCACGCCAATCCGCGCCGCGTGGACGCGCTGGGCTATTCGGTGTTCGGCGTGCGGCTGACGGCCTATGTGGCCTCGGGCGTGCTGACCGGCATCGCGGGCCTGTTGCTGGCCAACCTGACCGCCTTCGCCTCGCCCAGCTACATGTCGTGGCCGGTATCCGGCGAACTGATCGTCATGGTGGTGATCGGCGGCCTGGGCAATGTGCTGGGCCCGATCTTCGGCGCGGTGGCGTACCTGCTGCTGGAAGAGGCCTTCAAGGGCGTGACGCAGCATTGGATGCTGCTGATGGGACCGGTGGTGGTGGTGATCGCGATGCTGGCCCGGGGTGGCTACGGCCGCTCGCTGGCGTGGCTGCGCTGGCCACGGCTGGCGCCAGCCGATGCGCCGCCGTTGAAACAAGTCCCGGCGGACGGGCCGTCCATTAAAAAGGCTCCCGGCAGCAAGGCGCAGATCAAGGAGGCCTCGGTATGACGGCGGCGGCGATGACGGCGCCAGCTGCGCTGGCCACCCGCGATCTGGTCCGCCGTTTTGGCGGGCTGGCCGCCACGGATGGCGTGTCGCTGGATGTCGCGCCCGGCGAGCTGCACGCACTGATCGGCCCCAACGGCGCGGGCAAGACCACGCTGATCAATCTGCTGTCGGGCGAACTGCGGCCCGACGGCGGTTCGGTCAGCCTGGGCGCGGCGGATGTCTCGCGGGCCACCGTCCAGGAACGCGTGGCGCTGGGCATGCTGCGCTCGTATCAGGTGACGTCGGTGTTCGATAGCTACACGGTGCTGGAGAACGCGTGCCTGGCGGCGTTGCGCAAGCGCCGTCGCAGGCTGTCGGCCTGGACCGCGCTGCGCGATTGCGCCGATGTGATGGACGCGGCGCGCGAGGCGTTGCGCGCCTGCGGTCTGGACGCGGTGGCCGAGTCACCGGTGGAAAGCCTGGCCTACGGGCAGCGCCGTCAACTGGAGATCGCCATGGCGCTGGCGGGCCAGCCGTCCGTGCTGTTGCTGGACGAGCCGATGGCAGGCATGAGCGCAGCCGAAAGCGCCGGCGTCATCGCCTTGCTGCAAAGCCTGAAGGGCCGCTACACCATCGTGCTGGTGGAACACGACATGAACGCCGTCTTCGCGCTGGCCGACCGCATCAGCGTGCTGGTTTACGGCAAGGTCATCGCGACCGGCTCGGCCGACGCGATCCGCAACCACCCCGACGTTCGCCGCGCCTATCTGGGCGACGACGCCGACGCTTGAAGGAGAGCCGCGATGTTGGAAATACGCGGATTGACGGCGGGCTACGGCCATTGCCAGGCGCTGTTCGGCGTGGACCTGGCCGTCGGGCAGGGCGAAGTGGTGGGGCTGATCGGCCGCAACGGCATGGGCCGAAGCACGGTCATCAAATGCCTGTTCGGCCTGCTGCCCGCCAGCCAGGGCAGCATCCAGTACGGGGACCGTTCGTTGCGCGGCATGGCGCCGTACCGGATCGGACGGCTGGGGTTGTCGCTGGTGCCGGAAGGGCGCCAGATTTTCCCCACGTTGACCGTCGAAGAAAATCTGGTGGCCACCGCCAACGATCGAGGCCGCGCCCCGGCCTGGACGCTGGCGCGCGTCTATGCGCTGTTTCCCCGGCTGCAGGAACGCCGCGCCAACCTGGGCACGCAACTGTCGGGCGGCGAACAGCAGATGCTGGCGCTGGGGCGCGCGCTGATGACCAACCCCAGCCTGCTGGTGCTGGACGAGGCCACCGAAGGCCTGGCGCCCGTCGTGCGGGCCGAGATCTGGCGCGTGCTGGCGCAGTTGAAGGCGGAAGGCTTGGCGATGATCGTGGTGGACAAGAACACCACGGCCTTGCTGCGGCTGTCCGACCACAACGTCATCCTGGACAAGGGGACGACGGTGTGGCGCGGCAGTTCAGTGGAATTGTCAGCGCGGCCCGACCTGGTGGCCGCCTACGTGGGAGTCTGAAATGAAATTGCAGGACAAGGTAGCGCTGGTCACCGGCGCGGCGGGCGGCATCGGGCTGGCGATTGCGCGGCGCTTCGTGGACGAGGGCGCCTATGTGCTGCTGGCGGACCGCAAGCAAGCCGAA
>NZ_JABBJN010000110.1 GCF_012928505.1 Achromobacter sp. Bel | reverse complement strand
CGCCTGGACGCGCGCCGCCGGACAGGACGTGGTGCTGGCACGCGGCGCGGCGGGTGCGCCGCACGTGCTGTCGGCCACCCAGGCAAGGCCGTATGCCTTCACCGACACGGCACTGCGTCAAGCGGCCGCGCAATTGCTGCCAGGCGCTGCGCTGCGCGAGGTGCAGGTGTTGCACGCTTATGATTTCTATTACTACGCGCGCGACGAACATGCGATGCTGGGTCATATTGAAAAACCCCTGCCCGTCTGGCGTCTCGTCTACGACAATCCCCAGGCCTCGTGGGTCTATCTGGATCCCCGCACCGGCCTGATCCAAGGCCGCCAGGACCGCAGCAACCGGGTCAGCCGCTGGCTGTTCGCCTTCCTGCACAGCTGGGACTGGACTGGCTTGTTGTCGCGCCGCCCGCTATGGGATGCGCTGCTGATCTTCCTGAGCCTGGGCGGCGCCGCCCTGAGCCTGACGGGCGTGGTCATCGGCTGGCGCCGGCTGGGCAGGAAGCTGCGCGCCTGATGGCGCGCGGCGGATGCACTATGCTCACCCTCTTGCAGACGAAACCCCGCATCAAGGAGCCACCATGTCCGACGTCACCATTTATCACAACCCCAAGTGCGGCACGTCCCGCAATACGCTGGCCATGATCCGAAACGCCGGCATCGAGCCGAACGTGGTGCTATATGTGGAAACGCCCCCGTCCCGCGCCACCCTGAAGGCCTTGTTCAAGCAGGCCGGGATCAGCGTGCGCGACGCGCTGCGCGAAAAGGGCACGCCCTATCTGGAGCTGGGCCTGGACAATGCTTCCCTGCCGGACGACGCACTGCTGGACGCCATCGAACAGCACCCGATCCTGCTGAACCGCCCCTTCGTATCGACGCCGCTGGGCGCCCGCCTGTGCCGCCCCAGCGAACTCGTGCTGGACATCCTGCCGGCGCCGCAACAGGGCGCGTTCACGAAGGAAGACGGCGAGCTTGTCATCAATGCCGACGGCAAACGCATCCAGAAGTAAAAGCGTGCGCGGACGGCGCCTTTTGTAAGCGGATTGACGGGAACGCTCTTTACCATCGCGGCTATTGATTATTACGCTGTGATGACGTGCCATGGATTTCCTGGAAGGCTTCAACCGCTCCCTTTTTCTTCTGATAAACGCCGCCCCGGCCACCCCTGCCTGGCGCATTCACGCCGCCATGCTGGTGGCCAATCAGCTGATCCTGCTGGTGCCGGCGGCGCTGGCGGCGCTGTGGTTGTGGGGCGGCGAGGCGCAACGCAGCCTGGCGCTGAAGGTGTTGGCAAGCATCGCCGTGGCGTTGTTCGCCAGCTATCTGTGCGGCGCGCTGTGGCCGCATCCGCGCCCCTTCGCGATCGGCCTGGGGCAGGCGTTCTTCCCGCACAAGGCGACGTCGTCGTTCCCCAGCAACCACACCATCATCATCGCCACTTTCGCGTGGGCGCTGATTTTCGACCGCCGCTGGGCAGGATGGGGCTGGGCGACGCTGCTGGCCGCCGCCGTGGTCGGCACGTCGCGCGTGTACCTGGGCGTGCATTTCCCGCTGGACATCGTGGGCGGCCTGATCCTGGCGCCGGTCGCGGCGGGCGTCGCGGCACGGGTATGGAACCGCGCCGGCGCGCCGCTGACGCGGGCCCTGCAAGGCGTTTATCGCAAGCTGCTGGCCCTGCCGATCGCGCGGGGCTGGATCCGCGCCTGACCGACCGGCCGCAGTTGAGCGGCCGGCCTCAGTTAATCGCGACCTTTGCGTCTTTGACCAGCTTGGCGTAATTCTCGGTGTCGGTCCCTATCCGGGCCCGCATCTGCGCCGGCGTGTCGCCGACAGGCACCGCGCCGATCTCCGCCATGCGGCGCGAGAAGTCCGGCGACTTGATGATGGCCACCATCTCGGCGTTCAGTGTCGTCACGATGTCCTTCGGGACCGCCGCCGGCGCCAATACGCCGAACCACGTCCCCATGTTGAACGGCTTCAACCCCGCCTCTTCCATCGTGGGCACGTCGGGAAGCGCCGCCGACCGCTGATTGGTGGTCACGGCCAGTGCGCGCAGCTTGCCGCTCTGGATATGCGCCAGCACCGGCGTGATGGTGTCGAACGACATGTCGATCTGGCCGCCCAGCAGGTCGGACGTCAACGGGCCGCTACCCTTGTACGGCACGTGCAGCAACTGCACATGGCCTTCACGTTCGAACTGCGCGCCGATCAGGTGCTGGCCGGTGCCCATGCCGTTGGACCCGTAGGTCAGCTTGCCCGGCGCGGCCCGCGCCAACGTCAACAGCCCCTGCACATTTTTCGCGTCCACTTTCGGGTTGACCACCAGCACGTTGGGCACCAGCGCCACCGTCGTCACGGGTGCGAAGTCCTTCTGGAAGTCGTAGTGCAGGCTCTTGTAGACGCTGGTGGCGATGGTGTGGTGCACCGCGCCCATCAGCAGCGTGTAGCCGTCGGGCGCGGCCTTGGCCACATAGTCCGCGCCCAGGGTCGACCCCGCGCCCGGCTTGTTCTCCACCACCACCGGCTGGCCCAGGCGCTTGGCCAGTTCCTGCCCCAGCGCGCGGGCCAGCACGTCGGTCGTGCCGCCGGCCGGGAACGGCACGATCAGGTTCACCGGCCGCGTGGGATAGGTCTGCGCCACCGCGACGCCGCCCGCCAGGGGCAGGCTCAACAGGCACGCGAACGCCAGGGCGCGCGCGCGTAAGGCTTGCTTGGACATGCTTGTCTCCTTGGGATACGAATGGACTTCGCTTCTTGTTGTGTCACCGGAAGCCGCCCGTGGTCTTATGCCTTGGGTCGGGTATCGGGGTAGTGCTGCCGGCTGTTGCTTGCGGGTATCGCCATCAGGCGCCGCGTCCGGGACTTTCCCGCTTACGCGGCCCGGGCCTGTCCCCCTGCCGCCAATTGCGCGCAGACCGCCGCCGTCACCTGTTCCGTCGTCGCGACGCCGCCCAGGTCGCGGGTATGCAGGGCGGGATTCGCGGTCACGCTTTCTATCGCCTGCATCACGCGTGCGGCGGCAGCGTTTTCGCCCAAGTGCTCAAGCAGCATGACGACCGACCAGAACGTGCCCACCGGGTTCGCCAGCCCCTTGCCCATGATGTCGAAGGCCGACCCGTGGATGGGCTCGAACATGGACGGGTAGCGGCGTTCCGGATCGATATTGCCCGTAGGCGCGATGCCCAGGCTGCCAGCCAGCGCCGCGGCCAGATCGCTCAGGATGTCGGCGTGCAGGTTGGTCGCCACGATGGTGTCCAGCGACGCCGGGCGGTTGACCATGCGCGCGGTAGCGGCGTCCACCAATTCCTTGTCCCACGTCACGTCCGGGAATTCGCGGCTGATCTGCAGCGCGATCTCGTCCCACATCACCATCGCGTGGCGCTGCGCGTTCGATTTGGTCACGACCGTCAGCAGCTTGCGCGGACGCGACTGCGCAAGCCCGAACGCAAAGCGCAGGATGCGCTCGACACCCGCACGCGTCATGATGGACACGTCGGTGGCAGCTTCGATGGGGTGCCCCTGATGCACGCGGCCGCCCACCCCCGAATATTCACCTTCAGAGTTCTCGCGCACGATCACCCAGTTCAGCTGTTCGGGCGTGCAGCGCTTGAGCGGCGCGTCGATGCCGGGCAGGATCCGCGTGGGACGCACGTTGGCGTATTGGTCGAAGCCCTGGCAGATCTTCAGGCGCAGGCCCCACAGGGTGATGTGGTCGGCGATGTCGGGATCCCCTGCCGACCCGAACAGGATCGCGTCCTTGTCGCGTAGCGCGTCCAGCCCGTCGGCCGGCATCATCACGCCATGCTTGCGGTAGTAGTCGCCACCCCAGTCGAAATCCTGGAACTCGAAGCGCAAGCCGTTCTGGCTGGCCAGCGCTTGCAGGATGCGCTGGCCAGCGGGAATGACTTCCTTGCCGATGCCGTCGCCGGGAATGGTTGCGATGCGATAAGTCTTCATGGGCCGACAGGCTCCTTGCTGATAAGGGTCTGTCGGCACTTTACTGAGGAGAGGCGCCACGGACTGCGCCGGAATTCACAACATCTTTAACCTGGAGTTGAAAGTGGCGCTCAGCGCGTCGAATGCCTGGCCTCGTGTTCCAGCAGCCAGCGCTTGCGGTGCAGCCCGCCGCCGTAGCCGGTCAGCGACGCGTTGGCGCCGATCACCCGGTGGCACGGGATCACGATGCCGACCGGGTTGGCGCCGTTGGCCAGCCCCACCGCGCGCACGGCCGTCGGCCGATCGATGCGGCCGGCCAGGCTGCCGTAGCTGACGGTCTGCCCACCCGCGATACCGCGCAACGCCAGCCAGACCTGCCGCTGGAAGTCGGTGCCGCCCAGCGCCACGGGAAAGTCGTTGATGGCGGCCACGTCGCCGTCGAAGTACGCCTCCAGCACCCGCCGCGCCGCCGAGGCGCCCACCGCGTCCTGCACCTGCACCGCGTCTTTCCCGTACTGCCGGCGCAGCAGCGTGACCATGCGCGTCTCATAGTCTTCCCAATCGACCGCGCGCAGGCGCTGTTGCGAGTCCGTCAGCACCAGCATCTGGCCCAACGGCGTGGCAACGCGCTCCAAAGAGAATGTGTGGATCGGCATGGCCGGCTCCTGGTGACGTCTCGATGGCGTCAATATAAATCCCGCCCGGCCCCTAGACTGGCGGTTTTCGGACATCAGTGTGCGCCTCACAACCGTGTCCGAAAACCGCTAGATCCGGTCCTCGGCGCGGCGTTAGTATCACAGCATGGAACTGAACCACGACGCCTGCTACAGCGCCATCCAGGTGCGCGACGCCCGTTACGACGGCCGCTTCTTCACGGCCGTCAAGACGACCCGGATCTATTGCCGCCCGGTCTGCCCCGCGCGCACCCCGCTGTCGAAAAACGTCATATTCTTCTCGACGGCGGCTGCGGCGCAAGAGGCCGGATTCCACCCTTGCCTGCGCTGCCGGCCGGAAACCGCGCCGGAGTTGGGACCGGGACACGAACTGCCCGACAGCGTGGCGCGCGCGCTGCAATTGATTGAACTGGGCGCGCTGGACGACGACGGCGTGGACGCGTTGGCGCAGCGCCTGGGCGTAGGCGAACGCCAGCTGCGCCGCCAGTTCCGCCAGCATCTGGGCGCATCGCCCGTGGCGGTGGCGCAGACGCGCCGCGTGCTGCTGGCCAAGCAGCTGATCCACGAAACCCGCCTGCCGATGGCGGAAATCGCCTTCGCTTCAGGTTTTGGCAGCATCCGCCGCTTCAACGAGATTTTCCTGGACCTGTTCGACCGCGCGCCCGGCGAACTGCGCCGCTCCGAGCAGCCCGAGGTGTCCGCCGGACAGCACGGCGAAATCAAGCTGCTGCTGCGCTATCGCCCCCCCTACGACTGGGACGCCATGCTGGCCTTCCTGCGGTTGCGCGCCATTCCCGGCATCGAACTCGTCACTGAAGACAGCTACGCGCGCACCGTCAGCCTGGACGGCCATCAGGGCACGGTCACCGTGCGCCCGGGCACCGGCAACGCCTTGCAGGTCACCGTTCGCTTTCCCCGCCTGCAAGCGCTGCCCGCGATCATCGCGCGAGTGCGCCGCGTATTCGACCTGGCCAGCGACCCCATCGCCATCGCCGCGCAATTCGCCGGCGACCCGGTCATGACATCCCTGATCCAGGCCCGGCCCGGCCTGCGCGTGCCCGGCGCGTGGGACGGTTTCGAACTGGCGATGCGCGCCGTCCTGGGACAGCAGATCACGGTGGCCGCCGCCATCCGCCTGGCCGGCAAACTGGTAGCGGCGCACGGCGCGCCCTTGGCACAGCCCGAAGGCGCGCTGACCCATGTCTTCCCCGAACCCGCCGTCGTCGCCGCGGCCGAACTGGGCTGGCTAGGCATGCCCCGCAGCCGCGCCGCCACGCTATCGGCCGTGGGCGCCGCCGCCGTCGCCGACAAACACTTGTTCGACGCGGCCACCGGGCTGGAAGAAGCTATCGCGCGCCTGCGACAGATCCGCGGCGTGGGGGAATGGACGGCGCAATATATCGCCTTGCGCCAACTGCGCGAACCGGACGCATTCCCCTCGGCCGACATCGGCTTGATCCGCGCGCTGGAGAAACTGGAATCTCGGGAAGTCACGCCTGCGCAGTTATTGGCCCGGTCCGAGCAATGGCGGCCCTGGCGCGCCTATGCGGCACAGCATCTGTGGACGGCGTAGCGGCTAAGAGGATTCCGCGCTTGCGCGCGTAGCGCCGTCAAGGACATACTGGGCGGCCCGCGGCCAGGGGCGATGCGTCGCCCTGCCTGCCGCCATTTCGCTGCGCTACGCGCGGACGCTTTCAGGAACGGCCCCACTCATGCCCGTCTTGCCCCGTCGCCCTCAGCTCGTCGCGGCATGGCCCCTCAGCGCGGCCTGCGCGCTGCTGGCGATGATCGGCGCCGCGCCAGCCTGGGCCGCAGGCAATGACCCGCAAGCCCAAGCCTGGGCGGCTTCCTGTATTTCCTGCCACGCGCCATCGGCGCGACCGGCGTCTGCCATCCCGCCACTGGATGGCCTTGCCGCGGATTGGATCGCCACGCGCATGCGCACGTTGGCGGGCGCTGCCTCGGAGGCCGGCGTCATGGGCCAGATCGCCCGGGGCTACACCGATGCCGAGATCATCCGTATCGCGGACTGGTTTGCCGGACAACCCAAGGCGGACGCGCCATGAAGCGGCGTAGCG